>JBDHLB010000090.1:0-8374 GCA_039586095.1 Gemmatimonadota bacterium
TGCGTCGATTCGCTCGCCTCGGTCCCTGCCTGCATGTGGACCGTCGTGCCCGCGTGGGCCTTGTGCACCACGCGCTCCACGAGCTCGGCGAGCCCCAGGTCGCGATGAAAGACGAAGTCGAGCAGCATCGGCAGGTTCACTCCGGTAATCACCGCGGTTTCCGACCTCTCGGCGGCGACGGTGCGGCCCGCCAACGCGCAGCTTCCACTCGAGAGGTCCACGAAGACGATCGCCGGTCCGGGACCCACAGCCGCCGACAGGCGCGACTGAAGCTCCGCGGGCGGGAGGCCTTCGTTGCTGATCGCGACGAGGGCATCGGATGCACCGGCGATGCGGTTCACGCAGTTCACTAGTGCCTCTGCCAGCCCCGCATGCGCGACCACGACCCCACGGACCTCCCTATTCATTGTCTTCCTCGAGGTATTCGCGGATCGACTGCATACGCAACTTCAGATTCCGGTTGAAGGCCGCCGCGGAGTCGACTCCGGAGTAGCGCAGGAGGTGGTTCATGGCGAGCACCTCCGCAATCACCGTGATGTTCTTGCCGGGGTTCAAGGGCACGACGACGCGAGGCAGGCTCACGTCCAGAATCTCGGTCGCCTCCGTCTCCAGGCCCGTCCTGTCGTAGTGGGCCGCATCACGCCATTCCTCGAGATGCACGACCACCTCGATCCGCTTCTGCTGGCGCGTGGCCCGGATCCCGAACAGCGCCTGCACATCGATGATCCCGATGCCGCGGATTTCCATGTGATGCTTCTGCACCTCGTGACCTCTGCCGATGAGCACATCGTGGCCCCGGCGGTGCACCAGAACAACATCGTCCGCAACCATTCGGTGTCCGCGCTCGACCAGGTCCAGCACGCATTCGCTCTTTCCGATTCCGCTCGGGCCGACGAACAGCAGGCCCACACCGTACACGTCGGCCAGAGATCCGTGGATCGCCGTGCTGGGAGCAAAGGCCTCCTCCAGATACGGCTTGATCCGTCGGTAGAAATCTCCGGTCTTGAGCCCGGTCCGCAGCAGCGGCACGTCTCGGGCTTGCGCTGCCTCCACGGCCGGCGCCGGGGGATCCAGCCCTTTGGTGACCACCAGGCACGGCACTCCCGCAGACAGAATCGAGTCGACACGCTCTCGGCACTCCGCGGCTGGCAGCGAGTTCAGAAAAGCGATCTCGGTCTCGCCAAGCACCTGGATCCGGTCGGCCACAAAGCGGTCTTCGAATCCGCTAAGCGCCAGACCGGGGCTGGACACATCCGGACCTGGCAACGGGCGCTCGAGTCCGGCCTCACCCGCCAGGAGCTCGAGTGCCATCGCCTCCCGCTTCGCGTCGAGCAAATCCGCTATGTGAAGTCCTTTCAACGTTCCGGTCCCTCCGTCACGTGACTTCCACGCGGGCCCGGCCCACGTTCCACACGCTTGCCGTGATTCCGTCGAAGCTGTCGGGACAGCTTCTCAACCACCTGATCCAGCGCCGAGCGCGGATCCGATCCCCGCCCCGAGGCGTGCATGTTTCCGGATCCGTCCACATGCACCCGAGCATCCGCCGTACAGCCTTTCTTCTCCGCCGTCAGACGCACTTCGGCCCTCGTTGCACGAGGCTCGAAGCGGCCCAAACGACCGAACTGTCGATCTACGGCATCCCGCAGACCGTCCGTCAACTCGCAGTTTCGGGCCGACACGACCACCCTCATTGACGTCCTCCTCCATCCCGATAGCGGTTCAACAAAGCCTGTTCCATTTCGTCTGCCGCGCGGACCCAGCTGAAGCGGGCGGCGTGCGCAACGGCACCCGCACCGAGCTCTTCACGCAGGACGCCATCCGACAGAATCCGGTAGAGTCGATCTGTCCAACCCGTCGAGCTCTCGTGGGGGACAAGGAATCCGGAGGCGCCATCCGCCACCGACTCCCGGAGTCCGGGCGAATCGCTGGCCACCGTGGGCGTGCCGCAGGCAGCCGCCTCGACGTTGGTAAGCCCCCATCCTTCCTTGGGCGACGGGTACACGTTGACCCACGCTCTCCTGAGGATTTCGATCTTGCGATCCTCCGGTACAAAGCCCAGAAACTGTACTCGATCGCCGACACCCTCGTTCCTGGCCACAGCCTCCAGTCGACCCTGGTCATCTCCACGACCGGTCACGAGCATGCGTGCCGCCACACCGCGTTCCGCCAGCCCTCGGAGCGCGCGAAAGACCACGTCCAGACCTTTGTACCTCTTGAGCCGTCCCACGTACACCATCGTCGGTGTAGAGAACTTCTCCACCGCCGGGTCCGGACGAAACCGGTCGTGGTCTATCCCGGGGTACGATACCGAGATTCGCTCGCTTGAAAAGCCGCGTCGCGTGAGGTCTTCCGCCGTACTGTCCGAGATCGCCACGAACGGCACCTGGCCGTACGCCAGCGGCATGGCGCGCTCCGCGGCCCATACCGTACCCGCCAGCGGCCAGGCGATCTGGCGAAACGCGGTGGTCCCGAACAGATGAGGCACGAGCGCGAGCACCGGTTCGCGCACCCACCACGGCGTGAAGAGGGGTAGCTTGTTGACGTCCTCGACGACGATGTCGAAGCCCCCATCCCGAATCCGGCGGTACGCGCTTCGCACGGATAGGGGCAGCGTGTGGCGGCCGCCGGTCCGGTACACCTGGAGACCGTCGATCTCTTCCTGCCTCTTTGCCTCCGCCCAGCCCGACACCAGTAGCGTCACCTGATGACCCCGGCGCCGAATCCGACGAAAGATCTCGTGCAGATGGAGCTCCGCGCCTCCGGCCTGCGGGTTCAAGCGGTCCTGCCAGTTGATGACCAGGATCCGAAGCGGCCGCCGTGCCGCCGGCTCCGTCATCACCGACTCAGATCGGGTCACCTGAAGCCTCGGACTCGGGCGCGCGCTCGGCCCTTTCCCGTCTCATTGCGTCCAGCACCCCGTTTACGAAACGGGGACTCTCCACGCTGCCGTACTTTTCGGCCAGGCGGATGGCCTCGTGGACGGCAACTCTGGGCGGCACCTCGGGCACATATCGCAACTCGGCGACGCCGATACGGAGCACGTTGCGATCGACGGCCGACAGACGCTCGAGACGCCAGTTGGGGATGTGCCCGGCGAGTGAGGCGTCGATCTCCTCGAGGTGCTCTCCGATCAGGGCGAGGAGCCGGAAGGCGTGGGCCTCGTACCGTCTTCCGATGCGCCGGTTCTGCAGCTGCCGTCGTGCGAAGTCTGTCGGCGTCCCGTCCCCGGTCAACTCCCAGCCGTACAGCAACTGGAGGGCCCAGCTCCGTGCGCGACTGCGCCGGTGGGCCGACTTCATCTCAGCCCTCTCCGCCACCTTCCCCCAGTTTGGTGAGAAGGTCGCTCATCGTGAGTGCCGCCTCGGCCGCCTGGGAGCCGAGGTTGCCGACTGTACCTCCGGCCCGATCCAGTGCCTGGGCCATGTTCTCCGTGGTGAGAACTCCGAGGACGATCGGTGTCCGCTGCTCGGCGTTCAGGCGCGTAAGTCCCTCGGTGACGGAGCGACAGATGAGCTCGAAGTGCGGCGTGTCGCCTCGCACGACACAGCCGAGCGCGACGATCGCGTCGTAGCCCATCGTCGTGGCATGTCGGGCGGCCGGCGTGAGCTCCCATGCCCCGGGCACGAACACCACATCGATCGCCTCTTCGCCCACCCCGTGCTCCCGGAGCGTCGCACGCGCTCCCTCGAGCAGACGATCGGTCACCATGACGTTGAACTGACTGACGAGAAGGCAGACGCGCCGCCCCGCCCCCCGTGGACGGCCTCGGTATTCCACGGCGGCGTCAGGAGGACTGGAGAAGATGCCCGAGCTTCTCGCGCTTGACCTTCAGATACGGCTTCGCCGAGTCGTCCGTCGTCGCCTCGAGCGGCTCCCGTCCCGTCACCGTGAGACCGAACCCTTCGAGCCCGGCGAGCTTCTTCGGGTTGTTCGTCATGATGCGGATGGACCGGAGCCCGAGATCGAGCAGAATCTGAGCCCCGATGCCGTAGTTTCTGAGGTCCGGCGGGAATCCCAGCGCCTCGTTGGCTTCCACCGTGTCATGCCCCTGATCCTGTAGCTCGTACGCGCGGAGCTTGTTCAGAAGCCCGATTCCCCGCCCCTCCTGATCGAGGTACACGACAACGCCCGTGCCTTCATCCACGATGCGCCGCATCGCCGCGGCAAGCTGAGCGCCGCAGTCGCACCTGCGCGAGTGGAAGACATCGCCGGTGAGGCATTTCGAGTGCACGCGGACAAGCACGTCTTCCCTGTCCTCGACCTCACCCCGCACGAGAGCCACGTGTTCGCGGTTGTCGACGTCGTTGCGGTATCCGACAATCCGGAAGTCGCCCCACGGCGTCGGCAACGCCGCCTCGGCCACCCTCTGCACGAGGCGCTCGTTCTTCAATCGGTACGCGACGATCTGGGCGACGGTGACGAACGGTATGCGATGCTCCTGCGAGAAGGACTCGAGCTCGGGCCGACGAGCCATCGTTCCATCTTCGTTGAGGATCTCGCAGATCACACCGGCCGGTGTCAGACCCGCCATTCGAGCGAGGTCGACGGAAGCCTCGGTCTGACCCACGCGCTGCAGCACGCCGCCGGGCTTCGCCCGCAGCGGAAACACATGCCCCGGTCGCGCCAGATCGGTCGGCTTCGCCTCCGGATCAATGGCTACCTCGATCGTGCGAGCCCGGTCGTGCACGCTGATCCCCGTGGAGACGCCGAACTCCTTGCGCGCGTCCACCGAAACCGTGAACGCGGTTTCGTTGGGGTCGGACAGTCGGCCGTTCGTCATCGGGTGCAGATCCAGACGATCCGCGATCTCCTCGCTCAACGTGAGGCAAATCAGACCCCGGCCGTGGGTGCACATGAAATTGATCGCTTCCGGTGTGATCTGGTCGGCCGCGCACACGAGATCCCCTTCGTTCTCGCGCTCTTCGTCGTCCGCCACGATCACCATCCCGCCGCGCCGGATCGTATCGATCGCCTCGTCAACCGCTACTTCGAAAGACTGTGACATCTGTGATTCCGTCTCGTGTTGGATCGGTATCCGCCTGCCCCGCCCCTATCGACTCGCCACATACGGCTCAAGCAGTCGCTGAACGTACTTCCCGACCAGGTCGGCCTCCAGATTTACCCGGTCGCCGGGTTGCAGGCGAGAGAAGGAAGTGTGCTCCCATGTATACGGAATTATCGCGAGTTCCGCGACATTGCCCTGTAGCGAATTCACCGTCATGCTCACTCCGTCCACCGCCAGCGAGCCGTACAGCACGGTGATCTCGGCCACGTCCGCCGGCATGGCGACACGGGCAAAAACGGTCTCCCCCGCCCGCTCGATCGACGTGACCTCGCCCACGCCGTCCACGTGACCCTGGACGATATGTCCCCCCATCGGTTCGCCGGCCCGCAGCGCCCGCTCCAGGTTCACGAGCCTTCCCGCCTCGTAATCACCGAACGTAGTCCGCGACAGGGTGGTTCGAATCGCTTCGAAGTCGAATGTGTCAAGTGTTTGGTGGACAACGGTTTGACATACGCCCGCAATGGCGACGCTGTCCCCCGCCGTCAGCGACTCGGCGAAGCCGGGTGCCCGAACTCGGAAGGACAACCCCCCTTCGAGCGTCTCCCGTTTCTCCACCGTTCCGACCGCTTCCACCAAACCGGTGAACATGAGCCCTCCTGCGGATCTCGTCTTGCTCGGTCAGCCTTCTCGTCGAACCGCCGCCGCCATGCGGTTCACATCCCGCCGAGTACGTCCCACAGGGACGTCGCCTCGAGCATGATCAGCGTGTCATCGCCCAGCTCCTGACGCCGGATCACGCGCCAGCGCTCGTCCAGGGCGGAGGACAGACCGGGAAAACCCTCCACACCGTCGGGGCCGATGAAGCGCGAGGCATAGAACAGATACAGTCGCTGCACGAGGCGATCGTCCAGCAGAGCGCCCGCCAGGCGTCCCCCGCCTTCGACCAGCACGGACTGCAGTCCGGCGCTTGCCAGGCCTCGCCACGCTGCCGGGAGGTCGAGCCCTCCCTCGGGGCCTCGCCGCACCGTCGTTACGCGGACGCCTGCGCGTTCCAGGGCAGCTCGGCGAGCACCCCGCACCCCGGCGGCGCCGATCATCCAGAGGGGCGCTTCCTCGCCCGACTTCACCAGCCGAGAGCGCGTCGAGAGCTTCAGGTCGGGGTCGAGCACGACGCGAACCGGGGACCGGCGCGGCACGATGTCCCCGCGAACCGTCAGGAGCGGGTCGTCGACGATGGCCGTCTGTCCGCCCACCAGCACGGCGTCGTGTACCGCTCGCAGACGGTGAACCTCAAGTTCGGCCTCCACGCCGCTGATCGCCGTTCGCACGCCAGGCCTGTCGCTGAGCTTGCCATCCAGCGAGAGAGCGAGCTTTACAGCGGTGAACGGCGTGTCCCGCGATTGGGACCAAAGGAACGCCGCGTTGAGCCGCCGTGCCTCTTCCTCACGCACCCCGAGCTCCACCTCGATCCCCGCGTTCCGCAGCTCCACCGTCCCCCGCCCCGACTCCGGGTTCGGGTCGGTAGACGCGATCACGACCCTCTGGATTCCGGCTTCCGAGATCGCGCGGCAGCACGGGGGTGTCTTGCCCTGGTGAGCGCACGGTTCCAGCGTCACGTACAACGTCGCTCCCTGTGCGCGATCGCCGGCGTCTCGGAGCGCTACGATTTCCGCATGCGCCTCTCCGAAGGACGCATGAAAGCCTTCCCCTACGACCTCCTCACCCCGCGCCACGACGGCACCCACGAGCGGGTTCGGCGCGACCTGGCCCCGGCCACGACCGGCCAATTCGAGAGCCCGTGCCATCATCCGCACGAAGAGGTCGGACCGGTTCGCTCGACCCGTCGGGTCGACTCCGGGCCGCACCTCCGGTCGATCCGTCGTCATGAAAGGTCTCATCCTGCGCGATCGAGTCCCTGCAGGCGTACAGCCCCAGTACCGCTCGTCACCTCGCCGCACCGCCAGACCGGACATCCACTTCGCTCCAGGCGGGAGACAACGGACGCTTCATCTTCGGGTCGAACGACGGCCACCATGCCCACGCCCATGTTGAACGTGCGGTACATCTCTGTGGCCGGAGCGCTGCTTTCCTGTTGCAGGAAGCGAAACTCGGGTGCCGGCGTCCACGACTCCAGATCGACGACGGCATCCAGGTCGGATGGAAGCACGCGATTCAGGTTGCCCGGGATGCCACCGCCCGTCACGTGCGCCAGCGCCCGGATCAGGCCGTCGCCACATGGTCCTTGCAGCGCTCTCAGGTAACTCCGATGGGGGCGCAACAGCACATCGCCGATGGTTGCGTCGGTTCCCGGAAATCGGTCTTCGACGTCCAGTTCGAGTCGGTCGAACAGCAGCTTGCGCACGAAGCTGAAGCCGTTCGTGTGCAGCCCGCTCGAGGCCAGACCCAACAGAACGTCCCCAGCCCGCACCTCGCGACGCGCGACAGCTGGCCACTCTAGACGGCCAACGACAAAGCCGGCCAGGTCATATTCTCCGGCCGGGTAGAAATCGGGCATCTCCGCCGTCTCGCCTCCCAACAGGGCACACCCGTTTTCCCGACAGGCCTCTGCCACACCTCGCACGACATCGAGCGTGATCCCGCGGTTGAGCCGCCCGCAGGCGAAGTAGTCCATGAACACGAGGGGAACGGCGCCTTCCGTGAGGATGTCGTTCACGCAGTGGTTGACCAGATCTCGACCGACCGTGTCGTGACGCCCTGCACGGAACGCCACTTTGAGCTTCGTCCCCACGCCGTCCGCGCTCGCCACGAGCTCGGCGTCCGCCCCGGCGTGAAACCGGCCGCCGAAGGAGCCATACCCGGCCCGCACGGCCTCCGTGCGCGTCGACTCGACCATATCGCGAATCCGGGCCTTCACATCGGCTGCCGCGTCCAGGTCGACGCCAGCGTCCCGATACGTGAGCCCTCCGTCCGCACTCATGGCGCGTCCTCCTCTCTCTGCATCTGCTCCGGCGCTGTCAAGCCGAGGAGCATGAGCCCGTTGCGCAGCGTGATGCGGACCGCGCGGGCCAGCTTCAGTCTCGCCTCTCGCGCCGGACCCCCGGCCAACACGCGGAGGCTCGGGTCGAGGTTCCCCTTATGGTACCAGCTGTTCACGAGCCCCGCGGTCTCGTCAAGATACGCACACACCAGGTGAGGAGTTCGGGCGTCTGCCGCCGCGGTCACGATCTCGGGGAATCGGACGAGCGCTTTGGCCACCGCCCGTTCCTCCGGGGTCGACAGCGAATCGAGCCCGTCGGCGGACACGGGGATGGAGCGCTCGTCGACCCCTCCCTTTCGGAAGACGCTGCACATCCGCGCGTGAGCGTACTGGACCTTGAAGACGGGATTCGCCTCCGACGTATCGAGTGC
>JBDHLB010000154.1:0-2010 GCA_039586095.1 Gemmatimonadota bacterium
GCTTCGATCAGGGTCTCAACGCTGGTGCGAAAGCTCTTGTCCTTTGTAATGGACTCTTTCCCATTATTTGTATCCTTTACCGATATGCCGGCATCGGCATTCGCAGGCATGCCAGTCCTTCCTGCTTCCGCCTCCAGCTTCGTTATCCGATCGGCAAGCCATTGCCGCTCCTGCTCGGCTTGTGCGAGCTGTTGCCGCAGACGGGCAAGGTTCTCGTCCACGTTGTTATTGTGCTGACGGTCCGATTGCACGGTGTCCCGTGACCTGCCGTTGTGCGGATCGTCCATGGCAGGCATATCGAAGCGCAACATGACGTATCCGCCAAGAATGCCGATACAAAGTACCGCGAACAGAAGAAGACTTTGTCTGAGCATGAATTGTGTGAACGTGAATGATTAGATGCACTGATACCTTTATCATATATAAGGGTCGATTAAACGACACGTTTCGGCCATAACCTGCCATTCGCCAAGATCTGCTGAATGACCGCTTTCAGTACTCTCAGGACATACAATAAGTTACGCCGTATGTCTGTTTAGGGATCAATACCGGTCATCCGACCAAATTACTCAGGTATTAAGCCGGGAAGGTCCGGGTTCGGGTGCAAACTGGTCGTTTAATGTTTTTACCTGGCTGTCGCAAAAGCCGCAGAACCGGACGTTCACGCACAGCAGCCTGTACTTCCGAGAACGGCCAAAACAGGACATTAAGCGCACAACTGGGAATGTTCGCTTTGCCGAAAAACTGGACGTCCTTGCCAGGTAATCAGTAGCACCACAACTGGCTAAAAAATCGTGCATTCTCAAAAAAGAAACCCCGCTAGTACGGGCTTTCTGGCAGTCAAGAAACTACATGCATTTTCATCTAGGACCAAAAAGTCTCTTCTTCTAGAGTGCGCACCCCAGAATCTGCATCAATGCCAAGATCTGATTTGCAAGTGCTGGAGCTTCAGCTCCCTCGACAAAGTCAGGTGGTCGTGGGTCGCCATCAACTTTCCTGTAGGCAGCCCTTAATTGGCCGCATGCAGCATCAAGGTTTCCCTCTTCAATGAGATCACCAGCAGCTTCGATCATATTTATCAGCGCACCAACACGTCCTGTTGCAGAGTTTCCGGACCCAGTCCCCTGAAGCTCGCCTGTTGTAATCGATGTATCGATGAAAACAAGAATCTCTGAAATCTGCTCTGATGGAGGGGGTTCCACCACAACACCTGTGCCTCCAAGAGACACCACAACGGTTGCTTCATCAAGATCATCGCTCAAGATCGTGAGTTCACCAGTTGACTCACCTTCTGAGATTGGGGTGAAGGTCACTTCAAGATCTGCGGATTCGGTTGGCCCTAGCAGAGCCGGAAGACTCGGACCATTCACGGCAAACTCACTGCTGCCAGAGATCGAGTAGTCATGCATTACAAGTCTAGCTGTTCCGATATTCGATACAGTTACGATTGAAGTGGCAACATTTCCAATTTCCACGTCGCCAAAGTCATAGGTCAACGGCGAGACATCGATCTCCGGTGCGCCAGTTGTCAGGACCAGTTCCCGCACGCTTCCCGCGCCAGTGCCTGAGAAAGCGTTAGAGGGATAGACATTTGAGACCAAACTTCCCCCCACAGCCATCTCGCCACCAAGGCGCAGATTTGCGTCAGCCAGGAATGCTGTATTCAGATCAATCCGGAGCGCCGCATCGAGTTGTGCCTCCCCCAGCTCATAACCGCTTCCCAGGTCTGCCCAGATAGTCTCGGTGTTGCAATCGTTACCCCCCCCGTCCAGTACATCGGATATGGGGCAGATCACGTCAAATAGAGTGTATGTAAAGGGGTCCCGACCAAAAAGAGAGCCACAGGATACGACCAACGTGGCTGAACTGAGTTCTACACCGACAGGTAACGCGGACAGGTCAAACAGAAAGAAGTTTCTGTCCCAAGTAGGGATTGGTGGCAGGAGGGGGCAGCCTGCTCCAGAGGCAGCACTTTCAGCTGCCGAGACCCGGTACTCCTCGTTGGCCGTG
>JBDHLB010000091.1:0-7839 GCA_039586095.1 Gemmatimonadota bacterium
CATCCGCGAGCTGATCAGCTCGAAGATTCCCTACGTGGTGATCGAGCGCGATCCGGAGCGGGCGGATCTGGTCCGTGAGCTCGACGAGGAGGCGTTGGTCATCGAGGACGACGCGACGCACGACGAACCGCTCGTGGAATCGCGGATCGGACAGGCGAGAGGTCTCGTCGCGGCCCTGAGCGCCGACACGGACAACCTGTTCGTGTGTCTCACCGCACGGGACCTTCAGCCCAACCTGACGATCGTGGCACGCGCCTTCGACGCGAAGACGATGAACAAGCTCTACACGGCGGGCGCGGACCACGTGGTGAGCCCGAACATCACCGGTGGCATCCGGATGGCGTCGCTGCTGCTGCGTCCGCAGGTGATGACGTTCCTCGATGTCGTCACGCGCAGTGGGGAGCGGCCGCTGCTGCTCGAGGAGGTGCCTGTCCCGGAGGGATCAGCGCTGTTGGGCAGCTCGCTGGCCGAGGCGAAGATCCCCCAGAAGACCGGCCTGATCGTCATCGCCATCCGTCACGGTGACGAACGACGCGGCGCGTTTCTCTACAACCCGGGTCCGGACGAAGTGGTGCGGGAGGGAGACGTGCTCATCGTGCTCGGCAACTCCGAGCAAATCGACAAGTTGCGGAACGCGCTTTCCGCCTGATCGGAGCGCCGCAGGCGGGACGCGCTCTACGCCTCCGCGCCTGCCGCCGCCGGCTCGAGCGGTGCGTCCTCATCCTCCCCGCTGAAGAACGGCTTCCACTTCGCCTCGGGAGAGGGTCGGGTGAGCAGGCTGACGACGATCAGCAGGCTGGTCGAAATCAGCACGCCCGGAATCACGATGTAGTCGCTGCTCGCGAAGTCGAAGACCGTGCCTCCCAGCTGAAGGCTGAAGTCGACGCCCAACCCGCTCGCCACCTTCAGCGTCACGATGCTCCCGAGCCCTCCGGCCACACAGGCCAGGCCACCCGCGGCGGTGACCCGCTTCCAGAGGAAGGCGGCGAGTAGCGCCGGCGTCAGGCTCGCACCCACGAGAGAGTACGCGTACAGCGCCATCTCCAGCACCGTGGTCCAGAAGTTCAACAGCACCAGGCCGAGCAGGCCGAACAGCAGCACGCCGACCCGCTGCAACGTGAGCTTGGCCTTCTCGGAGGCATCGGGATTCACGAACCGTTCGTACACGTCGCGGCTCAGGTTGGTAGACGGCACGAGCAGGAAGGTGTTGCCCGTCGACAGCACGATCGCCACACCGGATGCGAGCAGGATCGCGCCCAGGATCGTCGGCAGCCCGTAGCGGGCGATGTAGAGGATCACGGTCTCCGAGGCAGCGCGTCCGACGACGGAGACCTGCTCGAGCAGGTCCGGGTACACCGAGCGGCCGACGATGGCGAGCAGCGCCAGCGTCACCTCGATGAAGACGATTCCGACCAGCATGCCGATCACCGCGCGGCGCGCGGCGCTGGCGTCCTTGGCCGAGAAGAACTTCTGATACATCCCGCTTTCGCCGAGGATGAGCAGGAAGGTCGGCATCGACACACCCAGCACCCAGAGCATGTTGTGCCCGCCCAGCGGCGTCGTGTGCGTGGCCGGCAACCCGCCGATCACGGCTCCGAGACCGCCGTTGGCAAACACCATGTAGGGGAGCGCCACCACGATGCCCAACGTGATGATGATCCCGTTGAAGATGTCGACCGTCACGATCGACACCATCCCGGCCAGCGCCGTGAAGAGGATGATCGTCCCCGCCGTGATGAACATCCCGGCCTCGGGCGAGATGTAGCCGTCCGTGACGATGCTCAGGATCCAGCCACCGCCGCGGAACTGGTAGGCGGCGATCGTCACATACGCGAGGATGATCGCGAGCGTGCCCAGTAGACGCGCTGCCGCGTTGTACCGCTGCTCGAGGAGGTCCGGCACGGTGTACTGCGCGATGCGTCGTACACGCCCGGCGAGGCAGTAGGCCACCAGCAGCCCCATCCAGCCGCCGAACGAGAACCACAGCTCGGATATCCCCGACCGATAGGCCAGGCCTGACCCGCCGAACAGCGACCCCGAGCCGATCCACGTGCAGACCAGTGTGCCGACCAGGAGCGCGACCGGGACGCTGCGGCCGGCGACCATGAAGTCGGCGTGGCTTTTCACTGCGCGGGACCGCCACAGGCTGACAGCGATCAGGATGAGGGGGTACGCGATGACGGCCAGGATGCGGAGGTTCACGAGCCAGTCCTTTTCGGGTCAGTCGGGTTGGTTCTCGGGTTCGCTTGCCGGGCTCTCGGGGTCAGTCCTCGGAGTCAGATTTCGTCGGAGTCCATGCCCATGCGCCGCTTCAGCTCGCGGAGCAGACGCTCCGCATCGGCTTCCCGCTCCGCCTTGTCGTAGCGGCGTTCGACCGACTCCCAGTCTTCCCGCGGCCCGGAATCCGGCTCCAGCTCGCGGTCCAGCTCCTCGACCGCGTCCGAGACATCGGCGCCGCGATCCATGCGATCCGCCGCGCGATCGAATTCGTCGATCACGTCGCGCCCCGAGCCACGGGTCGTTTCGATGGTTCTGGCTCTGCGCGCCTGGGCCGCCAGCGAGTCGCGTCGCTTCATGGCCTCCTTGAGCTGGGCGGTCATGATCTCGACTTCCTCGCGCTTGAGCGCGATCTCGGCCCGTGTCGTCTCGATCTTCTGCTCGAGCACGTGGCGACGTGACCGGTGTTGTTCGGCGAAGCGAACCGCCACCTCGACGGTCTCCATGTCGCCGATCTCCTCCGCCTGGGTCGCCCGCCGCACGCACTCCTCGATCTTGGTCCGCTCCCGCGCGTGCTCGCGTTCCAGGGAGGCCAGGTGTGCCTCTAGATCGGGGATGGTCGCCTTGGTGTCGATCAGCTCGTGACGCATGGCATCGAGCAACTGGTCGACGTCCTCGTCGGTCACACCCAGCTTCTCCAGCGCCTCATCGAGCGCACGCATCAGTCGTTTGAACATGCGGCCGAGTTTACGGCCCGCGTCTGCGTCCGTCCAGCGAGCCGGAACCATTATACAATACCCCGGTATGGTATACTCCCCGGTATCGAAAGAGGAACAGCACATGGCTAGAGACAGGACGGAAGTCGCGCATGCGATGGGCATCGCGACACCGACGAAGGAGGACCTGCGTCGGCGCCTGGCCCGCATCCGCGGGCAGGTGGAAGGCATAGGACGCATGGTGGAGGAGGAACGGTACTGCCCGGACATCCTGCAGCAGTTCGCGGCTGTACATTCCGCCCTCCGCGCGGCCGAGAAGCAGCTGCTCGAGAATCACCTGGAGCGCTGTGCGGGTAGGGCTTTGGCGGAGGGTGGCTCGGCCGCCTCCGAGGTTCGCCGGGAGCTCGTGGAGTTGTTCTATCGCCACCTGGGATAGATGGAAACTCAGATGAACGCACACTCAGATGGTTCTCAAAAGGTGATCTTCCGCGTGGAAGGCATGCACTGCGCGGGGTGCAGCGCCGCCGTAGAGAGCACGCTGAATCGGCTCGATGGCGTCGAGGCCAGCGTCAGTCTGGCCGCCGAGTCGGCCACGGTGGAGTTCCCCCGCTCGGTCGACGTGGAGGACCTCCGCGGAGTCGTCGAGGCTGCCGGATACGACCTCATCCCGCCTGCGGAGGCCGACGGGGACCGGGCCGAGCGGGAACGGGAGCGGTTGCGACGCTCCGAGGCTGCGTTGCGGTTGGCTCGTCGAAGGCTCGTCGCAGCGTGGTCCATTACGGTGCCGATCATGCTCTGGATGGTGCCGGAGATGTTCTTCGGCGTAAAGTGGCCCTCCACGCTGGCCTTCGATCTCGGTATGACGCTCCTGGCCACGCTCGTTCTGCTGGGGCCGGGGCTGGACACGATGCGCAGCGCCTTCCGCTCCGCCAGGAGCCTCCGACCCAACATGGACGTGCTGATCGCGATCGGCAGCGGCGTGTCCCTCGCGACAGGAGTCGTGGCGGTGCTCCATGCGCTGGGCGCGGCTCCCATGCTCATGAACTACGCGGGCGTCGGTGCGATGATCCTCGCGATCCATCTCGCGGGTCGGTTCGTGGAGGCGAAGGCACGCGGGCGAACCTCGCAGGCCATTCAGCGCCTGCTGTCTCTGGAAGCGGCCACGGCCCGCGTGCTGCGCGACGGAGACGAGATCGAAGTGCCCACGCGCGAGGTGCGCGTGGGCGACGTGATGGTCGTCCGTCCCGGGGAAAAGATTCCCACGGATGGCACGATCACGGAGGGCCGGAGCGCAATCGACGAATCGCTGGCCACCGGCGAGTCGCTGCCGGTCGACAAGGGACCCGGCGATGCGGTGATCGGATCGACGGTCAACCGCTTCGGTGCGCTGCGGGTCCGAGCGACGGGCGTGGGCGAGGACACATTCCTGGCCCACGTGGTCCGCATGGTCGAAGAGGCGCAGGCCAGCAAGGTTCCCATTCAGGAGTTCGCCGACCGGGTGACGGGCGTGTTCGTGCCCGCGATCCTCGCGGTCGCCGCGGCCGCGCTGCTCCTGTGGCTGGCCCTCCCCGACTTCTTCCACTCGATCATCGTGGCCGCCCGATCGTTCGTGCCGTGGGTGAATCCGGAGCTCGGCCCGGTGTCGCTGGCGATCTTCGCGGCGGTCGCGGTGCTCGTGATCGCGTGTCCCTGCGCGCTGGGTCTGGCCACACCCACCGCGCTCATGGTCGGGACGGGCCTGGGAGCGGAACGCGGAGTACTGGTTCGCGATGGCGCGGCGATCCAGACGCTGGATCAGGCTCGGACGCTCGTACTCGACAAGACCGGGACGGTGACGCGCGGTGAGCCTCGGGTCACGTCCATGCAGCCTGCACCCGGGTGGAGCGATGACACACTGCTTGGAATCGTGGCGGCCGTCGAGCGTGATTCCGAGCACCCACTGGCGCTCTCGGTGGTGGACGAGGCAAGGGAACGGGGACTCGCGCTCGAGCCGGCGGTCGGGGTCGAGGCTGTCGTGGGGCGTGGTGTCGTCGGTACCGTCGGTGGGCGCCGTGTCGAGGTCGGGAACCGGAGGCTGATGGCCGACCGGGGCGTCGACGTTGCCCGCGTCGAAGAAGCCGCCGCAGAGCTCGAGCAGCGCGGGCAAACGGTAATGTATGCCGCCGTGGACGGTGTCACAGCCGGACTGTTGGGTATCGCGGACCCGCTCAAGGAGGACGCGACATCATCGATCTCGGCGCTGCAGCAACACGGGTTCGATATCGTGCTTCTCACGGGAGACAACGAGCGGACCGCGGCCGCGGTGGCGAGCCAGCTGGGCATCGGGGAGTTCCGGGCGGAATTGCTCCCGGAGCAGAAGGTGACCGAGATCCGTCGTCTGCAGAAAGAGGGTCGTACGGTCGTCATGGTCGGTGACGGGATCAACGACGCGCCAGCGCTCAAGCAGGCGGACGTCGGCATCGCCATTGGAACCGGGACCGACATCGCGATCGAGGCGGCGGACATCACGCTGGTGCAGGGTGACCTCGAAGCGCTCCTGCGTGCCGTGCGTCTGGCCCGCGCCACGTTCCGCAAGATCCGGCAGAACCTGTTCTGGGCGTACTTCTACAACACGTTCGCGATTCCCGTGGCCTTTTTCGGCCTGCTCCATCCGGTGATCGCCGAGGGAGCGATGGCGCTGAGCTCCATCACCGTGGTGTCGAACGCGAATCGTCTTCGTCGGGCGAAGATCTGACAGGGAAGGCCCGTGGGGCGCCAGCTTGCGTCTACTGATTGCAGGAGGCGGCGAAGGCGCACATCATAGGGCGTCGCCCGAACCTGATCAGAGACGCAGGAGGAACATGAACGCACCGCGCATTGGCCTCGTCATCGGCCTTTGGTATCTCGTCGCGCCTTTCGTCTGGCGATACCCGTTCGGGTTCCTGTGGTGGCACAGTCTGATGATCGGCGCGGTGCTGATCGCCGTGTCGGTGTCGGCTCAGATCGGAGGCGGACGGCTGCCCGGTTGGCTGGTGATGGGCGTGGCTCTGTACAGCATGCTGTCACCGTTCATCCACGGCTACCTCGAACTTGCCCAGCCGCTGTGGAACGATCTCGTGATCGGGGTCGTGACGATGGCGACGGGAGTGGCGATGGCAGCCGCCGCGCTCGAGTACAAAGGCGACGCCGTCGAAGGAGGTCCGGCCGGCGAGCGGAGCCCGGCCTGAGGATCGCCGCGATCTGTTCAGGTCCGTCAGTTCCGCTGATTCAGGCGCCGAACTTGGCCAGCCGTCCGGCTCGCGCGGCCACCAGCGGCATCAGCTCGCAGCCGCGCACGATCCCGTGGACGCCCCCCAGACAGGCCGTCTCGCCGAACGTCGTGACGCCGTCCGCACGACCCTCGCCGCCGTGGATCACGAACGGGACGGGGTGCCAGCTATGGCCGGCCAGCCTGGCGGGCGTGGAATGGTCGCCGGTGACAAGCACGACCTCCGGGCCCGCCTCGAGCAGGCGGGGGAGGATCGCATCGACGGCCTCGAGCGTCGCGACCTTGCGATCGAAGTCCCCGTCCTCGCCGGCCTTGTCGGGCGCCTTGTAGTGAAGGAAGAAGAAGTCGTGAGACTCGCGATGCAACGCGAATTCCCGCACGAGGCTCTCCAGATCGTCCGGCACCTCGACGGCCTCCATCCCGACCAGGCGGGCCACCCCCCGGTACATGGGATACGCGGCGATCGCGACCGGGGTCACCCCGAAGACCTCTCCGAAGGTCGGCCAGCTGGGTCGGCGGGAGAAACCTCTCAGGAGCGCCATGTTGGCGTGCGGCTGACCCGACAGGACCGTCGCGGCCTCGGTCACCCAGGCGCGTACGATCTCGGCAGTGCGCTTCGACGGCGGCCCGGCCGCCTCGAGCTCCCTGGGCGCCAGACCCGTCCGCCCCGGATCGGTGTCGGCGAGATCGGCACCCAGCTCGGCGTCTGGCCGGAGGACGAGCAGGAAGCGGTGTTCCTTCACGTGCCGCACGAAGGTGGCTGCACCCTCCACTTCGATCGCGTCCAGGGCCTCCGCCAGGGGCGCTGCCGCCTCGTTGCCGATCCGGCCCGCGCGACGATCCGTGACGAGGCCGCTTTCGTCCAGCGTGCAGAAGTTGCCGCGCGCCGCAATGTCCAGCGGTCCGAGCTCGAAGCCGATGCCGAGGGCCGAGAGCACGCCTCGACCCGTCCGGTATGCGAGAGGGTCGTATCCGAACAGGGCCAGGTGACCGGGTCCGCTCCCGGGCGACACGCCGGCCGCGACGGGTCGATGGAGGCCACACGTGCCGGAGCGAGCAAGCTCGTCGAGGTTAGGGGTCCGTGCCGCCTCGAGCTCGGTCGGTCCTCCGGGCTCGAGTGGGAGCCCGCCAAGACCGTCCAGCACGAGCAGCAAGATCGCCCGTTCGGAGGGCTGACTGAGTGCGGCCAGATCGGTGAGTTCCATGGTCTCTCGGGGCGCCAAGCTACCCCGCCGGTGTGCGTCCGGCCAGATCCCGCGGGGGGTCGCTTTGACGGGGCGGCACCGGGCCAGCCGTCATGACGACGTCTGTGCCCGACGCACGGCCGGCGGACACCTCGCCGGCGATCCGGGTCCGCGAGCTGTCCCGTCGCTTCGGCCACCGCTGGGCGCTGCGAGAGGTCAGCCTGGAGGTGAGGAATGGGGAGTCGCTCGCCCTGTTCGGCCCCAACGGCGCCGGAAAGACCACCCTGCTGCGGGTGTTCGCGACGCTGCTTCGGCCGACGCGCGGGGACGCCGAGATCTTCGGGCACTCCGTCCGGCGTGAGATCGCCGCGATCCGGGCGCGAACCGGCCTGCTGACGGCGACCGGTTTCCTGTACGACGACCTCACGGCGCTCGAGAATCTCCGTTTCGCGTCTCTGATGTCCGGCGTGCGTCC
>JBDHLB010000092.1:0-7730 GCA_039586095.1 Gemmatimonadota bacterium
GGGGGACGCAGGCCGCCTGAGGGTCCCCGCTTACTTGGAGGTGCCCGGAAAGGCGGCCGCGGCGCCCTCATCGCTCCCCGGCTTTTGCGCGCCCGCGGGTCTCGGCATCGGGCGCCCGGACTGAACCTCGCTCCCCATCTGGAGGCGGCCCTCGACGCGTCCGCCTTCGTCCAGCTTCACGCGGCGGCTACGAATGTCGCCCTGGACATGGCAGGTGTCCTGAAGTTCGACGCGGCTCGCTCCGTTGATGGTGCCATCGACCCGACCAGCGACGACGACGTCCTGGGTTTCGATGTCGCCGGAGACACTGCCCTCCTTGCCGACAACGACCGACTTGGAGGCCTTCACGGCCCCTTCTACCTTGCCCTCGATCCGAACCGTGCCGTCGCACTTGATGTCGCCTACGATTTCCATGCCCGGTCCGATGACCGACACGACGTCGCTCATCTCGCGGCCAGGCGTCTCGTTGCGTTGATCTCTAGCCATGTCCCTGCCTCGATTCCACACAGTCCCTTGATTCCGAGTCTCGCCTCTCACCGTCCCGGGGGCACGAAACTAAGCGGGTCGACCGCGGCGCCCTCACTTCGGATTTCGAAGTGCAAGTGCGGTGCCGTGGACTGACCCGTGTTCCCGGACAGTGCGATCACCTCGAAGCGTGCTACACTATCACCGGTCTCGACAAAGAGCCACGAATTGTGCCCATACAATGAAGAGACGCCGTCACCGTGCGCAATGCGCACGTAGTCCCCGTACACCGGGTCGTGTCCGGCTTCCGCCACCTCCCCCCCGCCGGCGGCGCGCACGTACGAACCGACCGGCACGGCGATGTCGATACCCGAGTGGCTTCCGTCGGTGTCCGCCCCTTGCGAACCGAAGACGCGAGTGACGAACCCTCTCTCAGCGAGTGGCCACTCGCTTGGCCGCGACAGATCGTCGTCCGACTCCCACCCGGCTGGCCATGGTTGCGGCGCACCGCTGGGTTCCGGAAGTGCCACATCGCGCTCCGAGCGCGCTACGCCACCCGACAGCGCACGCTGCAGCCGACGATAGCTCCCTTCGATCGTCTCCAGACGAGAGCTCAGCTCGACGACCCGTGCGCGCTCTTCCTTGAGTTGTGCGGCTTCGGCCTCGAGGTCCGCCAAGCGAGCCGATTCCGTCGAGCGGCCCCAGTACACGCCCAGGGCGGCTCCGAGCGTGAGGCACAGAACGATGCCGATGAACACCATCAGGACCCACGATCTACGGCTGTGGCGGAACGAGTGCGCCTGCGTGCCGTCCTGTCGAACGAACAGGACGGTCCATTCCTTCCCGTTACCCCCCATCTAGCCGTCCCTGACGATCCTGGCGCTCGGGCCGTGCGTCAGGAGCCGCAGGAGCCGATCGAAGTCCTCTGCGTCATGAAAAGTGATACGGATCTCGCCCCGCACCTTGCTTCGCGTCACCACAGCCACCTGCGTACCGAGCGCTCGCTCGAGCTCCTTTTCGGCGCTACGCACGACCGGGTCTGCGGCACGCCGTAGCTTCGGCTGGCGACGGGAGGAACCCTTCCTTCCCCCATCTCTAAGGGCGCGAACCCGTTCCTCGGTCTCCCGAACAGACAACCCGCGGCGTACCACCTGACGGGCAAGCTTCACGAGGGCGTCCGGACTCGCGACGCCGAGCAGGGCGCGACCGTGCCCCGCGGACAGCGCTCCGTCTGCCACCATCTCCTGCACGGACTCCGGGAGCGTCAGCAGTCGGAGAGCGTTCGTGACGGTCGTGCGGTCCTTCCCCACACGCTCGCCGACCTGGCCCTGCGTGAGCCCGAATTGCTCGATGAGCTGCCGGTAGCCATGCGCCTCCTCGAGTGGCCCGAGATCCTCGCGCTGCAGATTCTCGACCAGCGCCAGCACCAGCATCTGCTCGTCGCTGAGATCGCGAACGATGACGGGCACGCTCTGGTGCTCCAGTCGTTTCAGCGCGCGCCATCGGCGCTCGCCGGCCACGATCTCCCAACCGTCGCCCGCAGGCCGTACGATCAGCGGCTGCAGAAGGCCATTCTCCCGGATCGACTCGGTCAGTTCGGCAAGCCCGGCACTGGAAAACCGCGACCGCGGCTGGAACGGATTCGAGCGAATCGAGGCCACGGGCACCTCTCGCTCCGGGGCGCTCGCGGGCTCTTCCAGATACTCCTCCAGCAGGGCCCCGAGGCCTTTACCGAGTCGCGTGTCTGGCTTAGTCACCCTCGTTTCCCCCTTTCGCCACGTCGTCGCGGTCGATGAGCTCCCACGCGAGACTCAGGTATCCCCGTGCCCCCGTGGAGAGAACGTCATACAGCGCAATCGGCTTTCCGAAGCTCGGTGCCTCGGCCAGCCGAATGTTCCGTGGAATCATCGTGTCGAAGACCTTGTCACCAAAATACTCCCGCGCCTCGGCCACGACCTGCTTGGCCAGATTGAGCCGGGAGTCGTACATCGTGAGCAGAACACCCTCGATCTCCAGCGTTTGGTTGATCTTGCGCTGTACGAGGCGCACGGTGTTCAGGAGCTGGCTGAGCCCCTCCAGCGCGTAGAACTCGCATTGAATCGGAATCAGCACCGTGTCTGCCGCCACGAGTGCGTTCAGAGTCAGGAGGCCCAGCGACGGGGGCGAGTCGATGAGGATGTACTCGTAGGACTGGCGCAGATCGCCCAGCCGGTCGCGGAGGATACGCTCGCGATGGGGGCGATCCACGAGCTCGACCTCTGCCCCGGCCAGATCGCGGCTGGCCGGCACGACGTTCAGACAGGGAAAATGCACACTCTCGTGGATCGCTTCGCCGAGCCCTCGTCCGTCGATGAGGCATTCGTAGACGGAGGGCGTGCCACTGTCCCGCCGCAACCCTAGACCGCTGGTCGCGTTCGACTGAGGATCGCAATCGATGACCAGCGTGGGTCGTTCCGCGATGGCGAGCGAAGCGCCCAGGTTGATCGCCGTGGTGGTCTTGCCGACGCCACCCTTCTGGTTGGCGATGGTGATCACGCGACCCATGATCAGGCCGCCTGCGTCCGGTGCACGGAAACCGTAAACCTCTCTATGTCGTTGTCGCACACACACTTACGGCGATCGCTGCGCCCCTGCACCACTTCCCCGCTGTGGCTTTCCCACCCTGCGGAGGAGCGTGCCGAGGACGCGCCGCGAATATAGCGCGGCGCCGGCAAACTGGCGAACGTTTCACGTGAAACACGTCTGGCCGCGTGCGAGGGTCGCTTTACCCGCCGACCAAGGGAGCCGATGTGCCCCGGCGGAGAGCGCTTGGAGGCTTTTCCTCGCGAGTGCCCCTGGCCGCCGCACGCGGCGCCCCAAGGCGGGACCGGCTCGGGACCGCTCCGTCTGGCCGCGCCTCCACCGCGAGTCTACGTTGCCCGAGCACACATGTTGCACGTGAAACATCGGAGACCGCTCATGACCGCACATCCCGAGATTCCCAGTCGAGACCGGCTCATCCTGGCTCTCGACGTGCCCGACCCCGCGGCGGCCCGTCACCTGGTCGAGACGCTTGGGGAGGACATCACCTTTTACAAAATCGGATTGCAGCTGTTCGTCACCGAAGGGTTCTTCGAGCTCGCGGCCTGGCTTACGGCCCGGGGCAAGCGCGTCTTCGCGGACCTGAAGCTGTTCGACATTCCGCGCACCGTGGCGGCCGCGGTCAGACAATTCAACGACCGAGGCGTGTCTTTCCTCACCGTCCACGGGAACGACGCGATGCTCGAGGCAGCCGGCGCGGCCGCAGAGGATCCCCTGCAAATTCTCGCTGTCACCGCGCTAACCAGTCTCGACGAGCGGGACATGGCCGATCTGGGGTTTCAGACGGACGTCGCGTCGCTTGTCGTATCGCGGGCCAGTCGTGCGGTGCAGCTCGGCTGCGGCGGCGTCATCGCCTCCGGGCACGAGATCGCACCCATCCGGGAGGCGGTGGGCGATGCCCTGCTCATCGTGGTTCCGGGGATCCGTCCGGCGGCGAACCGACCGCTCGACGACCAGAAACGGACGCTCGATGTCGAGGAAGCGTTCCGGCGCGGTGCCGACCACATCGTGGTGGGCCGCCCCATCCGAAGCGCGCCCGATCCTCGCGCGGCCGCCCGTGACATGCAGCAGCGCATCGCCGCGCTATTCGGAGACTGAGCGAGGGCGGCCTCAGACCGAAGGCGGCCTGGACGAGCCGGCGGCGTGCTTGCGCAGCTCCACGAGAAGGTTCTGCAGGTCGGAGGGGGAGATCCCCGGAATGCGCCCGGCCTGGCCCACGGTGCGCGGGCGCACGCTGTGCAGCTTCTGGCGCGCCTCGAAAGACAGGGAATCAAGCTGTAGATAGGGCAGATCGTCCGGTAGGCGCGTGTTTTCCCGCCGCCCCAGCTGCCGGGCCCGCTCTCGATCCCGCTCGATGTATCCCTCGTACTTGATATCCATCTCGAGCGTAAGCAGGGCGTCGAGCGCGAAGCCCGGATTCCCGAGCGGTCCCTGCGGGCCCACGAGATCCGGCAGGCGAACCTGCGGGCGCCGCAGCAGCTTCGCGAGCGGAAGGGTTTCCGTTGGCCGCGACGTCCCGTTGTCGGCCAGGTAGTCCGCCACCTCCTCCGGCCGTACACGGGTCGTCTGCAGCCACGCACCCGCTCGCGCCACTTCCTCCAGATGCGCCTCCAGGCGTCGTTGCTCGTCGTCCCCCAGAACCCCCAATCGGCGCGCGATCGAACCCAATCGGACGAGGCAATTGTCCTGCCTCAACAGGAGCCGGAATTCCGCGCGCGAGGTAAACAGTCGGTATGGCTCGTCCACGCCGCGTGTCACGAGATCGTCGATCAGCACGCCCACAAACGCCTCGTCGCGCCGTGGAACCCACGGCTCATCCTCACGGGCTGCCAAACCGGCGTTGATGCCAGCCACGATTCCCTGACCCGCCGCCTCCTCATACCCGGTCGTCCCGTTGATCTGCCCCGCGAAGTACAAGCCTGACAACGGCTTGAGCTCCAGCGTCGGCAGCAGCTGCTGGGGAGGAAAATAGTCGTACTCGATCGCGTAGCCCGGCTGGGTCATGGCGGCCCGCTCGAGGCCCGGGACCTCGGCCAGCATCGCCCGCTGCACATCCGGTGGAAGGGAGGTCGAAAGGCCGTTGACGTACAGCTCATCGGTCTCGAGACCCTCCGGCTCCAGGAAGAGCTGATGCGACTCCGCCTCCGGAAACTTCACGACCTTGTCTTCGATCGAAGGGCAGTAGCGAGGTCCCCTGGACGAGATCCGACCGCCATACATGGCCGACTGGTGAAGATTGTCCGACACGATCTCCTTCACGCTCGGCCCCGCCCGAACGAGCCAGCATGGCCGCTGCGGCAATCGCTCGGACCTCTCCCAGTGCGAGAACCCGCCCGCGGCCTCCCCGTCCTGTCGCTCCAGCCGAGAGTAATCGACCGTTCTCCCGTCGATCCTTGGCGGCGTGCCCGTCTTGAACCGCTCGACCTCGAGCCCGAGGTCCAGAAGCTGTTCCGCCAACCGCACCACGGGCGCGTCGCCCGCACGGCCCGCCGCCACCGAGGTGTCGAGTCCCAGACGGATGGCCCCGCGCAGAAACGTCCCGGCGGTGAGCACGACATTCCGCGACCGGAACTCGGTGCCGTCGGCACACCGGACGCCGGCCACGCGGTCGCCGTTCAGCAGCAGCGCATCGGCGGTTCCCTGATACAGGCGCAGGTTGGCTTGCCGCTCGAGCAACCTTCGCACCTCGCGAGGATACAGGCCGCGGTCGCACTGGGCTCTCGGGGCCCACACGGCGGGCCCCTTCGAGCGGTTAAGCATTCGGAAATGCAGCGTCGTGCGATCCGTGGCGCGCCCCATCAGCCCCCCCAGCGCATCCACTTCTCGCGCCACCGTGCCTTTCGCGATGCCTCCCACCGCGGGGTTGCAGGACATCTGCGCCACGCGAGCCAGGAAGGACGTCACGAGCAGCGTGTGCGCCCCCATGCGGGCCGCGGCGGCCGCCGCTTCGCACCCGGCGTGCCCGCCTCCGATGACGATCACATCATACCGCACGCTCAGCCTCGCTCACTCCGAATCTCCATGCCGCTTGCACGGCCCCACTGCCTGGCGAGAACTTCCACCCGTGGCGTCCCCGAGAGTTCCGGGCGGCGGCCCGAAGCTGACCACCCCCCGGGGCCGCACGAGGTGAGCCCGCCGAATCACCCCCACCTCGGAGTCTCATGCGCAGAGGGTTCCTCATACAGGGCCGCGTCCAGGGCGTCGGTTTCCGCATGTGGATCAGCCGGCAGGCTTCTCTCCTCCAGCTCTCCGGCACGGTCCGCAACCGATCGGACGGTGCCGTCGAGGTCCACGTCGAGGGCCCGGACGAGACCGTGCGACAGCTCGAGGAGACGCTGTGGCGAGGACCTCCCGTGGCTCGCGTCGATTCCGTACGCCAGCTGTCCTCCCCCGACCACCTCCTCCCGGGCTTCCGCATCCTGTACTGACCCCGCGAGCCGACCCCACTATACTGTAAGTGGTTATATTACAACCCCTTACAAGATTCCCGAGCCGACGGAGACGCGACGGGTCGCCGCTTCGACTGTCTCGATTTGCCCCAGCTGGCACTTTCCGCCTCAGCGAGTGTATCCGAAACGACATTTACGTCGGTTCACGGACCCCGCGCTCCTTCCGATCACGGAGCCATGCCATGATAGAGCTTCCTGACGTCGAGCGGATGATCGACTCGTTTGCCGGCTACACCACCGGCAAGACGATCTCCCATATTCTCATCGATGACGCCGACGCGGTCGAGGTGCCACCCGATCTCGCAGAGGAGCACCTGGAAGGCCAAGCCATCGACTCCGTCGAGCGGCACGGCAAGCACGTGGTGCTCAAGTTTCGGTCCGAATACAGCCTCGTCTTCGACATGGGCGAGGACGGAGAGCTGGGCTTGGAATCTCAGACCGCCCCATCCGGACCGGACACGAAGATCCGGCTCCAGTTCGCGGCGGGTCGCGAGCTGCGCTTCGAGGCGGCTGGAGCCGGCGGGCTGGTTCATCTCGTCGAGGGCGAGGATTTCGGAGGCTTCGGGTCTCTGGAGGCACTCGGCATCGACCCGCTGAGCGACGAGCTCACCGAGGAGCGGTTCATGGAGCTGGCCGCGCGCCACCAGCGCACCAGCCTCAAGGGCTTCCTCATGAACCAGAAGATCATCGCGGGAATCGGCAACGAGTACGCCGACGAAATCTGCTTCCAGGCCGGATATCGGCCCGACGTCAAGATGGGGAAGCTCGAGCCGCGTCAGCTCCGCCGGATTCACCTGTATCTGAGGCGTGTTCTGCGCCGGGCCACGCTGCACTGGGAGGCCGCGCATTCCGACCCGGGCTGGCTGATCAACTACCGTCGAAGGGGCGACGCGTGCCCTCGGTGCAGGAACGAGCTCAAGTCGCTGAACATCACCGGTCGCAAGACGTACATCTGCCCGCGGTGTCAGCGCGCGGCCTGAACGCTCACTTTCCCACACAAAAGCTCGCGAACAGGACGTCCAGCACGTCTTCCACCTCGACGATTCCCAGGAGTTCCTCCAGGGCGGTTGTCGCATCCCGGCAGTGGGTGGCCGATATCTCGGGGGGGAGTCCGGCCTCACGGGCCGCGGCGAACTCCTGCAGCGCCCGGAGCGCAGAGTTGACCGCACGCGTTTGCCGACGCCGGGTGAGAAGCGGTGCGTCTTCCGCTGCGCGAATGCCGGAATAGACGCACGA
>JBDHLB010000093.1:0-7656 GCA_039586095.1 Gemmatimonadota bacterium
GGTGGCCTAACCTTCGGGAGGGAGCCGTCGAAGGTAAACTCAGTGACTGGCGCTAAGTCGTAACAAGGTAGCCGTAGGGGAACCTGCGGCTGGATCACCTCCTTTCTAGGGAGCTTTCTCCCTGCCAACCCCACGCCACTCACCTTCTTGATAGATGGAACCCCCGTTCGCCTGGCGGACGGGGGTTCTCGCATCTGGCTCGCGGCGCATCGAGTTCATGGGCGCCCCTGTACAGCTCAGTCGGCAACGCGATACGTAGAGATCAAGCTGTCCAGACTCTCACTCTCCTGCAGTTTCCGGTGCCAATCGGCGCTGAACAACCAATCCTGCAAGAGCGTCTCTACTCCGGGACCGCTACGGGCTAGAAGGAGTTCAACCAATTGTCGCGTGGAACTTCCGTCGGCTCTGTACTGCCGAAACCACTCTCCAAGGAGCGCATCGAACTCCGCCTCTCCCAGCGTGCGGAAGAGCGCGTAGAACATGAGAGCGCCCGTGCCGTACGAGAACCCGGTGGCTTCCGCCCGCCCGTAATCGATCATGGCGACCTCAGAGAGTTCGGGGCGCCGACCGAATCGCTCCAGCTGTGATCGTGCCAACCTCTCCATCACCTGACCGAGGTCGGAAGCATCCTGCGTCGAGGCGACACGATACTGGAGGAAAGTGGCGAGACCCTCGTTCCAACGTGGGGCCGGTCGATCGAGGTCCGCGGGATGCCATAGATGGGCCAGTTCATGATAGAGCTGCTCCAACTGATCGGCGTTCTCGAACGCATCTGCCGTCAGGATGATTCCTCCCGTGATGCTGGCTTGCGAGCCCCATCCGGACGGGATCTCGATCACGTGAACGGCCGCCCCGCCCTCATGGGGTCCGAACCAGTTCTCGTACAGTGCGATCGCATCCACCATGGCCTTCAACAACCGAGCGGCGCCGTCTTTGTCCTCCGGGAAATGAAACACGGTCAGACCGTCGGCTGATATCACCTCGTAGGGGGCCACGCCTATGTTCAGAAACGGAACCGGCCGCCCGGTTTCAAATTCCCAAGTCGTGAGACTGTCTGTGGGCTCTTTCGAGCTTTCCGGCACGCCGGTGGCCACGATGAGATCCGAGGGCGCCGTGATCCGAAGCCGGTAGGTGAAATCCTCCCGAGGAGCTTTCCGGTTCGCAGCGAGCGATGGCTGCGCAAGCTGAGGGAACGCGAAGGACTCCGACCTGAGAAGTGTGAACGAGCGGTCTATGTCATCCTTTACGTACCGCATGCCGGTTTCGGATGAGGGCACCAGTGGACCCGAGTAACTAAGGGTGAACGCTCTTCGCTCCCGTGGTGCCAGCGGGGAATCAGGAAACAAGCGAAGCTGTGTCACCTGTCGACGAGGCCAATCCTCGTAGACGACCACGTCCTGGATGAAGGAAACGGGTGAATCTCCGGAAGTCGCGGCCCGGGCGGTCATCAGGCGACCGATTTGGAGCGGGACCTCGCTCACCGGATCGGGCCCCACGTTCTCCAACACCCAGGTTGCCGTGCCTTCCAGGTTCCGTGTCTCATAATGGACCGTCAGGTCGAGATCCAGGTGCCGCGCGAGGAGTGGAACGGGATCTTGGCCCGTCAGCGGAGTCGCAAGTCCTATGGCAAGTGCGATGGCGAATCGTATCATGGCCACACCGTGCTCAGGCTGTCTTCATTGGCGTCATGAATTGGAGAATGTCGGACATCGCGCGGATTGCGCCGGCAGGGTAGAGCCAATGGCCGTGGTCGACGTGGTTCGTTTCACGCTCTAAAATGATGTCCTCGGTCTGTTTTTGGACACAGGCCCAGGGAATTGAGGAACCACCGGCGGTGAATATCTAGGCCAATGGTAGAGGGAGCAACAGAGTCGCGGTCCCCACACGAGCCGTCGACACAAGGCCGGCAGCAGCCAGTGAACCATGGCAACGGGGGCTATCGTGCGGGCTTCGTGGCCCTTGTCGGGCTGCCGAACGTCGGGAAATCGACACTCCTCAATCGACTCATGGGCACTCGCATGAGCATCGTGACCCCGAAAGCTCAGACCACGCGGCGGCGGCTCCTCGGCATCTACAGCGACGAGTCGCATCAGGCGATATTCGTCGATACGCCCGGACGACTCGAGCCCCGGTATCTGTTGCAGGAAGCGATGCGGGCAGAAGCGACCCGGGCCGTGGATGACGCGGACGTCCTCGTATACGTGGTGGACGCGGGCTACGCCGACAGCCTCGCCGACGCACTCGCTTTCAAGCGACCGAATGGAATCGCCTGCCTCCTGTGTCTGAACAAGGTGGATCGGGTGTCCGATGCACGCAGCGCGACCCTTCTGGATGAGCTGAACGGCGCCGGGTGGGAAACCGTGATTCCGACGGTGGCGACCGCGGGCAAGGGAATCGAGGCGCTCCGGCGGACGGTGCTGGCCGAGCTTCCTGTGTCCCCTCCGTATTACCCGGCGGACGAGCTGTCTACGGCCCCTCTGCGCTACTTTGCGGCCGAGTTCGTCCGTGAGGCCTGCTTCGATAAGTTGGGACAGGAGCTGCCGTACAGCATCGAAGTCATGGTGGATGAGTTCAAGGAGCGGGGAGGAGATCGGCCGACGTATATCGCGGCCCGCCTGTTCGTGGAGCGCGAATCGCAGAAGGGCATGGTGATCGGCGACGGCGGAACGAAGATCCGGGAGATCGGCAGTGCGGCTCGCCAACGGATCGAGGAGTTTCTCGAGCACCGCGTCTACCTGGACCTGCGGGTCAGAGTGCTTCCCAAATGGCGAAAGCGCGCCGATCATCTGAAGCGGTTGGGATATAATAGCTTACAGTAATCATGCTAAGGGAGATTATCATATGGCTCTGGATGAGCGCCTGCTGGAGATTCTGGTGTGCCCGAAGTGCAAGGGGGAGCTGGAATACCGGGAGGAGGAACACAAGCTCCTGTGCCACGCCTGCCGCCTGCAATACGAGGTACAGGATGACATTCCCATTATGCTGATCGACGAGGCCGAGCCGTTCTGAACGATTCCGGCCTGAAACCCGACGAGCTCGTCCAGTACCTGAAGACGAAAGCGCGCCGACCGCTAACGGTGCGAGAGCTGGCGCGCGCCCTGCAGATCGATGGCGCCCGGCTGCCCGCCTTGAGGGAGCTACTCGGCCGGCTCGAGGAACAGGGCCTCGTCTATCGCCACCGCAAGGGCGCCTACGCGACCCCGGACCGTCTCGGTCTGGCGGTCGGGCGGCTCCAGGTGATTCGCTCGGGGGACGCGTTTGTCGTCACCGGTCCGTCGGAGCCCGACGTCTTCATCCGCTCCCATCACCGGAAGAGCGCGGTCGAGGGTGACCGGGTCGTCGCGCGGATCGAACGTCGCCGACGCCGAAACCCCGAGGGTCGTGTGATCCGCGTCCTCGAGCGCGCCTTTCAGCAGATCGTCGGTGTTTATCATCGGCGCAAGGCATACGGAGTCGTGGTCCCGCAGGAGCCCCGGCTGTCCATCGAGCTCTTCGTCCCCGCGGACCTCACCGCGGACGCTTCGGACGGTGACCTCGTTCTGGTCGAGATCGTGGATTGGGGCGAGAAGGAGCCGTCTCCCGTGTCCCGAGTGAAGCAGGTGCTGGGGAGACCTGACGATCCGGGCGTGGATGTCCTGGCCATTCTGCTCGGACACCAGCTTCCGCTCGAGTTTCCTGCGGAAGTCGAAGATGCGGCCGAGCTGGTCGCACGCCGGGGCATCTCCGATGCCGATCTGGACGGTCGAACGGACCTGAGAGACCGGCTCGTCTTCACCATCGATCCGGCCGATGCGAAAGATCACGACGATGCTCTCTCGATCCACCCCATGCACAACGGGCGCTTCGAGGTCGGCGTGCACATCGCGGATGTGTCCTTTTACGTGGAAGAGGGGAGCACGCTGGATTCCGAAGCCCGCGAGCGTGGCACGAGCGTCTACCTCGTCGATCGAGTCGTCCCGATGCTCCCCCACGCGTTGTCCAGCGGCCTGTGCTCGCTCGTGCCGGATGAGGACCGGCTTACCCTCTCGGTCCTGTATGACGTCGACGGCTCCGGGAACGTCGGTGGATCTCGCATCGTGCGCAGCGTGATCCGCAGCGCGCACCGTCTGTCATATGACGACGCGCAAGCGCTGCTCGACGGAGACCGGCATCCCGAACCCGAGTCCGCGGAGCTGGTGGATGCGCTGCATCGGCTCCGGAATGTGAGCCGACGCCTGAGGGCGGCTCGCAAGGCCAGAGGAAGCATCGACTTCGATCTTCCGGAAGCCCGCGTGGTACTCGGTGCCTCCGGCGAGCCGGAGGATGTGCAACGCGTGCTGCGGCTCGAATCTCACCTCCTGGTCGAGGACCTGATGATCCAGGCGAACGAGACGGTGGCCGAGCTGGCTCAGGAGGCCGGACTGCCGAGCATCTATCGGGTGCACGAGCCGCCGACCGAGCCCGGAGTCGAAGGGTTGCGGGACCTGGCCGCAACGTTCGGCCATCAACTGCCGGCCGGCTCCCTGAAGCCTTCGGCCATCGCCGCGCTCCTGGACGCCATGCGGGGGCGACCGCAGGAGCAGTTGGTGAGCACGGTGGCTCTGCGCTCCATGCAGCAGGCACGCTACGCGACCGAGAACCTCGGTCACTTCGGGCTGGCTTCCACGGCCTATCTCCATTTCACGTCGCCCATCCGCCGCTACCCCGACCTCGTCGTGCACCGTGAGACCGTGCGCTGGCTGGAGGCAGGGAGTCGACAGCCTGGGGTCGCTGCGGCTGCGTCGCGGACGGATCCGGAGCGCCTCGCGCTGATCGCAGACCACGCCTCGGAGCGGGAGCGCCGTGCGATGGCGGCAGAGAGAGATTCGGTCGACCTGAAGAAGATCCAGTTCATGGAGCGACACCTGGGCGACGAGTTCGCCGGCACGATCAGCGGCGTCACCCGGTTCGGGCTTTTCGTGCTCCTGGACGACTATCACGTCGATGGCCTGATCCATGTGAGCACGCTGCGGGACGACTACTTCCGGTTCGTCGAGTCGCGACACGCGTTGGTCGGGCGGCGTAGCAGGCGACAGTTGACGCTCGGGGATCCGGTGCGTGTGCAGGTCGTGCGCGTGGACCGGGAGCGCCGTCGGATAGACTTCGAGCTGGCCTAGCCGAGGTGGGTCGCGCGTGCTACACTCGCGCGCGGATAGTGAGGGAGGGTGCGGAATGTGAGAGATGGGACGGGTGGATCGACCGGCCAGCGCGTCGGAACTTTTCTCCTGATGTCCCTCTATTCACGGTGGGATCTGTAGCATTTCGGAGGTGGCATGTCGGATGTGACGACGCAGCGAGAGAGTCTCGTGGCCGCCCGCCAGAGGCTGGACGAACTTCGGGGGTATCTTTGACATCTCCGGGAAGCAGGCCGAACTGGAGGGGCTAGAGGAGCAGATGGCGCACCCCGACTTCTGGAACGACCAGGAGCGGGCGCGTGACGTGATCGACCAATCCAATCGCCTGAAGGAGTGGACTCGCCCCTGGGAGGGTCTGGCTGCGGAGCTGGACGAACTGGACGAGCTGGTCGGCCTGCTCGAGGAGGAAAGCGACCCTGAGCTCCTCGCCGAGCTCGACCATGGTGTGGCACGCATCGAGGAGGAGCTGGCCGACCTCGAGCTGAAGAACATGTTGCAGGGGCCCGACTCTCACCGCAGTGCGCTCCTCACCATCCATCCGGGTGCGGGAGGCACCGAATCGCAGGACTGGGCCGAGATGCTCATGCGCATGTACTCGCGGTGGGCTGAGTCGCGCGGCTTTCAGATCGAGGTGCTGGACCTGCTTCCCGGCGAGGAAGCGGGGATCAAGTCCGTCACGCTGGAGGTGCAAGGTCCCTTCGCGTACGGGTACCTCAGCGCCGAACGCGGCGTGCATCGCCTGGTGCGGATTTCTCCGTTCGACTCTCAAGGGCGCCGACACACGTCCTTCGCGTCGGTCTTCATCTACCCTGTCGTAGAAGACGACATCGAGATCGAAGTCAACGAGGACGATTTACGCATCGACACGTTCCGCGCCTCCGGTGCCGGCGGTCAGCACGTCAACAAGACGAGCTCGGCGGTGCGAATCACCCACGAACCGACGGGGATCGTGGTCTCCTGTCAGCAGGAGAGAAGCCAGCACAAGAACAAGTCAAAAGCGATGAAGATGTTGAAGGCGGCCCTGTACCAGCGCGCGCTGGAAGAGCAGGCGGCCGAGCGAGAAGCGCTGGAGAGCTCGAAGACGGAGATCGCCTGGGGGAATCAGATCCGATCGTATGTGCTCCAGCCTTACACGATGGTCAAGGACCACCGGACGGGGGTGGAGGAGGGCAACGTGGACGCCGTGCTCGATGGGCGGCTAGATGCATTCATCGAGGCGTTCCTCCAACAGAGAACCGTGCCGGTCTCATGAAGGGGAGCCGATCCGAATGACGCAGAACCTTTCCGCGAGGACGGCCGGATGAACCCGGCGGCGGGACGCGCGTGCCCCGGGTGCGGTCGCGAGACGACGGTACTTCGGGACGGCGTTTGCCTGGCCTGCTGGTACCAGTCGACCGATCGCCCCAAGCCGGTTCGGGACCGGTTCGCGAAGCTGGAGCGCCTGCGCGAACAAGGGGTCGAGCCCTACGCCTACTCGTACGATCCTAGCCATCAGTTGGCCGATGCGCTCACAGCCTTCGAGATGCACGAATCCAAAGTTCGCGAGAGCGACCCCGACCCTGTGCGTGTCGCGGGACGGGTTCTGTCCTTCCGTGACCTGGGCGGCAGTGCGTTCGCCCATCTCGGGGATCGTAGCGGAAGGCTACAGATCTACTTCAAGCGCGACGCGCTCGACGAGTTGAGTGTGCGGCTTCTCGAGCACATCGATCTGGGCGACTGGATCGGCGTCGAGGGTCCGCTGTTCCGCACGCGCACGGGTGAGGCCACCGTCCGGGTCGAGGGCCTCGCTCTGCTCAGCAAGACGCTGCGTCCGCTGCCGTTCGGAAAAGAAGAGGTCTCGGAGAGCGGGGAGCGGGTCGTACACAGCGGCTTCTCCGATGTGGAGTCGCGGTATCGTCAGCGCTATGCGGACCTGGCGGTGAACCCCGAGGTCCGCGAGCTGTTCACGGTCCGGGCGGGGGTGGTGTCGGCGTGTCGTCGGTGGCTGGACGATCGCGGCTTTCTGGAAGTGGAGACTCCGGTCCTGCAACCGCTGTACGGCGGTGCGCTCGCCAGGCCGTTCACCACGCACCACAACGCGCTCGATACGCAGCTCTACCTGCGGATCGCCGACGAACTGTACCTCAAGCGCTTGATCGTGGGCACGCTCGACCGCGTGTACGAGATCGGCAAGAACTTCCGCAACGAAGGCGTCGACCGGACCCACAATCCCGAGTTCACCATGCTCGAGCTGTACCAGGCCTATGCCGACTACGAGGCCATGATGGACCTGGCCGAAGAGCTGGTCACCGACGTGCTGCGGGAGGTATGCGGCTCCCTCGAACTGCACTACGGAGGGCGCACGGTGGACTTCTCGCGTCCCTGGGCGAGGCTCTCGTTCGCTGCGTCGATCGAAAAGTTCACGGACATCGACATCCTGAACACGCCCGAGTCGGAACTCGTAGATCTCGTGCGCCGTACCGGGCGAGAGGACGCTGGTGAGCTTGCCAAGGCCAAGCTGCTG
>JBDHLB010000094.1:0-7620 GCA_039586095.1 Gemmatimonadota bacterium
CCTCAAGCAGGATCTCAAGGGAGTCGAGCGCACGCGGATACTGGAGGCTCTCCAGGCGAGCAGCTGGAAAATCAAGGGCAAGGACAATGCCGCGAGCCGCCTCGGCCTGAAGCCCAGCACCCTGCGCTCACGCATGAAGCGCCTGGGCATCGAGCGACCGCACTGAGCAGCTTCGAGTCGGTCCGGCCGGTTCACCCATACTCAGAACGAGAAGGACACTCCGCCGAGCAGGTCGAGACTGACGGGGACGTGTACGGAAGGCGCGTTTCGGGGACAGCTTTTAGACTAGCCCGACTGGCCGCTCACATGGTGCCGGAGCCGAGACTCGAACTCGGACCCTCTTACGAGGAGAGGATTTTAAGTCCTCTGCGTCTACCTATTCCGCCACTCCGGCAATGGTGGCATTGTACCGCGAGTCAACGACTTGGCGCTGCTTGACGGTTTACGAACGGGAGGACCCGTGCCGTCTCAAACAACACCCGATGAGCAAAGGTGACGGCAAGCGCCGTGACTACGATCGCCGAGTCATTGCCGACGAGACGCGCAAGCCTTCTCAGGAATAGCCCTCGGAAAGACAGCTCTTCCGTGAGGCCGTCCGCCACCGAGATTAGTCCATACGCCACCACGAGATCGCGGACTCGGCCTGCCGACGTTGCTCAATACGAACGCACAAATTCCGTTCATTCGCCCAGCCCGACGACTATCGCGTCGAGCGCCTCCTCCAGCGATATCGAGCCGTCGAGGTAGGCTCTCCAGTTCGGCAGTACACGCTCGGCGGACTCCGGTGCCCTCGCGTAGAACGCGTGGTCGTGGCCGTATTGCTCGTGCTCGGAGTCGATGAAACGGCGGACGGCCTCCGCCGCCTGCATGAAGACGACGGATGAGCCGTCTCGATCGTCCGCCGGTGCGCGGGCCAGACCTCTCTCATGAATGCCGACTCGGCCTGGGCCAAGGCCCGAGCATAGGGGACCGACGTCGCCCGTGGCTCGATGATCGGGCCCGAGCGCAGGCGAAATCTCTCGGGCAACCGTTCCGTCAGCGGAATGAGCTCGCCTGCCGTCTCGCACTTCGTCAACAAGGGTTCGATGAACCCCCAGCCTAGCCGATCGCCGACGGCCTGCTCGAATTCCCGCGCCTGTTTCACGACCTCCGCGAAATCCGGCGGGATCTCGCCATCTTGATCGAGCAGTGTTCGCACGTGGAAATGGAGATCGACGACCGGGCTGAACGACATGGCGAGCCCTGCAGGTACGACCGGTGACTCCTCCTGACCCGAAGTCGTGCCCACCGGGCACGTCCAGACCAGGAGCAAGCACGGCAGCACCAGCCGATACTGGCGTGACGCGTGTTCATTCAGCATCGAGGTTCCTCCAAGCTGCATTCTGCGGGAGTGGTACAACGGAGTGTACGAAAGTCCGTCGCGTCGGTTCAGTCGGCCGCCCGCGACCGCATCGAATCAGCGCAGTTCGACCCGGTCCGCCAATCAGTCGCACATCCGTCCTCTCCCGGTCCTCCACACATAGCGCTACGAAGCCACGCTCGAGCATCCCCCAGCGCCGCGACGTGAGATGCCTCCCACATCAGGACTCCGACTCGCGCCCGACGATCGAGGTGAGGCAGGTTCGCCGTCGTGAGCGAGGCGGCGCAAGACGGTGGGAGCCGGCTTGGGTCATGCACTTCGCGGGGTGTATCGTGGCAGTCATGCTGGAACGCTCCCGATGAGGTCGACGTGAAGGCCGCGCCAGGATCCAGTGTGTTCAAGCGCTTTCACCGCAAGGAGGACGGGCGTCCCCTGCATCTCTACGGTTGGCAGGCGCACACGCTGCCGCCGCTGGAGGGAGGTCCGCACGCACCCGAGGCGCGATCGCACCTGCGCTGGCACCCGCTGCGCGGGGAGTGGGTCGCCTACGCGCCGCACCGCGCGAAGCGGGGGCTAGGGAGCGACATGACCGCCTGCCCGTTGTGCCCGGCAACGGATGACACGACCGGGGAGATTCCGTTCCGCGAGTTCGAGGTGGCGGTCTTCGAGAACCGTTTCGGCTCGTTCCACCCCGACGCGCCGGAGGCCCCGGCCTGCTCGGTCGCCACCGAGCGAGCGGTGGGGATGTGCGAGGTCGTGGTCTACTCCCCCCAGCACGAAGGAAGCATGGCGACTCTCGCCGCGCGCCAGCGGGAACTGGTCGTTCACGCCTGGGCCGACCGGTACCGGGATCTCCACGCCCTCCCCGAGGTCCGCTTCGTCAGCCTGCTCGAGAACCGCGGCGAGATCCTCGGCATGTCTCTCAGCCATCCGCACTGCCAGATCCACGGCCTGCCCTACGTGCCGCTGGTGATCGAGCGTGAGGTCGAGGCTTTCCGTCGCGAGCCGATGCTGCAACGACTGCTCGAGCGGTTGGAGCCGCACCTCCTGGTGCTCGAGGACAAGTACCACACGGCCTTCGTCCCGCCCTTCGCGCGTTACGCCTACGAGGTCTGGGTCGTGCCGAAACGTTTCGTGCCGGGACCGTGGAGCTACTCGCCCGGGGAGACGCGCTCGCTGGCCTGGATGCTCGGCGAGATCGTCGAGCGCTACGACCTGCTCGCCGGCGGGGAGTTCCCGTACATCATGTTCCTTCACGCGTCACCCAAGGGAGAGGAGGAACACTTCCACTTCCACGTCGAGTTCTACCCGCCTGCCACACCGGAGCAGAAGATCCCGGCGAACGTCTCGGTCGAGCGCGGGATGTGGTTCCACCTGCTGGAGGCGTCACTCGAGGAGGCTGCCGAGCGGATGCGCGCGGTGAAGGACTGATCCTCACCGCGGAGCCACGGCGCCAGCACCAAGGAAGGTCGGGCGGTGTCGGTGCCGGCTGACTAGAACGCGAAGCTGACGTAGACCGACGCGGACGTGATCCGGTAATCGATCTTCAGAATCTTGTTCTCGGTTTCCTGACTGTAGACGATGTCGTTCGAGGTGAGCGCCAGCCCGAGACCGAACAGCTTCGTGAACCGCGCCGAAACCGGACTGGATCACGCGACCCTCGTGGTCGCCGATGCTGAGATCGATCGCCTCGGTAGCCGCGCGAATGAGAATGCGTGGCGTGACGCCATAGTGGATGTACATCCCGATCACCGGAACCGGTGCGATGACGCCCGCGTCCTCGACTCGCCGCTCGAGCTGCGGGTCTCCCGGATCACCGATCTGAACCAGGCCCTGGGGGGTAAAACCGACCTCGGTGTTGAACTCCGCCAGAAAGGTGTCGGCCGTGACGTTCCACTTGGTGTTGATCGGCAGGTCTTCGTAGCTTCTCTCTTTCTTGCCACCGCCCGCTGCGACGGAGACCGGACCTGAGCTTGGTTTTCATCGTCGGCTCCTTGATACCGCGCGAGCGGCGTGTGGGTTATTCGTGACGGCAGTCCTCAGAGCTTAGGGGATGCCACCCGTCCCTGCAACGCCACGAGCGCGGAGCCTCCGGGCCCGGCGCACTTGCTCCGCCGCCGCGGGACCCGGGGCCGAGAACCGCGCCGCACGAATCGGCGGGCCGGCCGGTGTATGCTTGGCCGATGGACGAAGAGCCCCGGTCCGCGTTCCTCGATCTCGGCCCCCGCCAGCGTGCGGCGGTGGCCACGGCGCTGACGATCGTCGCCGTGCTGGTCATCGCGACGGCGGTGCTCGGCCTCGGCTGGGCCGTCTCGCGCTTCCTGGCGCGGTTCTCGAACGTGCTGCTGCCGCTGGTCGTCGGCTGGATCGCCGCGCTGGTTTGCATGCCCTACTTCCGCTGGCTGCGCGACAAGCTGAAGCTTCCTCGCGCCCTGGCGCTGGTCGTCGTCTGTCTGTCGATCCTCGCGCCGCTCGCCGCCTTCGGCTGGTTCTTCGGCCGGCTCGCGGTCGAGCAGCTCTCGGACCTGTTCACGCGGATCCCGGAGTGGCTGCGCGCGCTGAGCGAGCAGGTGCAGACGCGCTGGCCGCAAGTCGTGCGCTTCTTCGAGGAGAACCCCTGGGGACAGCGGATCCAGGCCGCCTTCGTGGGGCAGCAATCGGCGGTGATCGAGGGTCTGCAGGCGGCGGGCGGCAAGGCGCTTTCCGCGGGAGGGGTTCTGCTGCGCGCCGTCGGCGGCCTGGCCTCGTGGGCCGTGCTGCCCGTCTACTTCGGCTTCTTCTTGCTGATGGACTGGAAGATCGACCGGCCCCTCGAGGAGATGCTGCCCTTCTTCAAACCCGAGACGCGCAAGGACATCGTCTACCTCGTGCGGCAGTTCGTCGACATCATCGTCGCGTTCTTCCGCGGGCAGCTACTGATCGCGATGCTGCAGGGGCTCCTGTACGCCGCCGGGTTCAGTCTGGTCGGCCTGCGCTACGGGTTCATCCTCGGCCTGCTGCTCGGTCTGCTGAACATCATCCCCTACCTCGGCAGCATCATCGGTCTGGGAATCGGATTGCCGCTGGCCTACTTCCAGCCGGGCGGCGGATGGACGCTGATGGGCCTCGTGCTTCTGGTCTTCACGATCGTCCAGCTCATCGAGAGCTACCTGCTGACCCCGCGGATCATGGGTGATCGGACCGGCCTGCACCCCGTGGCGATCATCGTGGCGATCTTCTTCTGGGGCACGGCGCTCGACGGCATCCTGGGAATGATCCTGGCCATCCCGCTGACGGCGTTCCTGGTCGTCTTCTGGCGCCTGGCGCGCGAAAAGTACATCGCCGAGCTGCTCTGAGACGGAATGTCCCCGGTCTACCGGTCCACGTCGAAACGGTTGCGCAGGTCGGGCGGGATGATCGGGCACGGCTCGGCGGGACGCGCGAACAGGCGGTACCGCACGGCGGCGATCCGATCGTAGACCCAGTCCCGCAGCGGGCGCGGGATCGGAACGGCCGAGGTGGCCAGCGCGCGCCACAGACCACCCAGCCGCCGGGCGGCGTAGAGCACACCTCCCGAGCGCGAGCGCAGCGTCCCGTCCTGCTCCATCAGGATCACGCTGTCGGGCAGGCCGCGCCGCCGCGCTTCGGGAACGCTCGACCGGAAGCTCTCGCTCTCCAGCGGCGCGTAGCGGAACGTGTCGCCCGCACGATCCTCGGCGAGTAGAAATCGCACGCTGCGGTGGCAGAGCCCGCACGTCCCGTCGTAATAGACCATCACGCGCTTGTCGCCGGGCAGCGGAGGTATCCAACCCGGATCGAACGCGAACAGGTGCAGCAACAGCAGACCGATCGTCATGCCCGTGAAACCGACGAGGAGGATCAGCGAGAGCTGCATCAGCACGACGGCCAGCCAGAGCCAGGGACGCACCCTGCGGAACAGCGCGAGCGGCGCGAAACCCAGCTCGAGCGCCAGCGCGGTCCAGCTGACGGCGCGCAGCAGGAGATCGGGCGAATCGAGCAACAGATCGCGCAGCCGGGTCGGACGGGCCAGCGGACTCTCGAGCAAGTGTGTCAGCCCCGTGCCGTCGATCCACGTCGGATTGATGAGCTTGGTGTAGCCGTCGTAGGCGTACCCCAGCGCCATCAGCACCCAGGTCACCGCGAAGATTAGCCGCGGCATACGCCAGCCCGCCGCCGGATCGGGCCTCCCGCGCGCGGCCCACGACCCGTAGGGCGCCGGCGGCAGGAACAGGTGCGCCAGCAGGAGCCACGCGATCCACGGGACCGCCGGTGTGGGGATCAGCGGCTCGTGGCCGATCAGCCAGATCCACAGCGCCGCGAGCCCCAGCGCGGCGGGGCGGTCGTGCCAGCCGACGAGGAACGGCAGCGCCAGCAGCGCTCCGACGATGCCCAGGGCGGTGGTGACGGCGGGCCCGTCCCACATGAAAGACAGCCGTGCGAAGTGCACGACCAGACAGCCACCAAAGAGGATGCGGTAGAGGCTGTACTGGCCCCCGGTCCAGCCGTTTGTCATCCGGGCGCCTCTCTCATCTCGCTCCTCGCTGCGGTCGGGAGTGAAGGATTGTAACAACTCGACGCGCCCGTCCCGGGCCCACTCCGCGACCGCGGTGGTATGATCGATGTGCCTTCACGGGCACCCCCAACCGGTTCGGGAGTGTGTGGATCCGGTGCGACCGCTTGCCGCAAGCATGGCTGCCGCTGTCCTGGGGGTCGTTCTGTCCGCTTCGGCCGGCTTTGCGGCGACCTCGGACATCCACGGGAAGATCGTCGTCAACCCGGCGATTCCGGAGTGGCTCTTCTACGAGGACGGCACGCCCCTGTTCATCTGCGCGCCGGGGGATCCCGAGGGGTTTCTCTTTCGCGGAACACAGAAGGCCGATCGCACGTGGAGCGGAGACCAGGTCGCACTGATCGACCGGTTAACCGGCACCGGCGCGAACGGCATCTACTTCATCGCCGTCCAGTCCGACGGCGGTGACGGCGGTATCGGTCGCAACCCGTTCAACGTGCAGAACGACCCGACCTCCGGGCTCAGCCGGGCGGTGCTCGAGCAGTGGGAGGGCTGGTTCGATCAGATGGACCAGAACGGAATGGTGATCTACTTCTTCATCTACGACGACGACGCCGATCCGTGGGAGCCCGACGTGAAGCTCGCCGACATGACCGCGGACGAAGCTCAGTTCGTCCGCGATCTGGTCGACGCGTTCAAGCACCACAAGAACCTGATCTGGGTCGTCGCGGAGGAGTTCCGAGAGGAGTTGACCGAAGCTCGCGTCTCGCAGATCGCGGCGGAGATCCGCGCGAGAGATCCGTTCCACCCGATCGCCAGCCACCAGACACCGGGCGTCGATTTCGACCACCCGGACGACCCGAACATCGACCAGTTCAGCATCCAGTACTGCAGCGTGAACTGCGTGATCGATCAGTACAACAGCGGAATGGAGAATGCCTGGAACAAGGCGGCCGGTCGCTACAACCTCAACCACACCGAGGCGCCGAACGGCGCCGTGGGCACGGACGACCACGCGCGGCGCAAGGTGTGGGCCAGCGCGATGGGCGGCGCCTACGTGATGGTCAACGGCTGGAACATCGACGACACGCCGATCGAGCGCCTGAACGAGTGCGGCTACATGGTCGATTTCTTCGAATCGACACGTTTTTACGAGATGGCCCCGCACAACGAGCTAGCGTACGGGAACACGACCTACGTCCTGGCGAATCCCGGAACGAGCTACATCCTCTACGCGTTGAACCCGGTCGGGGAGGTCGGCCTGACCGGCATGACGGCGGACACCTACGACTTCCTGTGGCTCGACGTGATCACCGGCAACAAGGTAACCCAGCCGGACGTCGCCGTCGCCGCCGGCGACCAGACCTGGCCTCAGCCGCCGGGCATCGGCGACGAGCTCGCGCTGTACGTGGAGCGTCAGGGAACCGACCCCACCTGCGACCAGCGGCCGAACTTCGGCCTGCCCTGCACGGCCGGTGTCGGCGCATGCGAGCAGAGCGGCACCTTCGTTTGCATCGATCCGGGCTCGCTCGTCGAGATCCCGACCTGTGACGCGGTGGCCGGCAGTCCTTCGGCTGAGCTGTGCAACGGCATCGACGACGACTGCGATGGCGTCGTGGACGAGGATTTCGACGGCGACGGCGACGGCCACGTGGACGTCGCCTGCCCCGGCGGGGCCGACTGCGACGACGGGAGCGCAGCGGTCCACCCGGCGGCCATCGAGATCTGCGACAACGCGGTGGACGACAAC
>JBDHLB010000026.1:0-28415 GCA_039586095.1 Gemmatimonadota bacterium
GAACATGGACGTGGACCTGATCACGCCGATCGCCATGGAGGAGAACCTCCGGTTCGCGATCCGTGAGGGCGGCCGCACCGTCGGCGCCGGCGTCGTCACCGGCATCACCGAATAATGGCCGAGAAGATTCGCATCCGGCTGAAGGCGTTCGATCCCGCCGTGATCGACCAGACGGCGTCCGACATCGTGCGCACGGCGCAGAAGACGGGGGCTTCGGTCAGCGGGCCGATCCCGCTGCCCACGAGGCGACAGCTGTTTACGGTGCTTCGGAGTCCGCACAAGGACAAGAAGTCCCGGGAGCAGTTCGAGCTGAAGACCCACAAACGACTGATCGACATCCACGACTCGAGGCCTCAGACGATCGACGCGCTCACGAAGCTCGATCTGGCGGCCGGCGTGGAGGTCGAGATCAAGGTGGAGTAGACCGATGCCCGGACTGATCGGTCGGAAGCTCGGCATGACGCAGCTCTTCACCGAGGATGGGAAGTCCGTCGGGGTGACGGTCCTCGAGGTCGGTCCCTGCCCCGTGCTTCAGGTGAGGACGGAGGAGCGGGACGGCTATGAGGCCGTCCAGCTGGGCTTCGGCCGCAAGAAGGAGAAGCGAGTGACGCGCCCCGAGGCCGGTCATGCGGCCCGGGCCGGACTGGACTACGTGCCGGAGGTGCTGGCCGAGTTCGAACTGGGCGATCAGGAAGTGGAGCCCGGTCAGGAGCTGACGGTCGACATGTTCGAGGTGGGCAGCCGGGTGAAGATCTCCGGGCCGACGAAGGGTCGCGGATTCCAGGGCGTCGTCAAGCGACACGGCTTCGGCGGAGGTCGCGGCTCGCACGGCGGAACGTCGATCATGCGGGCGCCGGGCTCCATCGGGCCGGGAACGGACCCGTCACGCGTCATCAAGGGTCGGAAGATGGCCGGTCGCATGGGCGGGGAGACCCGCACGGCGATGAACCGGCGGGTGGAGCGAGTGGATACGGAGCGCAACCTGCTTCTGATTCGCGGCTCGGTCCCAGGATCGCGGAACAACATCGTGTTCATCAGGACGGCATAGATGAGAGTCACGGCATATACGGCCACGGGAGAGCCACGGTCGGAGGCGGTCGAGCTTCCGGCCTCCCTCTTCGATGGCCGCGTAAGCGAAAGCGCGCTCCATCAGGTCGTGACGGCGATCGAGCTGCACGGGCGGCAGGGCACGGCGGCGACGCGCTCGCGCGGCGCGGTGCGAGGCGGCGGCCGTAAGCCGTGGCGCCAGAAGGGCACGGGACGGGCGAGGGTCGGCACGATTCGCTCACCGCTGTGGCGCGGTGGCGCCGTGACCTTCGGCCCGCAGCCCCGTTCGTACGACGTGCGAATTCCGCGCAAGCTGAAGCGGCTGGCGATTCGCTCCGCGCTCAACGCGCGCGCGGCGGACGGCGATCTGGCCGTGATCGAGCCGGTGGAGCTGGAAGCGCCTCGCACGAAACAGATCGCCGAGCTGATTGGGAATCTGGAGGCAAGCGGGTCGAACGTGCTGCTGCTGACGGACGGCATCAAGCGCACGGTTCTGCTGTCCGCGCGCAACCTGCCTGGCGTGAAAGTCCTGCCGTGGGGCGAGGCGTCGGCCGTCGACGTGCTGTGGGCCGATCTGGTCCTGATCGAGTCCAGCGCGCTCGACTCGGCGGACCTCGACTCGACGGTCGAGAAGCCCGACGAGGGCGCTGAAGGAGTCGAGGGATGAGCCGACCTCCGCAGCAAGTGCTGATCCGGCCGGTGATCACCGAAAAGACGTCCGCTCTCCAGTACGAGGGCACGGACGCCTCGGTCCCCGAAGAGCTGCGCGCACGTGTGGAGGCTCGCGGCAAATACACGTTCGAGGTCGCGCCGGACGCGACGAAGGTCGAGATCCGGAAGGCCGTCGAGGCGCTGTTCGACGTGAGGGTCAAGAGCGTCCGCACGATGAACATGCCGGGCAAGAAGCGTCGCATGGGCCGATCGCTGGGACGTCGACCGCACTGGAAGAAGGCGGTGGTAGAGCTGGCGGAGGGCGAGTTGATCGAAGCGATCGGAGGGATCTGAGTCCGATGCCGATACGAAAGTTCAAGCCGGTGACCTCGGCGTCTCGTTTTCGAAGTGTCTCGGACTTCGCCGAAGTCACACGCAGCGAGCCGGAGAAGTCACTCACCGAGGGGATCAAGCGGTCCTCGGGCAGGAACCATCACGGCCGCATGACGAGCCGACGCCGCGGTGGCGGGCACAAGCGTCGCTACCGGCGTATCGACTTCCGCCGCGACAAGGATGGCGTGCCGGGCCGCGTGGCGCACATCGAGTACGATCCGAACCGCTCGGCGCGCATCGCGCTTCTGCATTACGCCGATGGAGAGAAGCGGTACATCCTCCATCCGCGAGGTTTGAAAGTCGGGGACGAGGTGGTCTCCGGCTCCGGGAGCGATCCCAAGCTCGGCAACACGCTGCCGCTCATCGAGATGCCGCTGGGCACCGTCGTGCACGCGGTCGAGATGATTCCGGGCAAGGGAGCCCAGATGGCGCGGTCCGCCGGTGCCGCCGTGCAGGTGGTGGCCAAAGAGGCTGGCATGGTGACCCTGCGTCTGCCGAGCACGGAGGTCCGAATGGTCCGCGGCGAGTGCCGCGCGACGGTCGGACAGGTGGGCAACGTCGATCATGAGCTGGTTCGCCTCGGCAAGGCAGGGCGATCCCGTTGGCTGGGGCGGCGACCCAAGGTACGAGGCGTCGCGATGAACCCGATCGACCATCCCCTGGGCGGCGGCGAGGGTCGCAGCTCGGGTGGGCGTCCGCCCGTGTCGCCGTGGGGCAAGGCGGAGGGCAAGAAGACGCGCAAGCGCCACAAGGAGACCAACCGATACATCGTCCGCGGCCGGCGCCGCGGTAAGGCGACGAAGTAAGGGAAGGCCATGCCCAGAAGCGTCAGGAAGGGTCCGTTCATCGACGACAAACTGCTGCTGAAGGTGCAGCAGATGAACGAGACAGGTGAGAAGCGGGTGATCAAGACGTGGGCCCGGGCATCGACCATCAGTCCGGAATTCGTGGGTCACACGCTCGCCGTTCACAACGGAAACAAGTTCATTCCCGTCTACGTGACCGAGAACATGGTGGGTCACAAGCTGGGAGAGTTCGCGCCCACCCGGCTGTTCCGCGGACACGGCGGACGGCTGGCCGATCGGCGCGTGCGGATGTGACGAGCATGAGGGCTTCAGCAACGACGAAAGGGCTCGGCATGTCTCCGCGGAAGGTCCGGCTGGTCGTGGACCAGATCCGCGGACGCGACGTGAACGAGGCGTACGCGATCCTGCAGTTCTCCAAGAAGGCGGCGGCGATCCCGGTCGACAAGCTTCTCCGATCCGCGGTCGCGAACGCCGTGTACCGGGCCGATGAGACGGGTGAGGCGCTCGACGTGGACGATCTGTTCGTCCGTGAGGCGTTCGTAGACGAGGGTCGTACGCTGCGTCGATATCGGGCGCGTGCGTACGGCCGTGCGACGGCCATCCGAAAGCGAAGCAGCCACGTCACAGTCGTGGTCGACACGAAGGAGTAAGCGTGGGTCAGAAAACGCATCCCTACGGATTCCGTCTCGGTCACGTCAAACCGTGGAAGTCACGCTGGTATGCGACCGGTCTCGACTTCCCGAAGCTGCTCGCCGAGGATGAGCAGCTGCGCAAGTACCTGCACGCGCGGCTGGATCACGCGGCGATCTCCGATGTCGAGATCGAGCGCAAGCCCTCCAAGATCGTCGTGACGATCCATACCGGCCGGCCGGGCGTCGTAATCGGCAAGCGGGGATCCGAGGTCGACAAGCTCCGTGATGAGCTTGCGCTGCTGACCGATGCGGAGGTGTCGATCAACGTCGAAGAGGTCAAGCGGCCGGAGACCGACGCCACTCTCGTCGCCGACAGCGTGGCCCATCAGCTCACGCGCCGAATCAGCTTCCGACGGGCGATGAAGCGCGCGGTACAGGCGGCGATGCGGGCGGGTGCCGCCGGGATCCGTATCCAGTGTGGTGGTCGTCTGGCGGGCGCCGAGATCGCCCGAACGGAGGGTTATCACGAGGGGCGAGTGCCCCTGCACACGCTGCGCGCGGACATCGACTACGCGGAGAAGGTCGCGCTGACCACGTTCGGCACGATCGGTGTGAAGGTGTGGATCTTCAACGGCGAGGTCGTGGAGGACCGGCGCGGACAGACCTATACGGCGGGAGGGCGTCGCTAAGGCGACGTCGTTCAGACAGCAAGGACAGCAATGCTTGCGCCCAAGCGAATCAAATACAGGAAGCAGCAAAAAGGCCGCTTGCGAGGCAAGGCGCAGCGCGGCAACACGATCGCCTTCGGCGAGTACGGCATGCAGGCCGTGGAGCCCGGCTGGATCACGAACCGTCAGATCGAGTCGGCTCGTGTCGCCATGACGCGGCACATCAAGCGAGGCGGGAAGGTGTTCATCCGGATCTTTCCGGACAAGCCGATCACGCAGAAGCCGGCCGAGACCCGCATGGGGAAGGGAAAGGGCAACCCGGAGGGCTGGGTCGCACCGGTGAAGCCGGGGCGCGTGATGTTCGAGCTCGAGGGGGTGCCGGTCGACATCGCTCGTCGGGCGATGGAGCTGGCCTCCGCGAAGCTTCCTGTGAAGACACGCTTCTTGACGCGGGAGGAGTAGGTGGCGGAGCTCGACGCGGCTTCGATCCGCGAGTTGACGGAGGACGAGATCGCAGAGGAGATCGGGCGGGTTCAGGACGAGCTCTTCCAGCTCAAGTTTCGCGCGGCGTACGAGGAGCTGGAGAACCCCTCGCTGATCAAGACCCTGCGGCGGGATCTGGCCCGGCTGAAGACGATCCGCCACGAAAAGCGGTTCGCCAAGGAAGAAAACGATGAGTGATGCGTCGAGCGCGGCAGAGCGAGTGAGCCAGCGCAAGGTCCGGCAGGGAACCGTTGTGAGCGACGGGATGGAAAAGACCGTCGTGGTATCGGTGGACCGGGTCATGGGACACAAGATGTACGGCAAGAAGATGACGCGTCGGGCGCGCTATTACGCCCACGACGAGAACAACGACTATCGGGTCGGCGACATCGTGCGCATCGAGGAGACCCGCCCGCTGTCACGACAGAAGCGTTGGCGTGTGATCAGCCTCGTGGACCGGCCGGAGTAATCGGGACGAGACGATGATCCAGCAGGAATCCATGGTCCGGATCGCGGACAATTCGGGCGCGCGACGTGCCCTTTGCATCCGCGTGCTCGGCGGTTCGCGGCGACGCTACGCGGGCCTGGGCGACGTGATCGTGGTGACCGTCAAGGATGCGATTCCGGGCGGTACCGTGAAGAAGGGCGACGTGGCGCGCGCCGTGGTCGTGCGGGCCGCCAAGGAGAGCCGTCGCGCGGACGGCAGCTACATCCGGTTCGACGAGAACGCCGCCGTGCTGATCAACGAGGCCGGCGAGCCCCGCGCGACGCGTATCTTCGGGCCGGTGGCGCGTGAGCTGCGCGAGAAGCGCTTCATGAAGATCGTCTCGTTGGCTCCGGAGGTGATCTGACGCTCCTGGCGGTCGACGGTTCACTCCACGCGCTCGCGGAAGCCAGCTTCCGAGGCGCGCTCCGCGAACCGTCAACTCGCCACTCGTGAAGGATCCGGAGCCGCGACGCCAGATGGGTGTTCCAGTCGATTGGCAGAGTATTGGAAGAATGAAGCGAAACAGATTGCACGTTCGGCAGGGCGATAGGGTCATGGTGGTCGCCGGCAACTACAAGGGGGCGACGGGGCAGGTGCTCGAGGCGCTCCCACGCGAGGGTCGCGTGGTCATCGACGGCGTGAACATGCGGAAGCGTCATCAGGCGCCGTCGCAGCAGAACCCCGAGGGTGGAATCGTGACGTTTGAAGCGCCGATCGCCGCATCGAACGTGATGCTGGTCTGTCCACACTGTGATCAGCCAGCGCGAGTGTCCATTCGGCGCGATCCGGACGGCACCGTCGAGCGGTTGTGCAAGCGGTGCGAGAACCCGATCCCGACCGCCTAGTCGGAACGGGCGACGAGGGAGCCAGGAAACAGAGCGACGATTGATGGAGAAGGCGAGACTCAGGAAGCACTACGACGAGACCGTCCGGCCCAGACTGGCCGACGTATTCGGATTCGAGAACCCGCACCAGATCCCGCGGCTCGAGAAGATCGTGATCAACGCGGGTCTCGGGGATGCGAAGGACGATCCGAAGCTGCTCGAGTCCGTGGTGAATGAGCTGACCCGTATCTCGGGACAACGGCCCGTCGTCACACGCGCACGCAAGTCGATCTCGAACTTCAACCTGCGCGAGGGTATGCCGATCGGCGTGAAGGTCACGATGCGCGACACGCGCATGTACGAGTTCCTGGATCGCTTCGTGAGCACGGCGGTTCCCCGGATCCGCGACTTCCGCGGCTTCAACAGCCGTTCGTTCGACGGCCGGGGCAACTATACGGTCGGTGTGAAGGAGCAGATGGTGTTCACGGAGGTCGACTACGACGAGATCGTCCGGATTCACGGCATGGACATCACGTTCGTTACGAGCACGGACAAGGACGACGAGGCGCTCGTTCTGCTGCGGGAGATGGGCATGCCGTTCCGCGGCGAGACGCCCGTGGTGGTCTGAGTGCCGAGAAACCTCATAGCCGGAAGAAAGCACGAGGAATGCCAAAGAAGTCTCTGATCGAGAAGGCGAATCGCCCGGCGAAGTTCAGCAGCCGCTCGGTGAACCGGTGTCACCGTTGCGGTCGCCAGAGGGCGTACATCCGGAAGTTCGGCTTGTGCCGCATCTGCTTCCGCGAGAAGGCGTTGCGGGGCGAGATACCCGGCGTCCGGAAAGCGAGTTGGTGACAGATGAGCATGAACGATCCCATCGCCGACATGCTGACGCGGATTCGCAACGCGGGCACTGCGGGCCACCGTCGGGTGGAGATGCCTCCGTCGAAGATCAAGATGGAGGTCGCGCGAATCCTGACCGAGAACCACTTCATCCACGGCTACAAGGTTCTGGATGATGGGCATCACGGCGTCATGCGCGTGTACCTCAAGTACACCGATGATGAGCGCCCCGTCATCCGGTCCGTCCAGCGTGTGTCACGGCCGGGGCTGCGTCGATACGTGGACGCGGATTCGGTGCCCCGGGTTCGATCGGGGCTCGGCATCGCCATCCTGTCGACATCGCGAGGCGTGATGTCGGACCGGGATGCACGGCGACAGCGAGTGGGTGGCGAAGTGCTCGCCACCGTCTACTAATCGAGAGGTCGACGTGTCGAGAATCGGAAGGCTGCCGATCCCTGTCCCGAGTGGCGTCGAGATCACGTTGGAAGGCTCCCACGCGACTGTGAAAGGTCCGAAGGGAGAGCTGAGCCGGCGGTTTGACAGTGACATGTCGATCACGCTGTCGGACGACGAGCTGACCGTCGCTCGGCCGACGGATCAGGCGCGTCACCGGGCGTTGCACGGCCTGACTCGCAGTCTTCTCGCGAACATGGTGATCGGGGTGAGCGAGGGTTTCGAGAAGGTGCTTGAGATTCACGGGGTCGGATACAGAGCGGAACAGAAGGGCAGCGGGCTCGTCATCAACGTCGGCTACAGCCATCCGGTCGAAGTACCCGCACCGGACGGCATTCAGCTGGGTCTGGACTCGCCCACGGTGATTCGCGTCAGCGGCATCGACAAGCAGCTCGTGGGTCAGGTGGCGGCCGAGATCCGGCGGATTCGCCCGCCGGAGCCGTACAAGGGGAAGGGCATTCGATATCGGGGTGAGTACGTTCGCCGGAAGGCCGGGAAGGCCACCGTCGGCGGGCTCGCCTAGGAACCGGACCTGGAGCAGATGAACAGCAAGGCGGCAGAAAGGGTGGCGAGGCGGCGACGTCGTCACGCGCACGTTCGGAAGAAGGTCCGGGGGACCGCGGAACGCCCGCGGCTCGTCATATTCCGGAGCCTGCGTCATGTCGAGGGACAGCTGGTTGACGACGACCGCGGAGTGACGCTGCTCGGTGTATCGACGAGGGCGACCGCCGTTCGGCAAGCGATTGCCGACTCGGGCGAAGAAGCCACCGGCAAGACCGGAGAGAGCTACTCGGCCGGGAAGATGCTCGCCGAACGGGCGCGAGAGGCCGGGGTCGAGCAGATCGTCTTCGACCGCGGCGGGTATCGCTACCACGGCCGCGTGCAGGCCTTCGCGGACGGTGCCCGCGCGGGCGGCCTGCGGTTCTAACAGGCGAGCGGTCCGCGAGTCGGACGCAAGAAAAGGCCGAGAGAAGAAGGCATGGCAAAACCGAGACGACGAGAAAAGACGGACAACCTCCGCGAGAACGTGATTTACATCAATCGCGTCGCCAAGGTCGTGAAGGGAGGTCGACGATTCTCCTTCACCGCACTGGTCGCGGTCGGTGACGGCCAGGGTCGTGTCGGAACGGCACTCGGCAAGGCGAACGAAGTCGCGGAGGCGATCCGCAAGGGGTTCGAGCAGGCTCGCGGCAACATGGTCCAGGTGCCGATCGTGGGCGGAACGATTCCCCACGAGATGATCGGGCACCACGGGGCGGGCAGGGTGCTGCTGAAACCAGCGGGCCCGGGTACCGGCGTGATCGCGGGTGGCCCCGTGCGAGCCGTCCTGGAGTGTGCCGGCGTGCAGGACATTCTCACCAAGAGCCTCGGCACCAACAATCCGTTGAACATGGTCGCCGCCACGATGAAGGGACTGCAGGATCTCGTCACTCCCGAGCAGGTGGCTCGCGAGCGTGGCGTGGACCCGGAAGTGATTCGGGAGGCGATGGGTGGCTAAGCGTCTGAGGATACGACAGGTGAAGAGCGGGATCGGCTCACCGGCCGATCAGCGCCATACCCTGCGCGCGCTGGGCGTTCGCCACCATCAGGCGGAAGTGGAGCAGGAAGACTCTCCTGCCATTCGTGGGATGATCGCGAAGGTTTCGCATCTCTTGGAGGTGCAGGAAGTGAACGGCGATGAGTGACCGAAAGCGGATCGGACTCGATTCCCTGACTCCGCCGCCCGGATCCAAGCCGGCGCCCAGACGAGCCGGGCGCGGCCCGGGTTCGGGTCTGGGGAAGACATCGGGCCGCGGTCACAAGGGACAGAAGTCACGCAGCGGTGGCTCGCTGCCCGCTTGGTTCGAGGGCGGTCAGATGCCGCTCTATCGTCGCACGCCCAAGCGTGGCTTCACGCCCCTGAGTCGGCGCCGCTACCATATCGTCAACCTGCGGGACATCGCGAGACTCGAGGAGGCGCAGATCACGCCGGAGGTGCTACGCGACCGTGGTCTGATCGGCGCGGGCGACGATCCGGTGAAGGTGCTTGCGTACGGTGAGCTGGACCGGGCCGTGACCGTGGAGGCTCACGCGTTCAGCGCCAGCGCGCGCGACAAGATCGAAGCGGCCGGCGGGCGCGCAGAACTGATCGGCTGAGCACACCTGATGGCCAACGGTCAGAGCGCCGCCCGCGCGATTCCCAACCTGTTCAAGGTTCCCGAGCTCAAAGAGAAGATCCTCTTCACGCTTCTCTGTCTCGCGATCTACAGGCTCGGGTCCCACATCACAACGCCCGGCGTGAACGTCATCGCCCTGCAACAGCTGGCGGGACAGTTCCAGGGCACGCTATTCGGGATCTACGACCTGTTCGTGGGCGGAGGGCTGCAGCGCGCCACGGTCCTCGCGCTGGGCATCATGCCGTACATTTCGGCCAGCATTCTCTTCCAGCTTCTCGCGGCCGTCTTCCCGACGATCGAGAAGCTGCAGAAGGAGGGGGAGGAGGGTCGCCGGAAGCTCACTCAGTGGACGCGCTATACGACGGTCGTTCTCTGCATCATGCAGGCGTACGGCTACGCGATCTTCCTCGAGTCGCAGCCGGGCGTGGCGATCGATCCGGGCTGGGGCTTCCGGCTCACGACGGTGCTCATGCTGACCACGGGTGGGATCTTCGTCATGTGGCTGGGTGAGCAGATCACCGAGCGTGGGGTGGGCAACGGGATGTCTCTGCTCATCTTCTTCTCGATCCTGCAGGGCTTCCCCGGCGCCACGATCAACACGCTCGAGCTGTTCCGGGCTGGCGGCATCAGCCTCTTCAAGCTGATCGCGCTCGTGGTCACGCTCATTGCGATCATGGCGGCCGTCGTTCTGCTTACGATGGCGGCGCGGCGCATTCCGGTGCAGATCCCCCGCAAGGTCGTGGGACGTGGCCGCATACGGGAGGGACAGCGGTCCTTCATTCCGCTGCGGGTGAACTCGGCCGGCGTGATGCCGATCATCTTCGCCCAGTCGATCATCATCATTCCCGGTACCCTGACCGCGTTCACGGGCAATCCCGGTCCGGGTGCGCCGGGCGTGGGCGGATTCCTGTATGATCTGAGCCAGATCTTCCAGGTCGGCAGCACCTGGTACTACCTGACGTACTCGATTCTCATCGTGTACTTCACGTACTTCTACACGTCGATCATCTTCAATCCGATCGATCTGGCCGAGAACCTGAAGCGGCAGGGCGGCTTCATTCCCGGCGTCAAACCCGGCTCGGCCACGGCGGACTACATCGATCACGTGCTCACCCGGATCACGCTTCCGGGAGCCGTGTACCTGGCGCTCATCGCGATTCTACCCTTCGGCATCTTCGCGGCGTTCGACATTCAGACGTTCTTCTTCGGGGGCACGTCGTTGCTGATCGTCGTCGGCGTGGCTCTCGACACGGTGCAGCAGATGCAGCAGCACCTGCTGCTCCGCCACTACGAGGGCTTCATGAAGAAGGGACGGGTGAAGTACCGGGGCCGACAGCGCTTCATGTGATGCGTCTCGTGCTGATGGGCCCGCCCGGCGCCGGCAAGGGGACCCAGGGCGACCGGCTGGCAGAGTGGCTGAGGGTGCCCCGGCTCTCCACGGGAGACATGCTGCGCGAGGCGAGACGGAACGCGACCGAGTTGGGCCGGCTCGCTCAGACGTACATGGACTCGGGAGAGCTCGTGCCGGACGATGTGATCCTGGGCTTGATCGCCGAGGTGCTGGACGGCGAGGCGGCGCGCTCCGGCTTCGTGCTGGACGGGTTTCCACGCACGGTACCACAGGCCGAGGGACTGCAGAGGATTCTGTTTGACCGTCGGGACTCGCTGGATGCCGTCCTGAACCTCGCCGTGTCGGATGACGAGGTCATCGCACGGCTGTCGGGGCGCCGCGTATGCGAGGCTTGTGGTGCCGTGACGCATGTCGATCAGGTGGGAGAGGCGACCGATTGTTCGCAGTGCGGCGCCTCCCTTGTCCAGAGGAGCGATGACACGGTCGAGACGGTCCGCAGACGACTGGACGTGTATCGGGAGCAGACGGCCCCGGTGCTGGCATGGTATGGAAGCTCGGACGTGGGAGTGACGGACGTCGATGGAACCGGGAGTGTCGACGAGGTATTCGGCCGGCTGACCCGCGCGGTCGTCGCGGCGCGTCCGGTTTGACGTGATCCGACTCAAGTCGGCCACGGAGATCGAGGCGATCGCTCAGGCCGGAGCCATCGTCGGGGAAGTGTTGAGACTGGCGAAGGAGCGAGCGGTGCCGGGTGTGACGACGGCGGAGCTCGATCGCGAGGCGGAGTCCTTGATCGCGTCGCGAAAAGGTGCTGTGCCGGCCTTCAAAGGCCTGTACGGGTTCCCGGCCACGCTTTGCACGAGCATCAACGAAGAGGTCGTGCACGGGATCCCGTCCGAGCAGCGAGTGCTGCGCCCGGGCGACATCCTGAGCGTGGACGTGGGCGTCGTACTGGACGGGTTCTTCGCGGACGCCGCGGTAACCGTTCCGATCGGCGAGGTCGGCCCCCAGGTTCGTGAGTTGCTGGACACGACGCAGAAGGCGTTGGATGTGGGGATCGATCAGGCCCGGCCGGGGAACCGACTCGGGGATCTGGGCTCTGCGATCCAGAAGACGGTCGAGGCGGTCGGATTCAGCGTCATTCGTGAGCTGGTCGGTCACGGAGTCGGTGAAGCGGCCCACGAGGAGCCCCAGGTGCCGAACTACGGCCGGGCGGGGCGAGGCACGCGAATCCAGGAGGGTCTGGTTATCGCGATCGAACCGATGGTGAACATCGGAAACCGGTCGATTCGGACCCTGGAGGATGGTTGGACGGTGGTGACCGCCGACCGATCGTTGTCCGCCCACTATGAGCACACGGTAGCCGTGACGGCCGACGGTCCGCGCGTCCTCACGACGCTGCCGCAGAGCACGACAGAGGGAGAGGCTTAGCTTGGCGAAGGAAGAGCCGATTCAAATGACCGGACAGGTCCTCGAGGCCCTTCCCAACGCGATGTTCCGCGTCGAGTTGGAGAACGGTCACGAGATCGTGTGCCACGTCTCCGGCAAGATTCGGATGAACTACATCCGGATTCTTCCCGGCGACAAGGTGGCGGTCGAGTTGTCGCCCTACGACCTGACGAAGGGGCGAATCACGTATCGATACAAATGATCGGTCGAAGTGTAGTTGATCGTGAGCGTCGCTACGGCTATACTTCAAGGCTACAAATTTTCCGGAATTTCGACGCCTGAGAGGTGTCATGAAGGTTCGATCGAGCGTCAAGCGTATGTGCGAGCACTGCAAGATCATCCGCCGTCGAGGGGTGGTACGGGTGATCTGCAGCCGTAATCCGAAGCACAAGCAGCGGCAGGGGTAAACAGTGGCACGAATCGCAGGGGTGGATCTGCCCCGAGAGAAGCGAATCGAGGTCGCGCTGACCTATATCTACGGGATCGGCGATTCGACCGCGCGCAGCATCCTCGACGAGACGTCCGTCAGTCCGGACATCCGGGTGCACGAGCTCTCCGACGAGGACGTGAACAAACTGCGTCGCGTGATCGAAAACCGGTACAAGGTGGAGGGTGCCCTGCGGACAGAGGTGTCCATGAACATCAAGCGGCTCATGGACATCGGATGCTACCGCGGGCTCCGGCACCGGCGCGGCCTGCCCGTCCGGGGACAGCGCACGCACACGAACGCACGCACCCGCAAGGGCCCCCGGCGGACGGTGGCCGGCAAGAAGAAGGCTCCGCGGAAGTAGACTTCAGACCGAAAGAGCGGAATGGCGAAGGGTAGCAAGAAGCGAAGGCGAGCCGTCGAGGCGGAAGGAATCGCCCACATCAAGGCGACCTTCAACAATACCATCATCACGATCACGTCGACGGACGGCGAGACGATCGCCTGGTCCAGCGGTGGAAAGTCCGGCTTCAAGGGCTCCAAGAAGTCGACGCCATTCGCGGCGACCATCGCGGCGAGCAATGCGGCCCGCGAGGCGGCGGGGCTCGGGATGAAGCGCGTACACGTCGAGGTGCAGGGGCCCGGCTCCGGCCGAGAGTCGGCGATCCAGGCCCTCCAGGCGGGCGGATTGACGATCCGATCCATCAAGGACGTCACACCGATCCCGCACAACGGTTGTCGCCCGCCCAAGAAGCGGAGGGTCTAGATGGCGCGGTATACAGGCCCGGTATGCCGGCTCTGCCGGCGAGAGGGCGAGAAACTGTTCCTGAAGGGCAAGCGCTGTTTCACCGAGAAGTGCGCGATCGAGCGCCGCGCGTACCCGCCGGGCGAGCACGGGACGGGACGACGCCGTCGGCGCCAGTCGGACTATGCCGTGCAGCTGCGTGAGAAGCAGAAGGTAAAGCGGATCTACGGTCTGGGAGAGCGGCAGTTCCGCAACCTGTTCGTGAAGGCGACGCGCGTCCCGGGCGTCACGGGAGAAAACCTGCTTGTCCAGCTGGAGAGCCGTCTGGACAACATCGTGTATCGGCTCGGTTTTGCCCCCTCTCGAAAGGCGGCGCGCCAGCTGATTCGTCACCGCCACGTGCACGTGGATGGTCGTACGGTAGACGTGCCGAGCTTTGTCGTCGCCCCCGGGGCGGAGATCGCCATCGCGCCGCATGCGCGGGAGATGCCGGTGGTGAAGGAGGCGGTGGAAGATCAAAAAGGCCGCGACCAGCTCGCGTGGCTCGGCGTGGATTACGAGGCCGTGACCGGTCGTATGCTCGAGCGGCCATCCCGAGCGGACATTCCGCTGGCGGTGGAAGAGCAGCTGATCGTAGAGCTGTACAGCAAGTAACGCGCGGGGAACCGGAGCGAGTTCCGCTACTTCCCCCACATTCGATATCGAACATCTGACACCAGCAACCGGACCGAGGCTGAGATTCATATGTCACTTGCGTTGGACCTGACGGGATTCGTGCTACCTGAAGCGTTGGAAGAGCAGAGCAGCGAGGAAGGCCACCGAGGTCGGTTTCTGCTGCAGCCCCTGGAGCGAGGGTTCGGTCACACGATCGGCAACTCCGTTCGCCGCATACTGCTTTCTTCGCTGCCGGGAGCCGCGGTATGGGCCATTCGTGCCGATGGCGTGCAACATGAGCACCAGACCCTCGAAGATGTCGCCGAAGACGTCCACCAGATCATTCAGAACGTGAAGAACGTGGTCTTGATCCTGGATCCGGACGTCGACGAGGCGAAGCTCGAGCTGAGCGTGACGAAGGCGGGCGACATCCGCGCGTCTCAGATCACGAAGCACCCGGGCGTGGAGATCGTGAACCCGGAGCAGCTCTTGTTCACGCTGCAGGAAGACCAGCCGGAGAACCGCCCCCTTACCGTGGATCTGTGGGTCAATCGGGGGCGAGGCTTCGTGATGGCGGAGCAGCATGTCCTGCCCGAAGATGCACCGGTGGACATGATCCGCATCGACTCCATTTACAACCCGGTTCTGCGGGCCAACTTTGCGGTGACGGAGACGCGAGTCGGCGAGCGCACGGACTTCGATCGCCTGACGATCGATGTGGCGACAAACGGCGCTCTGGAGCCGTTCACCGCCGTGCAGCAGGCCGCCGAGATCGCGCGGGCGCATCTTGCGTACCTTTCCGGAGGGCCCGAGGCCCAGGAGGGCGCGCGCCCCTCGGGTGACGGTGCACAAGCGGCCGCTGCGAGACTTCCGCTGGAGGCGGAAACGAGTTCGGCGCTCGAGCAGCCCCTGGAGGCCTTCGAGCAGATCTCGGCGCGATCCCGCAACACGCTGGAGAAGGAGAACATTCGCTTTCTCCTGGATGTGGTCAGCCGCTCGCGTGACGAGATGTTGCGCGTACCGAACTTCGGCGAGAAATCGCTGGAGGAAGTGGCGGAGGTGCTCGCGGATCACGGATTGCGATTCGGCATGGAGCTCGAGCGAGACGAGAACGGAGCACTGTACGTGGTAGACGACGCGGCAGAGAACGGGGCCGGCGGAGACGATGAGGCATAGGAAGAAAGGCCGGGAGCTCAGCCGGACGCGGAGCCACAAGCAGGCCACGCTCCGGAACATGGCGACGAGTCTGTTCCGTCATGAGCGGATTCGCACGACGGAGGCGAAGGCGAAGGAACTGAGGCCTTTCGCCGAACGGCTTATTTCGCTGGCCCGTCGTGGCGATCTTCACAGCATGCGGAGGGCCCAGCGGCACATCGCGGACCGCGAGGTCCTGCAGAAGCTGTTCGACCAGATCGGACCGCGCTTCCAAGATCGTCCGGGTGGCTACACCCGCATCCTCAAGCTCGGTGCACGGCGGGGTGACGGGGCAGAGGTCGCCCTTATCGAGCTCACGGAGCGGGAGGAATAGAACCGGCGCTTACGGGCGGCCGGTCAGAAGAGGATATTCTCATGACCAGCAGAGGCGCTACGAGTCTGGGTACCGTGCTCACGGTCGTTGCGGTCGTGGCCGTCATCGCGTTCATGTTCTGGCTCTACCGTGAGTCGGCCGAGCTGCCGACCATAGACCAGTTCGCGGACACCGAGCCTTCGGGCGAGCTGGTGACCGTGGCCGATCTGCTGGCAGATCCGGTGGGCGCCGTGGGCTCCGAGGTATCGATCGACTCCATCGCCGTGGTCATGGGCCTGGGGGAGGCGGTGTTTTCGATGGCGCTCGACGAAACCACGCCCTACCCGGTGCTGCTGGATGCGGACATGATCCAGCGCTTCCGTATGCAGCAGATGAGGTTGTACGGGGGCGACGCCGTCGCCCTGCACGGCCGTGTGTTCTCGCTGAACGACTCGATCCGTGTCGAATGGGTCAACCAGGGAGCCGTCGATCAGGCAATGATCACCAATCTTCCCCGCACACCGAGCTTCATCCTGGCCGACTCGGTGGAGGTGTTCTGAGGATGGCAAAGATCTGCTCGGTCTGCGGGAAGCGACCCGCAACGGGTCACCGTGTGAGCAACGCGAACAACCGCCGCAAGCGACGCTTCCTGCCGAACCTGCAGCGCGTCCACGTGATGGTGGACGGCACTCGGCGCCGGGTGCGGGTGTGTGCCCGCTGTCTCAAGACGGGCAAAGTCGCGAAGGTCTAGTGCTCGGAGGGATCGGGTAGCGCTCCGTGCGATCCGCCCCCGATCTCCGAACCGTGGCCGGCTGTGCAACCGAGGCTCCGCTCTCACCGGCGGAGCCTTCGCATGTGGGGTCTCGCGCCGGGGCGCGAAGGCCGCGCCGCACGGCGCCCGGCCGAACCGCTGAAGAGGGAGGGCGTCCTACGTGAAGCGGGCACTGGTCACCGGTGGGGATGGGTTCGTTGGCCAACACTTGCTGCCCGAGCTCCTGGGTCGCGGCTTCGCCGTGACCGGCTCCGTCCTCGCCCTGCCTCCGACCCGAGTCACGATCACGCCCGAGCACAGCGAAGCGGTGGACTGGAAGGTCGGCAACGTGACGGACGCGGCGGCCCTGTACCGTCTGCTGGCTTCGTCCCAGCCCGATGTCGTCTTTCATCTCGCGGGCTTTTCCTCTGCCGCGAGGGCGCGTGCGGAACCCGCGCAGGCGCTGAGCGTGAACGCAGGTGGCACGGTCAATCTGCTCGAAGCGCTTCTGTCCGTTCGCGATGACTTCCCGGACCTCGATCCGCGGATCGTGGTGATGAGCTCCGGCGCGGCATATGGCGCCGCGCTCGTAGACGACCGGGGGCTGGCAGAGGAGACACCGCTCGAGCCGGTGTCTCCGTACAGCGCCTCGAAGGCGTGTCAGGAACTTGTCGCGGAATCGTACCAGCGCGCCCACGACCTGCAGATCGTGGTGGCGCGGGTGTTCAATCTCGTCGGGCCCGGTCAGCGCGAGGAGTTCGTGGTGCCCAGCTTCTGCCGGCAGATGGCGGAGATCGCCGCCGACCGCGCCGCCCCCCTGCTCACGATCGGCAATCTGGATGTCGAACGGGACTTTCTCGACGTGCGGGATGGGGTTGCCGCGCTGGCTGAACTGGCCCAGCTACGTTCACCGAAGAAGGTGTACAACGTGGGCTCCGGGGTGGCGGTTCCGGTGCGGGCTCTGCTGGACTGGATCATGCAAGAGGCCGGGGTAGGGGTCGAGTTGCAGGTCGATCCCGGGCGCGTGCGGGAAGGCGAGGAGAAGAGGCTCCTCGCCAACATCGATCGCATCACCGAAGAGACCGGCTGGCGGCCGGAGAGAGTGCTCGAAGACACGATTCGCGAGACATATCGGTGGTTTGCCGGTCGTCTCGTCTAGGGTACGGGAAGGGCGGATACAGGCATGGAGATTACGGTTATCGGGACGGGGTACGTGGGTCTTGTCGTCGGTGCCTGTCTGGCGGAGGCGGGCAATCGGGTCACCTGTGCCGACGTGGACGAACAGAAGATCGACCGGCTCAAGGAAGGTGAGATCCCTATCTATGAACCCGGACTCGAGCCTCTCATCTCCCGCAATCTGGAGGAGGGGCGACTGGAATTCACGACCGAAGCCGAGGCGGCGATAGAGCGATCCGATGTGATCTTCGTGGCCGTCGGCACCCCCCCCGGCGACGACGGAAGCGCCAGCCTGGAGCAAGTGATGGCGGCGGCCCGCACGATCGGAAGTCACTTGAAACCGGGCGCCCTGGTGATCATGAAGAGCACGGTGCCCGTCGGTACTTCCGAGAAGGTGCGACGCGAGATCGCCTCCTGCACCAACGCGGAATTCCACATGTGCTCGAACCCGGAGTTCCTGAAGGAGGGGGCCGCGGTCGACGACTTCATGTACCCCGATCGGGTCGTGTGCGGAGTGGATCACGAGTCATCGAGGGCGCTTCTCGAAGAGTTGTACACCCCGTTCGTACGCTCCGGGAACCCTTTGATCTTCATGGACATTCCGTCCGCCGAGATGACCAAGTATGCGGCGAACGCGATGCTTGCCACACGCATCAGCTTCATGAACGAGATCGCGGCGCTGTGTGAGCGGACGGGAGCCGATGTCGAGCTGGTGCGTCGCGGTGTCGGATCGGACACGCGGATCGGCCAGGCGTTTCTGTACGCCGGGACCGGCTACGGCGGAAGCTGCTTTCCCAAGGACGTTCTGGCGCTCATCCAGACGGCAGACTCGTTCGGCGTCGATCTCTCCCTGCTCAAGCAGGTTCACGCCGTGAACGAGCGACAGAAGGGTGTGCTGCTGGAGAAGATCCGGCGGGTGTACGGTGACGACCTGACGGGCAGGAGGTTCGCGCTGTGGGGACTCGCCTTCAAGCCGGAAACGGACGATATGCGAGCCGCTCCATCGCTGGTCGTGGTTCGCGAGCTGCTGGCCGCAGGGGCTTCCGTGAGTGCGCACGACCCGGTGGCCATGTCGATCGCCCGGGAGCAGTATCTGGGAGACGATGTCGAGTACGCGACGACAGCGTACGACGCCTGTCGAGACGCGGATGCGCTCGTCCTGTTGACCGAGTGGCTCCAGTACCGGCGGCCGGAGTGGTCGGTGGTGCGAGGGCTGTTGAAGGAGCCCGTAGTGTTCGACGGTCGCAATCAATTCGAGCCAGCGCGCATGCGTGAGCTTGGTTTCCGTTACTACCCGATCGGCCGGGAGCAAGTGGAATGAGGATCGTCGTGACGGGAGCCGCAGGCTTCCTCGGATCGCACCTGTGTGATCGGTTGATCGCCGAGGGCCATGAGGTCGTCGCGATCGACAACTACATCACGGGAGCGGCCAGAAACCTCTCGCACCTGGAGAGCGAGCCCGGCTTCGAGCTGCTCGAGCGAGACGTGAGCCAGTTCGTGGACGTCCCGGGCGAAGTGGGCGGAGTCTTCCACTTCGCGTCGCCCGCGAGCCCGGTGGACTACCTGGACTTCCCGATTCAGACGCTGAAGGTGGGTAGTCTGGGGACCCACAACATGTTGGGTGTCGCCAAGGCGAAAGACGCGCGCTTCCTGCTTGCGTCGACCTCGGAGGTGTACGGTGACCCGCTCGTGCATCCGCAGCCGGAAACGTACTGGGGGAACGTGAATCCCATCGGGCCGCGCGGCGTGTACGACGAGGCCAAGCGTTTCGCGGAGGCGATGACGATGGCCTATCATCGGTTCCACGGGTTGGACACCCGGATCGTCCGCATCTTCAACACCTACGGGCCCCGTATGCGCCCGAACGATGGCCGGGTCATTTCGAACTTCATCGTCCAGGCGCTTCTCGGGGAGCCGCTCACCGTTTACGGCGACGGCAGCCAGTCGCGCAGTTTCTGTTTCGTCGAAGACACGATCGACGGCATCTCTCGCCTGTTCTTCGATTGTAACGAGGCCGACCCGGTAAACATCGGCAACCCGGGCGAGTACACCGTGAAGGAACTGGCCGATGAGGTACTGGCGGCCACCGGATCTTCGGCCGGCGTGCGCTACCTCGAGCTTCCGACCGACGACCCGCGGACGCGGCAACCGGACATCACGCGTGCGAATCGGGTCTTGGGCTGGAATCCGACGGTCCCGCTCGGCGAAGGACTGGCACGCACGATCGAGTACTTCCGGGAGTTACAGGGTCAAGGAAAGCTGAGCACTCCGCCGGTGTTGAGCGACGGGTGAGCGGATGGAGAAGGAGATGCGGCTGTCGGTGGTGATGCCGGTCTACAACGAGCAAGATACGCTGGAGGAAATCGTCGAGCGCGTAAACGATGTGCCTCTGGACCTCGAGCTCGTGGCGGTTGACGACGGCTCCACGGACGGATCGCGGGAGATCCTCGAGCGCCTGGCCTCGGAGGGGAAGATCCACCGGCTGTGTCTGCACGAGAGGAACCAGGGCAAGGGGGCGGCCCTTTCCACCGGATTCCGAGCGGCAGAGGGTGACGTGGTGATCGTGCAGGACGCCGACCTGGAGTACGATCCGGCCCAATACGGCTGGCTGATCGAACCCATCCTGAGCGACAAGGCGGACGTCGTGTACGGGTCTCGATTCATGGGGGGCGCACCGCACCGCGTTTTGTACTTCTGGCACTACATGGGCAACCGCCTCCTGACCCTTCTCTCCAACATGGTCACGAACCTCAATCTGACCGATATGGAGACCTGCTATAAGTGCTTCAAGCGCGAGGTGCTGGAGGACCTGACCATCGAGGAGCGAGCCTTCGGTGTGGAGCCCGAGATCACGGCCAAGATCGCCCAGAGCGGCTGGCGGGTATACGAGGTCGGGATCTCTTACGCGGGGAGAACGTACGCGGAGGGAAAGAAGATCACATGGCGTGACGGGTTTTCGGCCGTGCGGTGCATTGTACGATACGGCTTGATCCGACGCCTGACGGGAAGGAAACAGCGCGCACGGCGTGACGAACGGACGAAAAGAGCGGCGGCCTGACAGGCGCTTGTGGGGCGTGGCCATCCTCACGTGTGTGATGGCCTGCGGCGGGCCGTCGGACCAGTCGCTGACACGTGGCGACCGACTGCTCGCGGCTGGCGACCTGGATGCGGCCGTCGCCGAATACAAGCTGGCACTCCGTCAGCGAGGGGACGAGCCGGACGTAGTGCTACGGCTGGCGCATGCGTACGCGCTGCGGGGCGATGTGGACGAGGCGCTGCGCCACTACCGGGACTTGATCGCGCGCGACTCGAGCTACCGCTTTCAGGCGGCTGCGGACCTGAGCACACTGGCCCGGCAGGCACTCAGCGAAGGGGCCCCGGACAACATGGCCCGCGCGCTGCTCCCCGTGTGGGACTGGGGTCTGGGCCTCGTTCCGCCCGACCTGAAGCTCGCGCTGGCGCACCATCTGTGGCGCGACACCGATTATGCCCGTTCGCTTCCCCTGTACCTTTCCGCGTTGGAGGAGCCAGTCGACGACTCGCTCCTTCGAGCTCCGACGCTGTACTACGAGATGGGACGAGCGTACGAGGCGTTGGGCGGCTGCCGCACGGCTCTGGGCCATTTCGAGCGCTACCTTGACGCCGCGTCGTCCAGCGCCCCGGAATGGGCCGGTGCGCGATGGCACTACGGGAACTGTCTGTTCACGCTGGCTCAGGAGGATCGGGCGGCCGGCCGACCCGGGGCGGCGCTCCAGAAGCTGGATCGTACGGTGAGTCTGGGCGTTCCTCAGACGGTGATCGACAGGGCGCATCTGCTGCGTGGTGAGCTGCTGCTGGCTCTCGGAGAGCCGGAACGGGCGCTGGATGCGTACGAGGAAGTTCTGCGACTGAACCCCGCTCGCAGCGGTCCGCTGGTGCAACAGGCGGAATTGCGGATTCGACAAATACGGTTTGGCCATGATTGACCGGTCCTGCTTGCGTGACCGGTGGCGGTGGGTATGGGCGGCCGCGCCCGTCGTGCTCGTGGCGTGCGCGACCGCCAGGCCACCGGCCGATCTCTCACCCCCCGATCGTTTCGACTGGGCTCAGGCGAGGTTCGACGGCAGAGACTACGCGGCCGCCGTGCTCGGCTTCCAGGACTTCATCATACGAGCGCCCCTTGATCCACTCGTGGACAGCGCCCAGTTCATGCTGGGGGAGGCCTACCTGCGAGATGGCCGCGAACTGCTGGCGGCCGGGGAGTTCGAGCGTCTCGCCACGACGCGGCCGAACAGCCCCTTCGCGGACGATGCCCAGCTGGGGGCGTGTCGCGCGTACTGGGAAGTTTCGCCGAAGCTCTCTTTGGAGCAGGAGCAGACGCGACAGGCGATCGACCAGTGTAACCGCCTGCTCCAGTTCTTCCCCAACTCGCCACTCAGGGCCCAGGCGGAGGCGATGATCGCGGAGGCCAGCACGAAGCTGGCGACCAAGAGCTACGAGATCGCCAGGTACTACATCCGCCGTCGACTGTACGAGTCGGCCAACATCTACCTGGAGAAGGCGCTCGCCGAGGCCCCGCCCGACGCGCTGGTCGTCCCCGAGATCTTGATGACCCTTTACGAGAGCTATCAGCGCGTGGGGTTCGATTCGGAGGCCCGCGTCGTGCGTGATCGGCTGCTGCGCGAGCACGCCGACTCCGAGGAGGCGCGCCGGCTGCGAGGGGAGTCGGACGGGTCACCCGATGGGTGAGCGGCTCGGCGTGCTCGGGGGAACCTTCGATCCCCCGCACGTGGGACATGCGATCGTGGCGCAGGACCTGGTCGAGCGGCTCGATCTGGATCGTCTGCTCCTCGTCCCCGCCGGCAGCCCCCCGCATCGGGACGAGGTGTTCCCCGCAAGCGTGCGTTACGAGCTGACGAAGCAGGTGTTTGCCGACTTGGAAGGCATGGAAGTCAGCGAGGTCGAGCTGGAGCGCGAGGGTCCCTCGTACACGGTGGATACGCTGGAGTGGGTCCGCCGCCAGTGGTCACCCGAGGCGCTGTTCTGCGTGATCGGTTCGGATCAGCTGGACGTCATCGAGTCCTGGCACGAGTGGACACGGTTGCCGTCCCTCGCGCGCGTGGCTGTGATGGAACGAGCCGGACAGCGGCTGCGACCGCCCCAGGAGGCCGGGATCGACTATATTCGCGTGGAAATCACGCGGATCGACGTGTCCAGCACGATGATCAGGGCACGGCTCAGGGAGGGGCGTTCGGTGCGGTTTCTGGTCCCCGAAGTGATCCGAGAGCGGGTCGAGGAGGCCTGGCGAGTGTACGGGACGGCGCCGGGCGACACGAATACACGAGAGTCGGAATGCTAAAGAAGGCGGTCACCAACCTTTTTGGCACCCGCTTCCAGCGCGAGATGAAGCGGCTGCAGCCGATCATCGACGAGATCAAGCGGCACGAGGCGCGGCTTGCCGACGTCGACGAGCAGGAGCTGCGTGCCCAGACCGAGCGGTTTCGCGCCCGGATCCGCGAACGAACGGAGACGCTGGAGCAGGAGATCGAAGAGCTGCGGGAGCAGCGGCGACACACCGAGGAAACCTCGGTCCGGCAGGAGCTCACGGACAGAATGGGGGCCGCGGAGGAATCACTGCGTACCGCGACGTCCGACGTCCTGGACGAGATTCTCCCGGAGGCGTTTGCGACCGTACGCGAAGCGTGCCGGCGGTTGCTCGGTCAGGAGATTGAAGTCACAGGCAACAAGCTGGCCTGGGACATGGTGCCGTACGATGTGCAGCTCATCGGCGCCATCGTGCTGCACCAGGGGAAGATCGCCGAGATGGCGACGGGGGAAGGGAAGACCCTGGTCGCGACGCTCCCGCTCTACCTGAACGCCCTGCCCGGTAACGGGGCGCACCTCGTGACGGTGAACAACTACCTCGCGCGACGCGACTCGCAGTGGATGGGCACCGTGTTCGAGTTTCTCGGCCTGACGGTCGGCTGCCTCGACGATACCGAGTCGGGGACGGAGGAACGGCGCGCCGCATACCGGGCTGACATCACGTACGGGACGAACAACGAGTTCGGGTTCGACTACCTGCGCGACAACATGGTGGTGAACCTCGAGCAGAGGGTTCAACGCGGCCACGCCTACGCGATCATCGACGAGGTCGACTCGGTTCTGATCGACGAGGCGAGGACCCCTCTCATCATCAGCGGCCCCGTGGGGCGCGGCGACCAGGAGGTATATCGGCGCTACAACGCGCAGGTCGCCGGTCTGGTGCGCCAACAGGGACAGCTCGTGAACAAGCTCGTCGCCGAGGGCGAAGAGCTTCTCGAACGGGCGGGTGAGCAGGAAGACGGCGATCTCCGCTACGAGGTGGGTGTGAAGCTGCTGGCGGCCCGGCGAGGGGCGCCGAAGAACAAGCGCCTCATGAAGCTTCTCAACCGGACCGGGGTCAAGCAGCTGGTACAGCGCACGGAAGCCGATCTGATGCGGGAGAAGCGCATCCCCGAGGTGGACGAGCTCCTTTTGTTCGCCATGGACGAGAAGGGGCACACGATCCAGCTCAGCGACGCGGGCCTCGACGTGCTGAGCCCCAAGGACCCCGTCGCCTTCGTCGTGCCCGACATCTCGGAGGCCGTCAAGCAGATCGAGGATAACGAGAAGCTGTCCGTGGACGAGAAGCGGGCGCGTGTGGAGGAGCTCGAGCGCGAGTACGCGGAGAAGTCCGAGCGAATCCACGTCATCCATCAGCTCGTGAAGGCCCACTCCCTGTACGAGAAGGACGTGGAGTACGTCGTCGAGACCGGTGAGGTGATCATCGTCGACGAGTTCACCGGCCGGAAGATGGCCGGACGTCGGTGGAGCGACGGACTGCACCAGGCGGTCGAGGCGAAGGAAGGGGTCAGCGTCCGGGGTGAGACCCAGACGCTCGCCACGATCACCATTCAGAACTACTTCCGGATGTACGACAAGCTGGCCGGCATGACGGGAACCGCCGAGACGGAAGAAGGCGAGTTCCACGAGATCTACGGTCTGGAGGTCGTCGTCATTCCGACGAACCGGCCCGTCCGTCGGATCGATCAGGACGACGTCGTCTTTCAGACGAAGCGCGAGAAGTACACGGCGTTGCTGGACGAGATCGAGCGCATGCACCTGAGAGGGCTTCCGATCCTGGTCGGCACGACGAGCGTGGACGTCTCGGAGACGATCAGCCGCATGCTGAAGCGCCGCGGTCTCCGGCACGAGGTGCTGAACGCGAAGCAGCACGAGCGGGAAGCGCAGATCGTGGCCGACGCGGGCCAGCCGGGAGCGATCACGATCGCGACGAACATGGCCGGCCGCGGTACCGACATCAAACTCGGTCTTGGCTGCGTGAAGTGCGGCGTGTGCGGTCTCGACTCGGACGAGGCGGCCTTCGGTCAGGTCGATGAGGTCCCCGACCTCACCGCGGCGCAAGTGACGGCGCTGGGCTGCGACACCGATCCACCGTGCGGGCTCCAGATCCTCGGGACCGAGCGTCACGAGTCGCGGAGAATCGATCGCCAGCTGCGCGGCCGAAGCGGACGCCAGGGCGACCCCGGCGCCAGCCTGTTCTTCCTCTCCCTGGAAGACGACCTCATGCGTCTGTTCATGCCCGAGCGTGTGGCCAAGATCATGGACCGGCTCGGCGCCGAGGAAGATGAGGTCATCACACACCCGTGGATCACCAAGTCGATCGAACGCGCGCAAAAGCGGGTCGAGATGCAGAACTTCGAGCAGCGGAAACGGCTGCTCGAGTACGACGACGTGATGAACCAGCAGCGCGAGGTCATCTACGACCTGCGCCTGTTCGCCCTTGAAGGAGGAGAGGACCTGAAGGGCGAGGTGTGGGAGATGATCGAAAGCGCGCTGCGGGGCGAGCTCGACACCCACGTCCCCGAGGGCAGCCACGCGGAGCATTGGGAGCTCCCCGAGCTGCGCGAGCGGCTGCTGATCGACTATTTCCTCCACACGGACTTTCTCCCCCGGCAGATGGACGGTGCGGAAGCCCTGCCGTGGTCGGAGTCCGAGGAAGTAGGCCAGGCGGTGATCGAGCACGGCCACGAGGTGTTTCACCGCAAGCTGGACACCTTTGGCGAGCACTGGGAGCGGGTCCTGCGCTACATCACGCTCTCCGTGATCGACGAGAAGTGGAAGGACCACCTGTACGACCTGGATCACCTCCGCGACTCGATCCGCTACCGGGCCTACGGACAGCGGGACCCGCTGGTCGAGTACAAGAAGGAAGCGTACGAGATGTTCGTGGATCTGCTCACGGACATCCGGCGCACGGTGGCCAATCTCCTCTATCGCGCGCAGGTGGAACCGCAGGTGCGGCTCGCGGCTCCGGAGATCTCGAGCACGAGCGGCCCGACGGACACGGCCGGAACGGGCGCAGCGGGCACGGCGGTCGCCGCGGCGGCAGCGGGACGCGCAGCGCGGGCGTCGCGGCCTCAGCGGCAGTTTGCCGCCACAGGCGTGGTGAGCTCGGCGGCGATGGAAGAGCTGGAAGACGAGGCGGCCACGGCAGCCGGGGTCGCCCCGACGGGCGTCGTCCGCTCCAGTACCCCGATCAGCTCCGACGACGAGCCGGGGCGCAATGACCCGTGTCCGTGTGGCAGCGGGAAGAAGTACAAGAAGTGCCACGGACGGTTGGCGTAGCCCTCTGACGCCCCGGAGTGGCGGCGACCGGGGCTTCCCCTCCGCGACTCGAAGGCGCGGTGCAGTGACGCGACGCGTCGGCTTCCACTGATTCACAGGCGGAGAGTAGCCCTGTGCCATCCCGACCCCGCGCCTAGGCCGCTGCGGCGAAGCCCCGGCCTGCCGCCGGCTGGGCTCGAACGGCCGAACGCGATTGTGTCGTTGCCGTGCGAAAGCGAAACCTTCTTTATTGGTCCGTCGGCTCCGACTCGTGGAGCCTAGCGAACCTTGCCACGCCTTCCTCCAAAGCGACCAAGTCGGCGATAGCGTGCCGGCGATTAGACCAAACAGCCTCAAACTCACACGCCCAACTCACACACGGTGACTTAAGCAGCTCGGTGTCAGCAGGTTAGCGCGACGTGTCGTCAGTCTGCGAGGCAGACGCGCCCCAAACCGCCCCCGCCTTGTAGGGTCCTTCCCCACGCGCCTGTAGGGTTTTCCCCGACAGACAGACGCGGTCGCGGATGCTATCCTGAGGGTCAGCCGCAGCTGTTACAGATCTTTGGCGCGCCGCGCTCCGGCACGGGACAGGGGGTGGCCCCAATCACGGGTGGGTGCGAGTGACGCGAACGTTGATGAAACACCAAATGGTTACGCAGCCAAGAAGAGGAATCGCCTCCCTCAGGTACGTCCTGCGACCGCTGACGGTAATCACTCTCGTCACGTCTGGCGTTGGCTTCAGCGCACTCAACGCGGACGGTCAAGATCAACCTCTCGACAATCAGGATCGTGCGGCTGCCTTTCTCGCCGCGGGCCGAGCGTTGGGTGCAGGCCCGCCTCCACACGCGTTCTTCCCGGATGGCGAACGCCTCTGGTTTCGCGGTGGCACTCGCGACAGCGCCGTGCTCTACGTGGTCGACCCGTCGTCCGGTCAAATGGGCGAGTTGCTGGACGTCGCCCGAACGCGACAGGCGTTGGAAGCGGTGTGCGCACGCGATCTCCCAGGCCAAGGTTTGCCGTTCCAGTCCCTGGACTGGGTGGATGGTGACACGACAGAGATCAGATTCATGGTCGACGAGAGATGGTGTGTTTTGGACTTGTCCTCCTATTCCGCCAGGCTGGCATCGGATGACGAGGTCGATCGGTGGCAAAGGAGACAGCCCCGCGTCGTTCGCCGCGGCATCTACCCGGGCCCACGGCGAGTCTACGAGGTACCCTCGCCCGACGGGCGCTGGTTTGCGGATGTGAATGATGACGACCTGTGGCTCCGTTCCGCGCGGTCGGACGACAGCACGCGTGTCACCTGGGACGGAACGCCGGAATACGGTTGGGACGTGGAGGGACTCCGCTGGTCTCCCGACAGTCACCGACTGGCCCTCTTCAAGGTGGACCGCCGAGGAGTACTTACCATTCCCCTCGTCCGCTGGACCCTGCCGGACACTCCTGTGGAATCTCGCCCATACAGTCGGGCGGGGGAGCCTCTTCCTCAGCCTGAGCTTCATGTCGTCGACGCTCGTGACGGGTCTGCTGTCCCTGTCGACGTGGGTGACGGAGGTGAGCCGTACCTCCACGTGGTCGGCTGGCATCCGGATGGACGGGAGGTCTATCTCCTCCGGGTGAACAGGCTCGTGAACCACCTGAGTCTTCTGGGCGTCGATCCGAACACTGGTACCTCTCGCATCATTCTGTCCGAGCGGTCAGAGACATTTCTCTGGGGCCTGGACTTCTTGCACGGATACACGCCACGTGTTGCCCACCTCCTGCCGGACGGCGAACGCGTGTTGTGGAAGTCGGAGCGAGACGGCCTTGCGCGCCTCTATATGTACAGCCTGAACGGCGATCTGGAGCAGGTGATCAGCCCCGACAGTCTCGACGTGGATCTGGTGGAGTTCGTGGACGAACCTCACGGGTGGATCTACTTCTCCGCACGCATGCTCCACGCGAAGGACCCATATGACATCGCACTATACCGCGCTCCACTCGCCGGGGGATCGCCCGAACGGCTCCTGCATCTTCCACAGTCATGGGACCGCATAGAACCCACACGGTCCGGAGACTTCTTTCTGGTCACACGGGCGTCGATCGACCAACCGCCCACCCTGGAGCTAAGGCGAGCCGACGGACGGCTGGTCCGCGAGCTCTGGAGGGCGGATCTCTCACGGTTGAGGAACCTCGGGTGGAGGCCTCCTGAACGGTTCACAGCGTTGGCGGCCGACGGCGTGACGGAGCTCCACGGCCTCATCTTTCGTCCAACCACCTTCGATCCAACACGATCGTATCCGGTCCT
>JBDHLB010000027.1:0-58552 GCA_039586095.1 Gemmatimonadota bacterium
CGACTACACCCGGTACAACGAGGGCGACCGCTTTCCGACGTTTCACGCGCTGGACATCCGGGTGGACCGGCGGTTCAGCTTCCGGGGCTGGCAACTCGAGGTGTACGTGGATGTCCAGAACGTCTACGGGCGTCAGAACTTCACCGGCGTCCGCTGGGACTTTCGGACCGACGAGCCGGAGTTCGACGAATCACTGGGCGTGCTTCCCACACTGGGCGTGAACGTGGAGTTCTGAACCCCGCCGTTTGAACCAGCCTTTACGCTGATCGGGCTCTGGACGTCGTTCCCGGGCTCGTTCTACCTTCGACCATACCACGCCACGTCACTGCCCGGCTGGAGGGTACTGCCATGGGCAGGGAGATCGGCGCCAACGGAGCGCTGATTGGCGCTCGAACAAAGGGCGCGAGCTGACGGATTCGGCTCGGAGAACATTATGGATCCCATCAATCTGTTCGAGTTCGAGCTCAGGGCGCGCGACACGCTCCCGCCCATGGCATACGATTACTTTGCCAGCGGTTCCCATGACGAGATCACCCTGACCGAGAACCACGTCGCGTATGATCGTATCGCGCTGCGATATCGCGTGTTACGAGATGTGAGCTCCCGCGATTTGTCGGCCCGTGTCCTGGGGCACGAGGTCGACCTGCCCGTGCTCCTGGCGCCCACCGCGTTCCACCGCCTCGCCCACCCCGACGGCGAGCGGGGCTCGGCGCAGGCCGCCGGCGCGGCAGGCACGATCATGATGCTGAGCACCCTGTCGAACACGGCGGTGGAGGACGTGACCGCGGCCGCCGCGGGTCCGGTGTGGTTCCAGCTCTACTTCTACAGGGATCGCGAAGTGACGACGGACCTGGTGCGCCGCGCCGAGGCGGCGGGCTGCGGGGCGATCGTTCTCACCGTCGATGCGCCGGTGCTCGGCACGCGGGAGCGCGATGTGCGAAATCGGTTCGCGCTCCCGACCGGATTGCGGGTGGAGAACCTGACCGCAGCAGGCGGAAATGTGACGGGTGCGGACCGGATCGTCGCTCCCACGGGGGGGTCCGGCCTCTCGGCGTACGTCGCCTCGCTGCTCGACCCGGCGATCTCCTGGAGCGACCTGGATTGGCTGACCGGACTGACAAATCTCCCTGTGCTGGTGAAGGGGATCGTGCACGCGGGGGATGCGCGGAGGGCGGCCGAGCATGGCGCGGCCGGGATCGTCGTTTCCAACCACGGCGGTCGGCAACTCGATACGTCGGTTGCCACGATCGACGCGCTTCCGTCCATCGCGGAAGCCGTGGCGGCTCAGCGGGCTGCGGGCTTTGCCGTGCTGATCGACGGAGGGATCCGGCGCGGCACCGACGTGGTGAAGGCAATTGCGCTGGGGGCGGACGCCGTCTGCGTCGGCCGGCCGGTGATCTGGGGTCTTGCCGTCGACGGCGAGGCGGGCGTGCGTCGGGTGCTGCAGGTCTTGCGCGACGAGCTGGACGAGGCCATGGCGCTGTGCGGGTGTCGCTCCATCGAAGACATTCGCGCCATGGGTGGTGACCTGATCGTTCGGGACTGACCGCAGAATCGAACGCGCTCGCGAGGCGCACGGCCGGCGAGTCGCGCTCGTACGCGGAACTTGTGAGAAGGCCTGGCTCATGGCGGGTACAGGATTTGCCGTGGGGACGAGAGCGGGCGAGCCGTGCCTCGCCACCGTATCCAACAGGCGGAAAACCTCCGCCATATTCACGGGGAGGACAGACATGCAAAGAAAGCTTATGTGGCTTTTGGCGATCGCGTTTCTTGCGGCTGGAAACCAGTCGCTCGAGGCGCAAGGCGTCTTGATCGGGGCGAAGGGTGGCGTGAACATCGCGAACGTGAGCACAGATGATCCGGAAATCGGGGATACGGAGTCGGCGAGCGGGTTGATCCTGGGTGCATTCGTGTCGTTCGAGCTGGGCGACTTCCTCGTGCTGCAGCCGGAGGGCTTTTACTCGCAGAAGGGTTTCGAGGTGAGCGAGGGGGACTTCGAGGGCTCAGCAGGACTGGACTACATTGATGTCGCTCTGCTCCTTAAGGGCATGCTCACCCCACCGGGCACTGCGGTCCGACCCGCTGTGTACGCCGGTGGAGTCGTCAGCTTCGAGTCGTCCTGCGATCTGACCCTGGATGGCGTGCCGTTCGACTGCGACGATCCGGAGGCCGATTTCGAGCGGGGGGAGACAGATTTCGGTGTAGCCTTTGGTGCGGAGCTTCAATTCGATCTGGGGCAGGCCATCCTGCTCGCTGATGGTCGTTATACGCTGGGTCTACGAAACCTGGACACGAGTGAAGACGTGTCCCAAAGCGTGAAGTCGCGGATGTGGTCGTTCATGGCGGGTGTCGGCTTCCGAGTCAACTAGCGGACACGCTAGGCGGGCGGGCTCTCTCGTCGAAGACGTGTGAGCCCGCCCCGTCGTCACGTCCGGTACACCGAGGCTCCCATGGCGATGCTCGCGTGACTATTCTTACGCGGCGCATCCAAGTACCACCTACAACCGGCCGGCCGGCGCCCGTTTGCTCGGAGATCGAAGATGAGGCTCATCAACCAGCTCGCCCTCACGACGTTGCTGGTGTCCTTCGTCGCCTTCCTCGCGGCGGCGGTCGCAACGTGGCGCAAGTGGCACACGACCTCGCTTCTCACCCTTTTCCTCGCTCTGGTCACCCTGCTGGCCGGGCTTCTGGTCGGCTCGCTCGCGATCGGGACCTATGGGTATCAGGCGCTCACGCGCGAAGTGGTGGCCGCCACGGTGACGACGGAGCGGCTGGACGCCGATTCGTTCGGAGCGCGGTTCGAGTTTCCGGACGGGGACACCCTGTACCTGCAGCTGGCCGGCGATGAGCTGTATGTGGACGCCCACATTCTGAAGTGGAAGCCGATCGCCAACGTGCTCGGGCTGCATACCGACTACGAGCTCGACCGAGTCGCGGGGCGGTACATCGACCTGGAAGAAGAGCAGTCCAAAGCCCGCACCGTCTACTCGATCGCAGCGCCCAAGCCGTACGATCTGTTCGACATCGCGCGAACGAGGCCCGTTCTTCTCCCATTCGTCGACGCCGAGTACGGATCGGCGTCCTTCGTTCCGGCCGAAGGGACATACGAGCTTCGCGTCTCCACGACGGGACTGCTATTCCGCCGTCTCCCCGAGTGAGGCGGGCGCGAACCACGCGCCCCTCCTCGTGTATAGCCGCAACAAATCGTCAACGCGTCTCGACAGTACGTCTTCGTGAACCTGGAGCGTGCAGCGGGCGTTCATCCACGAGAGACGACACGAGACTTCGCCAAATTCGCCAATACCGATCGAAGGAGCAGACTGATTCCTATACAGAGCCAGCAACCGCCGAACCTGATCCATAACGCGTCGGTGCTCGCGATCGCGACTCGCGTGGTGCGTGCAACGCTGCTCATGGCTGTGGCCCTGTGTGCCGCTTTGGCCACCAACGTGTCTGTCGCGCTCGCACAGGCACCGCCGGAGCAACCGGCGACGGAGACAGAGCAGGGACTTTCGAGCGAGGCGGGAGAATCGCCCGTGTCGATCTCGGATGTGCAGGCGCAGTCCGAGGGCGTCGGCGAGGAGGCTTTCGCGCCGCTGGACCTTCCCGAGCCCGATGAGTACCGGAGCGCAACCGGGGCCCCTGGTGAACGCTATTGGCAGCAGCGGGCGGACTACCGGATCGAGGCCCGGCTCGAAGACAAGCGCATTTCCGGGACGGTCACGATTTCGTACACGAACGCGAGCCCGGACGTGCTAAACAGCTTATGGCTGCAGTTGGATCAGAACCTGTTTCGGGAGGACAGTTACGGCGCCCAGCGAGCCGACAAGGACGATCGGCACGGCGGCTTCTTCAAGAACGGCGGATTCGACATATCGGGCGTGATGGTGCAGCAGGACAACGAAACCTTCGCCGCCGAGCACCGCATCGAAGACACCATGATGGAGGTGCTGCTGCCCGAGCCCCTGGCGGCCGAAGGGGGGCAACTAGAGCTGAGCCTCGATTTCGAGTTTGAGATCCCCGAAAGTGGCGCCGATCGCATGGGCCGCCTGAAGACGAACAAGGGGGAGATCTTCCAGCTCGCCCAGTGGTACCCGCGCATGTTCACCTACGATGATGTGAACGGGTGGAACAATCTGCCGTACCTCGGGCAGGGCGAGTGGTACCTGGAGTATGGCGACTTCGACGTCGAGCTCACCGTGCCGCGGGAGATGATCGTGGTCGCGACGGGAGAGCTGCAGAACCCCGAGGACGTGCTGACTCCGGAACAGCAGCGGAGACTCGACGAGGCGCGCGCCAGCGCCGAGACGGTCCTGATCATCGCGCCCGAGGAGGTGGGCACAGACGAATCCCGACCGCTCGGTGAGGGTCCGGTCACGTGGAAGTTCCGGGCCGAGAACGTGCGCGATTTCGCGTGGGCTGCGTCGAAGGCGTTCGTCTGGGATGCCGCCGGCTGGGAGGACGTGCTCATCATGTCGGTGTATCCCATCGAGAGCCTGGGCCGGCCGGCGGACGATCGCGGGCCCGGACGCACGGGCCGAGCGGGCATCACGGGTTGGGAACGCTCCACTGAGTATCTGCGGCACTCTGTCAAGTTCTACTCGGAGCAGTGGTACCGATACCCGTATCCCGTGGCGATCAACGTCGCGGGGCGGGCGTTCGGTATGGAATACCCGATGATCGTGTTCTGCACATACCAGGCACGAGGCGGGTTCCTGTTCGCAGTCACGGACCACGAGATCGGCCACACCTGGTTCCCCATGCTGGTCGGGTCCGACGAGCGCCGCTACGCCTGGATGGACGAGGGCTTCGACAACTTCATGAACTACTACTCGTCCATCGCCTTCACCGGCGAGCCGATCTTGTCCGGTCAGATGGAGCCTGGGCAGGTGGCCAGCGCGATGCGTGGCGAGTACGCGGAACATCCGATCATCACGCCGCCCGACAGCCTGTCGGAGACCGAGCTCGGCTTTCTGGCCTACAACAAGCCGGCCGCCGTGCTCCGCCTGTTGCGTGAGGTCGTGCTGGGACCGGAGGTGTTCGACGAAGCGTTCCGTGCCTACATCGACCGCTGGGCGTACAAGCACCCGCAGCCGGCGGATTTCTTCCGGACGATGGAGGATGTATCCGGACGCGATCTCGACTGGTTTTTCCGGGGTTGGCTGTACGGCAACGGAATCCTGGATCAGGCGATCGCCGGCGTGACCTCGAATTGCACCGCCCGCACGACGGTGCCCGACGCGGAGTCGGATGACGCGCCCGAGTGCGAGACAAAGGTGACGATCGAGAATCGCGGGGACGTGGTGATGCCGCTCGAGCTACGGTTCATCTACCGGGATGGCAGCGAGGAAAAGCTGAGTCTGCCGGTCGACATCTGGCTCGACACGAAGAGCTTCGTCGCCACCGTCGAAGGCGCCCGAATCAAGAACGTGCAGATCGACCCCGTCCAGCTGCTGCCGGACGCGAATCGCGCGAACAACACGTGGGGGCGAGGGCTGATCAGCCGGCAGCAGGGAAGCAGCTAACGTTCTGCGCGGCGGAGTGTTGCCGCGCGCGCGACGTTCGGACATCCTGTGTGGAACAGGTCGCAGACCGGCGGCCTTCAACCTGTCACTCAGGAGGCTCGTATGCGACACCTGCGTGCCTTGTCATACCCACGCTCTTTCGCAGTACTCATTCTCTCCCTTGCATGGGCTCATGCCCTCTCCGCCCAGACCGCCGAGACCGGCGTAATCGATGGGCGAGTCGTGGACGAGACGGGTGCGCCCGTTCCCACGGCCGAGATCAGCATAGCGCGAGCGGACGGCTCGTACGCACGCAGCGTGGTCGCCAACGAGCAGGGCGTGTTCCGGCTCGGCTTCTTCCCGCCGGGGCTCTACGACGTGGAGGTGCGCGCCCTCGGCTACCGACCCACGCAGGTCGCGGGAGTGCGTGTGACGGCGACCGAGACCACCAGCCTGCGCGTGGAAGTGGAGCGCACGCCATTTGAGGTCGAGGAGCTCTCGGTTGTCACGGCGCGGCCCGTGATCGATCGCGAGACCACCGAGTTCACGACGAACCTGGACGACGCGTCGATCGATCGGCTGCCTGTGTCACGGACGGCGACCGATCTGCTCGACTTCGTTCCGGGCTCCCGCTCGGACCAGCTGTTCGGAGGCTCGACCAGTCAAGCGAACAGCTATCAGCTCGACGGCGTCTCGGTGAACCAGCCGGGGTTCGGGGGAGACTTTCTGCTTCCGAACGTCGACTGGATCGAGGAGGTGATCGTCAAGGGACTGGGCGCCGGTGCGGAATACGGCAACTTCCAGGGCGGACTGTTCAACATCGTGACCAAGTCGGGCAGCAACACCTACCAGGGCGCCTTACGGTTCAACTTCGAGTCGGGGGACCTGAACGCTACGAACCTGAACACGTTCGAAGCGGGAGATGAACAGGATCAGCGCTGGGAGCTGAACGCGGAATTCCGCGGTCCGATCGCGAAGGACAAACTGTACTTCTTCGCCTCGGGGCAGTACAGCGAGTCGGACTTCCGCGTCGTCGATCTCGGCGAATCGACACCAACCGACGTTCAGTTTCTCGATCTCCTCGAAGAGCGCCGAGAGACGAAGTTGCTCGGCAAGCTGACCTGGGAGGCCACCGACAAGGACATCTTCAACATCTTGATCGGCAAGGACGACGTATACACGGACAATCGAGGCCTAAACAGCTTCGACGACCCGGACACGGCGACGGACCAGGAATCGCCGTCGACGTTCTTCAACGCGTCGTGGCAGCGGACGTTCAGCCCGAACCACCTGCTCGAAGTGAAGGTGAACGGATACACGGCTCGGGACGACCGGCTGCCGAAATTCGGCGACCTGTCGCAGGTGCAGGTGCTGGGCGGCGATCGGAACGCGTTTCGCAACGCCACGTTCCGCCGGGACCGGGAGCCGAAGAATCTCGCCTTCAAGGTGAACCTCGACTCCTACATCAACACGGGAAGCATTCAGCACCACTTCAAGTTCGGCGGCGACCTGGAGCTGGGGTCGTGGCTGGAGCAGCGCGTGCGCACCGGGAACATCAGCTGGCGGCCCGAGCTCGATAACGGGCTCGACACCTTCGATCCCGAAGACCCGGCCACGTGGGGCTTCATCTCGAGCGACTGGAACGGGTCGATCAACCTCGACGCCAACACGCTGAATGCGGCGCTCTACGTGCAGGACTACATCCGGGTGACGGACAACCTGAGCGTGAATCCGGGCCTGCGGCTCGGGATCTGGAACGGGCGGATCGATCCGGGCGACGGTGAGTCGTTCACGGCGCTCGAAGACGTGAAGCTGGCCCCACGCATCGGCGCTGTGTGGGACGTCACCGGCGAAGCGGAGTGGGTGCTGAAGGGACACTGGGGGCGCTACTACCAGAGCCTGTTCGCCCTCATGTTCGATCGCGTCGAGGGCGGAAACGTCTTCGAACGGACCGAGTTCTGGGACTGGATCGGCGACGGGCTCCCCGACATCAACCGGCCGTACGAAGAGTCGGAGAAGGAACAGTTGTTCGAGTTCTTCGGACGCAGCTCGGCCTTCCAGACCGGGCCCGTCGAGGACTACAGCCAGCCGTACGTGGACCAGTTCGTGGTCGGTCTCGAGAGGGGCTTCGGCGACAACTGGAAAGCGGAGCTCGTGTACGTGAACCGTCGCAACTTCGACATCCTCGCGTTAATCGACCGGAACCTGGACTCCAACTACACCGAGTTCAACAACATTTCCGTGATCGACTTCCGGTCGGGTGATCCGGTGCTCGGCCCGGACCAGCAGCCGCTGGTTCTCGAGCGTCTCATGGTCAGCAACGACGACCTGCTGTTCGTCGGAGAAGCCCCCGGCCTGACCCCCGAACAGATTGCAGGGCTGAGCTTCGATCAGGATCTCGCGCTCACGAACGTGGACGAGGCGGAGCGCAAGTTCGACCAGATCCAGGTGATCGTGAGCCGCTCCGCCCGCGCGTGGAGCGCCCAGGCGTCCGTCGTGTGGACGGATCTGCGGGGCAACTTCTTCGCGGTCAGCGGCTATGATGACCCGTTCGGCATCGGCTCGGGCTCGTTCGTGCGGCCCAACGAGCAGACGAACTTCTTCGGAAAGCTGGAGAACTTCAGCGACTGGGAAGGGAAGCTGCAGCTGAACGGAAACCTCCCGCTGGACTTCCGGGGAGGCGCGTTCCTCACGATCCGCTCGGGCGACCACTTCACGCCGGTCTATCGGATAGACCGACGGAACCACGATTTCGAGACGGCGACCGGCGAGCTGCTCGACCCGGACCTCATCTTCGGGATCGACGGGGAGGCGGTCTTCCTCGAAGAGCGAGGGAGCCGCGAGTACGACGCACTGGGTCTCCTCGACCTGCGGGTGGACAAGGTGTTCGAGGTGGGGAACGTGGACCTGCTGGTCGGGCTGGAGGTCTTCAACGTCTTTAACAGCGGCGCGGTCACGCTGGCCAAGACGGAGGTGAACGGCCAGGACCTCGGCGACGCGACCAGTCTGTTCGGTGCCACTCGCCTGCGGGTAGCGCCGCGGGCGCTAAGGCTCTGGACCTCGTTCGGATTCTGAGTCGGCGGCTCGCTTCCGAACTATTATGAATGCAGGCTCGGCGGTTTCCGCTCGGACGCCGCCGAGCCTCAATCGGGCCCTAACCCCGCCGGGTCCAACAGCCGAACGACCCGGGCCGCGAGGTCGTCGAAGTCGTCGTAGACGATGACGGCTGTCCCCGGAGCGCTCTCGATCAAGCCCAGCGTGAAGCGTGACACGCGCCGCCCGGTCTCGTAGGCACCAATCACTCGCTTGCCTTCCTCGAGCGCGAGTGCCACTTCGACCCCCACGCCCAGCGACGGCTCGTCCAACAGGGCCAGTACGAGGTCGGAGGAGCGAATCGCCGTCATGCCGCGATCGAACACCTCACTCGGCCTGAACGAGCGCGTGCGTTCCGGATGCGTGTGCTCGTGCGGCACGTACACGTCGATCCCCGACGCCCGCAGAAGCGCGGCCACCCTGTCGTACGCCTCACACGCCCGCGCGAGATCGCCCGCGCCCAGGAGCGCGGCGGCCAGATAGATGCGGGTGGGTCGGCCGGCGTCTGACATGATGAGCAGCATGGTCGTTGCAGGACGGTTACACAATCTCTGTTGCCGGCCGCGCAGCGCACGGGGATCTTGCTGCGCGGAGGTCATAAGCGGAGTCCGGGCGGAGGCCCGCACGCAAGGTGCGCGCGGGGAGCGCGGTAACGGTGAGAGGGAAGTTGAGCATGATCCAATGGAGACAGATTCCCCGGCCTCGCTCGCGCGGGGGGCACGAGCGGTGTGCGCGCCGGCTCGCCGTCGTGCTCGTGTCCGCCGTCGCCGGGTCATGTACCGCCCCCGCGCCGGAGTCGTCCAAACCCGCCGCCAGCGACCTCTCTCGCGACGACCTGGTGGAGCGGGTGGTGCGAAGCGCGTATCCAGGTCGGGTCGGTGACATACTGCTCGTCACGGAGCGGAGTGAGGTGGTCACCTATCCCGACGAGGCCCATCGCTTCATGCACGGGAGCCCGTGGGACTACGACGCGCGCGTGCCGTTTATCCTCTACGGACCCGCGTATGTCGAGGCAGGCGTCTATGGCGGATCGCCGTCGCATCAGGACATGGGTGCGACGCTGGAGAAGCTGCTCGGCCTTGCACCGTTGCCAACGAGTACGGGCCAGGCCGTCGGTGTGTTGCGACCGGAGGCAGAAGCGCCCCTTGTCGTCGCCGTCCTCGTACTCGACGCGTTGCGACCCGACTATTTCGACCGCTACGCCGACCGGTTTCCCGCCCTCGGACGGTTGCGCAGCGAGGGCGCCTCGTTCTCCGAGGCAGCGGCCAACTATGTGCCCACTTCTACTTCCGTAAGCCATACGACGCTGGTCACGGCTACGGATCCGCGTGTCCACGGGGTCACCGGGAACACCCTGTACGATCGGGAAGCGCAGGCTCCCGAGAGCGCCTTCGAGGGAGCCTCGGCGCACAACGTGATGGTGCCGACGCTGGCCGATCGATGGGCTCGCCTGACGGAGGGGCAGTCCGTGATCGCCACCCAGGGTGGGACGGACTATCCGGCGGTCGCCCTGGCCGGACACGGTCGCTGTCAGGGCGGAGGGCGGGCCGTGCTGGTCGGATTCTACCGGTCGGGGGAAGGACGCTGGGGAACGAACGATCGATGCTATGCACTCCCGGCGGTTCTGAACGGTCGCTCCATTCAGGCCCTGCTTTCCGAGTCCGGCGGCCGCTGGCGAGGTCACGACGTTTCGGATCCGAGCGAGTTTCGTCGCTCGGCACTCTTCACCCGCTTCGAGGGCGAGGCCGCGGCGGCTACCCTGCGCAGCGAGCCGTTCGGCGCGGACTCCGTGACGGACCTCTTCTTCGCCAACCTCAAGTCGACGGACTACGTGTCCCACAAGTACGGCCCCTTCTCGTCCGAAATGCTCGAGACGCTGGAGGAGCTGGATCGTCAGGTCGGCGACATCCTGAGCGCGCTGGAGGAAGTCGCCGGTCCGGACGGCTATGTGGTGCTGGTGACGGCCGATCACGGCATGTCACCGGAACCCACCGGCGAGCGCCGCCGGAGGACATACGCGGAGGTGCGTGCCCAGGTGAACGAGCGGTTCGATCCGGACGGCCCCGGACTGGTGCTCCACTTCGAGGGGTCCGAGAACTACATGTATCTGGACCAGGAACGACTTCAGGGCCTCGGCCTCGAAGTCGCCGACGTGGCGGAATTCCTGGAGAGCCTGCCCTGGGTCGCGGCCGCGATCACCGAGGCGGATCTTGCGAGCTCGGCAGTCGGCCGACCCACCAGCGCCAGAGGAGCAGGAACGCCAGGAAGTTGAAGGCGATCCCCCACACGCCGCGCTCGGGGTCGTACACGGACGAGTCGGCAATTCCGAGCGCCCCCGAAGTCTGGCCGTAGCCGAACAGCACGTACGCCAGTCCGTTCCATAGCCCATGCGACACGGATGCCACGACGATCGAGCCCGTCGCCATGCGCATGGTCCCCCAACACATCCCCAGCAACAGCACATTGGCCAGATAGGTGGGGATCTGCCGGGCCGGAAGAACAAAATCGGCCTCGATGATCACGACGGGGAAATGCCATGCGGTGAACACGACACTCGTCCACAACAGGCTCGCGGGGTCGCTCAGACCCGCCCGGTCCAGTGCGCCCCACAGCCAGCCTCGAAAGAAGCCCTCCTCCGTGATGAGAACTCCGACGATGGTCACGACGGTCATGATCGTGACCTGCCAGACGATGTCTCGCGCCGGGGTATCCGTCGGCTGCGTCACACCGGCCAAGGTGGCAACCAACACGAGCCCGCCCATTACCAGAAGAGGGTACAAGACGGCGATCCGATAGCCCGTTTTATCGCCCAGCCGGAACCCGACATCGGCCGGCTTGAGGCGGGTGATGGCCCACAGGAGCAGGAAGACGATGGTGACGACGAGCACGTAGAGCAGCGGGTTGCCGGTCAACAGCTCGAGGCCCGGCGAAAGCACGAGCACGCCGACCGAGCCCACGAGCGCCCACATCAACATGCGTCGCCGGGGTGCAGGCATGCTGGCGTTCGCTCGTGCATCTCTCAATGTCATCTCCCTGTCGCAACCTTTGCCAACGATCCGCCGTTCGAGTAGCGTGGCGGACGCTCACCCCTCGCTCAGGTAGCCGGATGACGACCGAATCGGTCATCGAGACATACGACCTCGCGAAGCACTTCCGAAAGATACGTGCCGTCGACGGGATTTCGTTTCGCGTCGAGCCGGGTCAGATCTTCGGTTTCCTCGGGCCCAACGGCAGCGGCAAGACGACTACGATCGGAATGCTCCTGGGCATCATCACGCCGACGGCCGGAAGCTTCTCGCTGTTCGGGGGTCGAAGCGAGCACGCCTCCGAGATTCACGCGGCCCGGCAACGCATCGGCGCCACCCTGGAGAGCCCCAACTTCTATCCGTATCTGTCCGGGCGCGACAACCTCCGCATCGTCGCGAACGTGAAAGGCAAGACGGAAAAAGACATCGATCACGTCCTCGCGGTCGTCGGGCTGTCCAGGCGCCAGAAGACGAGGTTCAAGGCATTCTCGCTCGGCATGAAGCAGCGCTTGGCCCTCGCGGCCACGATCCTGGGGGACCCCGAGCTGGTCATACTGGACGAGCCCGCCAACGGCCTCGACCCCGAGGGCATGCGCGAGATTCGGCACATCATCGCCGAACTGAGCGAGCTGGGGAAGACGATCTTCCTCTCGAGTCACCTGCTGGGGGAAGTCGAGCGGACGTGTACGCACGTGGCGATCATCAAGGAAGGGAAGATCGTCCGCCAGGCCAGCGTGAAGGAGATCACCTCCGAGACCACGATCGCCGGTCTCCGCGGGGGCGAGAGCCCCGAGACGCTCAAGCACTTCATGGAGGTCTACCCGGGCGCCGTCTCGGCAAGGGTGGAAGAGGACACGGTCATCGTCGAGCTGGCCGACGCCGATCTGTCTACGCTGAATCGCTTTGTTGCGGACCGGGGCGTGTACCTGTCACACCTCGCGCTGCGCCAGCGCACGCTGGAGGACGTGTTCATGGAGGCCACCGGAGGCGGCGAGGGTGGCATGGGAGAGATCGCAGAGATCGCGTGATCGGCGCGCTGGTCCGCAACGAGACGCGGAAGACGCTCAAGCGGCTCGCCACCTGGGTGACGTTGGGGTTCTTCACCTTCGTGCTCGTCATGAGCTTCGGAGGGGAGTACTTCGATGCGCGCCGTGAGCCGGATGAGACGTTCGCGCTCCCGTCCGCGTGGTCGGAGATCCTGGGCGAGCAATCCTTCGTGGGACTGGTGTTCGGAAGCGTGCTGCTCGTCCTGCTGATCAGTAGCGAGTTCTCGTGGCGGACGGCGCGACAGAACGTGATCGACGGGCTGACCAAGGAACAATGGTTCGTCGGAAAGACGCTTCTTCTGCCAGCGCTCGCGATTCTGTTCGTGGGCGTACAGGTGGTCATCGGAGGCGGCTTTGCGCTCGCCGGAACCGACCTCTCCGCAACGAGCGAGCCTCTGATGGGAGGCCTGCAGTGGAAAGCGATCGGCGGTCTGCTGCTTGCCTGGATGGCGCTCGGAAGCATGGGAGTGGCCGCTGCAATGGCCACCCGCAGCCCCGGACCGGCGATGGCCGTATGGTTCTCCTATGTCGCGCTCGGCGAGAACTTGCTGCGCGCCGGGCTTTCGCAACTCGGGGAGTGGATCGAGCCCGCGCTGCGCTTCCTGCCGTTCGCTCTGGCACGCACGCTCACGGTCTACCAGCGCTGGCAGCTCCCTGCGGAAGGTCCCATCGAGGAGATGGCGAGCCGGGTCGCGGTGGTCGACACCGGTACGCTCGTACTCGCGAATCTGGCCTGGATCGCCTTCTTCCTTCTCGTGTCGTTCTTGTGGTTTCGCAGACGCGATTTATGAGACGTTGAGGGTCGAGGTCGAGACTGGGGAAAGGAGTCGACGCATGGCTGACAGGGCATCAGCTCACTTCACGACCGACACGTTCCGATTCCTTAGCGAGCTCGCGGCCAACAACGACCGGACCTGGTTTCAGGAGAACAAGGACCGGTACGAGCAGCACGTGAAGGAGCCCGCGCTCCGATTCATCGCCGACGTCGAGCCCCATCTCGAGCGGATCAGCCCGCACTTCGATGCCGGGCCTCGATCGCTGTTCCGCATCTACCGTGACACTCGGTTCTCGAAGGACAGGAGTCCGTACAAGACGCACACGGGGATCCAGTTCCGCCACGAGATGGCGGCGGACGCGCACGCCCCCGGCTTCTATCTCCACATCCAACCGCGACAGGTCTTCGTTGCCTGCGGCGTCTGGCACCCCGATTCGAAGACCTTGGGCAAGATCCGCGAGGCGATTGTCGAGGATCCCCGGAAGTGGAGACGCGTGAAGAGCGCCAAGCGGTTTCGTGACACCTATCGGTTCGAGGGGAGCAGCCTCAAGACGCACCCCCGGGGCTTTGATCCCGAGCATCCCCTGATCGAGGACCTGCGACGCAAGGACTTCATGGGCGTCAGCCGGCTGACTCAGAAGCAAATCACCGACCCCGGCTTTCTGAAAGAGTTCGCCGGCTACTGTCGAGCCGGCGTGCCACTCCAGCGCTTTCTTTGCGAGGCGATCGGCGTCCCGTTCTAGACGGGACAGGACCGCCTTTCACCGCCGCCCATTGCCCGGGTACCTCCCGATCGAGCACACTGTGGTCAGCAAGGAGGGAAGCGATGGCACCATACAGAATCGGCGTGATCGGCGGGGATGGAATCGGTCCCGAGGTCACCAGAGAAGGGCTCAAGGTGCTGGAGGCGGTGGCCGAGAAGGAATCCGTCGACTACGAGCTCGTCGAGTATCCCTATGGAAGCGAGCACTACATGCAGACCGGCGAGCTGCTTCCCGATACGGCGATCGACGAATGGCGGACGCTCGACGCGGTGCTGCTCGGGGCGATCGGGCACCCGGAGGTGGAGACGGGGCTCGTGGAACGGCACGTGATATTAGGCCTCCGCTTCGGTCTCGATCTCTACATTAACTTGAGGCCCATAAAGCTATACGCAGAGCATCTTTGTCCGCTCAAAGGGAAAGGCCCCGCTGACATCGATTTCGTCGTCGTCCGAGAGAACACCGAGGGGCTGTACTCGCAAATCGGCGGTCACCTGCGGAAGGGCACACCGGACGAGATCGCGATCGTCAACGGGATCTACAGCTGGAAGGGGTGTGAGCGCGCGTCGCGATACGCGTTCGATGTCGCGCGCAGAAGAGCGGCGGATCGGGCTCAGCAAGGAGATGCCGAGAACTCGGCGCGCGTGACCCTGGTCGACAAGGCGAACGCGGTGCGACCCCACGACGTGTGGACCCGGACGTTCGAGCACGTGGCCGCGGACTACGCCGACGTGGAGACGGACCACGCCTACGTGGACGCGTGCTGCATGTGGATGATCAAGAACCCCGAGTGGTTCGACGTGATCGTCACCACGAACATGTTCGGCGACATCATCACCGACCTGGGTGCGATGCTGCAGGGCGGTATGGGGATCGCGGCCTCGGGCAACATTCATCCGGGACAGACCTCCATGTTCGAGCCGATTCACGGATCGGCCCCCAAGTACGCGGGCAAGAACGTCGCCTGTCCGCTCGGTGCGATTTCCGCCGTGGGCATGATGTTGGATTTTCTGGGCGAGACCGGGGCCGCGCAGCAAATCGATCACGCAATCGGGGGGCTGCTCTCCAGCGGCGAGGTCCCGTCGGCAGATGCGAGGAGCGGCATCTCGACCTCGGCGATGGGAGACATGGTAGTGGAACGGATCCGCTGAGCGGTCCGTCTACGGCAGCACCACTTCTACGGCAGCACCAGCGTCACCTGACAAGCGCCTGCGGTGATCGGCCACCGCGGAGTGCAGGACATACCCTGCACGGTCTCCTCGAGACCGCGCTCGGACCGGCCGACCGTGCGGATCGGGAACGACCATACCTCCGCCTCCGGCTCACATCGCAGCTCGGCATCGTTTCCCAGGCTGATCTCGGGAGCGAAGTGCGATGCGGACGGAAACGCCTCGGGGTCCCACTCGTAGTGGACGCGAAGTTCTCCGCCGGCGTCGAAATGGACTTCCTTGCTGAGAGCGTCCATGTCGTCCGCTTGACCCGGGAGGTACACGGCAATCGTCACACCCGCGGCCGTCGCGCGCGCCCGCGCCACCCCGGCCGCGCGGGACCAGGAGGCCACGGGTGCGTACCGGCACTTGCGATACAAGGCCCGGCTCACCTCGGGCCCCAGCACCCGATCCACGAACATGGCGCGGGTGTCGAGGTCGACCGGTGGCAGCTCCCTCTTCAACAACTCCTCACCGACCGAGTCCTGCTCGGGCGGGCTTTCGTGGTACGATTCGCGACGCCGGGTGAGCGAGTCGGCATAGTTGAAGCCCGTGTCGAACAGCGTGTACTCCTCGATCGTGCCCCCGCGAGCCGGACTCACGACGGCGGAGAAAGAATCTGAATGAACCCAGATCTCGTCGTGTCCATCGAAGTCGAGATCGAGCACCTCGAAACCGATCTCCTCATCCCGACGCAGCCATCGCTCCGCGGCCGCGAGATGACGCCACACGGCGTGGCGGAGGTGTGGCAGATAGAGGCCGCCGAACAGCCCGTGCCAGTACGCGTCATTGCATTGAGCCCGTCCGATCGCCTGTCGGACTGCGGGCGGATCTCCACGCTCCCGGCTGAGCGCCGAGAGAGCCAGCATCTTCTTGTGCATCCGGTTCGCCTCCGGATACTTGACGAGGAAGTTCCGCCAGTGGGCTCCGCGGATCAGCGGTTCGGGCTCGTGCCAGTCGCCCGGGGGCGGCGAATCGAGACCCCGCATGCGAAGGGCAGCAGGCGCGGGGAGCGCCCATTCCTCCATCTCGCGGTAGGATGCGCTCGGCAGATACGCCGGACCCGCCGTCGGTACACGTTGGAGCGCTTGTGAGAAGGTGACCGGCTCGAGCTCGCCGTTCTCTCGCAGCTTCGTGAGGGCACGCCGGTAGCGCCTCAACCAGCCCTTCTCGAATACCCACTGCCGGGTGCCCGGCCAGCCTCCGAACTTCTCCCCGTCGTCTCCGAATACGGCCAGCCTGTGTCCCGCCGCCCGCAGCGCGCCCAGATACTTGGCCGTCTCCCGCGGCGGCCGGAAGGGAATCAGATAGCGAAGGCGCTCATCGATCGCGAACAACGTGAGCGATCGACCGTCCGCCTCCGTGATCAGCGGGACATGGAGCCGGTCACGGGCGAATCCGGACACGAGGAAGTGGCGATCGTCGACCAGCGTGTATCGTACACCCGCGTCGGCCAGATCGGCGGCGAGGTCCGGCTCCCAGACGCGCTCCGTGAGCCACAGCCCGGACGCGTCCACGCCGAAGCGCCGACGGAGGTGCTCGCGCATCCGGCCGAGCTGCTCTGCCCGATCGGGTCGCGGCAGGGCGCTGAGGATCGGCTCGTAAAAGCCGGCCATCAGCAGCTCGAGCTGTCCATCTGCCGCCAGGCGCCCGATCAGGTCGAGGTACTCGCTACCGTTGTCCTCCAGCCACTCGAGCACCGGACCGGAGACATGAAGGGAGATGGGGAGCAGCTCGGACTCGGCGAGGGTCGTGAGGAAGGGAAGGTACACGTTCTCCACATGATCCTCGACCACCCAACCGAAGTTGCCCACCGGCTGATGGACGTGAATCCCGAACGCGTACAGAAGAGGGTCAGGGTGCACCTCTGTCCTCGGTCTTGCTTGTCTGCTTGCCGCGCTTGTCCAGTATGTGGCGCTCGAAGAAGTCGGCCCCGTTCGCGTATGAGCGATCGTTCGTCGGCGCCTCCATCAATCGCTCCAGCAGCCCCGCGAGCAGATGACCCTCCGGGTCGCCGGCCAACTCCCTGGCTCGCGCTGCGTATCGGAGCACGACCGCCGGCTCGATGCGCGCAAGGTCGTCGAAGAACCAGCCGCAGGACGTGAACATGCGGAGCACGTCTCGCTCCATCTCGAGCAGCTCATGTGCTCGCCCGGTCGGTGGAGGGCCATCCGCGTCCACGGTGCCGAAGGCGCTCGCTCCGTACGCGTCCCGGGCGGCCCACGGATCGCCGAATAGCCGTGCACCCTCGCGCTCGAACACGGTGTGCACCTCCGACGCCAGCCATTCCAGAGCTTCCCGCAGAGGGGCGCGCCAGCGCTGCTGGCCCTCCAGCTCCGGAGCCAGCCGGCAGCCGCAATCCGATCGCCAGCGCTCGACGCCATGTGCGCAGCTCCAAGAGCTGGCCGGCACGACTTTCGCCTCATGTGGCGCTCCGTGTCGAGCCAGAACGGCTGCGAAGTTCTCGACCCGGATGTCCTCCCGATGGCGCAGAATGTCCAGCACCTTTGCCAAGCCCTGCTCCCCGCCTTGATGGTGGTGTCCGTACGTCTCGCCATCGGAGGCCAGAGAAATGAGGAGAGGCCCGGCGTCGCCCACGGCCGCGATGTGTTTATCGATGTGTCGCGCCCACAGCTCGCCGTCCTCGGTCAGTGGGCCGAACGAGACGCCGTGCGACAGGGGGCCGTCGTACACGAAGACGGTGATCTCGCGGCCGCCGGTCGTCCGGTGGACACCCGGCAGGCCGCCCGGCAGGGGCGCTTCGACCTGGTGTGGAGCCAAGACCGTGAACCGGATCCCCTCCTCGGCCAAGACGTCGAGCGTCTCGAAGTCGACCGCCGTTTCCGGCAACCACATGCCCTCGGGTTCCCGGCCGAAGCGACGTCGGAAGTCGGCCATCCCCCAGCGCACTTCGGTCTGTTTGTCACGACGTGAAGCCAGAGGCAGGATGACGTGGTGATAGGGCATCGCGAGCGCGTTTCCATGGCCACCGAGACGTCGAAGGCTCTCGGCATCGGCGGCGAGTATCGCCTCGTAGGTCGCGGGCTTCTCTCGTTCCAGCCACTCGAGCAGCGTCGGCCCGAAATCGAAACTCGACCAGGCCAGCGTGTTCAGCGTGCCGAGCGATCCTTCTTCGTCATTCGGGATCCGTGCTCTGACGATCGGTTCGTAGCATTCGTGGTGGATGCGCTCGTTCCAGTCGTGGAAAGGCGCAGCGGTGGGTTCGTGCAGGACCTCCCCGGTCCACGGGTCCTCGCGAGGCGGTTGGTAGTAGTGCCCGTGGATGACGACCGCGCGGCTGGGTGTGCTCATCGGGTACGGACCTCGGCACGGCGCGAGTGAAGGTCCAGCGCCTGCCGATAGATGTCCAGGTAGCGCTGCGCCGAGCTCTCCCAGCCGAAATCGCGCCGCATCGCCTCCCGCATGTGCTGTTCCCACGTCGACCGCGGGCCGCGGTACAGGCCGATGGCCCGGTGGATTCCGCGTTCGAGCCCGCCAGCCGAGTACGTGTCGAACAGGAAGCCGGTGACCTGATCCTCGATCGTGTCGGCGAGACCGCCTACGCGTCTCGCGACCGGGAGGGCTCCGTATATCTGGGCCCGCATCTGCGTGAGACCGCAGGGCTCGAACTGCGACGGCATCAACAACAGGTCGGAGCCCGCCATCAACCGGTGCTCTTTCGACTCGTTGAAGTCGGTGTCGAGCACAACACGATCCGGCGCGGCGGCGGCGACCTGACGGAGCGCGTCCTCGTACCGCGTCTCGCCGGAGCCGAGGAACAGGAACTGCGCCTCGTGGTTCAGCAGCATGTCGTCGGCCAGGATGAGATCGATGCCTTTCTGGGCGACCATGCGAGCGGTCATGCCGAACACCGGGACGTCCGCCAGCTCCGGCAGCCCCCACTCGCGCTGCAGCGCCGCCTTGCACGCCGCCTTGCCCGACAGATCATCGATCGAGTAGTTGGCGGCGATCTCGGGATCGGTCTCCGGGTTCCAGACCTCGAGGTCGATCCCGTTTCGCACGCCGACGAACCGGTCCTGCATGTCCATGATCCACTCGTGCAGGCCGAATCCACCGGCCGTCGTGCGGAGCTCATGGGCGTGCGTGGGGCTGACCGTGGTCGCGAAGTCGCTGAACGCCAGTCCCCCCTTCAACAGGTTCACCTCACCGTAGCATTCGAGGTGTCCCTCATCGAACAACCGATCCGGCAATCCGAGCTCGGCGAGAATGTCGCGCGAGTAGCGTCCCTGAAAGGCTGCGTTGTGCACCGACAGCACGGTGGCCATGTCGTCGTAAGGCGGCTCCATGCCGTAGATCGTACGGAGTAGCACAGGAGCGAGGGCCGTGTGCCAATCGTGGGCGTGCAGGACGACCGGCGGATGCACCATGGCTCCCAGCGCTTCGATGGTGGCCCGATTGAAGAACGCGAAGCGCTGCGCGTTGTCGGGGTAGTCGCCGGCGCCGGGATCGCCGTAGATGCCCGCACGTCCGAAATAGCCCGGGTTGTCGACAAACAGAACTCTGGGGTTGGCTCGTCCGGGGAGCTCGAGGATGTGGGCCTCTTCCGTCCTGTCGCCGACCGTGAGGGGGAAGGGGCCCCAGACCGGTTCGAGCTCCGGATGCTGCTCCTTGAGGAAGCCGTACAGGGGCATGACGACGGTGACGGGGATCCCCGATGCGGCCTGAAACACCGCGATTCCGCGTACCGCCTCGGCAAGTCCACCGGTACGGGCGAACGGCCAGTATTCCGCCACGAGGTGGACGACCGAGAGTGGTACCGGAGCTTGCGCTTGATCCATTGTATATTCTCGATGCGCGGCCGGTAGTGGCCGCAGGGAGATGCGTGCATCGGTGAGCACGGCATCAAGGTACCGGCGAGCGCGAAAGTTGCCAACGACAGGCACCGCATTTCGTTGCCGGGTGCACGGCCCTTGGCACAGCACGAAGTTCGGACGAAGTGTCGGATGAAGTGTCGCACAAAGAAAGGAGACCGGTGAAGGGCAAAACGGCGGGCAGGCCAGGCGCCAGGGTCCTGCGGGAACTGGTGGCGGGCGACTTCGACGAAGCGTTCGACGTTCTCGGCCCCCACCCGGTGGGTCGCGGGGGTGAAGCCAGCGTCGTTCGCGCGTTTCGACCCGGGGCGTCGGGCGTCTCCGTCCTGATGGACGGAGAACGCGAAGTTTCGCTCGAGCGGATCCACCCGGACGGGGTCTTTCAGGGGTTGATTCCACACGACTCGGACGAGGCGCGTGTCGACTATCGACTGCGGATCGACAGCCCCGACGGTGCCAGCCGGGTCGTTGACGATCCCTACCGCTTCTCCCCGGTGCTCGGCGAGGAGCGCCTGCGAGCGTTCGTCGAACAGGGAGATTCCCGTCTCTACGAGACGCTGGGGGCGCGTCTCGTCCGGCACGAGGGGGTCACGGGCACGTGCTTCGCCGTGTGGGCGCCGAACGCCCGCGCGGTGAATCTGATGGGCGGCTTCAACGACTGGAATGCCCGGTCCCTTCCGATGCGGCGGCGGCCCTTCGGGGTGTGGGAGCTGTTCGTGCCGGGTATCGGCCAGGGAGCGCTGTACAAGTACGAAGTGCGCCCGCGCTCCGTCCGCCGGTCTAGGTTTCGAGTACTTGGGGCCAGGGAGGACGGTCTGTCGATCTGGACGGACAAGGCGGATCCCCTGGGTCTCGCCGCCGAGCGCAGGCCGGCCAGCGCATCGGTGGTATGGGATCTGGACGGGTACGAGTGGGGCGATGCCGAATGGCTTGCCAGCCGGCCCGATCGTCACGAGCCGCATACGCCTCTTTCCATCTACGAGGTACACCTCGGCTCCTGGAGGCGGCGCCCCGGGACGACCGACGGCGATCCTGCAGGGTGGTTGAGCTACCGAGAGCTGGCCGACTCACTCCTGCCGTACGTGAAGGACATGGGCTTTACACACGTGGAGCTGCTGCCCGTGACCGAGCATCCGCTGGATGCGAGCTGGGGCTACCAGACGGTGGCCTTGTTCGCCCCGACCTCCCGGCATGGCACGCCCGACGACTTCCGCTACTTCGTGGATCGGGCGCACCAGCTCGAGATCGGAGTGGTCCTCGATTGGGTCCCTGCGCACTTTCCCCGCGACCCGCACGGACTTGCGCTGTTCGACGGCACGCACCTGTACGATCACGAGGATCCGCGCCGCGGTGCACACCCGGAATGGGGCACACAGATCTATGACTTCGGGCGGACCGAAGTGCGTTCGTTCCTCGAGTCCAGCGCGCTGTTCTGGCTCGATCGGTACCACATCGACGGCCTCCGCGTCGACGCCGTCGCCTCGATGCTGTATCTGGATTACGCGCGGGCCGAGGGAGAATGGGTCCCGAACGAGTTCGGCGGCCGGGAGAATCTCGACGCGGTGGCGTTCATCCGCGGACTGAACGACAAGATCCACGAGGCGTATCCCGACGTACTCGTGTTCGCCGAGGAGTCGACCGCCTGGCCGAAGGTGACCCACCCACCACACGATGGAGGCCTCGGCTTCGACATGAAGTGGAAGATGGGCTGGATGAACGACACCCTGTCGGTCATGCAGAACGAGCCCGAGAGGCGCTCGAAGCTTCACGACACGCTCACCTTCTCGATCACGTACGCCTTTCACGAACGATTTCTTCTTCCGCTCTCGCACGACGAAGTGGTGCACATGAAGCGCTCGCTCCTGGAGAAGATGCCGGGTACGGAGGCCGAGAAGTTTGCCAATCTGAGACTGTTGTTCGCCTACATGTGGGCGCATCCGGGAAGGAAGCTGCTGTTCATGGGCGGGGAGTTTGGGCAGCGCACGGAGTGGAATCACGACACCTCGCTGCCGTGGGAGCTGCTCGAGCTGGCCCCTCACGCAGGAGTCCAGAAACTGGTCCGCGAGCTCAACCATCTGTACTCCGCTCTCCCGGCACTGCACGAGCTTACACTGGAGCCCGAGGGCTTCGAATGGATCGATGCGAATGACCGGAAGCGCAGCGTGCTCGCGTTTCTGCGCAGGGCCTGCGATTGGCGCGACTTCGTCGTCGTGGCGGCGAACTTCTCCGACAAGCTCTGGCAGGATTACGTGCTCGGCGTGCCCTTCGATGGCGAGTATCGGGTGATCCTCGACACGAGCGATCCGCGATTCAGTGGGGAAGGCCCGAGCCGGCCGGAAGACGAGGTGCTGGTGACCTCGCCCTCGGAATCGCACGGACGGGACAGCTCGCTACGGCTCAGTCTGCCGCCGCTGAGCGCACTGTTTCTGAGACGGGAGCCGACGGACAGCTAGAGTCCCGGAGCGTCGGTGTCCGCGGCTTCCCCGTGTGCTGCCGGGACGTAGTAATTCCGGACATACTCTTCCACCATCCGCCGCGACGTGAAGCGCTCGCCGGCCACCTTGATGGCGTTCTTCATCACGCGAACCCACCGCGTCGGGATCCCGCGCTCGTCGCGCTCGAAGAACAGCGGGACGATCTCGTTCTCGAGCAGATCGTAGAGGTTCCAGGCATCCGTGGCGTCGTTGGCGTCTGGGTCCGAACTGTCGGCCAGCGGAAGGCTCCAGCCGTTCTCGCCCGTGTACGCTTCGCTCCACCATCCGTCGTCGGTCCCCAGCTGGGGCACGCCGTTCAGCCCCGCCTTCATGCCGCTGGTGCCGCTCGCCTCGAGGGGTGGGCGCGGTAGGTTGAGCCACAGGTCCACGCCTTCGACGATGCGGTGGGCGACCAGCATGCCGTAGTCCTCGACGAAGGCGACTCGCCCGGCGAACGCCGGGTGTCGAGTGTGGGAGTACACACGCTGCAAGACCTTCTTGCCAAGCTCGTCCTGGGGGTGGGCTTTGCCGGCGAACACGATTTGCACGGGTCGCCACGGGTTGGACAGAATCCTCAGCAGCCGTTCCCGATCCCGAAACAGAAGGTCGGCCCGTTTGTAGGCAGCGAATCGCCTGGCGAAGCCGATCGTGAACGCTTGCGGCTCCAACAACGTCCCGGCCCCAACGAGGTGAGACGCCTCGCTCCACTGATCCCGCCAGTGCCGACGGGCTTCCTCCCGAATGAAGTTGAGCAGGCGGTTCTTGAGCTTGTAATGCTCGTCCCACAGGTCTCTGTCCCGCAGCCACAGTACGCCATCCCAAAACCCGGGTTCATCGACATTCTCGTGCCAGTCCGGCCCCAGGTGGTGATCGAACAACCGCATGATGCGGAAGTTCATCCAGGTTCCCAGGTGCACGCCGTTCGTGACGTGACCGATGGGAATCTTTTCGACCGATCGTCCGTTCCACAGGCCCCGCCAGATGTCGCGGGTCACGTCGCCGTGTCGGCGCGACACGCCGTTGACACGAGCCGACAGCCGGATAGCCGCTGCCGTCATGTGGAAGTGCTTGCCATCCAGCGTCGGGTGCCGACCCAGACCCAGCAGCTCTTCGCGATTCCCGATCTTGTCCCAGTACGGCCCGGCCCACTCCTTGATCTGATCGTGGGTGAAGAAATCGTGGCCCGCAGGTACCGGCGTGTGCGTAGTGAAGACGCTGTTCGCGCGCACGCGCCGCACGGCCTCGTCGAAGGGCACCCCGGACTGCCCGAGGCGCCGCACGCGTTCCACCATCATGAAGGCCGCATGACCCTCGTTCGCGTGCCAGGCGACCGGCTCGATGCCGAGCGCCTCCAGCACTCGCACGCCACCGATTCCCAGCAGGCCCTCCTGCTTGAGTCGGTGGTCTACGCCTCCCGCGTACAACTTGTGCGACAGCTCTCGGTCGGCCGGGTCGTTGTCCGGTAGATCGGTGTCCAGAAGGTAGATCGGCACCCTCCCGACCTGTAGGCGCCAGGCGGCGACGTAGACCTTGCGGCCCGAAGAAAAGAGCCGGGTGAGGTACGGTTCTCCGCTTTTCCCGCGCACCAGCTCGAGGGGTGTCTGCGAGATATCGAACGTTTCGTCCGCATCGGTCTGCCAACCTTCGAGCGTGAGGGCCTGGTCGAAGTACCCTCGCGTGTACAGAAGCCCCACGCCGACCAGCGGCACGCCCAGATCCGAGGCCGATTTGCAGTGGTCTCCCGCCAACACGCCGAGGCCGCCCGAGTAGATGGGAACGGTGTGATGCAGCCCGAACTCCGCGCAGAAATAGGCGATCGGTCGCCCGCGCAGCTCGGGATAGTTCCTCGCGTACCACGTATGATCGTCGGTCTTCTCGGCGTCGAACGCCGCCACCGCGCGATCGTATAGCCGCAGGAAATCCGGGTCCTCGGAGCAACTCTGCAGCAGGACGGGGTCGATCTCTCGCAGCAGTTGCACCGGGTTGTGGCGTGTCAGCCGCCACAGCGTGGGGTCGAGCGTGCGGAACACGGCTCGGACCTCCCGCTTCCAGCTCCATGAGAGATCGAGAGCGAACTCCCGCAACCTGGAAATGCGCTCTGGCAGATCGGGCGCCCAGCGGGTGAACGCCGCGACCGAGGATCCATGCGTCAACGTGCCCCCCTCACCACAACTCCGTCGTTCGTTGCCCTCGAAAGCGCCGGAAGATGATAGGAAAAGTCAAGACGATCGCAACCATGGGATCGTCGAAGAGAGTATCCGCGGGCCGGAAGCTGCGAAAGAAACGGCCTGGCCACTCTAGAGTGACCAGGCCGCTGCGGCGGGCCCGGCAGGAGATGCGGAACCCCGGGTCGCGGTGGTCCCGCGCGGTGCGCCGCCGACTTTTAGAACGCTCGCTGCTTCAGCACCGGGCTGATCCGGAACCCGTTTCCGTTCCAGCGGATCGACGACACCGACGCGTTCGAGAGTACCTCGATGATCAGTGTCTCGAGCTCACCCGCCTCCACCTGGAACGGGCCGAGCGGGACCTTGAGCCCGGTCTGCTGGCCACTCGGGATGAGCAGGTCGTAATCACCCGCCGGGATCTCCGTGCCCCGGACCGTGATCGGGGAACCAAGCCGGAGCGTCGCACTCGAGTAGAAGAACCGGAGGTTGTTGTACCGGCCGGCCGGCAGCTCACCGCTGGCGATCACGAGGCCGCTCGACTCCGGCAGGTTCATGAGGTCGATCGTTCCGCCATCGGTGAGGGTCAGGGACTGCCAGCCGGCACCACCGTCCTCCGGCTCGTCGCCGCCTTCTTCCTCGCCGCCTTCTTCTTGGCCGCCTTCTTCTTGGCCGCCCTCTTCGCCGCCTTCCTCGCTGCCTTCCTCGCCGCCCTCTTCGCCGCTCGCCTCCTCCTCCTCCACCTCCTCGCCGGCTCCCGTGAGGTGGAGATCGACGCGAGTCAGCACGAGCTCGATGCCGCTGATCGCCTCCGCCGGCACGTCTCCCGCGGGCGCCACCGCGGCCGCGAGGCCCGGAGCAACGGACGCGCTGGCCCCGTCACCGTCGAGCAGAACCAGGTCGGTCTCACCCATGGGAACAGGGCCGGTGCCGTCGCTGCACGACACGATCGGTAAGGCAACGAGCGACAGGAACAGCACGGACAGGCAGGAACGGATCACTCGGGGCATTTTCACGGCCTCCTGAAAAGTCGCATCAGCCTACACGAACCCGCATCGCTCGTCGCAAGTTGCGTTCCCCGTACCGACAGTCGCGGCGCCGATCACGCATCGCCCGGCCTCGGGGCATCTTCGGCCGACCGACGTGTTCACACGCGAGGATCGAGAGTGTGAAAAGTGTTCACGTCGTGCAGCAATGGTGCAGCCCGACGCAGTGCCGAGGCACCACCGTCCGGGTCTAGCCCACGAGCACCACCGGGCAGTCAACGCCGCCCAGCAGAACGCGCACAGACGTGTCCTCTCCGTCTTCGCTCTCTGCCTCGGGCCGCGGCACGATGAACAGTCCACACCCTTCCGCACGCACCGTGTCGGCAAGACGCAGAGGGGCGCCGTGCCGGACCTGGCGCAGCTCGGCGCGCACGCCCCGCCTCACCAGGTAGTCCGCGGCCTCGGTCCGCCGAAGCTCGGCCTCCTCCTCATTTTCGGCCAGGACGAGCACGGTCAGAGGCAGCCTGGTGGCTCGGGAGAGCTCGGTCGCGAGCTCTAGAGCCTGCCGGCTGTTCGGCGACTCACCGAGGAGGCAGTACATAGAGCGTCCGAAACGGGCGGCCCGACCCATCACCATCACCGGCGTCGAGGGCTCGCGGAGCAGGGACCACACGGTAGAGCCGGGTCCACGGCCCGGCGACCACCCCCGCACCCCCAGAATCACCAGATCGGCCTTCTCCGCCGCCGTCCGCAGCTCCGGAATCACCCGTCCGCGAGCCGTGTGGAAGGACCAACGCAGATGATGACGCTCGGCAGCGCTGCGCAGCGCCTTGCGAGCGAGCGCGGCCTGGATGCGCAGGTGGCGCTCCATTTCGCGCTGCTCGAGCCTTCGCACCTCGGCCGACAGCAGGTCGACCCGGTGAGTCAGCGACAGACCGGCCAGCCGCAGGAGCTGAACGTCCTCCACGAACATGCCCTCCAGCTCGGCCTCCAGCTCCGAGGCCAGCTCCACGGCCGCCGCGAGAGCCGCGAGGCTGTCGGACGACGTGTCGATCGCGACGAGAATGCGCCGGATCGTCGACTCACGGTCGCCCGTGCCCGCTTCCTCGCGTGCGCGCGTCACCTGGCCACCTGTCTCACGCATCACCCTTGCCGTCCTCGGTTCCTTCGGCCGGGCCCGCATACTCCTTGCGCTTCTCCGCCAGCTCGACGAGACGCTGCTCCACGAGGAAGTTGATCGTCTCCTCGGGGTAGCGTCCCTCCTCGTCCCGCTCACCCATCGGGCGCCCGGTGAGGATCTCCATCCCCTGGTCCACGGTCTCGACGGGATAGATGTGGAACTGACCGTTCGCGACCGCCTCTCGCACATCCTGTCTCACCATGAGGTGCTTCACGTTGGAGGCGGGGATGAGCACGCCCTGCTCGCCCGTCAGGCCGCGTGCCTGACACACGTCGAAGAAGCCCTCGATCTTCTCGTTCACGCCGCCGATCGGCTGAACCTTGCCGTGCTGATTCACCGAGCCGGTCACCGCGAGCGACTGAGTGAGCGGGACCCCGGCGATGGCCGAGAGAAGGGCGTACAGCTCGGCCGATGAGGCGCTGTCTCCGTCCACCCCACCGTACGATTGCTCGAAGACGAGGCTGGCCGAGAGTGCCAGCGGTCGATCGACGCCGTATCGCCCCCCCAGGAAGCCGGAGAGAATGAACACACCCTTCGAATGGATCGGGCCGCCCAGCTCGACCTCCCGCTCGATGTCCAGCACGTGGCCGCCACCCAGCTGCACGCGTGCCGTGATGCGGCTGGGGCGACCGAAGGCGAAGTTGCCCAGTTGCAGCACGGAGAGACCGTTGACCTGCCCGACCGTGGCTCCCTCCGTGTCGATGTAGATGGTGTCGCGAAGGATTTGCTCCTGTGTCTGCTCCCGTACGCGATCGGACCGATAGATCGAATGCTCGATGGCCTGGCTGACGTGAGCGCCCGATACCACATCGGCGCCGCTTTCGGCGGCCCAGAAGTCCGCTTCGTTCAGAAGGTCGCGTACACCTCTCGTTCGTACCGAGAGCTTGGCCGAGTCGCCCACGAGGCGAGCGCTGCGCTCGATCACGCGAGCCACGGCGGAGCGGTCGAACGGTCGCAGCTCGTCCTGGCGGGCGAGCGTGGCGAGCAGCCGCGCGTACAGGGCCTCGTTGTCGGCGTCCCGGTCCATCTCGTCGGCGAAATCGGCCGCCACCTTGAAAAGCTCGGGAAAGTCGGGATCCAGAGAGGAAAGGAGGTAGTAGAGCAGCCGGCCTCCCAACAGCACGACCTTCACGTCCAGGGGCATCGGCTCCGGCTCCAGGGACACGGTGCTCACGAAACCGAGGGCCGAGGCGGGAGACTCGACCCGAAGCTCACCGGACTCGAGCGCCCGTTTCAGCCCTTCCCAGACGAAAGGCTGCAAGAGCACCTGTCGCGCATCGAGGATCAGGTACCCGCCGTTCGCCCTGTGCAGAGCGCCCGGCTTGATCATCGTGAAATCCGTGACCAGCGCTCCAAGCATCGATTGGTACTCGACCCGGCCCAGCAGGTTCTGGTACGTGGGGTTCTCCTCGTGCAGGACGGGCGCCCGCTCCGAGTCCGCATGGTCCACCAGGACGTTCACGCGATAGCGACGCAGGTCGCCGGTGCCGCCCACGGCATTCGGGGCCTGGCCCTGACCGACAGCCTCGGCCTCCGATTCGACCAGCTCGCCGACGTTCTCGACCGCATCCCGCTCGACGTCGTCGAAGAAGTCGATCACCTCGGAAAAGTCCGCATACCGGGTTCGCAGCTCTTCCAACAGGTCGCGCACCGCGAAGCGCGCCATCTCTCGATGGAGCTCCCGCAGGCTTTCTCTCACCTCGCGCTGTCGGCGAGGGATCTGCCGGAGAATGTGCTGCAGCTCCTCCTGCATCCCCTGAATCGTGCTCTCCAGCTTCTCCTTCGCCTCGTCCGTCAATTCGTCCAGCTCGTCCGGCGGGAGTATCTCGTCCCCCTTCATCGGGGCGAACACGAAACCGAGTGGCGTGCGAAGAAGCGCCAGATTCTGTGCCTTGGCCCGCTCGGCGAGCTCATCCAGCGCTTCCTGGTGTTCCTGGCCCGCCTCCTCCTTCACGGCCTGGATCCGACCCTGGTATTCTTCGCTCTCGAACGCGGATTGGAGCCCCGCCTTGAGCTCGTCGAGAAACCTCTCCATGTCGGTCGCGAGGCCGCGTCCCGTGCCCGGCGGCAGGCGGAGCGCCCGGGGGCGGTGAGATTCGGTGAAGTTGTTCACGTAGCAGAGGTCGAACGGTGGAGGCTCCCCGGCGGCCCGCGATTCCACGAAGTGACGAACGAGGCTCCTCTTGTCCGTGTCCTCCGGCCCCAACGCGAAGATATGAAAACCCTCTCCGCGAATGCCGAGCCCGAAGCGCACCGCTTCCGAGGCCCGTGGCTGACCGATGACGTCGGACAGGTCTTCCAGCTCCTCCGTCGTCTCGAAGTCGAACGTTTCCGGATCACAGCGCCGGCAAAGCGACTCGGCGTCGAGTCGCTCGGGGGGTGTCGGACCGGGACCGTTCATCGGCGCCTCCCATCGCCGGAAGAGCGGGCGTAAAGGCCCATCAACTCGGCCTCGTGCAAGACATGTCCCTCCATGGCCTAGGGGCCGCCGTAGCCGAGTCCGCGAAAATCGTTGAGACCCTGCCGGGTCCCGTCGGCCAGCGTCGGCTCAGGGGGCACCCCTTCCGCCAGATCGGTCCGGCGGGCGTCGATCCCGTACACGACCCAGTGGACCCACGTACCGGCCGGCGCATCGGGGTCGTCGACGATCAGAGCGAAGCTCCGGGTTTCCTCCGGAGCTCCCTCCCACCGTAAGGGCGGCGACAGGTTTGGCCCGTCGCACGTATAGCGTGCGGGTATCGTCTCTCCCGCTCCGAATCCATCACTGATGAGTTTCATCTTTGTGTCGTGTGAGGTTCATGGCCTGCGCGTTCCGCCACGAAGGGGAACGAGTCGGGTGGTTCGCGGACTCGCTCAATCTAGCATCTGTCGCGCCGCGTGCAGCCACTACGATTCATCTGCCCGGTCCACCACGTACACGTTGCGCTGGGCAGTCGGGAGGAGGACCATATCGGCTACGTTCACGTGTGCGGGCGCGTTCGCCACGTAGAACACCGCGTCGGCCACGTCCTCGGCCGAGAGCGGCTGAAAGCCCTCGTAGACCGCCCCCGCCTTTTCCTCGTCTCCGTGAAAGCGGACGACCGAGAACTCGGTCCGGACGAAGCCGGGATCGACGCTCGACACGCGAATCGGCGTGCCGGCCACGTCCAGGTTCATCCCCTCCGTGAGCGCTCGCACCGCGAACTTCGAGGCGTTGTAGACGTTGCCCATCGGATAGACCTGATGCCCTGCAGTGCTGCCGATATTGATGACGTGCCCGCGACCTCTTCCGATCATGTGCGGAAGAAGAGCGCGGGTCACGTTGAGCAGGCCTTTCACGTTCGTGTCCAGCATTCGGTCCCAGTCCGACGGGTCGCCATCCTGGATCTTGGCCAGGCCCGACGCGAGGCCGGCGTTGTTCAACAAGACGTCCGGCACCCGCCCCGCCTCGACCAGCGTAGCGGCGACTTCATCGACCCGAGCGCGATCGCGCACGTCCACGACATAGCACTCCACACGCACGCCATGCGCGTCGGGGAGCTCGGTCGCGAGACGCTCCAGGCGCTCAGCGCGTCTCGCCCACAGCACAAGATTCGCCCCCTCGGCGGCGAGGCGTCGGGCACACGCTTCTCCTATGCCGGCACTGGCTCCCGTGACCAGCGCGAGTGTTCCCTGTAAGCGACTCATCATCATCTCTCGATCACCTCTCGCCCGTATGCAATCCGTCTCTATGCTGCGGCGTCGTCAGTGCGCTGTGTTGGCCCATCCCCCCGGTCGCGCGTAGCTTCGCCACGGCACGCGCCAGCCGCGCGCACCGCGAATCCTGATACGGAGGAACCGATGAAACCGAACGTGGGGGGAGCTGACCGGGCCGGGCGGATCGTCCTGGGCCTCGTTCTCGTCGTCCTGAACTTGACCGGGATCCTGTCCGGCGTTCTTGCCACGGTCGCCTGGGTGGTCGCGGCGATCGCTTTGATCACGGCCCTCGTGCGCTTCTGCCCGGCCAATTCGTTGCTGGGGGTCAACAGCTGCAAGACGGCGGGCTGACGATCAAGGTCGCCTGAACACGTAGAAGCATCGCCTCGTGCTCGGGTCGCGGTAGAAGCTTCGTATCGCGTAGCCCCGACGCAGGTACGTGAGGAACGCGACCCGGGTCACCTTGCGCCAGGCTTCCGCTTCGGCCGGTGAGTGCTCGAAGATGTAGACGATGTCCTCGGGGACCTCCAGCCGAACCGTGTTCTCCTCAGGCAGATCCTCGGAGTGCGGCGCGGGCGCGCCGGGCAAACCGAATTCGGGTCGGACGATCGGCGTGTCGGCCAGCGTCAGCATGGGCGCCGCGGCCGGTGCCTCCTCGATCGACCACCGCGCGCGCGGGCTGTCGAGGAGCCACTCGACCACGAGCCGGTCCGTCTCCGTTGCCCCGTGTAGCGGACTGCTCATATCGCGACCGTACATGTTCGGCACGTACTCGACCGCCGCGACGCCCAGACGGTTGAAGTTCAGATGCGCGTTCCGAGCGACCAGCGGATCGAACGTCCACAGGATCCGCTCGATCCCGTCGGCGAGCACCTGTTCGCGCTGAAACAGCTTCAGGCGCCTGCCGAGCCCGATGCCGCGGGCCCGTCTTTCCACGGCGAGCATGTGCGACCAGTGTACCGCATCGCCCCTCACGAGACCGGCCAGGCTGAACACGAAGCCCAGCATCTGACCGTCCGCGTCGAGGGCTCCAGCCACGAGACCGCCGACCTTCTGCGCGACCGCGAGCAAAGAGGCGGGGACGATGTCGCGGAAACCATCGCCCCAGGTCTCCCTCTGCAGCCGCTCGCATTCCCGAAACTCGTTGAGCGAAGTCAGACGGCTGCAGCCGACCTCCTCCGGTGAGATCGGTACCGAGTCGATACGCTCCTCCGGACCCGTGTCTGAGTGCTTGGACCCGTCGTTCATCGCGGCGACCTCGTATGCGGCCTCGTTCTGTTCATACAAGACGCTCCGACCGCACCGTCAGATCTTCGATGCGGTGTCGGTCGACTTCGATCCCGAGACCCGCATCGTCCCGGGGGACCGTTACGTACCCATCGGCGCTCATCGTCCACTCCGGCTTCACGATATCCTTCTCCCAGTATCGATGGCTGGGCGACAGATCGCCGGGAAAGACGAAGTTGGGGAGGGAGGCGAGCGCGACATTGTAGGCGCGGCCGATCCCGCTCTCCAGCATCCCGCCGCACCACACGCCGACCCCGGCGGCCTCGCACACGTCGTGGATCGCGAGCGAATCCCGAAATCCGCCCACGCGGCCGGGTTTGACGTTCACGATGCGGCCGCTGGCGAGCGCGATCATGTCCTCGGCGCTGGCCAGCCCGGTGATCGACTCGTCGAGACACAACGGGGTCGCAAGCCGTCGCTGGAGCTCGGCGTGGCGAACCAGATCGCCTCCCTCGAGAGGCTGTTCGATCATCAACAGACCCAGCTCGTCGAGCATGCCGAGTGAGTCGCTGTCGTCCAGCGTGTACGCCGCGTTGGCGTCCACTGCGAGCGGCGCGTCCTCGCCCACGGCCTCACGGACTGCACGTACGAACGACACGTCCTCGCCCGGACGGATCTTGATCTTGACCTTCCGGTACCCTTCCGCGAAGGCGTCCCGAGCCTTTTCGGCAAGGTCCTCAGGTCTATTCTGGATGCCGAGGGAAATCCCGGTCGCGACCTCGGCACGCGTTCCACCGATCAACTCGGCAAGGGGCACGTTCTCGATCACGGCGGCGAGCCCCCAGAACCCCATCTCGACGGCCGCCCGGGCCATGAGATGACCGCGGACGTCCCTCGCGAGCGTGGCGGCGACATCGGCGGGGTGGCCAAAGGACTTGCCGAGCACGCGCGGCGCGAGCCATTCGCGAATAGCCAGCCACACCGTGTCGGTCGTGTCCGGAAAGTAGTTGGGAAGCTCGCCCGCCACGCACTCCGACCACGCGCTCGGGCCATCGGGGTGTCCGAGCTCGAGCAGCACGATCCGCCGATCCGTCGTAGTCCCGGAGGAGATCTGGAACGGCTCCCGCAGGGGGAGCTGAATCTCCCGAAGCTCGATCCGATCGACTTGCAGGCTCACGCGCATCCTCTCGGCGCCGGCAGCCACTGCCGGCGCCGGTGGTCGATGGTCCTCGACGGACGAAGCGCCATCTCGCATATAACGGCACCGGCCCGAGACGGGCCACCCCCTCCGGCGAGTTCCGACGGCTCCCTCGGGATCAGGCCTTGGGATCGGGGTCGGGACGGCGCATCTTCCGCCTCATGACGAGCACACCCCCGGCGGGCTCCCGCCTCGTGATCGGCCTGGGCACGGGCCGCAGCGGCAGCGTGTCTCTGAGCCGTTTCTTGAGCGCCCAGCCCGACATGACCATCCGGCACGAGGGCTTCCTGGATGAGAGGTACCACATCTTCCGCTGGGCGGGGGACGAGGACCGGATCGCGTCGTGGATCGGCCTGCTCGCCCGTCGAGCGAGAGACGAGGGCGACGCGTATTTCGGGGATATCGGGACCTACTACCTGCCCTACGTCGAGCTCCTCCTCGAGCGCTATCCCGACGCCAGGTTCGTCTGTCTCCAGCGGGACAGGGCCAAGGTCGTGAAGAGTTTTCTCCTCAAGACTCGGGGCACGAACCACTGGTACGACCACGACGGAACCCGCTGGACGGCGCACAAGTTCGACGCGTGCTTTCCGAGCTTCGACGAGCCTGACAAGGCGCGCGCGGTCGGGAGGTACTGGGACTTCTATCACGCGCGCATCGCCGAGCTCGTGGACTCCTACCCAAGCAACGTCGGGCTCTTTCCGGCTTCAAAGCTCAACTCGAGGGGCGGGCGCGCTCGGATTCTGGATTTCATCGACTATCGAGGGGCTCGGCGGCTGGACGTCGAGTTTCACGAGAACCGGACCTACCTTCACCGGCGGTTGCGCTGGGCGCTCGGTCGCCTGGTCGGCTCGCGGATGGACGACTGAGCCAGAACCGCCTGTTTTCTCCACAGTCCTTTCGCGAGATCCTCCAGTGTCGTCGTCTCGAGGTACGCCGCGATCGACTCCCGCAGCGGTTTGAACGTCTCGTGCAGGGGACACGGTGTCTCGTCGGTGCACGTGGCGAGGCCCACGGCACACCGCGTGAGGTCCGACGTACCGTCGATCGCCTTTCTGATCTCCAGCAACGAAATGTCCGCCGGCCGATACGCAAGCGCATATCCGCCCTTTGGCCCACGCCCCGACCGCAAGATCCCCGCTCGGACGAGCTGCTGCAGCGCCTTGCCGAGGAGGGGTAGGGGAATTCCCTCGGCGCGGGCGATCTCGCTGGTCCGTGTCAGCGCGCCGGGCCGTTGTCTCACCAGATAGGTCAGCGCCCGCAACGCGTGTTCACAACGGTTCGAATAGAGCATTTGGCACCCGGTTCTCTATGTGCATGTCCGAAATCCAGCCCATGTAACCATGTTCCGCAAGTGACCTACGGATCTGACACTCCCCTCCCGGCTCCGCGTTCCGCGCACGCTTGACGTCACCCGCCCATCCGACGAAATTTGACCCAACGTTCAAAAAATACTCGGGTGGAGTCGCATGGCATCCGCACAGCTTCCAGATTCGAAGACGGCAGGGGCTGGCCAGACGGCGTCGTCGCACGTGGCCCAGAAGCGTCGTCGTCGGCGTGACGAGATCCTTCATGCGGCGCTGAGGGCTTTTCGCGAGCGAGGCTACCACGGTACGACTCTGGAGGAAATCGCCGGGCGATTGGGACTCCAGAAAACCGCGCTCTACTACTACTACTCGGACAAAGAAGCGCTTCTGTACGAGTGCCACCGGCGCTCTCTCGACGAGCTGGACCGCGTGCTCGAGGAGACCGAGTCGACCGAGAGTCCCACGGAGGCGCTGATGCACGTGGTGCGCGAGCACGTGCGCGTCATGATCGAGACGCTGGAGGGCTCTTCCCTCGCGTTCGAAATCGCGGCCCTGTCGCCCGAGCACCAGGCGGAGGTCGTGGAGGCGCGCGATCGATACGAGCGCCGGCTGCGGCGGATCATCGCGGACGGGTGCGAAAGCGGGGAATTCCGGTCCGTCGATCCGAAGCTCGCCGTATTCGCCATTCTCGGCGCGATCAACTGGATCGCACGCTGGTACCGCCCCGAGGGCTCGCTCGACTCGCCGGAGCTGGGAGCCCAGTTCGCTCGTCTGCTGGTCGGCGGCCTGTTGAACGGAGGCGGAGAAGCAGGACCTGCGGGGCGGGTCGGGCAAAGCACGCCCGCCGACTCGCCCTCTCACGAATCTCGGGAGCAGTAAGCGAGGACTCATGAGCACATCGACTGTGACAGAGAAGCCGGCCCGCGAGAGCGCGGCGAAGAGAATGTTCGAAACGCGACCGGTCGAGGACTTTGCGTTCAAGGACATCCTGTATGAGAAGGGTGACCGGGTCGCGCGCATCACGATCAACCGCCCGCATCGATACAACGCGTACTCGACACCCGCGCTGGAGGAACTGGCGACGGCGTTCCGTGACGCCTCATTCGATGACGAGGTGGGCGTGATCGTCTACACAGGGGCTGGCGATCGGGCCTTCTGCACGGGTGGTGACGTCAAGGAGTACGCCGATTTCTACGTCCGCACGCCGAGGGATTACTGGAAGTACATGGCGCTCTTCCGCGCCTATATCGAGAGCATCCTGAACACGGGCAAGCCGGTGGTGGCCCGTCTCAACGGGATGGCCGTGGGCGGCGGCAACGAAAGCCAGCTGGCCTGCGATCTCTCGGTGATCGGACAGCATACCTACGTCAAGCAGGTGGGGTCGCACGTCGGCTCGGTCGCCTGCGGCGGTTCGACGCAGTGGCTGCCCCTGGTGGTGGGCGACAAGCGGGCGCGCGAGATCCTGTACCTGAACGAGGTGATCCCCGCGCACAAGGCCTGCGAGTGGGGCCTCGTCAACTGGGTCGTTCCCACCGTGCGGCGCGGCGAGGAGTGGATCGAAGAGGCGACGGACGACGAGATCAAGAAAGCGCACAAGAAGGAGGACGACTTCCAGATCGACCTCACGAGATTGGACGCGTTCGTCGACGATGTGGCTCGCCGGCTCCTCTCGTCCTTTCCCGAGTGCCAGCGCTACACGAAACAGCAGGTCAACTTCCTCAAGGACTTCGCCTGGAACTCGACGGTCCGCCACGCCCAGGACTGGCTGGCCCTGCACTACGCGTGCTGGGAGCCGCTGGAAGGGATGCAGGCGTTCGTCGAGAAGCGCGCTCCGCGCTATGAGCTCGTCCGCGATCGCATGGCGCGTGGGGAGTCGAGCGAGTTGGCCTGGGGTGCGTACACGGCCGAATGCGGCGCCTGTGGCGCGAAGGCGCTCCCGGACGACTTCGCGTTCTGCGGAGCGTGCGGAGCTCCGCTGGGTGACACGCCGGCCGGGAACGGAGACTGACGCATGCAGGGCGAATTCCTACACCTCGACCAGGCCCACGGGGTCGCACGGCTGACGCTGGACCGCCCGCCACTGAACGTCCTGCACATTCCGCTTCTGCGGGAGCTGGATGATGCCCTGACGGCCGTCGCCGACGACGCCGGGGCGCGGGCGCTGGTCCTCACCGGCAAGGGCAAGGCGTTCTGCGCCGGCGTCGATGTGGCCGACCACACGCCGGAGCGGATCGGCACAACCCTCGAGCTGTTCCACAGCGCGATCCGTACGCTCCTGGACCTGCAGCTGCCGGTGATCGCCGCCGTGAACGGCGCGGCCCTCGGCGGAGGGTGCGAGCTCGTGCTCGCGTGCGATGTCGTCCTCGCCAGGGCGGGAGCGAAGCTGGGTCAGCCCGAGATCCGCCTCGGCGCTTTCCCGCCGGTGGCGGCCGTGCTCATGCCCAGACTTCTGGGACGTCAGCGGGCGCTGGACCTCATCCTCTCCGGGGAGGTGTTCACGGCGGAGGAGGCGCTCGGCTGGGGACTGGTCACGCGCGTGGTCGCCGAGAACATCTTCGACGCGGCGGTGGCTGCCTACGCCGAGAAGCTGGCCTCGCTCAGCCGGCCGGTTCTGCGCCTCGCCAAGCGCGCGACACGGGAGGGTGAGCTCGGAGAGCCGACGGGAGCGATCGAGGCCGCGGAGCGACTGTATCTGGACGAGCTGATGAATCTCGACGACGCTCGTGAAGGACTGAGTGCCTTCATGGAGAAGCGAGATCCGGTGTGGAGCGACGCGTGACCGACCCCTCGAACACGACGTCCGGGCGTGACCCTGTCACGGTCCCCCGTCTGCTCGAGCTGGCACCCGGTGCGGGGCTGGACGAGACGCTCGAGCACTGCCGCGACCTGGTCGAGGCCCCCGATCCGCCGACGGTGAGGCGGTGGCGGGACGCGGGCGGCAAGGTGCTGGGACACTTCCAGGTGTACTTCCCCGAGGAGCTCGCCCACGCCGCCGGAATGCTCCCCGTCAAGGTGCGCGGAGCCCCGGTCGAGCGCCGTGAAGCGGACTCGCACTTCGGCTCCTATATATGCTCGATTCTGCGCAGCTCGCTCGAGCTGGCGCTGACCGGGCGGCTGGAAGTGGACCTGTTCGTCACCCACCCGATCTGTGACGCCGCACGCAACCTGGCCGGGATCTGGGCCCGCAACCTCCCACAGCCGGCCCGACTCCTCTACTTCCCGCAGAACGCGAGCTCGGGGTTCGCCGCTCGCTACCTGGAGGGAGAGTACGCCCGCCTGTTGGCCGAGATGGAGGACATCGTCGGGCGGCGGGTGACGGACGACGATCTGCGGGCTTCGATCCGCGTGTTCAACCGCAATCGGAAGCTGCTCCGCGACCTGTACGAGGTGAAGCGGGAGACGCCGTGGCTTCTGTCGGTGGACGAGGCGTACTGCCTGCTGGCGGTGGGCGGGCTGATCGGCCGGGAGGAGCACAACGCGCTCCTCGAACGGGCGCTGCCCGCGATTCGAGAGCGTGCGGCACGCCCACAGGACAAGATGCGCGTCGTGTTCGAGGGGGGCTTCTGCGAACAGCCGCCCCTCGACCTGCTTCGCTCGATCGCGGAGTTCTGCTATGTGGTCGATGACGATCTGCTGATCGGGCTGCGCTGGCTCGTGGAGGACGTCGCTACGGACGGTGAGCCGCTCCATGCGCTGGCCGACGCGTATCTGAACAGCTCCTCCTACAGTCCGGTCCAACACGACGCCCGCAAGCCGAAAGAGAAGATGCTGCTCGAGCGAATCCGGGATTCGCGAGCCGAGGCCGCCATCGTGTCCGCGGCGAAGATGTGCGAGCCCGGGCTCGACGAGCAGGTCGCCTACGGTCAGGCGCTCGAGGAAGAGGGCATTCCGTACTTCCTCACCGAGTTCGAGGAGAAGATGACGAGCTTCAGTCAGCTCCAGATCCAGCTCGAGACGTTCGTGGAGAACGTCCTCTTCGCCTCCGAGGACTGGGAGGAGGAGCTTCTCGTTCTCCAGGTAAGGGAGAGGCACTGATGGCCGAGGGAGGAGCAGCCGTGACCGCGGCGACGGACGTCCATGGACGGGGCGCGAGCGACGGTCGGCGCCTGTTCGAGGAGTGGTACGCCGCGCTGACGAGCGCGCCCGAGCGGGGAGAGAAGGCCGCGTACGTGTTCGTGATGGGGAGCCTGGTCGAGCTCCTGCGGTGCTTCGATCTGCACGTCGTGTTCCCGGAGATCAACTCGCTCCAGACAGCCGTGCGCAAGGTCGCCGACGAGTACCTGAACCTCGCGGAGGACCACGGCTTCTCGCCCGACGTGTGTGGCTACGTCAAGGCCGACTACGCCGTGCAGGTTCGCAGCGGCGAGCATCCGATGGGCCGGATTCCGCCTCCGGACGTGGCGGTGCTGACCAACGCTTGCAGCACGTACATCAAGTGGGCCGAGATCTGGGAGCGGATGTACGAGGCGCCGATCTTTACCTTTGACACGCCCGGCTCCAGAGTCCCGGTGCCGCTCAGACGAGCCGGGGAGCCCGTGGAGACTCCGGACTGGGCCTCGCGTCTGGGTGGAGGTTTCCTCGACGCCGATTCCTTCGAGGCGGATCGCCGCTACGTCGAGCACCAGCTCCGCGAGCTGATCGAGGTGTGCGAGCGGGTGACGGGGATCCCGTTCGACATCGACCGCTGCCGCGAGGTGCTGCGCCTCACGAACGAGATGGGACGGCACTGGCGGCGCGTGCTGGAGCTGAACCGGCAGTCTCCCGCCCCCTTCGACGCGATGCTGGAGGGGACCATCTATCTGGGTGTGGCCAACGCGCTGCGGGGCACCGAGGAGGGAGCGCTCTATTTCGAGAACCTCGTGGAGGAAATGGAGGCTCGGATCGCGGACGGCCTGGGGCCGCGCGGAGAGTCGGACGAGCACTACCGGCTCGTGTTCGTGGGTGTGCCCTGCTACCCGATCTTCCGTCGGTTCTACGAGCTGTTTGCGGAGTGGGGCGGCACGTTCGTGAGCTCCACGTACACGTGGTTCGCCTCCGGAGGCTTGAACCGCGATTTCGAGTACGATCTGGAAGACCCGCTGGGAAGCCTGGCCGAAGGTCTTCTGCTCGGGGTACGAGAGGCCACGGACAGTCTGATGTTCCCTGATCGGGCCCTGATCCAGTCGATCGACGAGTATGACGTCGATGGCGTCGTCTATCACCCCGTGAAGAGCTGCCGAACCGTGTCCACGGGTCTGGCGGCCAGCCGCAGGGTCATCCTGGAAGAGCGCGACGTTCTCGCGCTGTACATCGAGTCGGACATGATGGACAAGCGGGTCGTTTCCGAGGCGCAGCTCAAGAACCGGATCGATGCCTTCTTCGAGGGTCTGCGTTCCCGCGAGATCCGGATCGCCGGCTCCGCGTCGGCGTCGGACTAAGGGTCGGAGGTTGCTCATGCCATATGCCGCCGGGGTGGACGTCGGATCTACCCAGACGAAGGCGATCGTCGTCGACGCGTCGGGAGCGATCGCCGGCCGGAGCCTGATCGACACCGGGGCCAACGTGGTGGTCGCCGCCGAGACCGCGTTTCAGAACTCGCTCCGGGCCGGAGAGATCGACCCCGAGGCCGTCGCCTACGTCATCGGCACGGGCTACGGCCGTTACAAGGTCGAGTTCGGCGACGACCAAGTGACGGAGATCGTGTGCCACGCCCGAGGCGCGGCCGAGATGTTTCCCGAGACGAGAACCGTCCTCGACATGGGGGGGCAGGACACGAAGGCGATCCGCATCGAGCCGGGTGGGGAGGTGCTGGATTTCTGCATGAACGACAAGTGTGCGGCCGGGACAGGTCGGTTCCTCCAGTCGGCCGCCGCCGCGCTTGGTCTGGAACTCCCCGAGCTGGGCCCGACCGCGCTTCGGGGCCGGCGGCCGGTGGAGATCAGTACGACGTGCACCGTGTTCGCCGAATCCGAAGTCCTCTCGTGGCTGGCCCGCGGCAAGGCCGTCGAGGACATCCTGCTCGGGGTCCATCGTTCCATCGGCAGTCGCTCCTTCGGCCTGCTGCGCCGGGTCGGGATCGAGGACGAGATCACGTTCACCGGTGGTGTCGCCCGCAACGAGGCGATGGTGAAGGTCATGAACGAGGCGCTGGGCGTTCCGACGAACGTGAGCGAGGAATCTCACTTCATGGGAGCGCTGGGCGCCGCGCTGTTTGCACTGGAGCGCGCACAGCTCCAGGAAGCCCCCGCTCGCCGGGCCGTCGGCGAGGGCTGAGAGCGCCGGCAGGACAGGCGAGGAGAGAGGATGAACGGTATGCGGGTGACGGCTGGGATCGACGTCGGTTCGACGTATACGAAGGCGGCCCTCGTCAGCGAGGACGGCGTGCTGACCGGAACCGGAATGCGACCGACAGGCTTCAAGCTGGAGCAAGCCGCGGGCGAGGCGCTGGGCATCGCGCTCGAGCGGGCGGAGATCGCGCGATCCGACATCTCGTACCTCGCGACGACCGGACACGGTCGTCACCGCGTCTCGGCCCGCGACCTGCAGGTGACCGATCTCACCGCCCACGCGTGGGGTGCGCGCGCCTTTTATCCCGGCACGCGGACGGTGCTCGACGTGGGCGGACAGACGATGAAGGCGATGCGGCTGGACGAGCGGGGTCGCGTGTTGAACTTCCGGCTGAACGACAAGTGCGCTGCGGGAACGGGAGCGTTTCTCGAGAAGACCGCCCGCTACCTGGGATACACGATCGAGGAGATCGGCCCGCTCGTCGAGGCCACGCAGGAGTCCGTACCGATCTCCGGCGTATGTGCCGTGTTCGCCGAGTCGGAAGTCATCAATCACGTGAGTCAGGGACGGGCGCCGGGCGAGATCATGTTCGGAGCCATGGACTCGTTGATCGAGAAATCGGTTCGCCTGATGAAACGTGTTCGCATGGAACCGGAGTTTACCCTCGTCGGGGGTATCAATCGCTTCCCGACGATGGTTCGCCTGCTCCGCGAGCACCTGGCAGAGGGGGTGAACGTCCCCGAGGGCGAGCTGGTCCAGTTCACGGGCGCGATCGGCGCGGCTGTCCTTGCGCGCCGGCGCCTCGACATGCTGGAGGCCGCGTAACGCGGGGAATGCCGTGGCAACGGACGAAGGACGAGGCGAGGCGTCGGCGACGGACGAGGCGGGGTGGGAGCGACGCTTCGTCGCGGCTCCTCCGCGTCTGCAGGAGGCCGTCGAGCTTTACGAGTCGCTGGGGCTCGAGGTGCGGTTGGAGCCACCCGGGCCGGACGACCTCGAAGAGGTTTGTGAGACGTGCGCCGCGGCCCTGTCGCTGTTTCGAGTGATCTACACAAGGAGTCGACCATGAAGGCGGCCGTGTTTACGGGTAGCGGACCGGCGCTGGAAGTCACGGAGATCGACCGACCGACGCCAAAGCCGAGCGAGACACTCGTTCGGGTGGCGGGGTGCGGCATGTGCCACACCGATCTTCATTACCTCGATCACGGAGTGAAGACCTTCAAACCGCCTCCCGTGGTTCTGGGTCACGAGGCGGCCGGCGTGGTCGAGGAGGTGGGGGACGGGGTCGAGGCCTGGTCGCCGGGCGACAGGGTCCTCGTTCCCTCCGTCGTTTCCTGTGGGCGCTGCCGGTTTTGCCGTTCCGGTCGAGAGAACCTGTGCGAGGCGCTGGTCATGTTCGGCAACCACGTGGACGGCGCCTACGCGGAGTACTTCACCGCACCCGCCGACGAGCTCGTGGCGGTTCCCGAGTCGCTGCCGCTCGAGAAGGCCTGCGTGATCGCGGACGCGATATCGACCCCGTACCACGCTGTGAAGCACCGTGGGCGGGTGCGACCGGGGGATGTCGTGGCGGTCGTCGGCTGCGGCGGAGTCGGGCTGAACGTCGTTCAGTGCGCGACGATCGCCGGCGGCCGGGTGTTGGCCATCGACCTCAACGCGGAACGGCTTGAGTTGGCGCGGACGCTCGGCGCAGAGGAAGTGATCGACCCACGCGAGCACGACCGGCTCGACAAGTACGTGCGCAAACTGACTGGTGGCGGCGTCGACATCGCGTTCGAAGCCATCGGCAAGCCGGCCACGATCGAGCAAGCGTTCTCTCTGCTTCGCACCGGTGGAAGACTGTGCGTGATCGGCTACTCGGCAGAGCCCGTGACCGTGTCGGCCGCTCGGCTCATGTTCTTCGAGCTGGAGCTGGTCGGGAGCCTGGGGTGCGGGGGAGGAGACTACCCGGCGATCATGGGACTCGTGGAAAGCGGACACATACAGCTGGACCCGATCGTGAGCGGGACGATCCCGCTGGATGAGATCAACGAGGGCCTCGATCGTCTCCGACGCGGCGAGGGAGTGCGCTGGGTCGTGACGCCGTGAGAGTGCCTGCCTCGATGCGCTCCTCGGATCGAACGCGAAGAGTGTCGAGGCGTACTTCTTGAAGGGTTACATTGGGTTGCGTGCCCACCACGTGCCTGACCCGATCGACAGCGGGGAGAGAGCTCGCGGAACTGGCGGAGGCGGAAGGAACGATTAGAGCGAGGTGATGGGAGGCCGGTACCGGGAGCTTGGGGCTTCACTCCAGAGCGCGCGCTCGACGCGCGATTGACCACGAGAGCCCGACGCTTACTGTACCCCGCGTAGGACGACCAGGCGACTCAACGGATAGAGAGAGAATAGCATGCCGACGAAGACGCCGATCGACGGCCCCGAGTCGATCGCGACGGAGGAGCGCGCTCGGACCGTGAACGTGCGGCACACGGATCTACACACGGTAGAGGTCGTCTCGGACTCCGGCGAAGGCGCCCAGAAGTGCGGACAGATCTTCGGCACCGTGAGCGCGAAGATGGGCAACGGCGTGTGGACGGTCGAGATCATCCCGGCCGAGATCCAGCCGCCGGCGCGGCTTCCGGCCGGGGCCAGCGGCAACCGCATTCGGATCGGCTCCAAACCGGTGACCAACTGGGGCGACAGAACCAATCTGGTCGTCGCTTTCAACGAGCAGGTGTTGCTGGCCAGGCACCGCCTGGACGCGCTCGAGCCGGACGCGGTCGTACTGCTCGAGAACATGTGGAAAGAGCACCGGGACGAGGCGATTCGCGCGGAATGGAAGTCGGCGATGGAGGAGCTCTCTGCGGCCGGCTACCGCATCATCGAAGTTCCCATGGAAGAGCAGAGCCTGACCGTCGTCGACGATCCGCAGCGTGGCAAGAACATGTTCGCGCTGGGCCTGCTCGCCTGGATCCACGACCTCGATATGGAGCTCGTGAAAGCCCAGATCGCCCACGCCTTCCGCCGCAAGTCCGAAGAGGTCTACCAGCGGAACGTCGACCTGCTCGAGCTGGGAGTACGGTGGGCCGAGGAGCATCTGGACTTCCAAGTCGAAGTGCCCCGCGTACCGTCGGAACAGCCGATGGTCGTGATGAACGGGAACCAGGCCGTCGCGCTGGGAGCCATCGCCGCTGGCATGGAGCTGGCTGCGATGTACCCGATCACGCCGGCCACGTCGGTCTCGCACTACCTGGGCGAAGTGTTCGAGAAATTCGGCGGAGTCGTGCACCAGGCGGAGGACGAGATCGCTGCGGCGGGCGTCGCGATCGGTGCTTCGTATTCGGGAAAGGTGGCGTTCACAATCACCTCCGGACCGGGGCTCGCGCTCAAGACGGAGTTCATCGGCCTGGCGATCATGATCGAGGTGCCGCTCGTCGTGGTGGATGTGCAGCGGGGCGGACCGAGCACCGGCCTTCCGACCAAGGTGGAGCAGTCCGACCTGCTGGCCGCCATCTTCGGACAGCCCGGCGACGCACCGCATGTGGTGGTCGCTCCGGCCACGATTCAGGAGTGCTTCGAGATCATGGTCACGGCGCGACGCATCGCCGAGACCTTCCGGACCGTGGTCATCGTGCTGTCCGATGCGAACCTGGCGACCGGCGTGCAGCCATTCACCCGGCCGTCGCTGGATCCGGAGTGGCACGCGGTGCAGCCGGACTTGAGTCCGGTTCCCGAAGGCGTAGCTCCGTACGAGTGGGACGAACGAACCGGGCTGTCGAAGCGGTTCGTTCCGGGTCAGCCCGGCGGCGAGTTCACCGCCACGGGCCTGGCACACGATGAGAACAGCAAGGTCGCGTATGCGTCCGACATCAATCAGCGCGGCGCCGACATGCGCAGCCGCAAGATCGCCGTGCTCCAGAGTCTGCTCAAACCGCCGACCGTGAATGGCGACGACTCGGGCGATCTGCTCGTGGTCGGCTGGGGAAGCACGAAGGGCGCGATCGAGGAAGCCGTCGACCGCGCGAGGGCGGAGGGCCGATCCGTCTCGTCGCTCCACCTCACGTTCCTCTCGCCGCTCGAGCCCGGAATCAAGGAGATTTTGAAGAGGTTCAAGAAGGTCATGACGATAGAGATCAACTACAGCGACGAGGCGAACGCCCCCTACATTACCGATGAGAATCGCCGGCGAGGGCAGCTGGCCTGGCTCCTGCGGGCCGTGACGCTCGTCGACGTGGACTGCTGGACGCGGGTGTTGGGGGAGCCGCTGCGACCCGGCGTCATACACGAGGTGATCAGGGCGAACGCGCCGGAGGGAGGTGCACAGTGAGCGCGACAGGTTGCTCGCTGCTGTGGCTGGAGCAGGGCGAGGAGCGTGAGTACAGCATGGCCGATTTCGAGGGCGCCCGCGCACGCTGGTGCCCCGGCTGCGGCGACCACTCCGTTCTCACGTCGGTGCAGCGCCTGATGGCCGAAGAGCAATTGGCGCCCGAGAAGACCGTATTCGTCTCCGGAATCGGCTGTTCGAGCCGGTTCCCGCACTACATCACTGCGTACGGATTCCATGGGCTTCACGGTCGCGCGCTGCCGGTGGCGACCGGGATCAAGCTGAACCGGCCGGAGCTGAACGTCTTTGCCGTCATGGGCGATGGCGACTGCGTGTCGATCGGTGCCGGCCACTGGATCCACGCGACCCGGTACAACGTGGACATGGTCGCCCTGATGCTGGACAACGAGGTGTACGGGCTGACGAAGAACCAGACGTCGCCGACGACGCCGCTCGGCTACTCGACCAACACACAGCCTTACGGCAGCTACCTGCCGGCCCTGAACCCGCTGGAGGCGACGCTCGGCGTGACCAACGCCTCGTTCGTGGCCCAGACCGCCGAGTGGATCCCGCCCCACCTGTATGCCACGATTCAGGCGGCCCATAGGCACCGGGGCTTCGCGTTTGTTCGAATCCTGCAGCGCTGCCCGAAGTTCACCGCGGACGTGTTCGCGGACTACGTAAAGGATCCTGACCTGGTCGTGCTGTTGGAGCACGAGCGGGGTCTGAACGTCGAGGGGCTGGAGAAGATCTACAAGAACCGGGAGACGCACGACCCCCTGGATATACGCGCGGCGCGCCACCTGGCGGAGACGGACGACAAGATCCGACTCGGGGTCTTCTTCCGGGATGAGTCGAGGCCGCGATACGAGGAGACGCGCTCGCTGCCGGCGTTTTCGGTGGAGGAAAAGATCGACATTCTCAATCGGGAGCTGGACCGTCATGCCGTCTGATCCCGTCGTCACGCCGGAGACCATCGAGCCGGACGCTGACCTCGCAGCGGGGGAGGTCGCCGATCGCGTGCCGGATGCCGAGCCGGAGATGGAGGCGGCTACGGCGTCCGCGCAGGACGCGGCTGAAGACCTTACCGAAGGCGAACCGTCGGGTGCGGGCCCCGGTGCGTCCACGCGCCTCGATCGGGCGCAAGCGGCCCTCGAGACCGTCCGGGAGACGTTTCACTCCACGCTGGTCGTCACGGCCGACCAGGTGCGGAGCTACGTCGTGGCCCACCGCTCGCCGGATCCCGATGGCGGTGCCGATCGGGTCGCCGGCGAGCTGGGTCCGTTCGCAAGCGGTCGCATCGATCCGAAGAAGTTCGCCGAGCTCGTTTCCGAGGCCGAGGGATCGGAGAACGTGTCGCTCGAGCCTATGGAGAGAGCGCTCGACGCTCTTACAGGGCTGATCGAACGGGGTGACGAGCTGCACTTCGTGCGCGTGGATCCCGGCGGCGACCTGACGGAAGCGGTAGGACGAGCACTGGCGGAAGCGGGTCGAGCGTTCGGCGCCGCGCGGGTGTTCGAGGCGGCGAGGCGGGGCGGCTACGATCCGCAGACGCACGACGCCTGGCTGGCGTCCTTCCCCTTCCGGCTGTGGAGTCGCGCCGAGCGCCAGCTCGCGCCGCCTCTCGCGATCGAGGTGGCCGGGGGCGACGTGCGGGCTGCGGGCCTGGCCGAATTCCTCGACGGTGCCCAGAAGCTCGTCTTGCTCATCGAGGGTGAGTCGCCTCCCGCGCCCCTCGTGCGGCTCGTCAGTCCGGGAGTCCTCGTGTTGCAGACCGGCGATCCCGCCGACCTGAAGCGTCTTTCGACCACGGAGGGGCCGGCGATCGGCGCTGTCGTGCCGGAAGGCGCCGCGTTGTTCGCGCACGAGCCGCGCACGGACGGCGAACCGATCCGGCTCGAGATCGCCTATCTGCCCGAGGAGGAGCCGCGTCGACGACTCGGCTCGCTGTCGGTCTTCCAGCAGAGGGAAGAGCTGCGGCAGCTGGCAGCGATGAAGGCCCGTTCGACGAGCCCGTCGGCGGCCGCGACGCCGGGCGCGGGAGCGCCTTCCGCAGCAGGACCTGTGGAACCGACGGCTGCCGCTGCGTCTCCTGCCGACGAAAGAGTCGACCGCCTGGCGGCGTGGCTGCTCACGCAGGCGGACCTTTCCGATCTGTGAGGCGGGCTGCCACACGACGGTGACGGACGGGTAGAAGGTTCGCGATGGGAGAGGCACTGAACGCGGTCGCCATTCTGGGCGGGGTGGGGCTCACCTTCGGAACCCTCATCGCGCTGGTCAACCGCAAGTTCAAGGTGTGGGAGGACCCCCGCATCGACGCGGTAACGGACGTGCTGCCCGGCGCGAACTGCGGCGCATGCGGCCTGGCCGGGTGTCGCGCCTTCGCCGAGGCGGCCGTCCGGGGAGAGATCGCGCCCGCCGGATGCACGGTGTTGGGCGAGCTGGAAGTGGAGCAGGTCGCGGCGATGCTGGGTGTGGACGCGGGCGAGGCGGAAAAGCGTGTCGCGCGGCTCCTGTGCGCCGGCGGCTCGGACGTCGCGGAGACGAAGGCGGAGTACTTCGGAATCGGCAGCTGCGCGGCAGCAGTGGCCGTGGGCGGGGGGGGCAAGGCGTGCGCGTGGGGTTGCGTGGGTCTGGCCGACTGTGCGGTCTCGTGCGACTTCGACGCGATCCACATGAGCATCAACGATCTGCCGGTCGTCGACCCCGACAAGTGCACGGCCTGCAACGACTGTGTGGAAGCCTGCCCGCTGGACCTGTTCGTGCTGATGCCGCTCGAGCAGAAGCTCATCGTGCAGTGCAAGAACCTGCTGGAAGGCGACGAGGCCGAACAGGTGTGCCGCGCGGCCTGCAACGCCTGCGGGCGGTGCGCGGTGGACGGCGCGCCGGGACTGATCGAGATTGTCGACGGCCTGGCTCGCGTGGACTATTCACAGAACGACCTGGCCGATCCGATCGCTACGGCAAGGTGTCCGACGGACGCGATCGTTTGGGTGGAGGGGCAGCAGTTCGCCGAGCTTCGACTGCGTGGCGAAGCGGCGGTGGACTCGGGTGACCTGGTAGGGAGCATGACAGCATGATCAAGCGAAGAGATAAAACGGCAGACGGCGACCCGGTACGCTACCCCGGTATCCGGACCGCACTGGATGGCGGGACGGCCGTCGTACATGTCGAGACCTCGGCGAGCGAGGGAGCGGGCGCGTACCCGATCACGCCCTCCACCCAGATGGGTGAGGGGTGGGCGGCCGCCGTCGCGGCCGGCAAGACGAACGTGCACGGGCGGCGCCTGATCTTTTTCGAGCCCGAGGGCGAGCATGCGGCCGCGGCCGTGACCGCGGGCATGAGCATGACGGGTCTGCGTGCCACCAACTTCTCCAGCGGCCAGGGGATCGCGTACATGCACGAGTCGCTGTACGCGGCGGCGGGGAAGCGGCTCACGTACGTGTTGAACATTGCCGCACGAGCGATGACCAAGCACGCCCTCAACGTGCATGCGGGTCACGACGACTACCACGCGATCGACGACACCGGCTTCTTCCAGCTGTTCGCGAAGAACGTGCAGAACATCGGCGACCTGACCGCCATCGCGCATCGGATCGCTGAGCTGTCTCTCACTCCGGGCGCCGTGGCGCAGGACGGGTTTTTGACCAGCCACGTCATCGAGTCCGTGCAGTTGCCCGAGCCGGAGCTGCTGAAGGAGTACCTGGGCGACCCGGCCGACATCATCGAATCTCCCACCCCGGCGCAGCGCCTCGTGTTCGGCGATACGCGTCGCCGCATCCCGGAGATCTTCGATTTCGACTATCCAGCCATGCTGGGCACCGTGCAGAACCAGGACAGCTATGCGCAGGGGGTGGCCGCCCAGAGGCCCTTCTACTTCGACCACGTGGCCGCGCTTTCCGATCGGGCGTTTGAGGAGTATGCCGAGCTGACCGGACGCCGGTACCAGCGGGTGATGGGCTACCGACTCGACGATGCGGAGTACGTGCTCGTCGGGCAGGGCTCCGTGGTCACGAATGCCGAAGTGGTCGCCGACCACCTTCGGGACACGCGGGGGCTCAAGGTAGGCGTGCTCGATCTCGTGATGTTCCGACCCTTCCCGGCCGATCTGGTGGCGCGAATGCTGGCGGGGAAGAAGGGCGTCACGGTGCTGGAGCGGCTCGATCAGCCGCTCGCGGTCGATCCACCGCTGCTGCGGGAGATCCGCGCCGCCATGGCCCAGACGGTCGAGAACGGCCGGGCCGCGCGCGGCGCCCGGAACGGCAAGCGCAACGGTGCGCGGCCGTTCCCCGAGCTGCCGGCGCTGGCGGCCGACGAAGTGCCGGATTTCTATTCGGGCGGCTTCGGTTTCGGAAGCCGGGATCTGCAGGCGGGCGATCTGATCGCGGCCGTCGACAACATGCTCGAGGAGGGGGACCACCGACGCCGCTTCTACCTGGGGATCGACTTCATCCTCGAAGACTCGCATCTGCCCAAGCTCGAGATCTGGCAGGAGCGGCTGCAGGACGACTATCCGGAGCTCGGAAAGCTGTCTCTCAAGTCGGCCGGCGACATCAACCTGCTTCCGCAGGGCTCGACGTCCATCCGTATCCACTCCGTGGGCGGGTGGGGCGCCATCACGATGGGCAAGAACATCGCGCTCACCGCGTTCGAGCTGTTCGGGCTCGAGGTGAAGGCGAACCCCAAGTACGGTTCGGAGAAGAAGGGGCAGCCCACGACGTTCTACGCGACGCTCGCGAACGAGCCGATTCGACTGAACGCGGAGCTCAAGCACGTCGACGTGGTGCTGTCGCCCGATCCGAACGTGTTCCGGAACTCCGACCCGCTGGCCGGGCTGTCGGAGGGCGGCGTGTTCGTGATCCAGAGCGACGAGGATCCGCAGGAGCTGTGGGAATCGTTCCCGGCCGACGCGCGTCGTACGATTCGCGATCGGCAGATAAGGGTCTACGCGCTGGACGCGTTCCAGATCGCCACGGACGAGGCCAGCGATCCGGAGCTGCGTTACCGGATGCAGGGCACAGCTTTCTTAGGTGCGTTCTTCGCCACCTCTCCGCTGGCGGACGAGGCGGGCCTGGATCGCGAGCAGCTGTTCGAGGGGATCCGCAAACAGCTCGACAAGAAGTTCGGTCACCTCGGTGAGCAGGTCGTGGGCGACAACCTCCGCGTGATCACCCGCGGGTACGACGAGATTCGGGCGATCGAGTACGGCTCCGAGGACGTCGAGACCGAGGAAATGGGTGAAGTTCTGGTGGGGCAGATCCCCCACCTCATGGACCACCCCGATGCGCTTCCCGGGATCGGGAATCAGGGGCGGTTCTGGGAGCAGGTGTGCGGTCTGTGCAACGTCGGCCAGGATCCGATCGCCGATCCGTTCGCCGCGTTCAGTGCCATTCCCGCGGCGAGCAGCACGATCCGCGACATGACGGACATCCGCTTCGAGGTGCCCCAGTTCATCCCGGACCTGTGCACGGGCTGCGCGCAGTGCTGGACGCAGTGTCCCGATGCGGCGATCCCCGGCGTGGTGAACACCGTCGAGGACGTGATCGACGCGGCCATCCGCACGGCGGCCAACGGTCGCTCCCTCGATCGGATCAAGCAGGTCTCCAAGAACCTCGCCCGCGAGTCGCGCAAGATCCTCAAGGGCGTGCCGTTCACGACGTTCGAAAACGTCGTCTCGGACGCCTACAAGAACCTGTCGGCCAAACTGGACTGGGACGTCGAGCGCCAGCGCGCACTGGACGAGGAGTTCGCGGCCGTGTACTCGGTGCTCGAGGGCTTCCCGCTGGCCAAGACCGTTCCGTTCTTTGACGTGCCGGAGCGGCAGGAGAAGGGAAGCGGCGGGCTCCTCTCGATCACCGTGAGCCCGGAAGCCTGCAAGGGCTGCAACATCTGTGTGGACGTCTGTCCGGAGGACGCGCTCGTCACGGTGCGGCAGGACGACGAGGTCGTCGACAAGCTGCGCCGTAACTGGGAGCTGTGGGAGAACCTGCCGGACACCCGTGACCGGTACCTCAACGTCAGCGATGTCGAGGAGGGGATCGGCGTCCTGCCCACGCTGCTCCTCAAGAAGGACATCTACCGCTCGATGGTGGGTGGTGATGGCGCCTGCATGGGGTGCGGCGAGAAGACGGCCGTGCACCTGATCGTCTCAGCGGTCGAGGCGCTCATGCAGCCGCGAGTCGAGGCTTTCGTCGAGAGACTGGACGGCCTGATCGCCGACCTAGACGCGAAGGCGCGAGAGCTGCTCGCGGCCGATGCCGACCTCGATCTGGCCAGCATCGACGCGGGCGATGTCGAGCTGAATCTGGACGACGAGAAGAAGGCGCTCCTGCAGGGCTACGAACGCTCGATCGAGGCGCTGAAGGACCTTCGGTGGCGCTACGTCGAGGGGCCGAGCAGCCAGGGCCGGGCCAACCTGTCCATCACCAACAGCACGGGCTGCTCGTCGGTGTGGGGGAGCACGTATCCTTACAACCCCTACCCGTATCCGTGGGTGAACCATCTCTTCCAGGACGCCCCGTCGATCGCGATCGGCGTCTTCGAGGGTCAGATGCGGAAGATGGCCGACGCCTTCGCCGTCGTGCGACGCGCCGAGGCACAGCTGGACGGGTCCTACGATCCCGAGGTCCACGAACCGCAATTCCGGACGCTCGACTGGAAGGAGTTCACGGACGAGGAGTTCGATATGTGTCCGCCGGTCATGTCGATCGGCGGTGACGGCGCGATGCTGGACATCGGCTTCCAGAACCTTTCGCGACTGCTCGCCTCCGGGAAGCCGATCCGGGTGATCGTCCTGGATACGCAGGTCTACTCGAACACGGGTGGTCAGGCGTGCACCAGCGGGTTCACCGGTCAGGTCTCGGACATGGCGCCGTACGGCAAGGCGCAGCATGGGAAGCAGGAGACCCGGAAGGAGCTGGCGCTGATCGGGATGGCGCACCGGGGTGCCTACGTGCTTCAGACCTCGCAGGCGCTGCCCTCGCACCTGATCGGTGGCGTGCTCAAGGGCCTGCAGTCTCCGCGTCCCGCCGTGTTCAACGTGTACACGCCGTGCCCCGTGGAGCACGGACTGGCCGACGAGTGGGCACCGCACGCCGCGAAGCTGGCACTCGAGAGCCGGGCGTTCGCTCATCTGGTCTACGATCCCGATGCCGGGTCCACCTTCGCCGACTGTCTCGACCTGTCGGGCAACCCCTCGGTGGAAGACACCTGGCCGACGTACGAGTTGAAGTACGTGGACGACGATGGGGAGGAGCAGATTCTGGAGCTGCCTGTCACGATCGCCGATTGGGCGGCGACGGAGGGACGCTTCAAGAAGCAGTTCCGGCGCGTGCCGCGGGACGCGTGGGACGACGAAATGGTCCCGTTCCACGAGTTCGTAGCAGCACCGCCCGAGGAGCGGGACGGCAAGACGCCGTTCATCTATGTGCTCGGATCCGACAAGCAGCTGGACCGGTTGGTCGCGTCGGAGGAGATCGTCGCGCTGGCCGATGATCGCCTGCTCTTCTGGCATCAGCTGAAGGAGCTGGCGGGTCTCGAGGTGCCGGCGTCGGCCCGGGGCACCGTCGAGGACGAGCTGGAAGCCGAGTTTGACGCCAGGGTCGAGGCCCTGCGTGCGGAATACGAGACGAGGCTGGCCGAGCTGAAGGCCACGTATCCGGGTCTGGTCGCGCGCCGTCTGGCGGAAGGACTGATCAAGGCGAACGGCGATTCGACGGTGGCCGACCTGGTGGCCAGGGCCTCTGCCACGCCGGGACTCGAGCCGGTTCGCGTGGATCCGGCAGCCCTGGCCGGCATGGCGGCGCCGGCCGGCCCCGCCGCGGTGGCTGAAGCTCCGGCCGCTGGCATCGCCCCGGCCGCCGAGGCGCCCGCGGCCGATACGGCCACAGCGGTTGCTCCCGCGCCGGTCGTCGAAGAGGAGGAAGAAGAGGAAGAGGGTCTCGTTCTCGATCCCTATGTCGATACCGAGCTCTGCACCTCCTGCGACGAGTGCATCAACATCAACAACAAGCTGTTTGCGTACAACAAGAAGAAACAGGCGTACATCGCGGATGCGAAGGCCGGTACTTTCGCCGAGATCGTGCAGGCGGCGGAGCGCTGCACGGCGCGCATCATCCATCCGGGCACACCGCTGGACCCGAAGGAGAAAGACCTCGAGAAGTGGCTGAAGCGGGCGGAGCAGTTCAACTAGCCGGCTGTCTCGTTCGTCGGTTGGGCTCGGGGACAGACGCGGACGGCGGGCGGCGCCACGAGCCATGCCCTTTCGGCTGAGCTTCCGTCACGGGGTTCACCCGCCCGATTCGAAACGGCTCACGGCCGACGTCGCGGTGCGTCGGATGCCGTTTCCCGCCGAGCTGGCGCTTCCGCTTCGGCAGCATGGCGGCAAGCCGGCCCAGCTGCTGGCACGGGTCGGCGACCGCGTCGAACGAGGCGACAAGCTGGCCGAGGCCGACGGATTCGTGTCGGTTCCGATCCACGCCTCGGCGGCCGGTACGGTCACGGACGTCGGCTGGTGGCCACACCCTGACGGAAGCCAGGCCCGGACCGTCCGGATCGCGGTCGAGCGCTTCTCCCCGCAGGTGCCACGCCCGAGGATCATCCCGCGCTGGGAGGGTCTTACGCCCCAGCAGGTTGTGGAAGCGGTGCAACGGGCCGGCGTTGTCGGTCTGGGCGGCGCGGCCTTTCCGACGCATGTGAAGCTGCTGCCTCCCGAGGGAACCGAAGTCCATACGCTGGTCGTCAACGGCGCGGAGTGTGAACCGTACCTCACGACCGACCACCGGACGATGGTCGAGTTTCCCGACCGCGTACACTTCGGGATTCGCGTGATGATGCACGCGCTCGGGGTGGACCGGGCCGTGATCGGTGTCGAGAAGAACAAGCCGGACGCGATCGAGATCCTGCGTGACAGCGCCCCGGACGATCTGGACATCTCGGTCGAGGGGCTCACGGTCAAGTATCCGCAGGGATACGAGAAGATGCTGATCAAGGCGCTTCTCGACCTCGAGGTCCCGTCCGGAAAACTGCCCATCCACCTCGGGGTCGTCGTGCAGAACGTCGGCTCGCTGGCCTGCATCGCAGAGGTCTTTCAGACGGGGCTGCCCCTGATCGAGCGGATCGTGACCGTGAGCGGCCCGGGCGTGCGGCGGCCGTCGAATCTCATCGTGCCGGTGGGGACGAAACTGCGCGACGTGCTCGAGTACTGCGACGGCGTGACTGATGATGCGTCGGAGATCATCTTCGGGGGGCCGATGATGGGCTCGCCGCAGCCTGATCTCGATGCGCCGATCATCAAGGGGACGACCGGCGTGATCGTGCTGACGGAACGGGAATCCAAGCCGAAGCGATCCTACCCCTGCATTCGTTGCGGCCGGTGTCTCGATGCCTGTCCGATGTTCCTGAACCCGTCGCTGCTCGGCCAACTTGCCCAGGCGGCGCGCTACGACGAGATGGAGACAGCGGCTCTGGCGGACTGCATGCTGTGTGGGGCCTGTTCGTACGTCTGTCCCTCGAACATCCCGCTCGCGCAGATGTTCGCCCTCAGCAAGGCGGCGCTGCAGCGCCAGCGAACGCGCGTCGCATGACGGAGCCACGCCTCGAGCTCACGGCTTCGCCGCACCTCAAGGCGCGGGACTCCACCCCTCGCATCATGTGGTCGGTGGTGGTCAGCCTGCTGCCCGTGATCGCCGCCGCGATCTATTACTTCGGGCCGAGCGCGCTCATCGTGCTGGCGGCGGCCACCCTGGGCGCGGTCCTCACGGAGCGTGCGTTCGGGTCGCCGGGCAGCCTGTGGGACGGCTCGGCGGTCATCACGGGACTGCTCCTCGGACTCACGCTCCCTCCGGGCCTGCCGGCCTGGATGTGCTTTCTGGGCGGAGCTTTCGGGGTCGGGTTCGGCAAGCTGGTCTTCGGTGGGCTCGGTCAGAATCTGTTCAACCCGGCTCTGCTCGGGCGGGCGTTCCTGCAGGCCTCGTTTCCGGCCGCCCTCACGACGTGGACGACGTGGCCGTCCGAGCAGGCGAACTGGTGGGCGCTCCGCGGCGACAACCTGGCGCTCCCGTTCGTGACGCCGCAGGTCGACGTCGTGTCGAGCGCCACGCCGCTCGGGCTCATGAAGTTCGAAGCAACGTCCACGGAGCTGTGGCCTTTGATGATCGGGAACATCAACGGGTCGCTCGGCGAGACGGCCGGGCTGGTGATCCTCGCCGGCGGCGTGTACCTGGCCGCGCGCAACCACCTGAACTGGCGCATCCCGGTCAGCATCCTGGCGACGGTCGCGCTGTTCGCCGGGCTGCTGCACGGGCTGGACGGCGCCCGCTACCCGGGCCCGCTTTTCATGTTGTTCTCGGGTGGCCTGATGATCGGGGCGGTGTACATGGCCACGGACATGGTGACCTCACCCGTGACGAACAAAGGCGCCTGGGTCTTCGGCATCGGCATCGGACTGCTCGTCGTGGCCATTCGGATCTGGGGCGGTCTGCCCGAGGGCGTCATGTACGCGATCCTGTTCATGAACGCTCTGGTTCCGTTCATCAATCGCGCGACACAGCCGAAAGTCTTCGGACGAGGACGCGTCGCTGCCGAGAGCGAGGCCCCCGCATGATCGACGAGCCGGCCGGTACGGCGCGAGGGAACGGACCCGTCCCGGGGACGGGGTCCGATGCGGACTCGGTCGCTGAATCCGCGCCGCCGCCGCCGCGGGACGTGCCGGCATGGAGGCTGATGCTCACGCTGGCCGTCGCCGGTGCCCTGGCCGGTCTGGTGATCGTGTCCGTGTTCGGATGGGCGGAACCCCGGATCGAGGCTCACAGGGCGGAGGTGCTGCGCGCGGCGATCGATGAGGTACTGGGTCAACCGGAGCGGACGGCGACGCTATTCCGCTACGAAGATCGCCTGCTGGGCGAGCTCCCCGCGGGTGTGGACTCCGTCGATCTGGACCGCGTGTACGTCGGATTCGACGGGAGCGGGAACCGGATCGGCTTCGCGATCACGGGCGAACAACCGGGCTACCAGGACTTCATCCGGGTCATCTTCGGCTATCAGGCCCTGTCCGGGGAGCTGCGCGGCATGAAGGTGCTGGAGAGCAAGGAGACGCCCGGCCTCGGAGACAAGATCGAGAAGGACACCGCGTTCGTCGGCGCGTTCGTGGGCGTGCTGGCGCCGATCGAGGGTGTGAAGGAGGGCGACGGCACCGGTGATCCACACGAGGTCGACCTGATCACGGGAGCAACGATCTCGTCGCGAACCGTCATCTCCATCATCAACGATCGGCTCGAGGTTCTCAGACCGCTGTTGGACGAGTATGTGGCACAGGACACCGTGAGCGAGCTCGAGGATGGCGAAGGCGGCGAGCTCGAGCCGGATGGAGGGACCGCATGACGTCGGGACCGATGGGCGACCAGGCAGGGAACGCCGGGCCGATGGGCGACGCTTCGTCCGAGCCACGTTCGGAGACGGCCGCAGGCGCTCGCGAGCTGCCGACCCTCGTCGGACCGTCCACCACACCGCTCTACGACCTGACGCGCGGAATCTGGAAGGAGAACCCCGTGCTCGTGCAGCTCCTGGGCCTGTGTCCGGCCCTGGCAGTGACGAACACGGTGGCGAACAGCCTCGCGATGGGTCTGGCCACGTTCTTCGTTCTGCTGGGTTCCAGCCTTCTCGTCTCGAGCTTCAAGCGCTTCATCCCGAGTGAGGTGCGAATCGCGGCCTATATACTGATCATCGCTACGTTCGTGACGATCGCCGACCTCGTGCTGGCGGCGGTGGTTCCGGACGTCCACAAGGCGCTCGGAGCGTTCATCGCGCTCATCGTCGTCAACTGCATGATTCTGGGTCGGCAGGAGGCCTTCGCATCCAAGCGGCCCGTGGGTCGGGCGCTGCTCGATGCGGTCGGAACCGGGATCGGGTTCATCATCGCGCTGCTGATGATGGGGGCCATGCGCGAACTGCTCGGTAACGGGAGCCTTCTCGGCTGGAAAGTGTTCGGCCAGTCCTTCGAACCGTGGATCATCATGATCCTCCCCCCGGGAGGCTTTCTGGCGCTCGGGTTCATTCTCCTGGGCTTCGGCTGGTGGAGCTCGCGTCATGAGCCGACGCGTGTGCGCCACTGGCCACACGGAGTCGCGGAGAGGAGAGCCGCATGAGCATGGGTGGAGAGCTGTTCTGGATCTTCATCTCGGCGATGCTGGTCAACAACTTCACCCTGCATCTGTTTCTCGGCCTGTGCCCGTTCATGGGCGTATCGGCCCGGGTCTCGACCGCGCTTCGGATGGGCGCGGCCAACATCTTCGTGATGACGATCACGTCATTGGTCGCCTCGTTTCTGAACGCTTTCGTGCTTCCGTACGCTCCCTATCTGCGACTGATCTCCTTCATCGTCGTGATTGCCTCGCTGGTGCAGATCGTGGAGATGACGATCAAGAAGCTCAGCCCCGTCCTGTTTCGGCAGCTCGGCATCTTTCTGCCGCTCATCACGACGAACTGCGCGATTCTCGGCCTGGCGATCTTCCAGACGAATCGTGGCTACGGCTTTCTCCGCGGACTCGCGTTCGCCCTCGGTGCCGGTCTCGGACTGACCCTGGCGCTCGTTCTGATGGCGTCGATCCGAGAGCGCGCGGAGCTGTCCGATGTGCCGGCCATCGCCCGCAATATGGGGTTGGTGCTGATCATCGCGGGCAGCCTGTCGCTCGCCTTCATGGGCTTCGCCGGGCTGTTCAGCTCATGATGGTCGAACTTGCGGCCATCGCGGCCTTCGCGGGGTTGTTCGCCCTCTTCGGAGTGTTGTTTCGCGGGTCCTCGGGCTGTCCGTCCGGCTGCGGGTGCGCCGCAGGGCGCTGCCGGCGCAAAGACGATACAGCCGCTTCGAGACCTGGCGAACCGAGTCAATGGCAGGACCGATGACACCGACGATAAAGAAGATGACGATGATGAACGAAAGCGACGCTTCGCCGCACTACTCTCGACGTAAGTTCGTCGTCCTCGGTGCCGGCGCCTTCGCGCTCCTGGCCACACCGGTCGCCCTGCGACAACGCGTCAAGCTCGTTCGCCGGCGGCTGCCCGTGATGGGCACGTTCGCGGAAGTGGCCGTGCTTCACGAGGATTCCCGGGAAGCGCAGCGGGCGATCGACGCCGCCTTCGAGGAGCTGCGCCGCGTGGAACGAACGATGACGCGGCACCGGGCGGACTCGGAAGTGGGTCGGGTGAACTCGGACGCGCTGCGCCAGCCGGTCCCCATCGGCGCCGAGACCGCGACGGTGCTCGAGGAGGCATTGCGGTGGGCGGAGTCGAGTGGTGGTCGATTCGATCCGTGCCTGGGCCGACTCACCGCACTGTGGGAAGTCGGATCGAGAAGCTCGCCGCCCGAACAGGCCGCGGTCGGACGCCTGGCGGGCGAAGGGTTGTATCGGTTTCTGGAGGTCGACCGGGGACACGAGTCCCGGACCGTGCGTTTCCACGATCAGAGAATGGCCCTGGATCTCGGCGGAATCGGCAAGGGGTACGCGGTGGATCGTGCCGTCGTCGCTCTCCGCGA
>JBDHLB010000028.1:0-28327 GCA_039586095.1 Gemmatimonadota bacterium
ACTACCAGAACGCGAGGCCGACGCCGAACGCCTCGTTTCGGCCCAGGGTGAGCGCGAAGCGAATCGCGTAGCCGCTCCGCCACTGCCAATCGATCCCGAAATCGATGTCGAAACCGAGACTCGTGTCCGTGTCATCGGCATCCGGGACGTCGGGCAGAAAGCGCACGTCCAGCCCGAGCCTCGGATAGACGTAGGGAGTCAGCGTCGAACCGCCACCCAACTCGGTCTCGCGTCCGAGGGACACGCCGACGGGCACCCTCAGCACGCCCGTATCGTCGTCGGGTACCCAGCCGATCCCGACACCACTCACCCAAGCGACGTCGAACGGAAACTCGCCGCTATTCCTGACGAACTCGTTCTTCAGGTCCAGGCCAACCAGAAATCCCAGGTCGCTGCGCGTGTCCAGCAGACCGCCTCGCACGCCTACATCCAGGACGGAGCCCGCCCACCGCCAGGTGGCGACCACGCCGGGATCGTCGAAATCCTGGAGGACGAAGTAGATGCCCCCGCCGTTCTCACCGTACGGCGTGTTGAAGGAGGGCACGTCATAGGTCTGGGCCGCCGTCGGGCTCGAGCCGAGGTGCAGACCCCCCGCCATGACGACCGCTATGAGCATGATGGCTCCGGCACCACGTTTCATTCCGCCTCCTCGACTTCCTCGGCGAGCACCGACACTTCGTTGTCCACGACCTGCAGAAAGCCCCGAGCCACACGGAAACGCCGCTCGGCCTCCTCCAATCTAACGACCAGCGTGCCCGAACCCAGTAGAACGACCATGGGCGCGTGCCCGTACAGTATGCCGAGCAGCCCATCGTGCGCGGGCGCCACCACCGCGTCGGCGTCTCCTTCGAACCCGATCGCCGTCGGCGAGATCACGCTGACGTGCAGCTTGCGGCTCGAACCGTTCATCAGGCGACCCGACCCTCCAGGCTGTCGGCCTGCTCGACCGCCTCTTCGATCCCGCCCACCATGTAGAAGGCACGTTCGGGCAGGTGATCGAACTCACCCGCGACCATCCGCTCGAAGGACTCGATAGTCGTCGCCAGGGGCACGTACTTGCCCGCCAGACCGGTAAACTGCTCGGCGACGAAGAAGGGCTGGGAGAGGAAGCGCTGGATCCGGCGCGCCCGGCCCACGATCACCTTGTCCTCCTCGCTCAGCTCATCCATGCCCAGAATCGCGATGATGTCCTGCAGGTCCTTGTAGCGCTGAAGGATTCGCTGCACTTCGGTGGCGACCCGATAGTGGCGCTCGCCCAGGAACTGTGCGTCCAGGATGCGGCTCGTCGACTCGAGCGGATCGACGGCGGGGTAGATCCCCAGCTCAGCGATCTGCCGCGACAGCACGGTGGTCGAATCCAGGTGCGTGAAGGCGGCGGCCGGCGCCGGGTCGGTGATGTCGTCGGCCGGAACGTAGATGGCCTGCACCGAGGTGATCGAACCTTTCTTCGTCGAGGTGATCCGCTCCTGCAGGTTGCCCATCTCGGTGGCGAGCGTGGGCTGGTACCCCACCGCGCTCGGCATCCGACCGAGCAGGGCCGACACCTCCGAGCCCGCCTGGCTGAAGCGGAAGATGTTGTCGATGAAGTAGAGCACGTCCTGGCCCAGCACGTCGCGGAAGTACTCCGCGATCGTGAGGCCGCTCAAACCGACCCTCAGCCGCGCCCCCGGCGGCTCGTTCATCTGGCCGTACACGAGCGCGGTCGAGTCGATGACGCCGGACTCCTTCATCTCGAGCCACAGGTCGTTCCCCTCACGGGTTCGCTCGCCCACGCCGGAGAACACCGACAGGCCACCGTGCTCCTGCGCGATGTTGTTGATCAGCTCCATGATGATGACGGTCTTGCCGACCCCGGCGCCGCCGAACAGGCCGGTCTTCCCGCCCTTCACGTAGGGTGCGATGAGGTCGATGACCTTGATGCCGGTTTCGAAGATCTCGGTCTTCGCCTCCAGGAACTCGAGCTTCGGCGAGGGCCGGTGAATCGACCACCGCTCTTCGACCTCGAGGGGCCCGGCCTCGTCGACCGGATCGCCCAGCACGTTCAGGATCCGACCGAGTGGCGCTTTCCCGACCGGCACGCTGATCGGCTCCCCCGTGTCGACCACCTTCATACCGCGCTTCACGCCATCCGTGGCGTCCATCGCCACCGCCCGGACCTGGTTCCGGCCGATGTGCTGAGCCACCTCGCACACCAGATCGTGCTCCCGGCCTTCCTCATCCACGAACGTGAGCCGGAGCGCGTTGTAGATCTCGGGCATGTCCTCGGGTGCGAACTCCGCATCGATGACCGGACCGATGATCTGCACCACCCGCCCTGGCTTTCCGTTTGACGTCGCCTGCTCTGCCATCGTCCTCTCTGACTGCTGTCGGCCGCCCCTGCGGGCTTCCTGTCTGATGCCTGTGTGCTTGTCTGCCTGTCGAGCTACCGTGCTCTCGAGTTCCGTCCCGGCTATCCGGCCAGTGCCTCGGCACCGCCCATGATCTCGGCGATCTGCTGTGTGATCTCGGCCTGGCGCGCCCGGTTGTACGTCCTGCGCAGGGTGGAGAGAAAGTCCTCCGCATTGTCCGTCGCGTTCTTCATCGCCGTCCGTCGCGCGGCCTGCTCGGCGGCCGCGGTCTCGAGCAATGCGCTCAGCGACGAGTTGGTCACGTAGAGCGGCAGGAGGTGGCTGAGAATCTCCGCCGCGGATGGATCCAGTATGTAGTAAGGCTGCGGGCCTGTGCGCTCCGGCACCTCGACGGGCAGGACTCTCCGGACCGACGGCGGCGTGCTGACCATGTTCCGAAATTCCGCGAACACGAGGTACGCCGCATCCAGCTCGCCGGACACGAAGCGCGCACTGATCGAATCGATGACCGACTGTGCATCCTCGAGATCCGGACGATCGGTGAGGTCCGTGCGGGCCTCCGCCATCTCGATCCCGCGGAACCGGAAGTAGGCGATCCCCTTCTTCCCGTACACGTGAAACTCGACGCTCGCTCCGGCCTCTTCCAGCTCGGCGATCAGGTTTTGCGCCGTGCGGATGAGGTTCGCGTTGAACGCGCCGCACAGTCCCCGATTGCTGGTCACCAGCACCACGGCGACCCGCTCGGTGGACTCGGGCTGTCTCAGCAGCGGCTGCAACTCGGCCAGCTCGGGCGTCACGAGGCGCGCGATCACCTCTTTCAGCTTCGCGGAGTACGGGCGTGCCTCGAGCACACGCTGCTGCGCGCGGCGCAGCTTGGACGTGGCGACCATCTCCATCGTCCGCGTGATCTTGCGCGTGTTCTCGACGGATCCGATCCGCCGCTTGATGTCCCGTGCCTTCTGCATGGAACCGCCCGCCCCTTATCCCGCCTGACCCGCCGTTGCCACGTGAGCCAGGTCGCCGCCGAGCGCCTCCCGTGCCTTCTCCTGGCGCTGCTGGAAGACTTTTGTGAAGAACTCGATCGCCTTCCGGAGCGCGGCGTCGGTTTCCTCCGAGATGTCCTTCTCCTCACGGATGGCCTGCGCCAGGGCCGCCTCCTCGGACCTCATGTACTGGAGGAAGTCCACCTCCCAGGCGTGGATCTGCTCGACCTCCAGCTCGTCCAGATAGCCCTGTGTGGCCGCGAAGATCACCATGACCTGCTCCTCGACGGGCATGGGCTCATACTGGCCCTGCTTGAGGATCTCGACGGTTCGCTGCCCCCGCTCCAGCTGTTGCTGCGTGGACGGGTCCAGCTCCGTACCGAACTGCGCGAACGCCTCCAGCTCCCGGTACTGAGCCAGATCCAGCCGCAGACGTCCGGCCACCTTCTTCATGGCTTTGATCTGCGCGTTGCCGCCCACCCGGGAGACCGAGATGCCCACGTTCACGGCGGGGCGGACCCCCGCGTAGAACAGGTCGGACTCGAGATAGATCTGCCCATCCGTGATCGAGATCACGTTGGTGGGGATGTAGGCGGACACGTCGCTGGCCTGGGTCTGGATGATCGGGAGCGCCGTGAGCGACCCGCCCGGCTTCTTGATGTCGGGGTGGTCCTCGAGCACTTCCGCGTCCTCGGTGATCTTGGCCGCGCGCTCCAGCAGGCGGCTGTGAAGGTAGAAGACGTCACCGGGATACGCTTCCCGCCCCGGCGGGCGCCGCAGCACGAGCGATGCCTCACGGTACGCGTCCGCCTGCTTGGACAGGTCGTCGTAGATGACGAGCACGTGGCGGCCCTCTTCGTAAGTGAAGTACTCGCCGATCGCACACCCGGAATAGGGAGCCATGAACTGCATGGGCGCGGGCTCGGAGGCGTTGGCGGCTACCACGATCGTGTAGTCCATGGCGCCTTCATCACGCAGCTTTTCGACGATGCCCGCGATCGTGGACGCCTTCTGGCCTATCGCCACGTAGATGCAGACGACATCCCCGCCCCGTTGATTCACGATCGTGTCCAGGGCCACGGCCGTCTTACCGGTCCGCCGGTCGCCGATGATGAGCTCCCGCTGCCCCCGCCCGATCGGAATCATCGAGTCGATCGCCTTGAGACCGGTCTGGAGAGGCTCCTTTACCGGCTGCCGGAACACGATCCCCGGCGCCTTGCGATCGACCTTCATGTAGCGGACGTAGTCGATCGGCCCGCGGCCATCCTTCGGCTGACCGAGCGTGTCCACCACTCGCCCGAGCATGTCCGGACCAACAGGGACGGAGAGCACCCGACCCGTACATTTGACGGCGTCGCCTTCCTTCAGCTCGAGATAGTTCCCGAGGATGACGACCCCGATGTTGTCTTCCTCGAGGTTCGAGGCGAGTCCCACGATCGTGCGACCCGTCTCGCCCGACGTGATCTCGAGCATCTCGTTTGCCACACAGGACGAGAGGCCGAAGACGCGCGCCACGCCGTCCTTGACCTCGAGGACCTCGCCGACCTCTTCGACATCGAGCTCCTCCTCGTAGTGCTCGATGAGGTCGATCAGGGCCTTCTTGATCTCGCTCGCCCGCAGTTCCTTTTCAGAAGTGGCCATATCTCCGTTCCGTTCTGACAGCTCGACTCCAACGGCTCCGTCTATTCAGCTCGACACGCGACGGGCGTCCGTCAGCCTCCATTTCAGTTGCTCCAACTGCCGTCTCAGGGACCCGTCCATCCTGTGATCCCGCACCCGCACGATGAGACCGCCCAGAATCGATGGATCGGTCTCGAAGCGCGGGATGACTTCCCGTTTGATCTCCTGTTCGATGGCCGCGACGATGTCGTTCCGCAGCGCTTCATCGGGCTCGAACGGCAGCGTGATGTGCGCCGTCCGGCGACCCAGTCGGTCGTTGAGCAACCGCTCGTAGGCGTCCGCGATCGCCGGCAAGGCACCCTGTCGGCGCCGCTCGAGCACGACCATCAGGAAGCGCATCAGCAGCTCCGGAAGCTCCGCACCCAGTGCCTTGCGCAGACCTTCCTTCTTGTCGCGCAGCGGAATGCGCGGCGTGTCCATGTAGGCGCGGAAGCTCGGTTCCTCCGTGTAGAGGGTGGCAAGCTCTCTCAACCACTCGCCGTAAGTCTCGGCCTCATCCTCGCGCCAGGCGAGCTCGAAGATCGCCCCTCCGTAGTTGCGGCCGACCGCAAGCCTGCTCACTGGAGCTCCGACAGGTATTCGCGCACGAGCCGGCTGTTCTCTTCCGCGTCCAGCCGGGTGCGCAGCAGCCGTTCAGCTGCCGCAATGGAGATCTCCACCGCCTCACGCCGGACTTCCTCGACCAGCTGGTCGCGCTCGACCTGGATCTCGCGCTTCGCCTCCTCCAGCATGTTCGACTGCTGCAGCCGCGCGTCCGCCAAGATCTCCTTGCGCAGCGCGTCCGCCGTGTCCTTGCCCTTGTCGACGAACTCCTGCGCCTCCCGGCGCGCCGCCTCCAGCAGCTCACGCTGCTCGTCCCGGAGACCTCCCGCCTCCTCGCGGCTGCGTCGGGCCTCGTCGATCGCCTCCTGGATCTTCCGGTGTCTTTCCTCCAGCCCGCCGGCGATATAGGGGAAGACCTTCCACGCCAGAACGCCGAGCGTGAGGAGGAACAGCACCCAGGTCCAGATGACGAGCCCCAGATTGATCGAGAACAGGGGCGATCCCCCGCCCTCTTCCTGCAAGGCCGCCGCAAGCGCCGGCATCGTGAGGAACAATAGAGCCGCCAGAGTCGCCGCTCTGCGTAGCGTCATGGTACTCCTACCTCGAGGCTGCGGGACCCATGGGTCCCTTGTAGCGCCACGGGCCGTGTGGCCCGGTGCGTTACTTGATGAAGCCCGCGATGACGAGACCGAACAGGGCAGCCCCCTCGATCAGGGCGGCCAGGATGATGGCACCGGTCTGTATCTGAGCCGCCGCTTCCGGCTGACGGGCCATCGCCTCGGTCATGTTGCCACCGATGCGGCCGATTCCGAGTCCGGCACCGATCACGACGAGCCCGGCACCGAGAATGGCGAGACCCGCGCCGATGTCACCGATGCCGCCACCGGTCTCCTGAACAAGCGCCAACAGATTCAGCATCAAAGATTCTCCCGTTTCTTCCGCTTCCAGTTGTCCTCCGTCCCACGCGCGGGACGGCCGTTGCACGACCTCCTGCTCACCTCAGTGCGCGTGCCTGATGAGGCCTATGAACACGGCCGTCAGCATCGCGAAAATGTAGGCCTGCAGGAACGACACGAAGATCTCGAGAAACATCACGAACAGTCCGAGGGCGATCGGGCCGACGATCGCGACGACCCCGCCCCACTTGGAAAAGCCCCCGTAGGTGAGGATGAGGCCCAGCAGGGCCAGGATTACGAAGTGGCCCGCCGTCATGTTCGCGAACAGTCGCACCGCGAGAGCGAACGGCTTGGCGAGCTTCCCGATCAGCTCGACCGGCGTCATGATCACCAGCATCACCGCCGCCATCGCGGGGTGCAGCCCCTTCGGCATGTAGAAGATCGTGCCCAGGTAGCCCCGGGCGCCCAGCGCCTTCATCCCGGCCACCTCGATGGTAATCAGCGACACGATAGCGAGCGCCGCCGTCACCATGATGTTCGAGGTCGCCGTCGCGCCGCCCGGGACGAGCCCGAGAAGATTCGCGTACAGGATGAAGAAGAACAGCGTGATCACCAGGGGCACGAAGCGTTCGCCGCCGCGCCCGATGTTGGCCATGGCGACCTCGTCCCGCAGGTACAGATAGAACGCCTCGACACCGTTCAGCACTCCGCGTGGAGCCCTCTCGCCTTGCTCGAGACGGCGCGTACGCTGCGCGGCGAACCACATGGTGAGGATCGTCAGGAGCGCCGCCAGGAAGAGGAAGATCACGTGGCGCGTGATGGAGAAGTCGATCGCCAGGGACCCGATGTGAACGGGGGGCACCTGCAGCCCGGACAGGTCGATGTGGGCGAACCCCAGATCGATGCTCGTCCCATCCACGATGTGGTGGATCATCGCCTCGGTGTCCCACGCCTCCCCGTGCGCCTCTCCGGCGGCATGCGCTTCCTGGCCGCCGGCTTCCGAGCCGTGCTCCTGTACGAGTCGCAGTGCCATCAGGGCGCGGTCTAGCAGGTTGTATGTCCCCGGAATCATCCGGTCGATCGTCCTCTATCGGCTATGCCGCCGGGGTAGCCTGTCTCCACAGGGCCAACCAGACAGCTTCCAGAAGCAGCAATATCAAAAGGGCTCCGCCGTACGCCAGTGCAAGTCCCTCGCCTACCCGGTCGCTGAGGAACGAGGCGACGAAGGCCGCAGCCAACCCCCCGACGCGGGCGCCGATTCCGACCGCCCAGGGCCGGAGTACAGAACGCCCTTCATCCAGTGCCTTCACTACCTTCCACACCGCAGCGGCCTGAACGGCCCACGCGGCCAAGGCTCCCACGCTCGCTGTCCCCGTCGGCAGAACGTCCAACCGCCCGACGGCTGCGACACCCGCCACACACAGCAGCAGCGAGACGACCGCATAGCCCCGGGCCGTTTCCCAGACCGCTCGACCTCGGCCGTCCGTCAACACGCCCCCTTCCGAACCGCGACGACCGACTCAGGGTCCATCGTCGCCGCCGTCACCGTCGGCTCCCGGGGCACGCAGTACGAGCCGCCAGTACATGCTGTAGAAGCCTCCGCCGAACCCTATGAACGCCCCGAGAAGGACGAATACAGGCGCCGTGCCGATGGCCTCGTCAAGAAGGGAGCCGAGCCAGGCGAACAGTGCAGTGGCGAGGGCCATGGTCAGGCCGTAGCCGGCGTACTGCCCGACCTGGCCTCCCAGGTCGGTCCCGACGTTCTTGCCCCGGTCTTCCGTCGAGCGAGGCGAACGGGGTTGCTGGCTCACGAAGCGGTTCTCCTGCGGCGAAGCCCCCTGCCAAGGCGCGGCGATGATACGGGCTTGTGAAAACTTCCGCAAGGCTCGTAAACGCTTGACGCAGCGGGCGGATGCTCTAGCTTTGCAGGGCGATGAAAAAGCCTTCGAGACGGCCTTTCGAGAACCGGTCGGCGACCTCGCCCATCCGTACGTTTCCTGCACCCGCTCGCCGCCGCGTTGCGTGGGCGCCCGGCGGGTCCCTTCCCCGTCGCTGAGACCGTGAACGCGGGTCAGCCCGCGGAGGAACGTCCCGCGTCCGCTGCGACGGACGAGCCTCCGAACCGCAACGACGTCGAGCGACTCGAGCGCCTCACGGCCGTTCGTCGCACGCTGGAAAAGCAGATCGGGCGTCGGATCATCGGGCAATCCGAGATCGTCGAGAAGCTCCTCATCACGCTCCTCGCCGATGGACACGCACTGCTCGTCGGGGTTCCAGGACTGGCGAAGACACTCCTGGTCTCGACGCTGGCCGAAGCGCTCGACCTTCAATTCAGCCGCATCCAGTTCACTCCCGACTTGATGCCGTCCGACATCACGGGCACGGAGTTGCTCGAGGAGGACGCCCAGACGGGCCGACGCACGTTTCGCTTCATGCCCGGTCCGATCTTCGCCAACGTGATCCTCGCCGACGAGATCAATCGGACGCCTCCCAAAACCCAGGCGGCCCTGCTGCAGGCCATGCAGGAAGGCGAGGTCACGGTGGCCGGCGACACCTTCGAGCTGGAACGTCCCTTCTTCGTGTTGGCGACGCAGAATCCTATCGAGCAGGAGGGCACGTATCCGCTCCCCGAAGCTCAGCTCGATCGTTTCATGTTCGAGCTCCGGATCTCGTATCCGACGCATCAAGAGGAGATGCAGGTCGCCACGCATACGGCCACGGACGAACATGCGGCGATCACACCCGTGTTGTCGGCGCGAGAGCTCGCCGAGTATCAGAGCCTGGTGCGACGTGTGCCCGCGCCGCCTTCGCTGGTCGAGTATGCAGTTCGGCTGACCCGCGCGACTCGACCCACGGAGCCCGAGGCTCCGGACTTCATTCGTCGGATGGTCAGCTGGGGCGCGGGACCCCGTGCTTCGCAACACACGGTCATGGCGGCCAAGGGTCGGGCGGCGCTTCAGGGCCGGCCGGTGCCGAACCTCGACGACCTGCGTGCCGTCGCGGCCGATGTTCTGCGCCATCGCCTGGTCCCGAGCTTCGAGGCCGAGGCGGACGGCCAAACGGCCGACGACCTCATCACGCAGCTCCTGACGCTGGATCTCGGATCGTGACCTCCGGATCGTGACCTAGCCCTATGATCGGTACCGTCCTTCTTCTGCTGGCGCTTCTCGTCATGTCCGGCTTCTTCTCGGGCGCCGAGATCGCGTTGTTCTCCCTGAGCCCTGCCAAGGTGCGCACGCTGGTGGAGGAGCGCCGCCGGGGCGCGAGGGCGCTCCGCGATCTAAAGGAAAGTCCCGAGCGGCTCCTCATCACGATCCTGATTGGCAACAACGTCGCGAACATCGGCGCGGCTGCCGTCGCGACCTATACGGCCACGCTGGCCTTCGGCTCCGCGGGTGTCGGGCTCGCCACCGGCGTGATGACGTTGCTCGTGCTGTTCTTTGGCGAGATCACTCCCAAGAGCTTCGCCGCCCGCCACGCGGTGAAGCTCGCCTTGCTCGCCGCGCCGTTCCTTCGATCGCTGGAGCGGGGGCTGTTCTTCCTCGTCATCCCGCTGGAGGCGCTCACGCAGGCCATCCTGCCGGCCGGCTCTGGCCCCGAGAGCGTGACCGAGCAGGAGATTCGGGCAATGACCCACATGGGTCATCTCGAGGGAGCGATCGAGGAACACGAACGGACGTTGATCGAACGCGTGTTCACGCTCGATACGAGGAAGGTGTGGGAGGTAATGACGCCGCGGGTCGATGTCTTCGCCTGGCCGGAGGATTCGACCCTGGACGAGGTGGCCCCCGACCTTTCCCGTTGCCCGTACAGCCGGATTCCGGTGTACTCGGAGTCGCTCGATGACGTAACCGGGGTCGTCTATCTCAGAGACGTGTACCAGGCGCTCACGATGGGAAGACGCGATGTGACGCTGGGTGCGCTCGGACGGGAGCCGCTCTTCGTGCCGGGCAGCCTGTCGCTCATTCAGCTGCTGGAGGACTTCCAGTCCAGACGCATTCACATGGGCCTGGTGGTGGACGAACACGGCGGGATCGACGGACTCGTCACGCTAGAGGACATCCTCGAAGAGCTGGTCGGCGAAATCGTTGACGAGACGGATATCCCCGAGGAGCCGATCGTGCGCCTGAGCCGGAGTGAGATCGTTGTATCGGGGAGCGCCGAGCTGCGGGAGATCAACCATTTCTTCAATACGTCCTTCCCGCTGCTGGAGCACCGATCGCTGAACGGTTACCTGCTGGACGAGTTGGGGCGGGTGCCGGAGCCGCGGGAGGTGGTCGAGAAGGAAGGTGTGCGTATCGAGGTACTGTCGGCGACGGAGACACAGGTCACGCGGGCCCGGCTCTCCCGGCCCCAACCGCTGCCTGCGTCCTAGAGGCGGCTCAGCCCGGCGACACCCAGTCCAAGTACCAGCCCACCAGGGCGTCCCCGACCAGGAACGTGACCGCCGCCCCGAGCGCGAGAAACACACCGAACGGCACGAGCTTCCCGGTCTTCAGGCTGATGGGACCGAAGATGAGGGAGCCTGTCAGGGCGCCCAGGAAGATGGTCAGCATCGCGCCCACGGGGCCCAGGAATGCACCGACCATCGCCATCATCTTCATGTCCCCGCCACCCATCGCCGGTTTCTTGAACGCCCACTCGCCCAGCGCACCCACCCCCAGGAGCACGAAGAAGCCCACGGCGGCGCCCGCCAGCGCCATCAGGGGCGTCGGAGGACCGGCGAGCAGCGAGAGCGTGAGCCCGGCCGCGAGCCCCCCGATGCTCAGCGGATCGGGAATCAGGTAGTGCCGGGCGTCGGTCAGCGCGATCGCCAGCAGGATGCTGAACAGTACCGCACCGTGTAGACCCTTCGGCGTCGGGCCGCAGAGGAGAGCCATTCCGAGCCAGATCGCCAGTCCGGCGAGCTCCACCGCAGGATACTGCCAGGAAATCCGCGCACGACAGCTGCGGCACCGACCCCGCAGGAACAGGAACCCCAACAGCGGAACGTTGTCGTACCAAGCGATCGCGGTGCCGCACCCCGGGCAGCGTGAGCGCGGCCGGACGATGCTCTCGCCAGCCGGAAGCCGCGAGATGCACACGTTCAGGAAGGAGCCGACGGCCGACCCCAGGACGGCCGCCCATACAAGAAACACCGCGTCCACCTTGCCTCCTCCCTTTCCGCGACTCCTGTCGACTCCTGTCGCTGCGACCGCGCCCCTACGGAGCGCTCGGACCGCCCTCTTTCCGATCGCCGAAGATACGGTCAATCAGAATCGCGCCTGCCACAGCCACGTTCAGCGAATCGACGGACTTCACCATGCCGATCGAGACGATGCGGTCGGCCTGCGCACGCAGCGTATCCGACACGCCGTGTGCTTCGCTACCCAGGGCCAGTCCCAATCCGGGCGGCCGATCGACGCCCCGGTAGACCGGAGGGCCCGCGGCATCGGCCACCCACAGCTCGGCGTCGAGCGCGCGAAGCCGGTCCAGCGCCTCGCCGCTGCCCGACGCGAGCAGGGGGACCCGGAGTCCCGATCCCGCTGCTGCTCGCACCGCTTTGGGGGCCCAGGGATCTGCCGTGCCCGGCAGACAGACCACGATCTGAACGCCCAGCGCTTCACCGGTTCGAATCAAGGTGCCCACGTTGCCCGGATCCTGAACTCCGTCCAGCAACAGGATCCTCTGTCCCCGAACCGACTCCCAGTCGGCACGCGGGATCCGGGCTACGGCGGCAACGCCCTGCGGGGTCACCGTCGCCGTAACCGCGTCGAACTCGCTCTCGGAGAGCCAGGCCACCTCTGCGCCCTGCTGTCCGAACCGCGTCGCCAGCTCGGCGACCGCCACGTCGCCTCCCGCACCTCCCGCGGCACGAGAGCAGAGCAGCGTCTCGACCCGCACATCCGAGGCCAGCAGATCCGCGAGAAGCCGTCGGCCCTCGACCAGGAAGAGGCCGCTCTCGACCCGCCCCTTCCGCCGGCGGAGGGAACGCCAGAGCTTTCGCTGCGCGCGAGTTGGCATGCCGCAAGTGTATCAAGCGACAGGTGAGGCAACCAGCGAGGAAGAACCCTGCACGCCCAATCAGACGAAATGAGCGAACTTGAAGCGAGAGTCGGAAACGCCGGTGCGGAGGAAGGTCACGCCGATCGCGTCCCGGTCGGTCTCACCGTCGCGGGAAGCGATTCGGGAGGCGGCGCCGGCATCCAGGCCGATCTGAAGACGTTCCATGCCTTCGGCGTGTTCGGAACCTCGGCCGTGACCGCGATCACGGTGCAGAACACACGCGGCGTGTTCGACGTGCTCAAGGTCGACCCCGCGATCGTAGCGGCCCAGATCGAGGCCGTGTGCGAGGACCTGAGACCGGACGCCTGCAAGACCGGCATGCTGGCCGACGATCCGATCATCCGCCGGGTCGCCGCGACTCTCGACGCATGCGGCGACGCGCCGGTCGTGGTCGACCCCGTGATGGTGGCGACCAGCGGCGACCGTCTGCTCGAGGAGGAGGCAGTCACGGCGCTCTGCGATGCATTGATCCCGCGCGCGACCGTGGTGACCCCCAATCTCCCGGAGGCGGAGATTCTCGCCGGGATGCGGATCGGTGGTCCGGACGAGATGCGGCGCGCCGCCGAGCGAATCCGCGCTCTCGGCTGCCAGGCAGTACTGCTCAAGGGGGGACACCTCGACGCCGACGAGGTGTTGGACATCCTGTATGACGGAAGGGAATGGCACGAGTGGCGGGCGACGCGGCTCGACACCACCAGCACGCACGGCACCGGGTGCACGGTGTCGGCCGCGCTCGCCTCCGGGCTTGCCCGTGGACTGGACGTTCGCTCCGCCACGGATGTCGCTCTCGGCTTCACGAGACGGGCGCTCCAGACGGCCCCCGACCTCGGCGAGGGCAACGGCCCGCTCAACCACTGGGCCGAGGTCCTCGTTCCCGACCAGCCCGAACGCTGACTGCCGGCCCCGGCGCGGCCCTCGATCCGAACCATCCGGGCCCGACCGAGTACCCGTTCTTTTTGTTCTCCTTGTTCTCGCTGTTCTCTTTGCAGGGTGCACGGACTGTGACGCGGATCGCATACAACGCGCGGGTGCTGCTCGCGCTCACGCTGCTGCAGCTCGGGTTGGCGGCGCCGGCCCTCGGACAACACACGCATGCAGCTTCCATGGACACTGTGCGTGTCGGAGCACTTCCGTCGGGTCGAATGATCATGCCGATGATTCGCAACCCGATGCTGCCGGGACTGGAGAATGTGGGACCCTCGGTCGCGCCGTTTCTGCCGGGTGCCGGCCTGGACCTGTCCGAGCTTCCGCCGGCCGACACGCGTCAGGTGGTGGAGCTGGAGAACGGGGACACGCTCGAGCTCGAGGCATCGGTGGTTCGAAAGGTGGTCGCCGGCAAGGCGTTCGCCATGTACGCCTTCAACCGTCAGATCCCGGGGCCCTTGATCGAGGTCGATCGAGAATCGACGATACACGTCCGATTCACGAACCGCATCGACCAGCCCACCACGGTCCACTGGCACGGCGTGCGACTCGACAACCGGTTCGACGGCGTGCCGGGCGTGACGCAGGACCCCGTCCAACCCGGTGAGACGTTCGACTACACGGTCCACTTCCCGGATGCCGGCGTCTACTGGTATCACCCGCACGTACGGGAGGACATTCAGCAGGACCTCGGGCTGTACGGCAACATGCTCGTTCGGTCGGAACGGGAGGGCTATTACAATCCCGTCCACCGCGAAGAGGTCGTGGTGCTCGACGACATCCTGTTGGAGGGAGACGAGCTGCTACCCTTCGGTCGGGAGGCCGCGAACTTCGTCATCATGGGCCGGTTCGGGAACGTCCTGCTGATCAACGGCGAGCAGCGCTACGACCTGACGGTGAAATCCGGAGAAGTCGTCAGGTTCTACCTCACCAACGTGTCCAACACGCGCACGTTCAACCTCTCGTTCGGCGGGTCACCCATCAAACTGGTCGGCGCGGACATCGGGAAGTTCGAGCGCGAGATCATGGTGCCGGGCGTGGCGATCGCTCCGGCCCAGCGGTACGTGGTCGAGGTCCTGTTCGAGCAACCGGGCGAACGCGTCATCACGAACCGCATTCAGGCGGTGGACCACATGGCCGGCCGCTTCTTCTCGGCGGTCGATACGCTGGGTGTGGTGCGGGTAGAAGATGCGCCTGCCAGCCCCACGTACGCGGGAGCGTTTCGCGATCTCAAGGTCGACGCGGAGGTCCGGCGCGAAGTGGAGCCGTACCGTCGATACATCGACGCTCCCGTCGACCAAGAGCTGCTGCTGAGCGTCGAGGTGCGAGATCTTCCGATCCAGGTCATGCAGTTCATCGCGATCGATACGGTGTACCGGTCGCCCGTGGAGCTCACCGACGTCATGTCTCACATGAACTGGCTGTCGACGAGCAAGGAGGTCCGTTGGATCCTGAAGGACCGCGATACGGGCGCCGAGAACATGGACATCGACTGGCGCTTTCGGGTCGGCGACATCGTGAAGATTCGGCTGCGGAACGACCCTAAGGCGTTCCACCCGATGAACCATCCCGTCCACCTGCACGGGCAGCGGTTTCTGGTGCTGTCACGCGACGGGGTGCCGAATCGCAATCTCGCCTGGAAGGACACGGCGCTCCTGCCGGTGGGCGCGACGGTCGACATACTGCTCGAAGTCACCAACCCCGGCAGTTGGATGCTCCACTGCCACATAGCCGAACATCTCGAGGCGGGCATGATGATGGCTTTCGAGGTGGAACCGGATGCGTGAGTCCGGGATACGGCTCGCAGCGGCGTACGCGTGGGCGTCCTGATCGGGTCGCCAGACCGCCGTGCGAGGCGCGAGACAACGGAAGCAGCTGTGAAAAGGGAGGATGGAATGCACTACGCGTCGGTTCAGTATAGGCCAGCAAAAACCCTGCTTGTCGGTGTCGCGCTGTTCGCGGCGGTTCCCGCCCTGGCGACGGCGCAGGAGGCCGCGGATGAAGCCGGCACGCCCAATGTCGAAGTCATCTCGAACCTTCGGCTGCAGGACGGGCTTCAGATCAGCTACACGGACATCGAGCTCGAGCAGGACCCGGACCGGCCATACGCGTACCTCGCCCGGGTGCTCGGGCCAACGATGGGCGTGGATATCGTGTCGCTGGAGCGGCCGGAATCGCCCGAGGTCATCTACCAGTGGCGCATCGAGGATGCGGAGCTGCACATGCCGTTGGGCGGAATGGACACGAAGTACTTCAAGCATGACGGGCGGTACTACTTGATCCAATCCTTCCAGTTCGCAGCGGGCCCGGACGCGGATCTGGGCGCGGTGGTGCTCGACGTCACGGGCCTGCCGGACGCATCCGCCGTGCAGGAGGTGGGGCGCATCCGGGCTCCCGACACGCCGGGTGGCTTTCACAACGTGTTCGCCTACAAGCACTCGTCGGGCAAACCGTTGTTGGTGACGACGACCAACGGGCCACGGGCCAACGTGTACGATCTGGAGGCGTTTCTGGCGGGCGCCGAGGATTACGGCCTCATCAGCCAGATTCCGTGGCCGTCGACCGCGCCCGATCGAACGCCGTACGGAGCGCTCGAAGGCTACCACGACTTCTACGTCGCGTACGATCCGGGCTCCGACCGTGACCTCGTCTACGGCTCGGGCTTCAACGGCTATTACATCTACGACATCACCGACCCCACCAGCCCCGAGCTCGCCACATCCATCGTCGGCGTGATGGGCGTGCAGCTCGCGCACACGCTCACGGCGACGCCGGACGCAAAGATCGGGGTGGGGCAAACGGAGTATCGCTACTCGCCGGTGCGGATTTACGATCTCGAGCCCGGTTTGAGCGGCGAGCGGCAGACCATCAGCTCGGAAGTGAGCGCGTGGACGCGAAATTACGAGGCGCTCTCGCACAACAACGAGCTCCGCTACCCCTATGTGTTCGTCACGTCGTACAAGGACGGGCTGGACATCTTCGACATCAGCGACCCGGAGAACCCCAAGAGCGTCGGACACTACGACACGTACCATGGGCCGGAGAAAGCGGGCCTGGCGCTCGACATGGGCATGTCTGGAAGCCCTGTGGGTGAGAGCGACTTCAACGGCGCATTCGGAGTCGACGTTCGCAACTACGATGGACTCGTGGCCGTGAGCGACATGGAGACGGGTCTGTGGATCTTCCACGTCGATGGGTTTGACGGTTGGAACGGCGCCGATTGGGGAATGCCCAACATCTCGAGCGTGCAGGACTGGGACAACGGCCCGAAGGTCCTGGTTCCATAGGAGGCCATGGGTGGCGGACCGCAGGCCCGAAGACGCGATTCTTGCCGCTTGCCGGACTCGATCCCGCCCCGGCCGCCGTGGTCTGTATGCGGTCGGGGTCGGGCTCGTCTTGCTCCTGTCCGTCGGTAGCGGCGGCCGGTGGCCGGACGAGTTCGCGCTTCTCCCGGCCCTGGGGTTCGAGGACGCCTCCGGCGTGGTGCAGATGCGTCAGCCATGGTCGCCATTCGGCGTCTCGCTCACGGAAGACGGGCGCGTGCTCTACGATCTCACGGTGGTCGTCCGTGATCTTCCTCCCTCGGAGGACGCCACCTACCACGTGTGGGTGGCGACCAGGGACCTCGGGGAGGTCCGCCATGTCGGCTCCGTGGCCCGCTCGGACTCTGTAACGACGACGCTGGACTGGAGTCAGTTTCTCGTGGTGGTGAGCCGGGAGGCGGACGAAGCGGGCGTTCGTTGGACCGGGCCGATCGTGCTCCGCGGGCACTCGCCCGGTGCGCGCCTCCAGCCGCTGTGGGGGCATTCCATCTTCCAGCAGATCCCGATGTGACCCGTCGAGCGCTGATCGCGGCCAACTGGAAGATGCACCTGGGCCGGGTGGAGGAGGCCCTGAGCTTCGTTCGACGGATCCGTGACCCGCTCGGTCGCGTCGAGGGCCTCGACGTGGTGTTGTGTCCGCCGTTTCCCGTACTTGCAGCTCTGGCCGAGGTTCTCAGGCCGTCCCGCATCGGGCTCGGTGCGCAGAACATGCACTGGGAGGACACGGGTGCTTACACCGGCGACGTTTCACCCGCGATGCTGGTCGGAACCTGCGACCACGTCATCCTCGGGCATTCGGAACGACGGGCGGCCGGTGGACCGAGCGAAGACGACGACGCTGTGCGTCGAAAGCTGGCGGCCGCTCTCTCACACGGCCTCACGCCGATCGTCTGCGTGGGCGAGAGCGCCGCTCAGCGAGAGGCGGGGCAAACGAGCACCATCGTCGGTGGACAGGTCGGCCGGGCTTTCGGGGGGCTCGACCCGGATCGCGTACGAGACGGCGTGATCGCCTACGAACCGATCTGGGCCATCGGCAGCGGCGAGTCGGCTACCCCCGCCGAGGCCAATCGCACCGTGGCGCTGGCGGTTCGGGGCACGTTGGCGCAGCGGTTCGGAAGCGAGACGGCGGAGTCGGTGCGCGTCCTGTACGGCGGCAGCGTGAACGCCGACAACATCGCCGCCTTCATGTCCATGCCCGAGATCGATGGAGCCTTGGTGGGCGGGGCCAGCCTGGAGCCCGGGTTCGTCGATCTGGTCCGCCGGGCGGCAGAGGTCACGCGCTGAAGGCTACTGTCGGAGGGCCACCTCGTCGACCACACCCACGATCACGGCCCTGATCGCGCCGGGATCCAGGCCCAGCACCTGGCGAGCCCCGTTTCCCTCGTCGATCACCAGCACCGTGTCTCCCGGGCCCGCCTGGGCGACATCCACCGCGATGTCGTAGTAGCCGGTCGCACGTCCGTCCAGGTCGAGGTGATCCACCAGCAAAAGGCGTCGGGCGTCCAGGTGCGAGATCTTGATCGTCGCGACCACCGATCCGACCACCCGTCCCACGTACACGTCAGTCGATCTCCTCGACGTCGGCGTCTTCAACCCATTGTACTTGCCGTGCGGCATCCGACGCCGCCGTGTCTTCGGCACCCTCGGCTTCCGCGGCTTCCTCGACGCCAGGGGCCACATCCACCTCGTCGACGATGCCCGTGATCGCCAGATCCACCGGCACGAAGACCTCCGGCAGTGCCTGGGCTCCCTCGCGGCTCGCGACCATGAACACCAGGTGCCCGGGACCCGCCTGCTCCGTTGCATCGGCCGCGATGTGCGGATCGCCGGTGGGCTCTCGATGACGATCCAGCGGCTGGACGATCAGGAGCTTCGTCCCCTCGAGCCCTGCGTACTTGCGGGTGGCCACGACGGTCCCGATCACGCGTGCGAACTTCACGTTACAGCTGCTCCAAAACGCGGCTGCTGAAGCGCGTGGCGTCGGAGACGTTCTCCCACATTCCGGAATGGAGCTGCGGGATGACGACCTGGCGCACCAGAAGCTGCGGTCGCTCTAGCACGTCCACGCCGATCTCGACCGCCACCTCGACGTCGGCCACCAGACCCGAGTAGAGCACGATCCCTTTTCCGCCCAGTCCGTCGGCGAGTCGGACCTCCACGAGCCGCACATCGGCTCCTTTGACGCCCGCATCGGCCGCATGGATGGCCGCCGCCACGGTCGCGGTCTCGACAACGCCCAGGGCGTCCGTTGCCTCGGGCACGCGCCCGCCCCCGATCGCCTCCACGACCTCGTGATGGACGTTGGGGAGGAACACGTGGTCGAGGACCGTGTCGCCCCCGACCTCGCGGCCTGCGGCGAGTGACTCCTCGACGTCCGCGACCGTGCCCCCGATCAGGACGAGGTATCGTCCCGGCTGCACGGTTCCTGCCTTGATCACGTCGATCGGGGCTCGCTTGATCATCGCGTCGGCGGATTCGATGCCGACCGCGATGCTGCTGAAATCGATCAGCGCCAGTGCGGGCTCTATCATGCCGCAAGACACTCCGTGGTTCGGGTGTCGACAGTCCTACGATCCATGACGCGATCCCTCGCGCTATCCCTGCCGCGACGCATCATACGATCCGGAACGAGTCCTTGAGTACACAGCGCCGAATCCGGCTGAAACTGACCGGGTTCGTGATGCCCTCCCCCGTCGGGCTGGCGATGGTGAACGAGCAGAAGCCCTCTCCTCCGTATCCGAGGCCGTCGAACGAGGCGCCGTTCTTGACGAAGATGCTGCAGTCCATCTCGCGTGCCATGCGACTCAGATGATCCAAGTTCTTCGAGTGCATCACGGCCGTGTGACGGAACCCGTGCTCCGCTTTCTTCGCGAGACCGATCCCCTCGTCGGCGTCCCGAACGCGCGTCAGCGGCATGATCGGCATCATCTGCTCGGAGAAGATCAGGGGATCGTCCTGCTCGACCTCGGCCAGTACGAGTCGGACTTCGTCGCCGCAGTCGACGCCGATCTCGCCCAGGAGCACGCTGGCGTTCTTCCCGATGAGCTCCTTGTTCATCGTGCCGTGTCGACCCGGCGGCGGAACCTCCTCGAACAGGGAGCGCTTGAGCCGTTCCAATTGCGTACCATCGATCTCGTACGCCCCGTGGGTGCAGATCGCGCGCTTCAGCTCATCGGCGATCGACCCGACCGCAAACACCTCCTTCTCGTCGGTGCAGACGATGTTGTTGTCGAACGAGGCGCCACGAACGATGTCGCGGCCCGCCTGATCCAAATCGGCGGACTCATCGACGACCACCGGTGGGTTTCCGGGCCCGGCGCACACCGCCCTCTTGCCGCTTCCCATCGCCGCCCGCACGACCCCGATGCCACCGGTCACCGTCAACAGGTTCACGCCGCGGTGCCCCATAATGGCCTCGGCCGTGCCGATCGTCGGCTCGGCTATCCCGCAGACGAGGTTGGCGGGTCCACCCGCCTCGACGATCGCGTCGTTGACCAGCTGCACCGTTCGGTTCGAACAGGCTTTCGCCCCGGGATGGGCGTTGAACACCACCGCGTTGCCGGCCGCCACCATGGAGATGGCGTTGCACGTCACGGTCGAGATGGGATTCGTACTGGGAATGATCGAACCGATCACGCCGTAGGGGGCGTACTCGACGATCGTCAGCCCACCATCCCCGCTCCACGCACCGGTCTCCAGGAACTCTGGCCCAGGGGCCTTGTTCGCGTTCAGGAGGACCTTTTCGAGCTTGTCCTCGTAGCGGCCCAGCCCCGTTTCCTGCCATGCCTCGTACGCCAGAGGCTGCGCGTTCTCCCGCATCGCCCGGCGCACGTGGGCGACCATCTGCTCCCGGATGCCCAGAGGCATGGCCAGGAGTTCGTTGTGCGCGTGGCGCGCCGCCGCCACCGCCGCATCCACGTCGGGAAACAGGTTGTCTCCGTGCCGCGGCGTCGCGGCCGCGGCCGGGGGCGTGGCGGCTGCCGACGTGGCGGCCGCTGGCGTGGCCACAGCCTTGGTCTCGGGCCGCGGACCGTGGCGCCCGCGATCCGAGTGGCGCAACTCCGACATCACCCGGTCGATGACCGTCTGGATCTGGGTGTCGTCCACGATCAGCCGTCCCGCGCCTTGTCGTATGTCACCTCGCCGTCCACCTCCAGGGTGTCGACGATCGCCATGATCACCCCGTCGCAGGGACGCCGATCGGTCATCTCGGTCTGGCGGGCGGCGCTGCCCGTGGCGTACAGCACCACCTCGCCCATGCCCGCCCCGATCGCATCGGCGGCGACCCGGTACCCGCCCGACTCCTTGCCCTCGATATCGAGCTGTTTCAACACCAAGAACTTCAGCCCGTCGAGAGAAGGCTCCTTGCGGGTGGCCACGAGCGTCCCGACCACTCTTCCTAACAGCATGGGTGGCCTCCCGACCTCAACGCGTTACTACTTCGCGGTCTTCGCCCCGTCGTCGCTCTGACGGCCGAGTGGAAGCGTCGTATCCACGTTGGCGTGCGGCCGCGGAATGATGTGGATGGCGACGAGCTCGCCGACCTTCTCTGCGCCGCGCGCGCCGGCTTCGACCGCGGCCTTCACCGCCGCCACGTCACCGCGCACGATCGCGGTCACGTACCCACCGCCTGTCTTCTCGTAGGCGACCAGCTCCACCTTGGCCGCCTTCACCATGGCGTCCGCCGCCTCGACCATGGACGGATAGCTGCGCGTCTCGATCATGCCGAGCGCTTCGACCGCCCCGTACTCCTCAGCCATGCATGCCTCCCGACGTGGGTTTGCGAATCACGATTCTCGTCCTCTACACGCTGTGCCCGGTCAGGCCCGACGCTTCGTCTCCGCCTCCCGACCGCTTACCCCTTCGATGGCGGCGACGGCGGCGCCGTATCCCGCCATGATGTCCCGTTCCTCGCCGCCCAGATACACGCGGCCGAAACTGCCGAACGCCCGCACGTCCAGAATGTTGATGTTCGCTTCCTTCTCCGCTTCGTTGGCGGCGAGCGCGGCGTAACCCGCCGGCTCCACTTCCAGCACGTACAGGGTCTGCCCGGCCAGCAGCATGTGACCGTACCGCATTCGGTTGATCAGCTGCACCTGGTGGGCGTCGATGTGTCGGATGATCTGGCTCGACACCACCCGCGGCTTGATGCGTTCCGACTCGTTGACCTCGAGGGCGTCCAGAATCGCCGCCCCGGCCGCGCGGACCTCTGCCTGCACCTCGTGGTGCACCTCGAGGAGTCCGAACAGCCGCTCGACGATCTGCATACCGGGCCGGACACGGGTCGACTTCAGGGCGATGTCGGTGATGCGATTGATCTCGATCCCGGGCGAGATCTCCACCCACAGAGACGTGTCGCCCGGCAGGGGCAGAAAACCGCGCGCCACGGTGCCCAGATAGGCCGCGTGCTGCGGCTGCAGGCTGTCCAGGTAGACGTAGGTCCGTAGATCAACACTCATGGGTCTGCCTCATGTCTCGGCTCCCTGGAGGATCTTGATGCTCGCGCTCGCACCGAGTCGCGTGGCACCGGCGGCGATCATCTTCTTCGCATCGGCATACGTCCGGATGCCACCCGCCGCTTTGATGCCCATCTTCGGGCCGACCACGCGGCGAATCAGGGCCACATCCTCGGGTGTCGCGCCGCCCGGCCCGAAACCCGTCGAGGTCTTCACGAAGTCGGCCGCGGCGACTTTCGCGAGCTGGCTGGCGGCGACCTTCTCCTCGTCGGTGAGCAGCGCGGCCTCGATGATCACCTTGAGGATGGCGTCACCGGCATGGACGGCGCGCGCGATGGCGGCGATGTCGTGCTTCACGAGCTCGTAGTCGCGCGATTTCAGCGCCCCGACGTTGATGACCATGTCAACTTCGGCCGCCCCGTCGCGCACGGCCTTCTGGGCCTCGAACACCTTGGCCTCGGTGGACGTCGCTCCGAGCGGAAAACCGATCACGGTGCACACGAGCACGTCGGTGCCCTTCAGGAGGTCCGCGCACAGCTTCACGTAGGACGGGTTCACACATACCGAGGCGAAGTCGTACTTCCGCGCCTCGTAGCACAAGCGGGCGATCTCATCCTGCGTGGCATCGGGCTTGAGCAGTGTGTGGTCGATCTTGTGGCTCAGGCTGCCGTCGGTCGGCGCGACGCCCAGCGTACACGCAACGCGGTCCGCGCCGGCGGTCAGCACCGGCTGGACGTGATCGACGTAGTCTCCGGCGGACAGCGCCGTGTGGTCCTCGGGGTCCCCGGCGGACCCGACCGCGTGCCCGTCCTTCACCAGCACGAGCACCTGGTGGGTGATCTGCTCGATGATCCGCTCGAGCGTGGCCTCGTCAAACTCCATGGCGGATCGACCTCCGGGACCGGCTCGTACCACCGGCTGTCAGGTACCGGCTCTCTATGTCCATGATCATGTCCACGCGGCGCGCATGCCTGCCCCCGCCCGCTGGAGTGTTCAGCCAGGTCGTCAGAATCCGTCGACCCAGCGCGGGTCCGATCAGGCCCGCTCCGAGCGTGAGGACGTTGGCGGCGTTGTGGGCACGGCTGTTCACCGCCGTCGCCTCGTCGTAGCACAGGGCCGCGCGTACACCGGGTACCTTGTTTGCGACCATGCAGGAGCCGATGCCCGCCCCGTCTACCACCACACCACGCCACGCGCGACCCCGCGCCACGAGCTGTGCCACGGCGAGCGCGAGGTCGGGATAGTCGACCGACTCCTTGCTGTCCGTTCCACAGTCCACCACCTGGAAGCCCAGCGCCGCCAGATGATCCTTCAACATCTCCTTGAGCTCGAACCCTCCGTGGTCAGCGCCGATCGCCACCGTTTTGCCACCGGATCCCGGACGGGTTTCCGACGTCGCCCTCGACGCGACCGAGGACGCCGGCCTCGGTGTACTCGGTGCCCCCGCTGCGCTCGATTCGGGTCCGGCGATGAGCGAGATGCGGCGTTCCATGGCCGACTGTCGGGCAAGCGGAGTGATCAAGGCACCCCCGGGGATCTTGTACTCGGCGCCCGGCGGCAGCCCCTCGAGGTCGGACTGGGTCACGAGCGTGCGTGTCTGACCGGTATGGGACGGCGGAAGCCGATCGACCGTTCGGTACACAACCTGGCGCACCAGCTCGCGGATCCTCGCCTCGTCGGTCGTCATCCACCCTCCGCCATCGGCTACCAGGCGCGCCATTCGGGTTCGTCGGCTTCCACCGGTTCCGTGGGCACGCTCGGCCGCTCCACGACGTGGGCGTAAAGACGTGCCGCTCTGGATCGCTCCCCTTCTCGCTCTTTCGCTCCGTGCTGCGCCTGGCTCAGCAACCCATCGATGTAGAGGTGCAGCTGCGCCACGGCTTCGTCGAACGGCTCCAGCGACTTCGCGGTGCGCGCCTGCATCACGGCCCCCTCCATCACGGAGAGCACCAGACGGGCGAGCGCCCGCCGGTCCAGCCCCGCCGGCAGCCGGTCACCCGCCGTCCGGAGCCACCCGCGCACCTCGTCCACCCAGACCGAGAAGTATCCGTCGATCAGAGCGCGCACCCGCGGCTTCGCATCCCCTACCTCGAGTGCGAGGTTCCCCACCGGACAGCCCCGCGCACAACCGCTGATCCGCAGCCTCTCGCGGTACACGTCGAGCAGCGCGAACACCCTGCCGATCGGGTCCTCCGTCGCCGCCGCGGCCCTGTCGAGAAGGCTCGGTCCCAGCTGTTCCAGATGCCGCTCCAGCACCCCGATCAGCAGAGCTTCCTTGCTCGGGAAGAAGTGGTACAGGCTGCCGCTGTTCACTCCGGCGCGGCGCTGAATCGTCGCCACGCCTGTCCCGGCAAAGCCCTGCTCGTGAAACATGCGCGCCGCTACATCGAGAATGCGGTCCTTTGTATCGACGGCCACTGGCTCTTTGGCTGATCGCTCAACTAAGAGTGACACAATTCGGCGGTCGCCCGCCGTGACATTCTCAGAGAGCGACCGCTTGAGTGAATGTTTGATTGATCAATCAATCACGCCGGGACGAATCTGTCAACCCCGTCGTGGAGACCGCTCGGAAGGGACGACCGAAGCCTCGCAGGGGAGCGGCCGCTGAGTGAGCGTCCGCTCAAGTGCGGGCAATGCGGATTGTGAAGCGGTTGCGACTACGGCAACAGGCCGTCGCGATCGAATCGGGCGATGGAACGCTCAACCAGGCGCTCGAAGTCGTCCGCCACCCGCAGGCCTGTCTCGAGCACTTCCGCGTGATCCAGGGGCTGCGGAGAGACGCCGGCGGCCAGGTTGGTCAGGCAGCTAACGGCCACGCAACGAATCCCCAGCGCCCGGGCCGTGAGCACCTCCGGCACCGTGGACATGCCGACCGCGTCCGCCCCGAGCGCCTTCAGCATGCGGATCTCCGCAGGCGTTTCGTAGGTCGGCCCGAGCAACCCGGCGTACACGCCCTCGCGGAGCGGAAGCCGGAGCTCACTGGCCGTTTCCCTGACGGCCGAGCGCAGAGCGGGGTCGTACGGCGCGGACATATCGGGGAACCTCGTCTCGCCCGGCTGCACGGGCCCGATAAGAGGGCTGCGAAACATCAGGTTCATGTGGTCGGCGAGCAGCATCAGGTCGCCGGGCTGGAACGTGTGGTGGATCGCACCGGCGGCGTTGCTGAGAAACAGGGCCGGCACGCCCAGGACGCCGAGCACCCGTACGTAGAACGCTACGCGGGCCGGTTCATGTCCCTCGTACATGTGGGCCCGACCGCTGAGACCCAGCACGTCGACTCCGCCCAGACGGCCTAGGATCGCCTCGCCCGCATGCCCTTCGACCGTAGGCTGCGGCCAGCCCGGAAGCCCTGAGTACGGCACCTCGACGCGGTCGTCAAACCGGCCCGTCAGACCGCCCAGACCGGACCCCAGGGTGATCGCGATCCGCGGACGTCGCTCTCCCAGCGCCCTACGCAGTGCGTCCGCCGCCTCGCGGACGTCGTCGGCCGCGGCCGGGCTGCCCAGCGTCACGCCAGCACTCCTGCGAGCGTGGCCGTCATCCAGGTCGCCGCAGTCCCGCCCAGCATGGCCCGCAGACCGAGCTTCGACAGATCGTGGCGCCGCTCGGGGGCGATCCCGCCGATGCCGCCGATCTGGATCGCGATCGAGCTGAAGTTCGCGAAGCCGGTCAGGGCGTACGTGGAGATGATCACCGACTTGTAGGATAGATCGTGGGCGCCGGCCAGTGTGTCGGCCAGCGTCTGGAAGGCGACGAACTCGTTGGCCACCATCTTGATCCCGAACAGGCTCCCGATGTCGGTCACATCGGCCCACGGAACGCCCACCAGCCAAGCCACGGGGGCGAAGATCCACCCGAAGATCCGCTCCAGGGTGATGCCTTCCACCCCGACCAGCCCCGTGAGCCAGCCCAGGAGCCCGTTCCCCAGCGCGATGAGGGCGAGAAAGGCGAGCAGCATGGCGCCCACGTTGAGCGCCAGACGCAGACCGTCGGCTGCGCCTCCAGCCGCCGCGTCGATCGCGTTCACGTGCGGCTGCTCGAGCTTGACGTCCAACGCACCCCGCGTTTTGGGCTCCTCGGTCTCGGGCATGAGCATTTTGCTGATGACGATCCCCGCCGGTGCCGCCATGATGCTGGCGGCCAGCAGGTGACCCGCGATCTGGGGAAAATATCCGGAGAGCATGCCCACGTAGGCCGCCATCACCCCGCCTGCCACGGTCGCAAACCCCCCCGTCATCACGGTGTTGAGCTCCGACATCGTCATGTCCTTGACGAACGGCTTTACCAGCAGGGGGGCCTCGGTCTGGCCCACGAAGATGTTGCCGGCGGCCGATGTGGTCTCCGCGCCGCTCGTCCTGAGCGTGCGCTGCATCAGCCACGCCACGCCTTTCACCACGAGCTGCATCACACCCATGTAGTACAGGAGTGTCATCAGCGAGGAGAAGAAGATGATCGTGGGGAGCGTGCTGAACGCGAAGTTGGCGCCGATCTCCACCACGCCCTCACCACCGGTGACCTCGGTATTGCGCTCGACCAGCGTGCCGAACAGGAAAGCCGCGCCCTCGTTCGTATAGCCGATCAGCGCGATGAAGACGTCGTTCACGAGTCGGAAGAAGCCCTGCCCCCAGGCCGTCTTCAGCACCAGAAAGGCGAACACGATCTGGAGTCCCACGCCCTTCGCCGTCAGCCCCCAGTCGATCGATCGCCGGCGGGCGCTGAACAGAAACGCCATGAAGAGAAGGAAGGCGAGCCCCAGGACACCGCGCCCCATGCGCAGGGCCAGCGACTCGTCGTGCGAGCCCTCGGCCAGACCAAGTCCCGGTCGACCCTCGGTTTCCTGCGGCTGATCGATCTCGGTCGGCCCGGCCGCGGCCACGACCTCCTCCACCGTTGCCCGACCTTCCGACGTGACAGCATCCGGGGCCTGCTGCTCACGAACCGCGTGTGCCGCACCGACGAGAGTGGGAACCAGCCCGATCAGAGCCAGCACGATCAACGTGCGACGCAGTCCGCCCCGTCCCGTCGCGCTCTCGAGAAATCGCTTACGTTCGGCCAATTCGTCTCCACTCCTCCCGGGATGGACCGCGGCGGGCGAGCTTCGCCTGCACCAGCGGCCGCCTCTCGAACAGCTTGACCAACACGAGCCCGGCCACGAAACCGCCGGCGTGGGCCCAGAATGCGACGCCTCCTCCTTCGGCGCCCTGGCTCCCCACGCCCATCAACACCTGGAGGACGAACCAGTAGCCGAGGAGCACCCAGGCGGGGAGCGGAATCACACGGATGAAGATGACGAAGAACAGCAGAGTGTGAACCCGAACCCGCGGATACAACACCATGTACGCGCCCATCACGCCGCTGATCGCGCCCGACGCGCCGACCGTCGGCACGGCGCTGCCCGGTGCGGACAGGATGTGTGCGGCAGAGGCGACGGCCCCCGTGAGGAGGTAGAAGATCACGAACCGTCCGTGGCCCATCGAGTCCTCGATGTTGTTCCCGAAGACCCACAGAAACCACATGTTCCCGATCAGGTGCATCCAGCCGCCGTGCATGAACATGGAGGTCAGCACGGTCTCCCACGTGAATCCGCCGACCGGGCAGTCGTAGTTGCCGATCGCCACGTCCCGCCCGGCGGGGATCGCGCCCGTGATCTCGCCCGGAATCGCGCCGTAGCGACACAGCGAGTAGAGGAAGTCGCCGCCGGTACCTGCACCCTGCAGAAGGAGCCATGCCGCCACGTTCAAGCCGATGAAGAGCGCCGTGACAAAGGGGATCAGCTCGGTGGGATTCTCGTCGCGGATGGGAAACATTCGCCGAGCTTAGAGAGCGCGATCAGGCGGCGCAACTACGACGCATCCCAGCCGACATCCTCCGGCCGCGACACGGCGGGGCCGGGCCCGCGGCGGACTACGGCATATCGCTTGCACCTCCGACCCGCGCACCTCGCTCACGCGACGGAGGCGTCGCGACCGGTCACCAACAGGAAGAGAGAACATGGGCAAGATTATTGGCATCGACTTGGGGACGACAAACTCCGTCGTGGCGGTCATGGAGGGCGGCGATCCCGTCGTGATTCCGAGCGCTGAAGGCGCACGCACGACCCCGTCGGTCGTCGCGTTCACGAAAGATGGC
>JBDHLB010000095.1:0-7409 GCA_039586095.1 Gemmatimonadota bacterium
GGGCGTGAAGACCGCGGCGGCCAGGCCGGATTGACGGGTCCGCGATCGCGACACTACGTTCTCCGTGGCACGTCGGACTGCAGAAACGCTGCACAGAGGAGGCAGTGCCGATGAAAGCGACAGCCGCGGAGAAAGGTCGGATGGTCGTCGCGCATTTCCTGGACGGGCGGCTCCTCAAGGGAACGATGCACGACTTCACCCCGAACAAGACCGAGTTTCATCTCTACGAGGGTGGAGAAGAGCATCATCACGCCGTCGCGGTGAGTGCCGACTCCCTCAAAGCGCTCTTCTTCGTGAAGAGCTACGCCGGGGACTCGCACCATCGAGCCGACGACACGTTCCGGGGAATCGGTGCCCACGGAGGGCGGAAGATGCGGGTGCGCTTCACCGACGGAGAGGTGATGACCGGCTCCACGATGGGCTACAACCCGCAGAAGCAGGGCTTCTTCCTCGTTCCGGCGGATCCGGACGACAACAACGAGCGTGTCTTCATCCTGAATGCCGCGGTCGCCGAGGTCGCTTGGCTCTGAGGAGTCGGGTCTCCGGCGACTCCGTGGGTCCCGATTGGCCCGAGCCGAGTCTCAGTCGTCGCCGCGCTCGCGGTAGCGGCCGCCCAGGAAGACCAGCCGCGTGCCGCCGATCTGGATCTCGTCCAGGTTGCGGATGCGCTGCGCCACGCGTGCACGCAAGATGCGGGCGTTGAGCAGGGTCCCGTTGAGGCTGCCCAGGTCGATCACCGTGCAGACCGGGCCATTGACGCGGATCATGCAGTGGCGCTTGCTCGCCTCGGCGTCGTCGACGTCGATATCCGCCTGTTCGCCGCGACCGATCACCGTATCGGCCTGCACGATGCGCCAGATGCGGGTGTTGTCGCCACCGCTGATCGACGCCAGCGCATAGACGTGGGGCGCCCCGAAGGGCGGCTTGCGCACCGCCCGCTCGGCGGTCTTGGAATCGATCGCCACGGCCATCAGACCCAATATGGGTCCGGGCTCCCGGTGGAGCAAGATGCTCGGCCCGCGCCGCGACGACGGCCGGACCGACCGGCGGTCCGACTCGCTGCGGCGCCGAGGCGGCGCGAAGAAACGATTGACCGTCCGGATCCGGCTGGCCTAACCTTGGCCAAGAATCGAGCGGCTCGACGAACGGGAGACCGATGAAGAAGAAGCTGGAGTTCACGGTGTCGCAGCGCGACGACCTCACGTGGATCTACACGATTTCGGGAAGTCTCTACGGATCGACCGGGGGGTACGCGTTTCAGGACGACGTCCGGGAGCGCGTGGCCGCGGGGGCACGGAAGATCGTGATCGACCTGGCATCGGTCGACCGTATCGACAGCTCCGGGATCGGAATCCTGGTGAGCATCATGTGGTCGGCGTCCCAGGCGGGTGGCGCTCTCGTCGTGACCGCCCTGCCGAAGAGGGTCGAGCACGCGCTGTCGCTCGCCATGCTGCTGGATCGCATCGACCGCGCCGATACGGTCGAGCAGGCCTTGGCGAAGCTGGACGCGTGATGGGGGAGGGCCGATGAACAGGAAGCCGTACATGGTCATTTCGGCAGCCATCTTCGGCGCCATCGCCGTGCTGCACCTTTTGCGGGCCCTTTTCGCCATTCCGGTGAACGTGGGTGCCACCGAGTTTCCCGTCGGGCTCTCCTGGGGCGGCGGCATTGCCGCCGGGGCGCTGTCGATCTGGGGATTCCGGCTCGCCAGGGGTGAGGCCGGCTGATTCGCTCTCCTCGCCGGCTGATTTTTCGCGGGTGGCCGCGTCTGCTGGCGTCTGCCGTGTGCAGGGACCAGATTATCCCCGGCTCGGGAGGACCAGCAGCATGAATCTCACCGGCAATCTCCAGATCATGTCGTTGCCCGACATCCTCCAGTGGATGCTGCACGCGAAGAAAACCGGCTGTCTGCGCGTCGAATACAAGAATGTCAGCCGCAGCATCTACTGTCGGGAGGGGCGGGTGATCGCTTGCGCCGCCGAGGATCCCTCGGTGTTGCTGGGTCAGTTCCTGCTGGCCCACGGCTGGATCTCCGAGGAGTCGCTGCGTCAGGCCCTGGCGCGTCAGGAGAGCACCGGCCAGAACCTGGGCAGCCTGCTGATCGAGATGGGGGTGTTGCGGCAGGAACAGATGCTGCACATCGTCTCGTCGAAGGCCATGGAGACGATCCACGGCCTGTTCGACTGGGACCATGCGAGCTTCACCTTCGAGCCCGACGTCGAGCCGGTCGAGGGCACGATCCAGGTCGACCTCGACGTCACGGAGATCCTCCTCGAGGGTGCGCGCCGCATGGACGAGATGGAGCGGATCCGCGAGGTCTTTCCCACGACCGAGATCGTGCTGGCGCCGACCGATCGCAGCCCCGACGCCAGCCTGCTCGCCAGCCCGATCGCGCGGCGGATCTACGAATGCGTCGACGGCAAGAGGACGCTGGCCGAGATCATCCTCGAGTGCCGTGTGTCCGAGTACATGGCCTGCCAGTTCCTGGTCCGACTGCAACAGTGCGGCACGGTCGTCGTCCGGGAAGCCCCGTCGGCAGACGTGGCGGAGGACACACCCGTACCGGATCTGAAGCACGCCGAGCAGCTCCTGGCGAGCGGCGACGCGTTCCACGCATTCCGCATGCTGCGCGAGCTGCAGGAAGCCAGCCCCGCCGATCCCGCCGTGAAGCGGCTGCTCTCCTGGGCCGAGACGGAGCTGATCACGGGCGTCTACCGCGAGGGGCTGCTGCCGGAGTGCGTTCCGGTGATCGATCCCTCGGTGGAAGCGCTCCCCGAAAACGGACTCACCTCCACCGAACGGCACGTCCTGAGCAAGATCAACGGCGACGACACGGTCAAGGGTCTGATGTGGACCCTACCTCTCCGTCCCGTGGACGTACTCTGGGCACTGAAGGCCCTCAGCGATCGAGGCCTGATCCGGATCGCCACGGTCGCCGCCGCTTGCTGAGAGGCCACCCCGAGCCCCCGGAACGGTACACGGTACACTTCCTGGCAACGGTACACAGGTACGCCTTCCGGGAAACGGTACACGGTACAGAGGCGCTCAGCGGCGCTGGGGATCATTGCCGTCGCGAGCCAGCTCCTCCCGCCATTCGTGCAAGAGCCGATCCGCCTCGTCGAGCTGACGCGCCGTCATCGGCCGGGCTACCGTCACCTCCGGCCTCCAGTCCTGGTCGCTTCGGGGACGGGCCATCAAGTCCTCGACGATCGCGTCGAACTCGGGTTCACCGCGGAGCGAGCGCAGGTCCGGGTCGCGGGCAATCGACCGGTCGGCGTAGCCGAGCTTCACGGCGCGTCTCAGGAATCGGATCGCCTCCGTCCGCTCGCCGAGCAGCGCCCGCAGCTTTGCGAGCTGCAACAGGCTTTCCGTGATCTCGGGATGGCCAGGTTCGTGCGCCGCCTCTCGAATGACCAGCGCCCGTTCGACCAGATCCGCGGCCCGCGCGAAGTCCCCGTTGTCGCGGAGAAGGTCGGCGAAGCGGCCCAGACCCCACGCCACTCGAAGATCATCCGGACCGACCACCGCCTCCCGCATGCTCATGCCGCGCTCCATCAGCTCGAGCGCCCGCTCGGGGTCCCCGGTTCCGTCGACGGCGAGGGAGAGGTTGATCAGGCTCCACGCGACGTCGTCGTGCTCGGGGCCACGAGCCCTCTCGTAGATGTCGAGACCCCGTTCCAGGAGCGGCTTCGCGCGAGCGTACTCGCCGGACTCGGTGTGCAGCTGCCCCAGCAGGTTGAGGGTCTTCGCCACCCGTGGGTCGTCGGGGCCGAATCGTCGTTCTTTCGCTTGCAGGGCGTGCTCGTAGTGCGTGCGGGCACTCTCGTAGTCGCCCGTCTTCCAGTGGACCTGCGCCAGCTTCTCCCGTACGGCCGCGCTGCGGTAGTGACCCGCACCGGATATCCTCCTCTGCAGGTCCAGGGATAGCTCGTAGTACCGTCGAGCTCTCTCGTATTGGCCGAGCTTGCCGAACAGGTCCGCGACGTTGTACAGACCCGCCGCCGTGCCCGTATATACGAGGCCGTTGACCCTCTTGCTCGTTTCCAGCCCGCGCTGATAGAACCCCCACGCGGTCTCGAAGTCACCCCGATTCTTCGCCAGGCGCCCGAGGCTGTCGATCGGCGCCAGGTTGGGTTGATCGGGGCCGAGAGCTTTCTCCCAGATCGCGAGGGAGCGTTCGTAGTGTTCCCTCGCGGACTCGTAGTCACGATCGTTCTCGTACGTCATCCCGAGGTTGTAGATGATCCAGGCCGAATCGGGATCGTCGGGTCCGTTTGCCTTCTCCCGGATCGCCAGTGCGCGCTCGTAAAGCTCGCGCGAGGTCTCGTCGTGACGGTAGACCGCAAGGGCCGCGAGACAGTCCGCGACCGCGGGGTGGTCGGGACCGAGGATCTCTTCGTTGATGGCCAGCGCACGCTCGAGAAGCGGACCGGCCGCCTCGTACTCGCCTTCTCTCAATTCGAGACCCGCAAGGCTCAGCAAGCTCTCGGCTACTTCCGGGTCCTGTTCACCCAGCAACTCCAGTCGGATCTCGAGCGATCGCTCCAGGAGCGGCCGGGCCTGCGCGTGGAGCGACAGCGACCTGTAGACGGCGCCGATGGTCTCCATCAAACGCGCCTGGACCAGCGGCTGATCCTGTAACTCCTCGTCGATTCTCTCGGCTCCCTGCTCCAGGAGCTCTCTGGCGGTGATCGTCTCCCCCTTGAGCTGCGTATCCGAGGCCGTGAACATCTCGACGAGAAACTCCGAGACCTGCTCGGCGGCGGCGGCCTCCCGGCTCGCTCGCTCCGCCGCCAGGTTCGCGCGATCACGCTCCTTCGTGATCCGTCGCGCCTGAACCGCCATCGTCACGGCGAAGCTCAGAAGCAACAGCGCCAGCGCGAGGGAAAACCCGGTGCCGATCTTGTGTCGCTGGACGAATTTCCTCAACCGGTACGTGGCGCTCGGCGGGCCCGCGAGGACGGGCTCGTTCTTCAGGTGCCTCCGGATGTCCGCTCCCAGCTCGTTGGGCGATCCGTAGCGGCGCGACCGGTCCTTCTCCAGAGCCTTCATCGAGATCCAGTCCAGATCGCCCCGAAGATCCCGCGCCAGCGACGCCGGATCCGTCCTGCGCTGTTCGGCGGACGCCTTCGACCTGTCGCCGAGCGTGCTCAGCCGAGTGCTCGGCTTCGATGGCTCCTCCTCGCGGATCCGGCGCCGGATCTCGTCCAGTCCCGCTTCACGCAGCTCGCGCGGATCGAACGGAAGCGCGCCGACGAGCAGCTCGTAGAGCAGGACTCCCAGCGAATAGACATCGGTCCGGGTGTCCACATCCAGCCCCGACATCTCCGCCTGCTCCGGGCTCATGTACTCGGGGGTGCCGATCAGCACTCCCGCCTGCGTGAACACGGACCGTTCGGTCAGACGGTGCTCCGTGGCCCTGGCCACGCCGAAGTCGATGATCTTCGGCACCGCGCCTTCGTCCTCGACCGCCACCAGCACGTTCGACGGCTTGACGTCGCGGTGGATGGTTCCCCGGTGGTGCGCATGCTGCACTCCCTCGCAGACCTGGATGAACAGCTCGAGACGCTGGTTTGTCGTGAGTCGCCGGCTGTCGCAGTAACGCGTGATCGGCTCGCCCGGCACGTACTCCATCACGAAGTAGGGTCGGCCCTGCTCGGTTGCGCCCGCGTCGTAGACCCGCGCGATGTTCGGGTGGCTCATCAACGCCAGCGCCTGCCGCTCGGACTCGAAGCGTGCGACGACCTGGTCGGTGTCCATCCCGGCCTTGATCAGCTTGAGCGCGACCGTGCGCCGGACCGGCTCTTCCTGCTCCGCCAGATAGACGACGCCCATGCCGCCCTCTCCCAGCTTCCGCAGGATGCGATAGGGCCCGACGCACCGGACTGGTTCCCCGCCCACGTCTTCTCCGGGTGTGGAGGTTCGAGACTCGTCCGTTCCCTCCGACGCCGGCGCTTCCTCCAGCGCCAGGCGGACCAGACACTGTCCGCAGAGCCCCCGGGGAGAGGACTCATCTGAAAGCACGGCTCGACACTCCGCGCAGCGCTTCTCTCCGCTCAACAGCTCCTCCGGCCTACATCCGTCTACTTAACCCGAAAACCGCCGGAAGTTACTCTGGCACGTGGCGCCGGAAAGCCGTGCCCGCCCGTCATGTGTCGAGCACGGCGAAGATGTGGCGCAGCTCGTCATCGACCTCGGCCGGATCGCTCACGGTCTCGGCCACGTCTTCGCGCAGCAGCCTGCCGAAACGCCGCCGCATCCGGTGAACGGCCACCCTGACCGACGGTACCGTCATGCCCAGCGCGGACGCCGCTCTATCGTGGGCGGCCCCGTCCGGGCGTCCGGTCAGGAACGGTTCCAGGTGGCGAAAGCGCTCGCCGTCTTGCGTGGCCCGCATCTCGGCTTCGAGTCGGGCGAGGGCCCGGGTCAACAACATGCGGGCCCAGCGCTTCTCGAAGCTCGTCTCGGGTGTGGACTCGCGGCTCGGCTCGAGCGTGTACTGCGACTCGGCGTTGTCGAAATCCAGCCCCAGCACGCGTTTCCCGCCGCCTCTCTTCTGCGCCCGGGCGCGGCGTCGCTCGTTGGCCAGGTAGTGCTGGAACGTCGCCTTGAGGAACGCCCGGAACCTGCCGCGGTCGGGGTCGGCGACCTTGAGCGTCTGCTTTTCCAGGATGTGGACGAAGAATCCCTGCGTCAGATCCTGCGCGGCGTCCGGGTCGTTGCCCAGCTGACGGGCATGGGCGTAAACGGAGTACCAGTACCGGCGGCACAAGGTTTCCAGCGCCCGGTGGTAATCCGGACTCCGGCTGTCGGCCCCCGCCAGGACCACGCTCCACTGGGTTGTCGGAAAGGTGCCGTTCACGAACCCATCCCCCCTGTCGGACGGCTCGGATTGACACCTACTTACGACAAGCGACGATTCATAGTCCAGTGGATTCGCGTACAGCCCTCAGGATGCGGGGACAACGGCAGGGTGAACTCGGACTTTTCTTGTCCATTGACGCCCGCGTCGAAGATCAGCCGGATCGATGCCGGGGGATCGGTGCAACGATGGAGGTGGACCGGCGCAGACTGGCCTCGTTTACCCCTACGCCGTGGCCCGGACCGGTAGCCGGACCTCGTTGCGATACCAGGCGCCGACACCGAGACCCTTCTTGCCCAGACGCCAGACGAGACCGAGCGGTGCCCTCCCGCGGACCGATGCCAAGCCGCCGTGCTCGCCGCGCTGGTGGTGAAACCGACACAAGACCGTCTGATTCCACAGCGCCTTGACCTCCCCGCCACGCGACCGGTAATGGGGGTGGTGACTTTCGAGGTTGCGCCGCGAGGTGCAGCACGGCGCCGTGCAGCGCCAGCCGTCCCTCGAGTAGACCTTGTCCGCACGTCGGCGGGGTGCACCCTTCGGGTCA
>JBDHLB010000029.1:0-27579 GCA_039586095.1 Gemmatimonadota bacterium
CACCACGTAGGGAATCTTCGAGCTGATCAGCTCGCGGATGACCTGCCGACCCGTACGGCCGGCGCCGCACACGACGATGTGATTCTTCATCTTGTCGAGGTTTTTCATTGTGCGTCGCGTTCGGAAGACGTGAGCCAGGTCCATCTCGACGATCGTCGAGGTGATCAGCGCGAAGTAGAGACCCATCCCGGTGATCCCACCGACGAGCAGAAACGCCGCCAGCGCGCGACCCGTGTCGTTGAGCGGGTGGACCTCGTTGTAGCCGACGGCCGTGAGCGTGATCACGGTCATGTAGAGCGCGTCGGACACCGAGTGAGGGGGCAACAGGGCGAAGCCGATCGTGCCGACGATCAACAGGACGATCACGTACACCAGCAGGAGGAGGAATCGGGTCCGGTACCTGCCCATCTACCCGCCTCTGCCGCGGCTCTTCCCTCGGGCTCGCCCGGAGGTCTTGCTGTGGGCCGCTCGATCGGGTCTGGCGGACACGTTGCGGCCCTTGATTCTGGATCCGTGCAGCGCCGCGATCACCTGGTCGGCCACGAGCGAGTCCAGTTCGACGATCGTGTGACTGGCCCGCACGTCGATCTTGCCGATCTGCGCGGCCACCGCGGGCGTCTCTCCGGTGATCGCTCCGACGATGTCGCCCGGGCCCGCCCCATCCTTCTGCCCCACATTGAGAAAGACCGGAGTCCAGGCGGGTCGGTCCGCGGCTTCAGGGGTTCCCTTCACGGCCGGTGCCTGCGTGTCTCGCTGCCGGACCAGCTCGGAGAGCGCGGCGAGCAGACGCAGCGGTCCCAGTTCCTCCAGCAGCGGAGCGAGCAGCGAGAGCTGCGAGGTCTCATCGGCTTCCTCCGCGTGCGCACGGATTCGCGAGCGGTAGTCCTCGATCGCGTCGCCTGCCTCCGGAGGCAGCGGCCACCCGGCTTCCCGCGAGCTCCACCCGAGCCTCCGGAGCATGATGCTCAACTGCGGAACGTGACGCGGGGAGACGCATGCCAGCATGCACCTCGCACCCTCCAGCCACTCCCGCGCGGCGGTGAGATCCAGCGGCAGCCCGAACAGGGCGCCGACATCCGACTTGACCGCCGGAGCGGCTCCCCGGCCGACGAAGACGCCCGGCTGGCCCGGCTCGTCGGCGCGCCCCAGGCCCCGAACCGCCAGTGCGTCGCTCACCCGACGGGCCTCTGCTTCATCGGTGCAGCGTACGACTGCCACATCGCCGCGGCCTTCGTCAGGCGGCTGCCGCAGAACCGTGACCAGTCGATCCAGTCGAGCGGCTTCCGTTTCGCCGGCGATGGTCCACACCACTCGCCTCGCGCCGCGGGATGAGGTGTCCCTTTCTTCGCCGGCGCTCGGGAACAGCTCCGGTGGCCAGGACCGGGCCCGTGGCAGACTCCGGTCGAGCAGCGAGCGGAAGCGTGCGTCATCGTCGGCGGTGCACGCTATGCGCTGCGTGTCGGGCTCCAGCGTGTCGAGGATCGACTCCGCCGCAGGCCATGCGCCCGCCGCATCGAAATCCTGCAGGCCGTCCAGAACCAACAGCCGAAGCCCACCCAGTCCCAGGCGACCCGACCGAACCCCCACGAGCAGCTCGGGCGGTCGACCACACACGACCTGGAAGGGGCCCGCGACTCCCTCCTCCCACACGCGTGTACCCACGCCGGACGGACCCGTCACGGCTTGGACGGCCCGGGCGTTACGGACCACCGACTCCCGAGTGCCCGAGACCACGAGGGCCTGAACCTGCTGGGCTCCAGGCTCACAGCGGAGCGCGACGGCCACACCGAACAGGAGATCGGCGCCCGAGCCCTCACCCGCCACCAGGGCAAGGTGGTGACCGCGCTCCGCGCCCGTCTTCAGCGATTCGACCACCTCCGGCAGCTCCTCGTACCCGAGCGAACGGGCCTTCTCGAGGAGATCGGAAGAGGAGAGCACACCCGGCTTCGACATGAACGGACGGTACTCGTGTTCCGCCGGAACCGTCAACGGCGGCCGGTTGACGGGCGACCTTCAGGCCACCTAACCTTGGCAGCCGTGCTCCGCGCCAGCGGAACGGTCCATTCGAGCGGGAGAGTGCATGTTCCACACGATCACGGCCGCGATGATTGGAGCGCTCCCGCTTCAGGGTGCCTTCTCTTCCATCGGAGAGGTCCTCGGCCGGATCCAGGCGTTCGTCTGGGGGCCGGCGCTGATCATCCTGCTGGTCGGGACCGGGCTGTATCTGACCCTGCTGCTCCGCGGGCTCCAGTTCCGCCGGCTGTGGCACTCGCTGTGGCTGGCTCTCATCAAGCGCCGCGAGGAGGGTGCAGAGGGCGACATCTCGCACTTCCAGGCGCTGATGACGGCCCTCGCGGCCACGGTCGGAACCGGGAATATCGTGGGTGTGGCGACGGCGATCGGCTCGGGCGGCCCGGGGGCCCTGTTCTGGATGTGGGTGACCGGTCTGGTGGGTATGGCCACCAAGTACTCCGAGGCCGTTCTGGGCGTCCGGTTCAGGGAGACGGACGCCAGGGGTGAAAAGGCCGGCGGGCCGATGTATTACCTGGAGCACGGGATTCCGTGGTCGGGCCTCGGCAAGACGCTCGCGGTCGCGTTCGCCCTGTTCGCATCGCTCGCCGCCTTCGGGATCGGTAACGGAGTCCAGTCGCAGGCGGTGGCGGACGCGATCAACGAGTCCTTCGGGATTCCGAAGGCCGTGATCGGTCTCGTGGTCGCGGCATGCGTCGCCGCCGTCATCCTGGGCGGGATCAAGTCGATCGGCCGTTTCACCGGTGTGTTCGTGCCGGTGATGATCGTGTTCTACATGGCCGGAGCCGGCCTGGTGATCCTGTTGAACATCGAGCGCGTGCCCGATGCGCTGCGGCTCGTGTTCGACGGCGCGTTCAGCGCCACGTCGATCGGCGGTGGCGCACTGGGCTACACGGTGGCGCAGGCAGTTCGCTTCGGGGTGGCGCGCGGAATCTTCTCGAACGAATCCGGTCTTGGGACCGGAGGCATCGCCGCTGCCGCGGCGCAGACGGAAGAGCCGGTTCGGCAGGCGATGGTCTCGATGACCCAGACCTTCATCGACACGATCGTCGTGTGCAGCTTCACCGGGCTCGCGATTCTGTGCACGGGCGTGTGGCAGGGCGACGTCGACGGCGCTCGCATGACGCAGTCGGCGTTCGCGACAGGACTTCCCGGCGAGTGGGGTGGGCTGATCGTGGCGCTGGGCCTGTCTCTGTTCGCCTTCAGCACCATGCTGGGCTGGTCGTACTACGGAGAGCGGAACGTCGAGTACCTGATCGGCGAGCGGGCAATCGTACCGTATCGGCTGTTGTTCGTCGTCGTGATCGCGGTGGCGGCCGTGGTCCAGCTCGACGTGGTGTGGCTGCTGTCGGACATCATGAACGCGCTGATGGCGTTCCCCAACCTGGTGGGGCTGCTGCTGCTGTCAGGAATCGTGTGGCGGGAGACTCGTTCGTACTTCAGCCGCCATGGACCGGATCGCTAGACGCGGTCCGCCCTGTCAGCCTCGGAAGCGCGGGTAGTGGCCCAGGTCGAACGCCCGGATCGACAGGATCTCCCTCGGCCGGACGCCTATAGACTCGAGCGTGGCGGATTCGTCCCGTACTTCGCGCTCGGCGTACTCGGTGTAATAATTGTCGGGCTCGTCAACCGTGCGGAGCAGCATCGCCTCGAGGCCGATGAGCTTGGCTTCGGCAACGGTCGTGTCGATCGGGAGCTCGACGACGTGCTCCAACCACCGGTCGGGCATCACGAGTCGGAGGATGACCGTATCCGATTTGCCCGCCTCGCGTGACCCGGTTGATGTCGTCTCCTGCGATGTCACCGGCTGCACCTCACCGTTCGTGGGTCAGACGTTGCTCAGCGTGTACAGGAATCGCTTTGCCAGATCCGTCACATCGAGCCCGACGACACGATCCGTGGCCACATGAACGTTCGTATGCCCTCCCTCTCGGTCCACCCGAAGGCTGGCCAACCCGATCCGGCCGCTGAAGGTGAGCCGGTCGGGTCCTTCCTCCGTCACCTTCAGACTGGAGTGTCGTTCAAAGAACGCGCGTGCCCGGTCGAGCACCTCCTCGGGCGAGACTTCGGTCATCGTGACGTATCGCATGCGCCGTGATCCGCGCTGGGGATATTCTTACTCTGTGCCGTGCTCCACGCCCTCGCGGCGTGACGAGAACACAAACTCACCGGCGCCACCCGGCCCGTCAACCGAGCCCTCGGCGGCACGGAGAGCGAACCGGCCGGGCGGAGCGGAGAGTGCCTCGATCCGGCTCGGAGGAGCCGCGGACGCATGAGCGAGAATCAGCCGGGTGCGACCCGATCCAGCCTGCCGGTCGTCGCGGCGACAGCCTCCTTGCTGAGCCTCGTTCTGTGGACGCTGCTGGCTCTTTCCCGACGACAGCCCTTCTACACGTGGTACTACCACTTCGCCTGGTACACGACGCTCGTCGGACTCGACGCGGGTCTGGCCATGCGACGCGGTCGATTTCCTCTTCTGGGACGACCCCGCCTCGCCCTGTCCCTGTTCGGTTGGTCGGCTCCCGTGTGGCTGGTGTTCGAAGCGGTGAATCTGCGCGTCGCGAACTGGTACTACGTGTTCGCCACACCGGGTCTGCCGCTACGGCGCGCAGGCACTCTGCTGGCGTTTGCCACCGTGTTTCCGGCGATCTTCCTCGCGTATCACTGGTGGACCGAGACGGGTGTCGGAAGGCGATGGCGCGGCCCGCGTTTTCTGGTGACGGCACGCCTCCAGAGGGGTCTGTTTGCGACAGGTTGTGTCTTCGTCGGGCTCTCCATGTGGGAGCCGCGCCTCTTCTTTCCGCTCGTATGGGGCGCGCTGACGCTCCTGCTCGAACCCTGGAACTGCGAACGACGGCCGGCGACCTCGCTGCTGGGCGATCTGTCGCTGGGTCGTTACACGCGCATCGGTCGGCTCTTGCTCGCCGGGGCGAGCGTGGGCGCCCTGTGGGAGGTGCTCAACTCTGTCGCTCAGACGCGCTGGATCTACACCGTACCGGGCCTGGAGCGACTGAAGCTGTTCGAGATGCCTGCGCTCGGATACCTGGGTTTTCCGGTGTTTGCGCTCGACTGTTTCGTGATCTACCAGGCTCTGGTTAACCTTCGGGTCGCACGTGCCGGCTGGGTCGGCAGCGCGACTGCGGGCCTCGTGTCCGCGACGCGATCCCGGGCCGGGTTCCCGGAAGAGGATCTCGCCCATGCGGCGCCCGGGATCCTGCGGGGTCGCGTCGTGACGGTCGCTGCCCTGGCCATGCTGTTCGCGGCTGCCGTGGCGATGGGGATGGACCGCTGGACCGTGGACTCGGCCTATCCGCGGCTGGAAGACCTGCCCGGAGCGGACAGCGCCGCGATCTCGGCTCTGCGCGGTGCGGGTCTCGACCATGTCGAGGAGATGGCCGGGCGCACCTCCGCCGCACTCGCCGAGGAAGCGAGGCTCGATCCGGCCGTCGCGTCGAGGCTGGTGGAAACGAGCCGGCTCGTGACCCTGCGAGGTCTCGGCACTGAGAACGCGACCGCGCTGGCGAACGCCGGGATCACCTCACGGTGCGAGCTCGCCGCGGCGTCGGCCGAAGAGGTGTCCCGGGCGATACGGCGGTACCGGGCGGGGCCGTATGCCGGTCGCCTTCCCCGGGTGCGGGTCTGGCTGCGCGCGGCCCGTCGGGTCTGTCCCGCCGGCATGTCTCTCGAGGAGGGCGAATGATCGGACGACCTCAGGACGTGAATGCGATAGAGATGACGAGAGAATCGGACACTGTGGAGGCAAGGGACGCGACGAACGCGGCCTTCGGCCAGTTTTTTCTGCCGGGGCCCACCGAGGTTCGACCGGAGGTGATTCGGTCCATGGGGCGACCGGTGATCGGTCATCGCGGTCCCGAAATGGTCCAGCTGATGGAAGGCATGCAGCCCGGGTTGTCCGAGCTGTTCCAGACCCGGCGGCCGGTCTATCTGTCGACCTCCTCCGCGACGGGCATGATGGAGGCGGCGATCACGAACCTGAGCCGCCGCCGGGTCCTGTGCCTGGTGAACGGTGCCTTCAGCCAGCGCTTCTACAAGATCGCGACCGCGTGCGGACGCCCGGCCGACCGATTGGCTGTCCCGTTCGGCGAGCCGAACCTGCCCGAGGACCTGCGGACCGCACTGAGGAAGGACCCGGGCCGCTACGACCTGGTCACGGTGGTGCACTCCGAAACATCGACCGGCGTCCTCAACCCGCTGGCCGAGCTTTCGGCGGTCGTGCACGAGTTCGACGACGTACTTCTCGCCGTCGACACCGTGACGTCGTTGGGCGGGGCGCCCGTGCGGACCGATGAGTGGATGCTGGACTTCGTGCTCACGGGCTCCCAGAAGGCGCTCGCGCTGCCCCCCGGACTCGCGCTGGCCGCGGCCGGGGACCACGCGCTGAAGCGTGCGGAACAGGTGGAAGCGAGGGGCTACTATTTCGATCTGCTCGACTTCGAGAGCCGGATCCAGAAAGGCCAGACACCGAACACTCCGGTCGTGTCGATGTTCTACGCGCTCGACTACCAGCTGCGGCGGATTCTGGAGGAGGGACTGGAAACGCGCTGGCAGCGCCATGCGGCGATGGCGGACCATACGGCTGCGTGGGTCGAAGCTCTCGCCGAACGCACAGGTCGCCCCTTCCGCGTGCTCGCTCCGCCCGACTACCGCTCCCCGACCGTGACCGTGATCGTCTTGCCGGAGAAACCGAAGAAGTTGAATGGGCCGGCGGTCGCCGCCGCCATGAAGGAGCGCGGCTTCACCATCGCGACCGGATACGGCGAGCTGAAGCCGTCCGCGATCCGAATCGGACACATGGGAGATCACACGATGGACGAGCTCGAGCGACTGCTCGAGCTGCTGGAGGAAGTTCTGTGACGATGAAGACGGCAGCCATACGAGGGATGCCCGGTGAGGCGAGCGGGACGATGGACGCCATGACGACTGCCGAGCGAAGACTCGTTCTGGCCGACCCGATTCTCGAAGACGGGCTACAGCTGCTCCGGGAAACGCCCGGGCTCGAGGTGGACGACCAAACGGAGGCGGATCGCGAGACGCTGGCCCGGGCGCTGCGAGGCGCGGCCGCCCTCATCGTGCGGAGCCGCACGCGCGTGACGGCCGACCTGCTGGACTCGGCCGATGTTCTTGAGGTGATTGGTCGGGCGGGCGTCGGGGTGGACAACATCGACCTGGAGGCAGCCACGCGGCGCGGGATCGCCGTTCTGAACGCGCCGGGAGGCAACGTGCGTTCCACCGCCGAACTCGCGTTCACCCTCATGCTGGCGGCGAGCCGCCGACTGCCGGAAGCCGATCGCTCGGTTCGAGAGGGACGGTGGGAGCGGAAAGCGATGCGGGGTCGACAGCTCCACGGCAAGACGCTCGGGGTGATCGGCGCCGGCCGCATCGGTGCAGAGGTGGTCCGACGGGCCCGGGCCTTCGGGATGCACGTGATCGCGTTCGACCCCTATCTGACGAACGAACGGGCGAGCGACCTCGGGTTGGAGCCCGTCAACCTCGATGAGTTGCTGCCGCGAGCCGATGTCATCACGCTCCACGTTCCTCTCACGGACGCGACACGAGGTATGCTCGGTCGCGGTGAGATCGATGCCATGAAGGAGGGAGCGATCCTCATCAACGCGGCCCGGGGCGGTCTGGTGGACGAGACCGCGCTGGCCGAAGCGCTCGTGAGCGGCCGTCTGGCCGCCGCGGGACTCGACGTGTTCGAAGAGGAGCCCCTCCCGCCGGACAGTCCGCTACGCGAAGCTCCCAATCTCGTGTTCACACCGCACATCGGTGCTGCGACGTTCGAGGCCCAGCGTGAGGTGTCGCGCGAGATTGCCGCCGCGGTCCGCGATGCGCTGCTTACGGGGGACCTGCGTGTGGCGCTCAACGCACCCTACGTGGCGACACGCGATCTGGCGGCCTCGTGGCCCGTCCTGGATCTGGGCCGCCGTCTCGGGATTCTGCTCGATGCGCTCACACAAGGTCGCTGCGAGCGACTGGATGTCCAATATGCCGGTCCGGTGGAGGGCGTGATGAGCGCACTCGCCGCCGCCGCATTGGAGGGGTTCATGCGATCCAGCGTCGGCGAGCGGCTCAACCTCGTCAACGCGCCGAGCCTGGCGACGGAGCGGGGGATCGACGTGGCGCGAGTGCGGATCTCGGAGCTGGCCGACTACACGAATTACGTCGAGCTGCGGGCCTCGCGGAACGGCGATCGCACGGTGGTCGGCGGAGCGCTGCTGGGAGAAGCGCATCACCCGCGCATCGTTCGCGTGTCCGACTTCCACGTCGACACGATTCCGGAGCATGTGCTGTTGCTGATCCGCAACCGCGACGTGCCCGGTGTGATCGGCGAGGTGGGCACGGTTCTCGGACGTGCCGGGGTCAACATCGCGGAATATCACCTGTCGAGGAGCGAGGCCGGCGCGGAAGCACTGGGTCTGATCCGGATCGATGAGGAACTGGCCGCCTCCGTGCTCGAAGAGCTGCGGGCGCTGACCGCCGTGGTGGCGGTCCGCCAGGTGGCGTTTCCCGCCTAGCGGAAGAAGGCCCGGCCTGGCGGCAAAAAGGCTAGAGCCGCGCCTTCGCGGGGGGGCGCCAGACTGCCGCCCGTCCTTCCGGCGGTGCCGGCACGCGCTCCGGGTGGAGGAGGTGCCCCAGAATCTCCACCCCATCCACGACCCGTGGACCTGAGCGGTTGAAGTAGGACGAAGCGTCGACCACGAAGGCCAGGCCCTCCTCCACCGCCCGCGGTGCGACGTCCACAAGGCGTCGAGAAGCGCCATCGGCGTCCCGCTGGGCCTCCGCCAGCGCATACCCGCAGGGCATGATCAGCAGCACGTCGGGATCCCTGCCCGTCACCTCGTCCCACGCGACCTCCGACGAGGGCAGAGCAGGGAACCCGAGCAGGTTCTCTCCGCCCGCGATGGCGATCATCTCCGGGACCCAATGCCCCGGTGCGAAGGGAGGATCCAGCCACTCGAGTGCCAGGACACGGGGCCGCGGGTCGTCCTTTACCGCCTCCCGGACCGCTGTGAGTCGCGTCCGCGCATGGGCGACGAAGTGCCGTGCCCGATCCGGCACATCGGCGACACGCCCAAGGGCCAGCACGTTCTCCAAAACGTCATCGATCGTGTGCGCGTCGACCGGCAGCACCCGGGTGTAGAGGTCACAGGCGCGTACCGCTTCCTCCACATCGTACGTGGGCACCGCGCACACGTCACAGATCGCCTGGGTCAGAACGAGATCGGGCTTCAGGTCGGAAAGCAGGTCGCGATCGATGGCGTAGACGCTGCCGTGGCGTTCCATCGCCTCGCGGACCGCCCGATCGATCGCGCCGCTGTCCAGACCCGTCGGGTCGAAGCGGGTGCGGCTCACCCGCGGTCGATCGAGCACCGACGGCGGAAAATCGCATTCGTGCGAGATCCCGACCAGGCTCTCCTCCAGCCCCAGAACGCAGGCGATCTCGGTCGCGCTGGCCAGCAGGCTCACTATGCGCACGGTGCGTCGAACTCCCTAGTAGACCGGGACTTCGGGATCGATCTGCCGCGACCAGGCGAGGATGCCGCCCTGGAGGTTGTAGGCGTCCTCGTAACCCAGGCCTCTCAGGTAGCTGACGACCCGGGCGGAGCGCGCACCCGACCGGCACATGACGATCAGGGGCGCCTGGGGGTCGAGCTCTTGCAGGCGGTCGGCCAGCTCGTCCAGCGGAATCAGACGGGCACCCAGCTCATGGAGGTTGCAGATACGCCACTCGTAAGGCTTCCGGACGTCCACCAGCTGAAAGGACTCCCCGCCCTGGTGTCGTCTCTTCAACTCCTGCACATCGATCTCGGGTACGATCGGCAGGGGAGGAGCACCGGGTGCGGCCGTCCTCACTCCTTGAGCGGATGTCGTTGGCGCCGAAGGCCCTGCTTCGGCCTCGGTGGCCCCGCCGATCGCCGTCTCCGGGCCGGCGCCACAGAACGCTTCGTAGTCGATGAGCTCGGTGACGCTCGGATTCTCGCCGCACACGGGGCAGTCCGGATCGGGTCGGATGCGGAGCTCTCGGAATTCCATGTGCAGGGCATCGACGAGCAACAGCCGCCCGACGAGTGCCTCCCCCTCGCCGAGGATGAGCTTTACCGCCTCGGCCGCCTGTATGGACCCGACGATCCCGGGCAGCACTCCCAGCACGCCGGCGTCGGCGCAGCTCGGAATGAGTCCGGGCGGCGGAGGGTCGCGGAACAGGCAGCGGTAGCACGGGCCGCCCCGCTCGGCGAACACCGACACCTGTCCGTCAAACCGGAAGATCGCCCCGTACACGTAGGGCATCCCCCGCAGGACGCAGGCGTCGTTGACCAGATAGCGGGTGGGGAAGTTGTCGCTGCCGTCCACGACGAGGTCCCACCCGTCGAACACGTCCATCGCGTTGTCCGAGTCGAGATGCGTGTCGTAGGCGACGATCTCCACATCGGGGTTGAGGGCCCGGAGCCGTTCACGCGCCGAGTCCAGCTTCGAATGGCCGACCGACGGTGTGTCGTGCAGGATTTGGCGTTGCAGGTTGGTGAAGTCGACGACGTCGTAGTCGACCAGTCCGATCGTACCCACGCCGGCTGCCGTCAGATAGAGGGCGACCGGAGACCCGAGGCCGCCCACGCCCACGACGAGCACGCGAGCCGCTTTGAGCCGTTTCTGGCCCTCAACGCCCACCTCGGGGATGAGCAGATGGCGGCTGTAACGCTCGATCTCCGCTCGGTCGAGCGTGATCTCGCCCGCTTCGGGGCGCGGCGGCTTGCGTGTTGGGCGCAAGGAAGTCTCAGACGGGCACCGCGACCGCTCGACACAAGCCGCGGAAGTTGTCCGCGATCGTGCCGCTGCCGCGGAAGACGGACGATCCGGCCACGAGCACGCTTGCCCCGGCCGCGACGGCCAGCGGGGCGGTCTCGACGTCGATCCCGCCGTCGACCTGGACATGCAGTCCGGCCAGACCGAGCTCCGCCGCCATACGGCGCACGATCTCGACCTTACGTAGCGCGGCGTGCACGAACGACTGGCCCCCGAAGCCCGGGTTCACGGTCATCACCAGTACCAGGTCCACGAACGGCAGAATCTCGGTCAGCGTCTCGGCGGGTGTCGACGGGTTTATGGCCACGCCGGCTCGCTTGCCCAGCCGCCGAATCTCGTGCACGTCCCGATGGAGGTGTACGGCGGCCTCCTGGTGGATCGTGATCAGATCGGCCCCGGCCGCCGCGAACGGTTCGATGAAGACCTCCGGGTTGTCGATCATCAGATGCACGTCGAGGAACGAAGAGGTGACAGGCCGCAACGACTTGAGGACCGGAAGCCCGATGCTGATGTTCGGAACGTAATGGCCATCCATCACGTCGACCTGAAACCAGACGGCCCCGGCCGCCTCCGCCTCGTGAACCTGCTCGCCGAGTCGCGCGTAGTCCGCTGCCAGGATGGAAGGCGCGATGACGAGTCCCCCGGGCATCGGGCGGAGCTCTCCCGCATCTCTCTCGTGTGACGTCATGATCGCTCCACGCTATCTCTCGGAATCCACATGCCGCCTCTTCAGCGATCCGGCGGCACAGACCCTGCTACCCCGGAACACAATATGAGGATGCCAGCCTGCCTGACACTCGCCGCGGCGCTTCCGGTCTGCACGGCCTATGCGTGCGTCGATCGGGGCGTGGACGGCGCGATTCGCGATGCCACCCGGCCGTCTGTGGAAGAAGGTGCAGAGGAACGCCCCACGTTCTCATTGTTGCCGGCGGTCATGGCTGTTGGGTCCGATCTTCGACCGCCCGGCTGTCAGGCGGTGCTCCCCTGATCCGGCCCTCGCCGATCCGGCAGTCCGCGATGGAACGAAACCGCTCAGATGAGGCCGAGGCGCTCGCCTACCTTCTTCAGGGCCGCGAGCGTCGCGTCGAGGTGCTCTCGCTCGTGGGCGGCCGAGACCTGACAGCGGATGCGCGCCTGCCCCCTCGGGACCACCGGAAACCCGAACCCGATCACGAACACGCCCTCGTCGAGGAGCTGTTGGCTGAGGGCGATGGCGTCGGCAGTCTCTCCGATCACTACCGGGATGATGGGCGTGTCGCCTTCGATCGGTCGGTACCCGAGACCCTGTAGCTGATCCCGGAAGTAGGCCGTGTTTTCGCGCAGCCTCGTGATGAGCTCGGGGTGGGACTCGAGATGAGCGATCGCGGCCAGCGCGCCGCAGCAAGAGTGCGGGGGCATCGCGTTGGTGAACAGCTGCGTGCGGGATTGCTGCGCCAGGTATTCGATGACCGATCGGCTACTCGCCGTGAAGCCGCCCGCCATACCTCCGAGGGCCTTGCCCAGGGTCGAGGTCACGATGTCCACCTGCCCGTGCAGTCCGAAATGCTCGGGGGTCCCGCGACCCGTGTCGCCAAGGACACCCGTGGCATGGGAGTCGTCGATCGTCATGATCGCGTCGTAGCGATCGCAGAGCTCGCGAATGTCCGGCAGCGGCGCGATCTCTCCCTCCATGCTGAACACCCCGTCGGTGATCACAAGCCGGTGACGGGCGTCACGACTCTCCTCGAGCGCCTCGCGCAACGAGTCCATGTCCATGTGCTTGTAGATTCTGCGCTGCGCCTTGCACAGGCGGATGCCGTCGATGATCGAGGCGTGGTTCAGTTCGTCGCTGATCAGCGCGTCCTCCGGGCCAAGCAACGGCGCGAACAGTCCCTCGTTCGCGTTCCAGCAGGACGTGTACGTCATCGAAGCGGGAAGCTCGAGGAAGTCCGCGATCTGGTCCTCGAGCTCGCGGTGGATGTCGAACGTGCCGCATATGAACCGAACGGAGGAGGTGCCGGCCCCATAGCGCTCGACGCCCTCCCGCACGGCGCTCATCACGGACGGTTCGTCGCACAGGCCGATGTAGTTGTTCGAGCAGAGGTTCACGACCTCGCCGTAGCCCTCGAGCTCGACCACGGCGGACTGCCTTCCCATGATGTGCTGCAGCGTCTTGAACACACCCCGTTCGCGCATGTCAGCCAGCTCACCCGCCAGCCGCTGCTCGAGTCCGCGATTCACGATGCCGTCGGTCACGTCGCTCTCCGTGTATAAGGTCATGTCGGCTCCCGATGTCGCTCGTTCAATAGTAGTCGGCGCCTTTCCGCTCCGTCACCCACGCCGTGTCCACTCGAATGGTGGGTCGCGAGCCGTACCAACCGCACAGCGTGAAGCCGATCAGTCGGCCTTCCACGTGGATGACACGATCGGTGCCCGCCTCGGTGCGAACCTCCTCCGGCGTGTCTCGCAGGGCGAACGGTCGCTGGTTGGCCGCCCAGCCCGGACCGAACAGATAGCATCCCCCGACGCTTCGCACGGTCCCCTCTCCGATCGCACGCATCGCCGAGAATGGCCCGGAATCCGTCACGATCACGGCACCGAGCCGTCGGCCCTCGGCCGTGCGAACCAAGTAGTGGCCGCTCCGCTCGATCCGGATCGGGCGGGCCTCGTAGAAGCTGACCCGCTGGTTCGCGCAAACTGCCCGAAAAGTGCTCCGCCTGGCCGACAGTCGGATGGTGGAGTCGCCGAGGACCAGCAGCGCGGTGTCCAGTCGGCCACACGCCGTCGGTGCGATCGGACCGGCGAACTCGAACGAGAAGACCTCCCCGGCGCGAACGCTTTCCGGATACGCGGCCCACGTGACGAGCGCGTCGCTTGGGGTCGGATCTCCGGTGCGCCAGCAGCCCGCGGCGGCGGCGACGGCCACGACCGTGGCGGCTGTCAGCCAGCGGGCCGTAGGTCGCGAGCAGGCGTACGTGCGACGGAGAGGAGACTCGGGCACGAGTGGCATGGGTGAAACTTGTCCTGACCGCCCGGGGGCCAGCAACCGTGGTACGGCGGAACCTGCTTCTGCAGGCCTCCGTACGACACAGGTGAAGAAGAACCTCCGGAGCGCCGGTGGCGGCGGCCACCGCCGAGCCGCCGGGAACTTCGCTTGTGGTCGCGAAACGGAACCGAGGTGACTGTGCCGCCTGCATCACACCGAGTGGAGCGCGCGAGGCGCGATCGCGTCGTGCTCGGTTGGTCGATTCTGATCTCCGTTGCATTGCACGCGGCCGTGTTCCTCCTCTCCGGTCGCGTGATGGTCGACGCGCGCTCCGGTGCCGCGGTGCGGAAGGATCAGGTGCCGGGTTGGCGAGCGGGCGGAGCCATGGAGGCGGTGCAGGTGGCCGCGCCTTCCAGGATCGAGGTGCCGCCGCCACCCAAGCCGACCATCGAGCCCGACACTCCGATCCTTGACGTGATCGAGCCTGCCGCGGTGTGGCCCGCCGTCGCGGAGGCCGCGGCCCCCTGGCCCGGCTTGGGTGCTGGAGACGCCAGCGGGGTGGGCGATGGGTCGGAGACCGGGCTGTCGGGCGGTGGCGGGCCGGTCGTGACAGCGCCCGTGCCCCGTTCGATCGTTCCCCAGTGGGATCCCCCGGACGAGGTGCGGGGGATGCGGGTGACCGTGCGGGTTCACGTGGACGCGGCGGGGTATCCGACGGGTGATGTGGAGCTTGTTCCGCCGACGCCGAATCGCCGCTTCAACCGACAGCTCGCCGATAAGGTGCGGCGGATGGCCTACCACCCGGCTCGCCTGGATGGGGCCCCGGTCGCGGGCTGGGCGGAAATCACCTTCGTGTTCTGAGCCGGCAGACCCCTACTCAGGAGCCGGACCGGCTGTTTCGAGCCTCCCTCTTCCCGACCAGCGAAGCGCGAACACCCGGCAGTTGGGTCCGGAGATTTCGTGGTACTCGGAAAGCGGGCGGCCCGTGGCGTGTAGCCACAGAACTCGCAGAACGGCGAGGTGCGTGATCACGACGGCTGGAGCCGCCCCGGCCGCCAGCTGTGCGTGTCCTATCTGATCGGCAGCTCGCAGCGCCCGCTCCTGGACAGCGTCGAGCGTCTCTCGGCCCTCGAGCAAGAGCGTATGCGGCGTCTCTTTCCAGGCCCGGTACGCATCCGGGAACACGGACGCGACCTCGCCCTCGGTGAGGCCCTTCCATGGGCCGAGCTCGATCTCGTGCAGGTCGTGAACCGTGCGCACATCCGCCCCCAGGCGCGCCGCGATGATCTGCGCCGTCTCCACGGCGCGACGAACCGGGCTGGTGAAGATGTGCTCGACCCCCAGGGACTCCATCTCGGCCGCCAGCTTCGCACATTGCGCCCGGCCGACATCGTTCAGCGGATCATCGCTCCACCCGGAGTACCGGAGCCCGCGATTGGCGTCGGTCTCGCCATGGCGAGCGAAGTGAAGAAGCGGGAAGTCTGACACCGGTTGGATCAATCCTCTCCTGACAGCGTCCGCAGCGTCCGAAAACCCAGTATAGCGAGCCACGCCAAGGCCGACATGACCCCCGCCTCGCCATGCATCCGAGGCCTGCGCCCGGTGGCACGACCGATGGTTGAAGGACGGTTGATGACTACCGGCACTGGTTAACGGGGAGACCGATGTGATCGATCTGAATCGCGTGGAACGCCGGGCGCTTCTTGTGACCACGCTGCTTGTGGTCTTGGCGGCCCTGGGGCGGACGGCCCTCGTGCCCGGCAAGGAATCGTTCGCCTGGCGCCCGGCCGAGAATAGCGAGGCCGCAAGCGCGGATCTCGCAACGCTGCGGCGCGGCGTATCGGACGGACTGCTCAGGGAGCAGCGGGCACACACGCCGCTCGCCCCGGGAGAGAGGCTCGATCCGAATTCGGCTCCCGAGGAGGAACTCCGGCGGTTGCCGGGCATCGGTCCCACCCGAGCACGAGCGATCATCGAGCAGCGTGCGGCCGGGGAGTTTCACCGTCGAGAGGATCTGCTGCGGGTGAGCGGTATCGGGGCGGTCACCCTCGACAGAATCGCCCCGCACCTGAGATTCCCGCCCGGCGCGCCGGCGGCCGCACGCTCGATCGAGAGTGTGAGAGTCTCGACTGTCGGCGTCGGGAAACCGGCCTCGCGGCCCCTGACGCGTCCGACGTGTGCGCCGGGTGCGTCGGGATTGTTGCCAAGGGTTGACCTGAACCGAGCCGATTTTGCCGCTCTCGTAACGCTTCCGACGATCGGTCCGGCACGAGCCATGAAGATCCTTCGTTCGCGAGAGCGTCAGGGCCCGTTCACGACGGTGGAGGAGCTGCTGGACATACCGGGGATCGGTCCGCGTACGCTGGATCGGCTGCGGGCACGGGTGTGTGTCGGCTGAGCACCGATTCCGGCACCCCTCCGCCCCGGGAGCGAGGCCGAGCCTCGAGGGAGCCGTTCCGGTTGCCTGACCGGAGGCTGGAAGACGGCATGCTTCTTGACGGTTACGGGCCTCCGGCATACCCGGCCCGAAGGGGCCGTGCGAGGCGAGGGTGCCCAACAGAAACCGCTACGGCGACGAAGAGAAACGCGGAATTACATGACACCCGTAACCGAGCTTCTGAACGGTCAGGAGATCTCATCCTCGGAGCGGCGTCTCGGCCAGCTCCTGGTCGATGAAGGTCTCATCGGAGTGGAGGAGCTGCAAAAGGCCCTCGAGGAGCAGGTCCACACGGGGGCACGCCTCGGCTTTTGCCTCGTCTCGGCTGGCCTGCTCGCCGAACAGGATCTCACCCAGGCCCTCTCGAACCAGTTCGGGGTGCCTGCCGTAGACATCTCGGCCATTCAGCTGGATCCAAAGGTGCTCACGCTGATCCCGCCGGATTTTGCAAACAAGCACCTCGTTTTGCCTCTGAAGCGGACGGGCAGGACGCTGACCGTCGCGATGGCGGACCCCACGAACCTGACCGTGATCGACGACCTGAAGTTCATTACGCGCTTCGACGTCGATCCGGTGCTGGCTGGCGAGTACTCGCTGCGCGGGGCGATCGAGCGCTACTACGAGGTGGCCACGGCCAAGCTCGGCGAGCTGCTCGAAGAGCTGGAAGAGGAGGAGGTTCAGGTCGTCGAGGAGTCGCACGAAGACGACGTCTCGGCAGCCGCGCTGCGAGCCATGGTGGAGGACGAGCCCGTCGTTCGTCTGATCAATGGGTTGCTGACTGAAGCCGTGCGCCGGGGTGCCTCGGACATCCACGTGGAGCCGTACGAAAAAGAGCTTCGCGTGCGCTACCGCCTCGACGGGGCGCTGCAGGAGATCATGCAGCCGCCCGAGCGCATGAGAAAGGCGCTCACCTCGCGTCTGAAGATCCTGGCCGACCTGAACATCGCCGAACGCCGCATCCCGCAGGACGGCCGCATCAAGATGAAGATCGGCAAGCGGGTGATCGACTTTCGTGTCTCGACGCTTCCGACCCTGTTCGGGGAAAAGATCGTGCTCCGGATCCTGGACCGGGGCAGCCTTCGACTGGAGCTCGAAGAGTTCGGGATGGAACCCTCCGCGGAGAAGGCGTTCCTCGGGGCGATCAGCAATCCATACGGCATGGTGCTCGTCACCGGACCGACCGGCTCAGGTAAGACCACCTCGCTATATGCGGCGCTCAACCGGATCAACCGTGAGGACGTGAACATCATGACGGCGGAGGATCCGGTCGAGTACAACCTGACGGGGATCAACCAGGTCCAGGTACGGGCGAACATCGGGCTGACGTTCGCGTCCGCCCTGCGTGCGTTCCTGCGCCAGGACCCGAACATCATCATGGTGGGTGAGATCCGGGATCTCGAGACGGGCGGCATCGCCATCAAGGCGTCGCTCACCGGTCACCTGGTCCTCTCCACGCTGCACACGAACGACGCCCCTTCGACCATCACGCGTCTTGTGGATATGGGGCTCGAGCCGTTCAACGTGGCCTCGGCGATCTCCCTGATCACCGCACAGCGCCTGGTACGCCGGATCTGCAAGAAGTGCAAGACGGAAAAGGAGTACGTGCCCGAGGCGCTGGAGGCCGCGGGAATCCCGTCCGAAGAACTTTCCGAGTACACGTTCTACCGGGGAGAAGGCTGCGACGCGTGCAGCGGCTCAGGCTACGCCGGTCGCCAGGGTCTGTATGAGGTTCTTCCCATGACCAAGAGCATCCGGCGCCTCGTGCTGCAGTCGGCCTCCGCCGATGACCTGAAAGATGCGGCCATCAGAGAGGGCATGATCACCCTCCGACAGGATGGGTTGCTCAAAGTCAAGCGCGGGATCACGACGCTCGAGGAAGTGCTCAAGGAAACGGCCCTCTAGCGATCCGATACGAGACAAGAAAAGGCGAGCGTAATGGACGACGGAAATCCTACGATCAGTTTGCGGCTGCTCCTCGACGAGATGCTCGAGCGGGAGGCCTCCGACCTCCATCTGACGGTCGGTGAGCGACCCAAGCTGCGCGTTGACGGAAAGCTGGTCGACGCCGGTATCGACGTGACACTTCGTCCCAAGGACACGATGGCGCTCGCCTACTCGGTGCTGACCGAGCAACAGAAGAAGAAGTTCGAGCAGGAAAACGAGCTCGACTTCTCGTTCTCGATCGAGAACGTGTCCCGCTTTCGTGCCAACCTGTTTCGGCAGCGCGGAAGCATCGGGGCGGCCATCCGGCAGATTCCGTTCGGGATCAAGACGTTCGAGGAGCTGGGCTTGCCGGCGATCGTGCCGAAGCTGGCGGAGCGTCCGCGCGGGCTCGTCCTCGTAACGGGACCCACCGGGTCTGGTAAATCGACGACGCTGGCCGCGATGATCGACAAGATCAATCACGAGCGGCAGTGCCACGTCATCACGATCGAGGACCCGATCGAGTTCGTCCACTTCCACAAGCGCGCCCTGGTGAACCAGCGAGAAGTGGGCAGTGACACCAAGACGTTTACTGCGGCGCTCAAGCACGTGCTGCGACAAGACCCCGACGTCATACTCATCGGCGAGATGCGCGACCTGGAGACGATCGCCGCCGCGCTCACCGTGGCGGAGACCGGGCACCTGGCGTTCGCGACGCTGCACACGAACTCGGCCGCGGAAACGATCAATCGCGTCATCGACGTGTTCCCGGCCCATCAGCAGGGACAGGTCCGTGCACAGCTCGCCTTCGTGCTGGAGGGCGTGGTCACGCAAACGCTGCTTCCAAGATCGTCCGGCCGCGGGCGGGCCGTGGCGCTGGAAGTTCTCATCGCCACGCCGGCCATCCGCGCACTGATCCGCGAAGACAAGGTTCACCAGATCTACTCGGCGCTCCAGTCGGGTAAGAAGTACGGCATGCAGACCCTCAACGACTCTCTGTACGCCCTGTACGCACAGCGGATCGTCACGCGCGATGAGTGCTTGCGTGTAAGCTCCGACCCGAAGGAGCTCAGTCGGATGATCGGGGGTCCGAGTGTGAAGGCAGCCGGGTGAGCGGACACGGGCGTTCCAAGGTGCGATACGCGCCCTTCCTCGCGTTTCGCCACCGTTTCGGGTCGATCGGGTTTGCTTGGGGGCTTCCAAGCTCGATGCGCGAGGTTCGTAAAAATATGAGTGACAATCACTTACATGCAGTACGCGCGCCCGTCCCACGGTGGGCACCGCGCTTGCGAATCGAACCAACGCGTCGTTGCGGAGCTGCCAGAGCCCACAAAGACGTAGACCGGCCGCCGGAGGTCGGATGGGTGGCAGACGATGGGACCGGCGGCCGGTCGCTGTATTTGGCCCATACGTCACGCGCTGCGTCGGGTGCCGGAGATGACCGGCGCCAACGGACCCGAGGACGGGAGTAAGGGAAATGCCGGTCTGGACGTATAGTGCTCGAACCGTAACCGGCGACATTCGTCGAGCGGAAGTAGACCTCCCCAGCAAAGATCACGTCATCGCCTATTTGAGGCGGCAGAAGCTCATTCCCGTCTCCGTTCGCGAGAAGCCGAAAGACATCTCGTTCGGCGCGTTCCGAAGAGTGAAGTCACGCGACATCGTGATCTTTACGCGCCAGTTCTCCACAATGATCAACGCAGGTCTTCCGCTGGTTCAGGCCCTCGACATCCTGGCACGCCAGACCGAGCAGCCGGTGCTTCAGAAAGCCGTGCAGGATGTCCTGTACGACGTGGAGTCCGGTCACACGCTGGCGGATGCGATGAGAGAGCACGAGAAAGTGTTCTCGAACCTGTATACGAACATGGTGGCTGCCGGTGAGTCCGGCGGCATCCTGGACACGATTCTCCTTCGGCTGGCGACCTTCCTCGAGAAGAACGAGGCCCTGGCTCGGAAAGTAAAGGGAGCGATGGTCTACCCGGCCGTCGTTCTGGGTGTTGCGGTGCTGGCGATCGCGATTCTGCTCCTGTTCGTGATCCCCACGTTCGAGGCCATGTTCGCGAGCTTCAACCAGCAGCTGCCGTTGCCCACCCGGCTCGTGATCTGGATGTCCCAGTTCCTGCAAGGTTACTGGTGGGCCATCCTCGGCTTGATGGGTATCGCGGGAATCATATTCAAGCGCTGGCTGGGAACGGCCACGGGACGACTGCGTTTCGATCGCTTCATCCTGAAAGTCCCCATCATCGGTCCCCTGTCCCGGAAAGCGGCGATCGCTCGCTTCACGCGGACCCTCGGCACCATGCTCAGCTCCGGTGTATCGATCCTCGACGGACTCGAGATTACAGCACGCACGGCGGGTAACCGCGTGATTCACGACGCCGTGATGGAGAGTCGGAGTTCGATCGCGGGCGGAAAGTCGATCTCCGAACCTCTGAAGGACACGGGCGTGTTTCCGCCGATGGTCACCCAGATGATCCACGTCGGGGAGGAGACCGGTGACCTGGACGGCATGCTGTCCAAGATCGCTGACTTCTACGACGACGAAGTCGACGTAGCCGTCGGTAACCTGCTCAAGGTGCTGGAGCCGATGCTGATCGTGGTACTCGGTACGATCGTGGGTGGGATGATCGTGGCCATGTACCTGCCGATCTTCAGCCTCGTAAACGCGATCCAGTAGAACCGTTCACTTCGCCGCGCACGGCGTAGACAAGCCCACGAGCCAACTTTTCGCGACGCCCGCCGAATCGGCGGGCGTCGCGCATCACCGTTCCGCCCCCCAGGCGTCGTCACCCTACCTTGGAAGACACCCGGTGCAGACGAGACTGCGGGTTGCTGAAGACGCCAGAGCGAAGAGGCGGTGCCGCATGGATACGATTCGCATCAGAACGAACCGTCGCGAGACGCTCGTGGACATCACAGACGCGGTGTCCGCATCGATCGCGGTGTCCGGGGTTCGGGAGGGGGTGTGCCATCTGTGGTCATTACACACTACAACGGCCCTGACCGTAAACGAGAGCGCGGACCCGGCGGTGGCGATCGACATGACGGAATGGCTCACCGAGGCGGTGCCGCGCGATGCCCGATATCGTCACCTGGAGGGGAACTCCGATGCCCACGTAAAGACGAGCCTGTTCGGGCCAGGGCTTTCGCTGATCGTGTCGGAGGGCCGAGCCGTGTTGGGACGCTGGCAGGGCATCTTCCTGTGCGAGTTCGACGGGCCGAGGACACGGCGCGTGGCACTACAGGTGATCGACGGCAGTCGATAGCCCCGCGGCGTTGCCTGGTGCCGCTACCTACTGTTACACATTCCGTGTGACGAAGGGAGGTCTGGCCCCTGGCCCGAATCTGATGGGCGTCGTTGGGAGCCGAGTCGAGGTCATCCGGTCGCGACTGGGATCCCCCGCGGTGGAAAGACGGGTGGGGAAGGAGCGGTGGCTCGTGTACGAGAGCCCGGGCGTAACGCTGCGAATTCGGTGCGAAGGGGCCTCGGAGACGGTCCCGGATCCCGACGGAGAGCACGTGGCCGCCTGGATGGCGTCGTTCCGAGTCGGCCGTAACACGCTGCGCCAGGCGACGGAGCCTCTCGGACTCTGGCCCGCCTGCGCACCCGACGAGAGGGCGCCAGCCGGATCCGGCCTGGTGTGCCGTGCTCTCGAAGATCCGGCCAGGGAGGCTGTTCATAGCCTCACGGCGACCGTCCGTGATGGGCGCATTGTACAGATCACGGTGTTTGATGAGTCCCCCGAGTGGCGTGACCCGGGGATCTGAATGAGCGGTCCGCGCGTCGCAGGGTCCTCTCGACATCGCCCTCCCCGGCTCGATACGTCGCGCGTCCTGTACTGGGTGTATGCCGCCCGCCTCGCCGTCTCAGTGGGCGTCTTCGGCACCGCCGTCTTGTGGTGGGAACTGCTTCCGGGCGGGGCCGAACCGTACCCACTTGTACGGACCGTCGCGAGCCTGGCCCTGGCGCTTGCCGGCTTACTGACGCCGCCGTCCTACTGGTACAGCCATCAGCGAGAGAAGGCGCCGGGCCAGGCGTTTCTGTACGGCCAGGCGTTTCTCGACCTATGCCTGGTGACCGCGGTCGTTCACTTGACCGGCGGTAGTGCCAGCGTGTTTCCACCCCTGCTATATATCGCCCTGGTCTCGGGATACGCGCTTCTGTTGCCTCTGGAGAGCGCGCTGGTAGTCGCGTTGGCGGCTGCCGCGGCCTACCTGCTCGATGTCGCACTGGCGTATCCCGATCAACTGGATCTGGCGGTTCTCCTGCAGATCACGATCTTCGCCTTCGTCGCGTTGGTGAGCGGGCTGATCGGTGCCCGGCTCCGGCAGGTGCGCCAGAAGCTGAGCGATCTGGAAATTGAGCTGCGGCGTCTTCGGCTCGGCACTTCCGACATTCTTCGGGCGATCGAGTCTGGGGTGATCACGCTCGACGAGACCGGGCAGGTCGCCTACATGAATCCTGCAGCAGAGGGTCTTCTCGGATTGCCGGCCGAGCAGGTGCTCGGCCGCAACCTACTCGTAGAGCTGACTTCGCGGGCACCCGGGATCGCGGCGGCTGCACGGCGCACTCTGGAGCGCGGCCAGCCGGTCAAGGAGCAGGACGTCGAGATCCACAACGAGGACGGCAGCGTGTTGCCCGCAGCCGTGAGTGCGGGACTTCTGGAGCGCCCAGACGACAGTCCGTTGGTGACCCTGGTGATTCAGGACATGCAGCTTGCACGCCGGCTTGAAGACCTCCACTTGCGGGCCAGCCGTCTGGAGGCCGTCGCCGAGCTATCGGCCTCCATGGCCCACGAAATCAAGAACCCGCTCGCTTCCATACGGAGTGCGGTCGAACAGGTCGCCAACACGGCTACGGGCGAGGAGGACCGCGCCATGCTGAGCCGCCTGATCGTCCGAGAAACAGAGCGGCTCTCCCGCCTGCTCGGAGAGTTCAACGACTTCGCACGTGTCGACGTCGTCCAACGCCTGCCGATCGATGTGAAGAAACTCACAGAGAACGCCGTGGCCCTCGTGCGCCAGCGCCCCGAGGCGGAGGACGGCGTGTCGATCGAAGTCGAGTTCGAGGAGCCGCTTGACGACCTGTGGGGCGACCCGGACCTTGTCCACCGCACGCTCACGAACCTGATCCTCAACGCGGTGCAGGTGGGAGCCGGGAGCGGGGATGTGACCGTGCGCGTCATCGCGGACTCCTTGAGACCCGATCAGGTGCCGCGGGAGATGGCACCTGGTGCTCCGGTGAGGATACGAGTCATCGACGACGGCCCGGGGATCGACCCGGGCGATCTCGATCGGATCTTCGACCCCTTCTACACGCGGCGCGAGGGGGGGAGCGGCATGGGGTTGGCGATTGCACACCGGGCCGTGCAGGCGCACGGAGGAGCGCTCTTGGTCAGCTCTCGGCTCGGAGAGGGGGCCACGTTCGCGGCGATCTTCCCGCGCCGCGACTACAGTGAGCGCGCCCAGTGGGAACAAAAGGGGTGGACGGGAGCCAGCCTGGAGCGAGCCAGGTTCGACGAGACGGACCACCAGACCGAATGATCCAGGCTCGCAGGGAGGCGGAGACAAGACATGAATAAGAAGCCGCGCATCCTGCTCATCGATGACGAGCAGAGCATCGTGGAGACCCTCACCGTGCTCCTGAAGAACGAAGGGTTCGAGGTGCTCTCTGCCCTGTCGGGTGCGGAAGGCATCGAGCGGTTCTCGGAGTCGGGCCCCGACCTCGTTCTGACCGACGTGCGCATGCCCAAAGTGAGCGGCGTGGACGTGCTGGAGGCCGTGCGAGAGAAGGAGCCCAGCACGCCCGTGGTCCTGATGACCGCACAGGCATCGCTCCAGTCGGCGATCCAGGCCGTGAATCTCGGCGCGACGCATTACGTGCAGAAGCCGTTCGCCAACGAAGAACTGGTGGCGATCCTCAGGCGCTCGCTCGATATCGGAAAGACCCAGAGAGAGAACGTCCGGCTCAAGAAGGAGATCAGGACGCGGGACCGCAAGGATACGATGGCTCCGATCGGCACGAGCAGCGAGTTTCGCAAAGCGCTCGAGTTCGCCGAATCCGTCGCCGCCAGCGATTCGACGATCCTCATCCGGGGCGAGAGCGGCTCGGGGAAAGAAGTCTTCGCGCGGTACATCCACGAGCTGTCGGATCGCGCCGATCTGCGCTTCCTGTCTCTGAACTGTGCGGCCCTGCCCGAGGGCTTGCTCGAGTCCGAGCTGTTCGGCCACGTCAAGGGCTCCTTCACCGGCGCCGTGCGCGACAAGGAGGGCCTGTTCGTCGCCGCCTCGTCGGGCAGCTTCTTCCTCGACGAGGTGGGCGAGATGGCCCCCTCCACGCAGGTGAAGCTGCTGCGCGTGTTGCAGCAGCGCGAGGTGATTCCCGTCGGATCGACCAAGGCCGTGGAAGTCGATGTGCGGCTCATCGCGGCGACCAACCGGGACCTGGAGCGCGACATCGAGCAGGGTCGATTTCGCAGCGATCTCTACTACCGGCTCAATGTGATCTCCGTCGAGATTCCACCCCTGCGGGACCGCGAAGATGATATCCCGTTGCTCGCCGAGTATTTCCTGAAGCGGGAGGCCGAGAGGGGCGACGGAGAGCCGAAAAAGATCGCGGACGACGTGATGGAGGTGCTGCGCGAGTACCAGTGGCCCGGAAACGTGCGGGAGCTGGAGAACGTGATCGAGCGAGCCGTGGTTTTGACGGATGGGAAGACCATCCACGTCGAGGCCCTGCCGCCGAGGTTGCGAGAAAAGCCCGCCGAGCCGCTGGTGCGAGAGCAGCCTCCGGACAACCCGACGCTCGAGGTCATCGAGCGTGCCTACATCGAGCACGTGCTGCGGGCGGAAGGCGGGAACAAGAGCCGGGCGGCGGATGTGCTGGGCATCGATCCGAGCACCCTGTACCGGAAGATCAAGCGCTACGAGCTCGATTTCTGAATCACACTTGCGCACCGTCGGAGGCGTGGTTGAGCGCCTCCGAAATAGGCTGCTTCGCCCTCTCGCAGAATCCCAGTTGCAGAAGGGGATCCGTCGTGCATCCTGCAAGGTTTCGAGCCTGAAAATGGGTGCTGCAAGGAGTAGCGAGAAGGCGCTAAGCGGCTGTTTCACAACAACATACAGTCGTGTGCCACGGAAGGCACGTGGGTTGCCCTTTGCATCGGCCGGAGGCAAAGACCTCCACCGGTCACTCCGGAGTTCGTGGGTTCGCCCCGAAAACGGTTCACCGAGCAAGCGAGGAGCAAGCCATGCGCAACGAGAAGGGTTTCACGCTGATCGAGCTGCTGATCGTCGTCGTGATCATTGGTATTCTTGCCGCGATCGCGATTCCGCAGTTCGCGAGCACGAAGGAGAAGGCGTTCGACTCTGCGGCCAAGAGCGACCTTCGCAACATGATGACGGCCCAGGAGGCGTATTTTTCTGACTTCCAGCTCTACGCCGACGCCACCGTTGGATCGGGTGCGCTGATTACCACGCCGTTCACGTTCCAGGCCAGCACGGGCGTGGCGCTCGCCACGACGGCCGGCACGGACGGCTATCAGGCTTCGGCCAGCCACGACAACGCGTCCGCGACCTGGTGCATCGACACCCGCTCGTCCAACACGACGAATCCGGGCAAAATCGTCAAGTGCTGAGTCACGCATGGGAAGGCCCTCGGGTCTACCCATGAATTCAAGAGGCACGGTGAAGGTCTGCCGTGCCTCTTTTGCTTTTCGGGTGTGATGGGCCCACCCTTTCCACGTCCGAGGTCGGTGCGGGTTCGAAAAGCGGAGGCGACGAACAAGGTGCGGGGCACAGGCCTATTCGGAGAGCCGGGGGGCGGAGGCACGCGAAGCGATGTGTGGATCACCCTCGGATTCGTGCTGCTGGCATGCCTGTTTCTCTGGGAGTTGGTGCGGATGTCGGGTGTGCCGGTCGCCCGCGACATGCAGATGTTCTTCATCCCGCAGCGACATCTCCTCTGGACGGCTTTCCAGGACGGCCGACTGCCGCAGTGGACGCCCTACATAGGCAGTGGAACGCCCCTGTTGGCCAACTTCCAGACGGGGGTGTTCTATCCTCCACACTGGCTGTTCGCGGTGCTCCCGTTCTTCCTCACTTTCAACTTGCTTGTCGTCCTCCACTTCGCCATCGGCGGTGCCGGCGCCTACCTGATGTCGCGCAAACTGGATCTTTCGCGGGCAGGGAGCGTGGCCGTCGGGTTGACCTTCATGCTGGGGGGCTATTTCGTCTCTCTGCTGAACCTGCTCAACGTGCTCCAGACAGCCGCGTGGGTCCCGCTCATTGCATGGTCCTGCCTGCATCACATGGAGCGCCGGGAGCTCGTCTCCTTTGCTCTCGTCGTTGGGCTGTTCCTCCTGGCCTTCCTGGCGGGCGAGCCCCAGACGTTTCTTCTTGGATCATCGTTCGCGGCGCTTCTGTTGTTTGTCCGCTGGCCGGTCCGCGAAGAACCGGGCGCCGGCCTGCGACTCGCGGGCACCTTCGCGCTCGCCGCGATCGTGGTGGTGGGCCTGGCCATGGCGCAGTTGCTGCCCACGATCGAGTTGCTGTCGCAGTCCAGCCGAGGAGGGGGCGGACTGAGTCTCGAGGAGTCGGCGTATTTTTCTCTGCCCCCGATTCGCCTTGTGAACCTTCTCATACCGGCGGACTACCACGATCCCGTGTACCGCTATGGTGTGAAGGCAATCATCGGCTCTTCGCCCCCGTGGCTCTTCTCGATCTACGTCGGAGCTCTCGCCCCGATCCTGGCGGTCTTCGCCTGGGCCCTGAGGGCTCGCCGTCGGGAAACGGTGCTCGCTACCGGGCTCTTTCTTCTCGGGCTGTTGCTCTCGCTCGGCGAGCACACACCGCTCTATCCGTGGCTGTACGATTCCTTGCCCGGGTTCTCGGCTTTCCGCTTTCCGGAGAAGTACTTCCTGTTCTGCGGGCTCGGTGCCGCACTGCTCGCCGGCATCGGACTGGACGGAATGCGAGGGGGCCCCTGGCGCCGCGGGCACGTGTGGCTCGGGCTGTTACCACTTGCCGGACTCATCGGGGCGCGTATCTACGTCTCGGTCCAGATGGAGACGGTTCTCGACGTCATGTCCCGCTACTTCTGGAACGCCGGGGCACTGGACAGCCTCGACTTCGCCTACGACATCTGGGTCGGGAACCTGTCGAAGCTGATCATCCTCTGGGCGGTGGGGCTGGTGGTGATCGGTCTCTTCCGCCGCGGAAACCTCTCATGGCCCGTCTGCGCCGGGGCCATGCTGGCGCTCATGACGGCAGACCTGGCGGCCGCGCACCGGACGCTCAACCCAACGGTGGAGCCAGAGTTCTACGAGGCGGAGCCCAGGGTCGCCCGCTTCTTTTCGCTCGACGAAGTTCGAACAAACTACCGGTTTCGAGCTACGCC
>JBDHLB010000030.1:0-61764 GCA_039586095.1 Gemmatimonadota bacterium
CGGACGTGGCCAGCTGGCACCCTCTGGTGGCGGTCGCCCGACCGCGCCGGGGAGCCTTTCAAGGGATCAGCGTGGGGATCGAGGGGGATGCCGCGGCCGTGGACCGGGCGGCTGAGCTGGCACGGCAGGTCGGGGCCCGGTCCGTGCGCGTAAGACCCGATCGAAAAGCTCTATACCACACGGCGGCGGTCTTCGGCTCGAATTACGTCGTCGCCTGTCTGTCGGTCGCTCTCCGACAGCTGAAAGAGAGCTGCGTGGACGAGGTCCGTTTGCCAGACCTGCTGCCGCTCGCTCGCTCCGCGGTCGAGAACCTGGTGGGCACCGAGCTCGCCGAGGGTGCCACGGGTCCGCTCGTACGCGGGGATGAGGGCACGGTGGCTAGCCACCTGGCGGCCCTCGACCCGGCCGCCCGCTCTCTGTATCGTGCGCTCGCTGGCGAGCTGCTCGATGCGGCCGGAGACCGCCTGTCCCCCGCGACCCACGAGAGGATTGCGCGCATGCTGGAGGCAGGCGCCGCGGCGGATGAGGAGCGAGGAGAGGTGTGACCATGCGGCTGTATGTGAACGTGGACCACGTGGCCACCGTGCGGCAGGCGCGCCGGACGGTGGAGCCCGACCCGGTGCGCGCGGCGGTGCTGGCCGAACTGGGCGGCGCGGACGGCATCACGGTCCACCTGCGTGAGGATCGACGCCACGTACAGGATCGCGATGTGGAACTCCTATTGAAGACCGTGCGGACGGTCGGCGTCAGGAAATCACCACCGAGGGAGGTCTGGACGTCGTGGCCGCGGAGTCCGCTGTCGGAGCCGCCATCGAGCGGCTGCGCGCCGCCGGTATCAGGACCTCCCTGTTCATCAACCCCGATGAGGCCATGATCGAGGGGTCCGCCTCGGTGAAGGCCGACGCGATCGAGTTGCACACGGGCGAATACAGCAACGCCGTCTCGGAGGCCGAGCGGATTGCGCAGCTCGATCGGCTGCGAGCGGCCGCGAGTCGGGGACGGCAGTTGGGACTAGCGATCCACGCGGGCCATGGGCTCACCTACCACAACGTCCTGCCGGTCGCCGCGATCCCCGAATGCGAGGAGCTCAATATCGGCCATACCATTGTCAGCCATGCGGTGATGGTGGGGATGGAGCGCGCGGTCCGAGAGATGAAGGCGCTCCTGCTGAGGGCGCGGGCTTGAGCGCACGCACCTCGCCCCACCTCGATCGGGGAGCACGGAGGGCATGGGCAAACACCGCCTGACGATCCTCGCGGGCCTGGCTCTCGCGGTCGCTCTCCTGTGGTGGGCGCTCCGCGACGTCTCGTTCGCCGAGGTGTGGCACAACGTGCGCAACGCGAACGCATGGCTGCTCGCGGCCTCGGTCGCGATGGCGACCGGGACGTTCGTGATGCGGGCCTTTCGGTGGCGTGTGCTCCTGTTGCCGGCGCTGGCGGAGTCCTCCTTCCGGTCACGCTTCTCCGCCGTGTGTATCGGATTCGCGGGCAACAATCTCCTGCCGGCGCGGCTGGGTGAGTTTGCGCGTGTCGCGGCGTTTTCCCGCATGGAGCCGATCGGTCTCGGCGCCACGTTCGCGTCGCTCGTTCTCGAGCGACTCTTCGATGCGCTGATCCTGGTCGGTTTTCTGCTCCCGGCCCTGTATCTGCCGGGATTCGCGGGCGGGCAGCGGCCGCAGATCGCGGCACAGGTGATCGTCCCGGCCACCGTGGTCGTGCTCGCCGGACTGGTCTTTCTGTGGCTGCTGGTGCGGTTTCCGGACCGGGCTCTGCGCGCGACCGATCGGTGGCTGCACCGTCTGCTGCCGACGCGAGCGGCCGACTGGATCACGAATCTGCTCGCCTCCTTCATCGAAGGGCTGGGCGCGCTGCGGCACGCCCACGTGTTCGTGCGTGTGATCGGATGGTCGATCGTCGTGTGGCTGTGGAACGCCGGCTCGTTTTGGCTCGGCTTCCTCGCGTTCGACATCACGACACCCGGTCTCAGCGGGGCTCTGCTGCTACAGTCGCTGGTCGGTTTCGCGGTCTCTCTTCCGTCGAGCCCCGGCTTTTTCGGCCCCTTCGAAGCGGCTTCGCGCGTGGCGCTACGCATCTTCGACATCGAGCCTGCCCGGATCATCAGTTTCGCGGCCGGCTACCACATCCTCTCGTTCATCCCGGTTACCGTGCTGGGCGTGTACTATGCGCAACGGCTTGGTCTTTCGTGGCGGGAGGTGGAGCGAGGCGAGGAGGTCATGGAGGCCCCGTCGCACGCCGCGGAACCAGCGGAACCGGGTGAGTCGGCCTGAAGTGGTGGCCCGGTCGGATGGCTCACCCGGGTCGGCACCGAGGCAGCTCAGCGGCCCGGCTCACGCCAAAGTCAACCTCAGACTCCGCGTCTTCGAGCGGGACCAGAGCGGCTACCACTCCATCGAGTCCCTGTATCTGAGAACCTCCTGGCACGACACCGTGACCGTGACTCGCGGAGGCTCCCGCATCGAGCTGCACCTCACTGGTCCCGAACCGGCCCCCGACGGTCCGGACAACCTCTGCTGGCGGGCGGCGGAGGCCTTCTTTCGAGCGGTGGGCCGCCCCCCGGCGGCTCGCGTGCACCTCGAGAAACGGATCCCCAGCGGCACCGGTTTGGGGGGCGGAAGCGCCGATGCCGCCACTGTTCTGACGCTCCTGAACGAGCTTCACGACCGGCCGTTGGACGAAGTCGCGCTACTCGGGCTGGGCGGGCAGATCGGGAGCGACGTACCGTTCGCCGTGTTGGCGGTGCCGATGGCACTGGGCTGGGAGAGGGGGCGAAGGCTGTTGCCGCTCCGGCCCCCTCCGTCCAGTCCGGCGCTCGTGCTCGTGCCGAGGGAGCGGGTGCGTTCTGCCGATGCCTACGGTTGGCTCGCGCAGTCCCGCGCGATCGCCGCCATGCCGGAAACGGGTCCCGGAGCCTTGCCCGGACCCGCGCGGCTGAGCGACTGGCGAACGCTGCAGCGGATCGCGCGAAACGACTTCGAGTCGGTGGTGTTTGAACGATATCCGGAGCTGGGGCAGGTGCGGGACGCGTTGGACGGGACAGGAGCCATGATCGCTCGTCTCACGGGATCCGGCGCCGCTCTGTTTGCCGTGTATCGTGATGCCGGAACCCGCGAAGCGGCGGTCGACGCACTGACTCTACCCGACGGTTGGACAGCAACGCGCGCGGAGATTCCAGGCTGAGGCTCGCAGTTGCCTCGTCTCGAGACGCCGGGCAGTTTTTCCTGCGACGCTCTGGCCCCTCGTCTAATGGCAAGACCCCGGCCTTTGGAGCCGGTAATCCAGGTTCGAATCCTGGGGGGCCAGCTCGGCGGCTCATCGTGTCAGGATCACGGTCAGGCACGGCGTTTGCTGCTCGTGTGCGACGGAGGGTGTGTGGCAGCCCGCTCGCGGGTGACGGGAGGGCCGGCACACGGCCCTAAGGGAATAGAGAGCCCCATGTTGGAGACGCTTCGCTCCGCAGGATTGCGGTTCGGGCGCCACGCTCGAATTGCACTTTTTGTCGTACTTCTGGCTTCCGTTGTTGCGTGTGGGGAAGAGGTAGAAGGCCCCGCGCCGCCGGAGCCAGGTCCGCCTGCCGTCTACACGGTCACAGACGCCGGGGGCCGTCACAGCTGCGGCGCGACAGAGACCGGCGCCGCTTTCTGCTGGGGCGCCGGCGAAAGCGGGAGGCTTGGCCGCGGGAACGAGCAACCGAGCCTCCAGCCCGTGCGTGCGGCCAGTTCCCGGACGCTCGTCCAGGTTACGGCCGGAGTCGGCCATACCTGCGCCGTCGACGAAGACGGTGTGGCCCTGTGCTGGGGCGAGGGAGAGGACGGGCGCCTGGGCACGGGTGCGCTGCAGGACCGCGCCACGCCAGCGCTCGTGGGCGGTTCGATCACGTTTGCGCAGGTGAGCGCCGGCGGAAACCATTCGTGCGGTGTCGACTCCGATGGGCTGGGCTACTGCTGGGGCGATGGAGACCTCGGTCAGCTCGGAAACGGCCTCGTGACGGACCGCACGACTCCAGCACTCGTCGACGATCAGCTCCGCTTTCGGGAGATCAGCGCCGGACGTTTCCACAGCTGCGGACTTACGAGGGACGACGCGGCCCTTTGCTGGGGCTCGGCCGAATTCGGGCAATTGGGGACCGGGAACACGAACTCCCGTCTGGTGCCCACCATCGTGGTCGATGGCCTCACGTTCATCCAGGTGAGTGCGGGCAGCGAGCATACCTGCGGAGTGACCACCGACAACGAGGTCTTCTGCTGGGGCGCCGGGTCTTTTGGCCGACTCGGCACCGGCAACACGATCGACCGCCTGCGGCCTCAGCAAGTCTCCGAGAGACTCGAGAATCTCGAGTGGAACCAGGTGAGCGCCGGAGAACTGCACACCTGCGGCGTGACGGTAGATGGAGCCGCGTACTGCTGGGGCGCCGGCGAGAGCGGCCGGCTCGGGACGGGCAACGAGTTCGATCGATTGGAGCCGGCTGCCGTACTCGGCGGACTCGAGTTCACCCGTGTGTCCGCCGGAGTCTCGCACACATGTGGAGTCACGACGGACGGCGCGGCGTTCTGCTGGGGCCTCGGAGAGGAAGGACAGCTGGGTACCGGGACTCCCGTGACCCGTCTCGCACCGACGCGCGTTCTTTCCAGCTGACTTTGTGCCGCTGATTCGCCCTCCCCGACGTCACCCCTCCGTCTGAGGTCACGGCTGCGGACGAGCCTGTCACAGGCGTCGGCGAACGCTCCCGAGGGAGGGGCGCGACCCGGCCCTCCCCGCTACGTTCGAGGCCGGCCGAGCGGCACGGTCAACGATCATTCCGCCGGGTCACCACAATCCGTCACTCCAGCACGCAGGCATGCATGAGCGAGTCCTACAACCGTCTCATCGAAGAGCAGAGCCCTTACCTGCTGCAGCACGCCACGAACCCTGTCGACTGGCACCCCTGGGGCGACGAGGCCTTCTCCGTCGCCCGCAGCGAGGACAAGCCGATCTTCGTATCGATCGGGTATTCGACCTGTCACTGGTGCCATGTCATGGAGCGCGAGTCCTTCGAGGACCCCGACGTGGCCGCGCTTCTCAACGAAGACTTCATCTCCGTGAAGGTGGATCGCGAGGAACGGCCCGACGTCGACGGCGTCTACATGGCGGTCTGTCAGATGCTGACGGGCAGCGGAGGTTGGCCGCTCACGGTGGTGATGACGCCCGATCGGATTCCCTTCTTCGCGGGCACGTACTTTCCTCGCGAGAGCCGGCCTGGCCGGATCGGGATGCTGGATCTGCTGCCCCGACTGCGCGACGCGTGGCGGACGCGGCGAGACGACGCCGAAGCCACCGGTGCGCGGATTCTGGAGGCCCTGCGGCAGACGTCGACGGGCGAGGGCGGGGGAGAGCTGAACGAGTCGACGCTGGCACGGGCACACGCCGACCTCCTGGCCCGCTTCGACCGGCTGCAGGGCGGGTTCGGCGGAGCGCCCAAATTCCCGACGCCCCACAACTTCCTCTTTCTACTGCGCTATTGGCGCCGCACCGGGGACGAGGGGGCTCTTCGCATGGTCGAGCACACGCTGACCACGATGCGCCGCGGGGGGATCTACGATCACGTGGGCTTCGGTTTCCATCGCTACTCGACGGACGCGCGCTGGCTGCTGCCGCACTTCGAGAAAATGCTGTACGATCAGGCGCTTCTCACTCTCGCCTACGCGGAGACGTTCCTGGCTACGGGCCGGAAACGATACGCGGACGTGGTCCGGGAGATCTGCACGTACGTCCTCCGCGACCTGACAGACCCGTTCGGCGGCTTTCACTCGGCCGAGGACGCGGACAGCGAGGGGCGGGAGGGGAAGTTCTACCTGTGGACGACGGAGGAGCTCGCCGACGTGCTCGGCGAGGAAGAGACCTCGCTCGCCCGGCGAATCTTTGGTCTGGACTCGCGCGGCAACTTCGCCGAGGAGGCGACGGGGCGGAGAACCGGCGAGAATGTCCTGCATCTGCCCAAGTCGCTGGACGCGCTCGCAGCCGACCTGGATCTGGAGCCCGATGCGCTTCGTCGGCGTCTGGGCTCGCTTCGACAGCGGCTCTTCGAGGCGCGGGAACAGCGCGTACGGCCGCTGAAGGACGACAAGGTGCTGACCGATTGGAACGGTCTCATGATCGCCGCGCTGGCTCGTGCCTCCACGGCGCTCGGCGAGCCGTCATACAGCGATGCGGCGTGCAGGGCGGCCGATTTTCTGCTGGCCAACCTGCGGGATGACGACGATCACCTCCTCCACCGATACCGAGCCGGAGAGGCCGCGATCGCCGCAACGGCAGCCGACTATGCGTACCTCGTCTGGGGTCTGCTCGAGCTGTATGAAGCGGCCCTCGAGCCGCGGTATGTGGAAGAGGCCGCCCGTCTCACGAGGGAGTTCCTCGATCGCTTCTGGGACGAGGAAGCGGGAGGCCTCCATGTCACGTCGGAGGACGCGACCGAGCTGCCGGTGAGGATGAAGGAGGTGTACGACGGCGCGACCCCCTCGGCCAACTCTGTCGCCTACCGAAACCTCCTCTGGTTGGCACGCCTCACGGGAGACCCGGAGTGGGAGAGCTACGCCGTGCGACAGGAAGCGGCGTTCGCGGCGCAGGTCGGTCGTGCGGCCGCCGGCCACACGTTCTGGCTGGTGGGGCTCGACTTCCGGATGGGCCCGACGTTCGAGGTGGTGGTGGTGGGGCGTCCCGGCGCCGACGACACCCGCCGGATGCTCGATGCGGTGCGCACGACGTACACGCCCAACGCCGCGCTTCTGTTCAAGCCCTCATGGGACGATGAGACGGCGACGAGTCCGGGCGATATGGCGGCGTCGGAGGCCGTCGAGCGACTCGCCCCGTTCGCGCGAGAGCACCGGGCGATCGACGGCCGTGCGACCGCTTATCTGTGTCAGGATTTCGCCTGCCGACAACCGACGACGAGCATAGAGGAGATTCGGGAAGCCCTCGCGGGTCCGCTCGACGCCTCCTGACACATTCCGGCTATCCGCGATACAGGACTCGGTAGATTCGTCCGCCCCGGTCGTCCGAAATGTAGAGAGAGCCGTCCGGTCCGACCGCTACACCCGACGGTCGGTGCGCAGCTCCGCGTGGGCTCTTGTCCTCGCCGGCAAACCCGTCCGCGAACACATCCCACTCCCCGGTGGGCTGGCCGTCCGCGCCGAACGGCACGAACACGACGTTGTATCCGCCCTGGGGCAACGGCGCACGATTCCAGGATCCGTGGAAGGCGATGAACGCCCCGCCCCGGTACGCGGCCGGAAACATCTCGCCCGTGTAGAACGTCAGTCCGTTCGGGCCCCAGTGACCGGGGAAGCCGACAGCCGGGTCTTTCGCGTCGACGCACCGACCGACCGTCTCCCCGTCGCCCCCGTACTCCGGCGCCAGCACCTTCCTTCCGAGATCCGGATCGAAGTAGCAATACGGCCACCCGAAATCATCCCCTTCGTCGAGCTGCACGAACTCTTCGGCGGGCTTCTCGGCGTTCTCCGCCTCATCGAACAGGTCCGGCCAGTTTTGCGCCAGCTGGTCTCGACCGTGCTGAGCGCCCCACAGCTGTCCGGTGGAGGGATGCACGGCGAGCGCAAATGTGTTTCTGAGGCCCGTCGAGAAGCGCACGCCATCGGCCTGGGACTGGTCCGATCCGCTTGCATCGAACATCCAGACACCGGCCCGCGTCTCCAGCTCCGGACACGGGTCCCTGCCCGGAGAGCCCACCTGACGATCCTCCTCCTGACAGGCGTTCGATGGCGATCCGATGTTTACGAACAAACGCCCCTGCCCGTCGATCACGGCCGACTTGGCGGCGTGGGACGTTCCCGGCCCGGGGAGCCCCGCCACCACGGGTTCGAAGAGCCCGGTCGGCTCGAGCGCGCCGGCAGGAAGCGGTGCCCGGACCACGCCGCCATCATGCGCGAAGTAGAGGTAGCCGTCGTGGAGCGCGATCCCGGTGCCGCCTCCATACTCCTCGCCGAACCGGACGACCGTATCCGCCTTCCCATCGCCGTCGGTATCCCTTAGCCCGGCGATCCCGCCCGAGGGGCCGGTCCTCCGGCTGCCGCGCAGCGCCACGAACACGTCGCCGTTCGGCACCACGACGAGGTGGCGTGCCCCGCCGATTTCCTCGGCTACGACCAGCGCACAGAACCCATACGGGAGGGTGAGGCCACCGTTGTCGTCGTCGCAGACGGGCAACGAGGCGATCCGCGGCGAGTCGCCCGGGCCAGGGCTCGTAACCGCATCGGAGGCGGGCGGTTGCGCGAGCGTCAACGCTCCGAGCGCGAGGATCATGCGTGATATCATTTGGCGGCTCTCCTTCGCTGCAGTTCGTACGCGCTGTAGAGTCAGGAGAATCCTAATGGCCTTGCTGGGAGAACACCATTTGGCGAACCTGCGAACGAGAACGGGTCAGCTGGAGCGACCGTTGAAGCCCCGAAACAGCAACCACGTCTGAGAGATGAGCTTTCTGGATCAAGTGTTCCTGGACAACCCGCTGCGGCAGTGGCTCGCTGCCGTCGGCACGCTGATCGTCAGCTTCGGAACTCTGTGGCTGTTCGCGCGCTTCGTGGTATCGCGCATCGCGCGCGCGGCCGAGAGAACGGGAACCTCGCTGGACGATCTGGTCGCCGAGCTTCTGCAACGCACGAGCCGGCTTTTTCTGCTGGTGATCTCGGTCTTTTTCGGCTCGTTGCTGCTCGAACTGCCGGGCCGAATCGACGAGATCATGCAAAGGGTCGCGATCATGGCCTTGATCCTCCAGGCCGGCCTGTGGATCAATACAGCGATCAATTTCCTGCTCGAGCGTTACCGGCAGCGCACTCTGGCCGAGGACGCAGCCGCCGTCACCACGATCACGACCCTCAGCTTTACGGCCAAGGTCCTTGTCTGGACCCTCGTTCTGCTGTTGATCCTAGACAATCTCGGGGTCGAAGTGACGGCGCTCGTCACGGGTTTGGGCGTGGGCGGCATCGCGGTGGCGCTGGCTCTACAAAGCGTCCTGGGGGATCTGTTCGCGTCTCTGGCGATCGTGCTGGACAAACCGTTCGCGATCGGAGATTTCCTCGAGTTCGACGGCAACCTCGGTTCCGTCGAAACGGTTGGCCTCAAGACGACGCGCGTTCGCAGTCTGTCTGGCGAGCAACTCGTTGTCTCCAACAGTGATTTGCTCGCGAGTCGCATTCGCAACTACGGACGACTGTACGAGCGTCGCGTCCTGTTCGACGTCGGAGTCACATACGACACACCGCGCGATCGGCTGGAGGCGATCCCGGACATGCTCCGGGAGGCCGTGGAACGGCACGAAGTGACACGCTTCGATCGGTCCCACCTCAAGGAGTACGGTGACTCCTCGATCAATTTCGAGACGGTCTACTTTGTGACCGAGCCGGAATACGCGACAAAGATGGACATTCAGCAGGCCATCAACCTCGAGATTCACGAGCGTTTCGAGAACGCCGGAATCGAGTTCGCGTTTCCGACGCAGACGATACATCTGCAGACGGGCGGCGGCGAGGCAACGACGGACCTTCATTGACACCGTGGCTCGATTTCTATAGCCTAGTTGGCTCCGAAAAAACCGGGACGCGGGCGGGTTCACGGGGATCGCATCACGACAGGGAACGAAGACCAGATATGGAGGACCTGACAGCGGTCTACAACCCGCTGATGCTGCTCTCGGGGACGGCCAATCGGGAGCTAGCCCGGGGGATTGCCGAGGAGCTCGACACCAAGCTCTGCGACGTAACGATCAAACGCTTCGCCGACGGCGAGATTTTCGTCCGCATCAACGAGAACGTCCGCGGTCGCGACGTGTTCCTGATTCAGTCGACGAATCCGCCGGCGGAGAATATCCTCGAGCTTCTGATTCTGATCGACGCGGCCAAGCGCGCGTCGGCGGCCAGGGTGACCGCGGTGATCCCGTACTTCGGGTACGGACGCGCCGATCGAAAGGATCAGCCGCGCGTTTCGATCGCCGCCAAGCTGATGGCGAACGTGATCACGGCGGCGGGTGCCGACCGCGTGCTGTCGATCGACTTTCACCAGCACCAGCTGCAGGGGTTTTTCGACATACCGGTGGATCACCTGTACGCGGCGCCGGTGATTCGGGGCTATTTCGAGTCGCTGGGCCTGGACAATCTGGTCGTCGTGGCCACCGACGTCGGGGCGGCGAAGATGGCACGGGGGTATGCGAAGCGACTCTCCGGCGATCTGGCCATGGTCGACAAGCGGCGTCCGGGGCCCAACGTGGCGGAGGTCGTGAACATCGTCGGCGACGTCGAGGGCAAGCGCTGCCTGATCCCGGACGACATGATCGACACGGCGGGCACGATGACCACCACCGTGGACGAGTTGAGAGAAAGAGGCGCGGCGGAGATCTACATCGTGGCGACGCACGCCCTGCTGTCGGGGCCGGCCGTCGAGCGGCTGGTTGCGGCCAACGTGAGCGAGATCGTCGTGACGGACACGGTCGCGATTCCCGAGGAGACGCGGAAAGAGCTGAAGAATCTGCGAGTACTCTCCGTCTCGAGTCTCCTCTCCAAGGCGATTCAGTCGACGCATACGAACAGTTCGGTGAGCTCGTTGTTCGGCTGAGCGGGCGAAGGCAATCGGAACGGACGTACAAGGTATAGACAATGAGTGATCAGGTTCTTCTGAAGGCGGAGCCCCGTGACGACGTGGGCACGGGGAGCTCGCGCCAGCTGAGACGCGAAGGGTACGTGCCCGGGGTGGTCTACGGGCACGGGCGGGAGGCCGCCGCCGTCAAGATATCGGCCCACGAGCTGGACATGTTGCTTGGTTCGATCAGCGCCTCCTCCACGGTCATCGGCCTTCAGGTCGGGAGCCGCAAGCCGAACAGGGTCCTCATAAGGGAGATCCAGCGGCACCCCTTCCGGGCCGACATCCTGCACGTCGACTTCTTCCAGATCCGCGAGGATGAGAAGATCCGTGTCCTGGTGCCGTTGCGTCTTCAGGGAACGCCCGCCGGCGTCGAGGCGGGTGGCGTGATCCAGCAGAACCGGCACGAGCTGACGGTCGAGAGTCTGCCGGGCGATCTGCCCGAGGCGATCGAGCTCGACGTGAGCGGACTCGAGGTCGGCGACAGCTTCCACGTCAGTGACATCGAAGCGGGTGAGATCACGATTGTCGATGACCTCGACATCACCGTCTGCACGGTGTTGCCTCCGACCGTCCTCAAGGTCGTGGAGGAAGAGGAGGAGGAGCTGGCCGAGCTCGAGGAGCTGGAGCCCGAAGTCATCGGACGTGGCAAGGCGGAGGACGAAGAGGGCGAGGCAGACGAGTCGGCTTCCGAAGGCGAGTCCTAGCCGCGCTCGCCTCTGGCGGGAGGGTTCGGCGGCTCCGACCGATCTGCGCGCTTGAAGGTCATTCTGGCCCTCGGCAACCCGGGGAAGCGGTACCGGGACACGCGGCACAACGTCGGGTGGTGGCTCGCCGATCGACTCGCACGTGCCTGGTCGCTGCCCGCCTTTCGAGCCGTGGGACGAGCGGCCCGCGCCGGGAGCCTCGTCGAGGGAGCGGCGGTCGAGCTCATCAAACCGCTCACGTACGTGAATCGGAGCGGCGAGGTGGTGCGACGGCTCCTCGAAGAGTCCGCCATCGAAGCGGAGCGCGATCTCCTGGTGCTGGTGGATGATGTGTCCCTTTCGCCAGGCACGCTGCGCCTCCGCGCCAGAGGTTCGCCCGGTGGGCACAACGGGCTGGCGTCGATCGAGACCGCGCTGAACTCGGACGTCTATGGCCGGTTGCGCATCGGCGTCGGCAGGCCGCACGACGACCGCATAAGCCTGGCGGATTGGGTGCTCGCCCCGATGACCCCGCGGGACGAAGAGCGCGTCGTGGCGACCTTCGGCGATGCGGTGGCGGCGATCGAATGCTGGATCGGGCAGGGTGTCGAGCCCGCGATGAACCGAGTCAACTAGACTCTCGCAAGGAGACAGGAACCGGTGGAACAGACCGTCAACTGGGCGCTGGGCCTTGGCCTGATCGGGCTGATGTTCGCCTGGGCGCTGTACGCGTACGTGAAGAGCCAGCCCGTCGGAACGGACATGATGAGCGATCTGGCCGATTCGATCCATGCCGGCGCCATGGCTTTTCTCAAACGCGAGTACTCGGTGCTGATCCCGTTCGTGATCGTGGTCGCGGGCGTGCTGTACCTGCTGATCGGCGGACGGACGGCGGCCGCCTATGTGCTCGGCGCCTTCTGCTCGATCCTCGCCGGGCTGTTCGGGATGCAGGCCGCGACCAAAGCGAACGTGCGCACCACCGAGGCCGCGCGTTCGGACGGACAGGCGAAAGCGTTGCGAGTGGCGTTCAGCGGCGGCGCCGTCATGGGCATCGCGGTGGCGAGCCTGGGCCTCGTCGGTATCGGGGCTGTTCTACTCGTCTTCCTTCCCGAGACGGTCAACGATGCCAGCGCACGCACGTTCGGCGAGGTCATCAGCGGGTTCGCGATGGGTGCCTCGTCGATCGCCCTGTTCGCTCGCGTGGGCGGCGGGATCTATACGAAGGCGGCGGACGTCGGGGCCGACCTGGTCGGCAAGGTCGAAGCGGGGATCCCCGAGGACGATCCGCGGAATCCGGCCACCATCGCCGACAACGTGGGCGACAACGTGGGCGACGTCGCCGGCATGGGCGCCGACATCTTCGAGTCGTACGTGGGTTCGGTGATCGCGACCATCGTGATCGGCGCGACGAGTCCGCTCATTCTGTCGGCCGCTCGCTTCGAGGCGATGGCCCTTCCGATTCTCTACATCATGGCGGGCTTCGTGGCGAGCGCCGTCGGCGTGGTGGCCATGCGCGTGCTCGAGCGCACGAGCCCCGCCGCCGCCCTCCGCAACACCACGTTCGTGGCAGCCGGCCTGTTCTGGGTGCTCGCCTACTTCATCACGATCAACCTGCCGGTCTTCGCGCGGGACGAGTCGTTCTGGCGCTGGCTGCACCCCGACGCCGGGCCGTTCTGGGCAATGGTGTTCGGGTCGCTGGTGGGGATTCTGATCGGCCTTTCCACCGAATACTACACGGCGGCGAAGCCGATTCGACGGATCGCCGACGCTTCACAGACCGGATCGGCGACCAACATCATCACCGGCCTCGCGGTCGGAATGGAGTCGACGGCGATTCCGCTGCTCCTGATCTGCGGCGCCATCTACCTGTCCTACAGCTTCGCGGGTCTGTACGGGATCGGAATCTCGGCGGTCGGAATGCTGGCCACCGTCGGAGTCACCATGTCTGTCGACGCGTACGGCCCGGTGGCCGACAACGCGGGCGGGATCAGCGAGATGAGCGGGTTGGGTCCCGACGTACGCGCCGTGACGGACAGCCTCGATGCCCTGGGGAACACGACCGCAGCCATCGGCAAGGGGTTCGCGATCGGGTCCGCCGCGCTGACCGCGCTGGCCCTCTTCTCCGCCTATTCGAACGCGGTAGGCCTGCAGGCCGAGGGGATCAATCTTGTGAACCCGCTGGTGGTCATCGGCGTGTTCATCGGAGGCGTCACGCCGTTCTTTATCGCGTCCCTCACCATGACGGCCGTGGGTCGCGCCGCCGCTGGCATGGTCGCGGAGGTGCGACGTCAGTTCAAGGAGATCCCGGGGCTGATGGAGGGCACCGCCAAGCCGGACTCCTCCCGCTGCGTAGACATATCCACGCGCGCGGCCCTGAAAGAGATGATCGTTCCGGGACTGACGGCCATTCTGGTTCCGATCGTGATCGGGCGCTTTCTCGGCGTCGAGGCGCTCGGTGGCCTGCTGGCGGGGGCGACGATCAGCGGTGTCCTGCTGGCGCTCTTCATGGCCAACTCGGGCGGAGCATGGGACAACGCCAAGAAGTACATCGAGGGCGGGGCCTATGGAGGCAAGGGTTCCGAGTCCCACAAGGCCGCCGTCGTGGGCGACACGGTCGGCGATCCGTTCAAGGACACGTCGGGACCCTCGATGAACATCGTGATCAAGTTGATCAGCGTCGTGTCGCTGGTGCTGGCGCCCTGGTTCGCGCGTGTCCACGGGATATCCTCCGCTGACGTGGAGGGTACGCTGGCTGTCGCGGGTCCCGTCGCGGAGGCCCTGCGAATGCTGGTCGGCCTGTTCTGATGATTCGGTGATCCGGTGCGCCCGGACGCGCATTCGCGGCCGCCGATTTGAAACGACGCGTGACTCGCGCTAGCTTCGTGAGCCCGCCTGCAGGCGGGTCTCTCCTGCTCCGGCCGTGGGGCCGGGGCCGCGAACCCTGTGACCGAAGGAGAGTTGGATGAGAGACTACGAGATCGTCTACATCTTCAAATCGGGCTTCACCCCCGAGGAAATCGAAGGCAAGCTGGAACGGTATCACGGCGTCCTGACCGGCGGTGGCGCCGAGATCACGGCCGTCGAGCAGTGGGGCAAACGCCAGCTCGCCTATCCGATTCGCAAGGAAACGAGCGGTTACTACGTCATCGCTCGCTTCTCGTCCGAACCGGAGCCGCTGCCCGAGTTCGAGCGCGCGCTGACGCTGGACGAGGAGCTTCTCCGTTACCTGATCGTTCTCTCGGAGGGCGAGCTGCCCGCTCCCCCCACGATGATGGGTGACACCGGCGAGCCACCCCCGGCCCTCGATGAGGACGAGGACGAAGACGAAGACGAAGACGAGGACGAAGACGAGGACGAGTTTGACGACGACGAGGAGGACGACGACGAAAACGAATACGAGGACGAAGACGAGGAGGAGGATTGACCGATGAGCGCCTTCCGTAAGGTTTGCAGGTTTTGTGAAGGGAAGATCGCCCAGGTGGACTACCGGGACGAGCACCTCCTCAGCCGCTTCATCTCGGATCGAGGCAAGATCCTTCCGCGCCGGGCCACGGGTACGTGTGCCCGCCACCAGAGGCAGCTGGCGACGGCCATCAAGAGAGCACGCTATCTGGCGATCTTGCCGTATATCAAAGGCTACCACGGCTGATACGCGAAGGGAGCGCCGCTTGGTGAGCGCACGCGGGTGGGCCCTGATTCGGGCGCTGGCCCTTGCCTTCGTCGTCGTGTTCCTGTCGCCGATCAGCCCCCTCGTGCTGGTCTGCGTGCCTCTCGCGATCCTTCTCGTGGCCTATAGGACGCGGCGCTTCGGGGCGCTGTTTGTGGCAGCCCTCCTGTTGGGATTCGTCTTCTCCGTCGCACCCGCCCGCCCGGGACCGTTGTGGTTCGCGGAACGCGCGTGGGCGCTGCTGCTCGCCGGGGGCTTCGTCCTGGCCGGTCTGTGGACCGACAGACGGCGGATCATGACGCGTTCGGTGACGGCTGTGGCGATCGCCGGACTCGTCGTGGTGGCGATGGGTGTCCTGAAGCCGGTTCTCCTGGCGGAGCTGGACTGGCACTTCACGGCCAACATTGGGGCTGCGGCGCAAGCGGCGCGCGCCTGGATGGAGACCGGAGGTCCCGGCCTGGTCGAGCTCGCGACCGCGGTTCAAACGATCGTCGGTGTACAGATCCTGCTGTACCCGGCGCTTCTGGGCCTCGCGTCCCTGGCTGCGCTGGGTGTCGCGTGGTACGTGGTGAACCGACTGGGGGGCGAGCGAGAGGCCATCGCGCCGCTGCGTGACTTCCGCTTCAGCGATCACCTCGTCTGGTTGCTGGTGGGAGGGCTGGTTCTCTTCCTCCTGCCGGCCGGCGAGCTGGCCGATCGTCTGGGCGAGAACGCGATGGCGTTCATGGGCGGACTGTACGCCCTGCGGGGTATCGCGATCATGGTGTGGGTCGTCACCGCCGCCGTCACGAGCGCGTGGGGAGCCGCCCTGTGGTCCGTGGCGGCGGTTCTCCTGTATCCCGTGGTGCTCGGCGTCGCGCTCGTCATGGGGCTGAGCGACACCTGGTTGGACCTCCGCGCCCGACTCGAGACCGCGCGGGACGGAAGGTAGGACGGCGACCGAGTTACGGCGCTTTCACGCAGAACAGTAGAAGAGCGAGAGCATGCTGGAAGTCATCTTGAAGAGGGACATCGAGAATCTCGGCCGGTCCGGCGAGATCGTGGCGGTCAAGCCCGGGTACGCGCGCAACTACCTCATTCCGCAGGGCCTGGCCCTCGAGGCGACCCCGGGAAATCGCAAGCGGTTCGCCGAAGAGCGACAGCAAGCTTCCCACGCCCAGGTCAGGCAGCGCGAGCACGCGGACGAGCTCGCCCTGGAGATCGAAGGTCGCTCGCTGACGTTCACTGTCCGGGCCGGCGAGGACGGCAAGCTGTTCGGCTCGGTCACGAGCTCGGACATGGCGGACGCGCTGGCGGCGGAAGGCATCCAGATCGATCGGCACGACATCGTGCTCGAGGAGCCCATCAAGGAGCTCGGGGTCTATCGCGTGCCGATCCGCCTGCACGCCGACGTGCTGCCGGAAGTGCGAGTGTGGGTCGTGGCCCAGGAGTGAGAGCCATGCGATCCCTTACTGTCCAGCGAGAGCCGTGGCCGAGGGGTCCATGACGGACGGCGAGACGCTCCGACACCCGGGGTCGGAGCAGGAGGCTCGCGACCGACTCAAGGCCGGTGGTGCGCCCGAGGAGCTCGAGCACATCCTGGATGCGGTGGTCGAGAGGAATGCTCGGGACGTCCTGATCATGGACTTGAGAGGCCTGTCGGATGTGGCCGACTACTTCGTGATCGGGTCGGGAGACTCGGATACGCACGCGAGAGCCATCGCCGAGAACATTTTGGATCGCATGCGGGAGGCGGGGTCTCGTCCCGTCGGAGTCGAGGGTGTACCGGCAAGTCGCTGGATCCTGATCGATTTCGTGACCGTGATCGTGCACATCTTTCTGCCCCGGGTTCGCGATTTCTACCAGCTGGAACGTCTGTGGGGTGACGCGCCCCGCTTCGAGCTTACCTGACGAAGCCCGCCACCGGGCCCTCTCCTTGGCCTCTGGGCCCTCTGAACGCGTCGACTGCCTTTCTTGCGGCTGTTTTCGCCCGTCCGCTATGTTGGGCAGTCCGCGCGTTCCATGGTGCGGACGGAGGTTGGGAAGACGCGGAACGCTATCGATGATCCCCCTTTGAAACACAGGGCGAGATATACGGGCTGGCCGGTTGTCGCGGCGATCGCCCTGGCGGCGGCGTGCGACAGTCAGGGGCGGGTTGCGGACGCCAACGGCCCCGAGCAGGCCGAGGGCCTCCAGCTCGTAGCTGGCACCGCACTGGACCAGAGGGCGATTCTCGTGATTCCGCGCGAGGGGGGAATTGCCGAGTTTCGCTCGATCTCGCGGCCCGCCGAAGTCGTGGCGAACGGTCGCACGGATCTACCCGCATCTGTCGAGGCGCATTCGCTGGGTCGCCACGTGGTCCTGCGCGAGCCCGACGGAAGCGTGCACCGGTACGATCCACAACGTGAAGTGCTGACGAGGCAGGGACAGGTCGAAGAGGGGGCTCGCTGGAGCGGCGACCGGAGCCGCGGCGTGTACTTCCACCCTCAGACGGGCGCCGTGCTGCTTATCTCGGAGGCCGGATCGCACACCTTCGAGGCTGACGGGTCCGTCCAATGGGCTGCGCCGCTGGACGCCGAATCGGTTCTCGCACTTACCGACGGGCCCGGTGGGGCGTCACTCAGAGTCCTGGGAGACGGGGCGATCGAGGTGCCCGCCATCCAGGCGCGTGTGTCCGCCCCAGGTCTTCTCACGGCATGGGGGCGACAGGGCGTGTTTGCCGGTGTTGAAGGCAGCTTGCAGCTCGTGGATCTGTCGTCCGGAGAGTTGGCGGAGACGGTCGACCTTCCGGCTCCCGTCACGGCCTTCGCGGCCTCTCCATCGGCTCACCGAATCTACGTGGCGGCAGGAGCGGACGGTCGGCTGTTCGCGCTCAATCCCAACACCAGCGATCGGACGGCGATGGGAAGAGTCGAGGCCCGGGTCGACGAGCTGCGCACGTCACTGTTCGGGTCCTTCTTGTTGCTGCGCGTCGGGGACGCGACTTGGTTCGTATCCGCGGTCGACGATGAGAGACAATCGCTCGAATCGACATGGCGCACAGACCTTCCGCTCGGGTTGCCCGGCGATCGAGTCCTGATCGAGCGGGACGATTCGGTGTGGGCCTGGAGCGCGGACCAAGGGTCGGGTGTACCGGCCCTGGGCTCGTCCGCCGCCTGGTGGCTGCCGGTGAAGTGGCGGGTGCCGGAAGGGCCGACCCAGGCTCGCCGGGCGCCGGCAGAGTCGACGGCCGCGCTCACGGGCGCACCGCCGCCCGATTCGCGGCCGGCGGACAGCGCGGCGGAGGGCGCGCCACAGGCCGGGGCCGAAGAATCGCCAGGGATGGGCGCTGCGCCGGCGGGTGACACGGGCGAAACGGGGGACGAGGTGCCCCCGGGCTACTATGCCGTGGTCGGATCCTCCCTGAGTCCTGGAGGGATTCGCAGCCTGGCCGCTTCACTGGCCGAGGCCGGGTACGAGACGGCCGTGCAGCGACACCTGGACGAGGCCAACGAGACATGGTACCGCGCGCTGGTGGGACCGTATACGACGCGGGCCGAAGCGGAGGAGGCCGGCCGGCGGCTGCGCGCCGAGCGCGGACTCCAGGCATGGGTGCAGGAGATCGAAACGACCGCCTTGAGGAGCAGGGAATAGACGGGGAAGTGGAAGAGGCGAGGGCAGATCACGAGGCGAGGTTTCTGGCTCGGCGGATCCCGGCTGAAGCGCACTTCGTCGCACTTGTGCAGGCCGAGCATGCGGACCCGGCCGTCGGACGCCGGGGGGCGCTGGCGGCCGATGTCATCGCGACGAACGTCGCCCGTCGGCGCGAGCACACGCTGCTCACCAGTCTGGATGCGCCCGTCTCGCAGCTGGACGCACTGTTGGCACCAGGCGTCGAGTTGGGCCTGCCCGCCGCACTCGACGGCCGAAAGCGGCTGTCCGAGGTAGCGGTCAGGCGGACCGATCGCCCATTCGTGTACCTGCCGCTCGGCGACTCGGCACCCGTCGTGGCCGACCTTTTGGAGAGCGAGCGTTTCCGCCTGTTCGTGGAGCGAGTGCGGCAGCGGGAGGGGATGCTTCTGGTCTACGTGCCCGAGGCCGTTCTGGCATACCCCGCGTTGAGCGAGCTACTGGACGGCTATGTGGCGCTCGGTCAGGTCGGAACACGCCTGGCCTCACCGACGCGCGCCGTGGAGCTGGGACGGCTGGCACTCGAGTCGGCGACTGCGTCCGTCTTGCACGGGGCCGCGGAGGCTGACGTGGCGCCCGAGGGCGAAGCACCCGACGAGGCTGCGGATGAGAGCAAGTGGGAGGACACCGGCACCCCGCGGGTGCGTTCGGGCGGCTGGCGGCGCCACCGCGCCAGGGGTCGATTCCCGATCGGACGGATCGGGTTCGGGGGGGTCGCCGTGGGTCTGGCCTTGCTGGGCTGGTGGGTCTTGGCCCGTCGCGCGGTCCCCGATGCAGGCCGTGAAGGCGCCGGTCAGCGGACGGAGATGGCGGCGCCCGGGGCGGAGCCGTCGGTCGAGCCAGGCCCCGTCGAGATCCCGCCCGAGCGGGTGACAGAGATCATGGAGGGCGCGCCAGAGCTTCCTTATTCGGTGCTGCTGGCCTCCTTTGCCGCCGGGTCCGATGCGGCAGAGCGACTTGCCGAGTTGCGGCAGGATCGGGAGGGGACCTACTTCGTGGCGCCCACACCGATCCGCGGGGCGATCTACCACCGGGTGTTCGCCGGAGCCCGACGCGATCGGACGGAAGGGCAACGTCTCATGGAGACGCTGGTGTCGGATGGTCGCAAGGCCGAGATGAGCGAGTGGGACCTTCGCCCCGCGCGTCTCGCGTTCCGTCTCGGCCTGTTCGGCTCGCTCAAGCCGGCCGAGGCGGCTCGTCAGGCAGTCGAAGACGTCGGGATCGTAGCCTACGTGTTGCCGGTCCTGGTTTCCCGTGAGACCGGAATGGACACGGCCTTCGTGCTGTATGCCGGCGGGTACGAATCGGAATCCGCCGCCCGCCCCATGGCGGCACTGCTGGAGCGCGAAGGGCTGGACATCGAGTTGGTCAGCAGACGAGGAGAGAGCAAGTGAGGAGCCGGTGAAGATCAAGTCTCTGACTTTGCGGGGGTTCAAGTCGTTTCCGGATCGCACCACGATTGCGGTGCACGAGGGACTGACGGCGGTCGTCGGGCCGAACGGATGCGGCAAGTCTAACATCTCCGACGCCCTGCGCTGGGTGCTCGGCGAACAGCGTCCCACCGCAATCCGGGGCGCCCGGATGGAGGAAGCGATCTTCGGCGGCACCGAGTCACGTCGACCGATCCATCGGGCGGAAGTCACACTGGAGCTCTCGAACGAGGATGGTCTTCTTCCACTGCCGTACTCGGAGGTCGTGGTCGGGCGCACGGTGTATCGGGGAGGCGACAGCGAGTACACGCTGAACGGCACCGGCTGTCGTCTGCGTGACATTCAGGATCTGTGCCGCGACACGGGCCTTGGGGCGAACGCCTATGCGGTCATGGAAGGCCGCATGATCGATTCGGTTCTGAGCGATCGAGCGGAGGAGCGACGGGCCCTGTTCGAGGAGGCGGCGGAGATCGGTCGCTACAAGGACCGCCGGCGCACCGCGTTGCGACGTCTCGAGCAGGCAGAGGTGGACCTGCAACGTCTGGACGACGTTTTGACCGAAGTCCAGAGCAAAGTCCGCTCGCTCGCTCAGCAACGTGGCCGTGCGGACCGACACGCCCGCCTTCGCGCGCGCCTGCTCCAGCTCGAGGTGGCAGTGGCCGATGAAAGGCTCACTCATACGACGGCGCGACTCGCCGAGGCCGAGGCTGAGCTCCTGAAGCTCCGTGAGCGCTCTCCGGGCGAGGAAGCGAGTCTTCAGACGGCCGAGACGGAGGCCGAGACGCTCAGGCTGGCCCACGCCGAGCTGGAGCGAGACCGCAGCGACCTGGCTCGAAGGCACGAGGAAGCGCGTCAGAGACTCGAACAGCGCGAACGAGATCGCCTGGTCGCGGAGGAGCGGGCCACCGCAGCGGAAGGTCGAGTGGCGGCTCTGACCGACGAGTTGCGCCAGATCGAGGAGCGCAGGGTCGAGCTGGAGCGGTCCGTCGCAGACCTGCGTAAGGAACGCGACGATTTGCAGGAGGCCCTGACCGCGCTCGACGACGAAACGAGCTCGCTAAGGGCAGAAGCGGAACGACGGAAAGAAGGGCGCGACGCATCGCGCCTCGCGGCCGAAAAGGCCGCCGAGGAAGCCGAGGAGGCCGTGCTCGCGATTCGCCTGTTCGAAGCCGAGCTCGAGGCTGAAAGCGAGCGTTCGGCGGGCCGAGCCGAAGAGGCGGCCAGGCGGCGGGAAGAGCTGACCGCCCTCGATGTGCTGGAAGAGAGTCTCCGTCAGGAAGTAGAGAGTGCGACGGCGGCGGCCGAAGCCGCCGAGAGCGCCGGGCGCAAGCTGGGACAGCGACTGGCCGTGCTTCACGACGAGCTGGAAGGGCAGCGGGCTACCGCGCGGAGCCTGCGGGAAGAGGTGGCGCGGCTGGAGGGTGAGATCTCTTCCGCTCGCGCGCGCGCAGCCAGCCTGGAGGGATTTGTGTCGAGCGGTGCAGGACTGCCGCCCGTTGTGCGGGAGCTGATCGACGACGCCGATTCCACCCCCGGGGTCGTCGGCGTGCTTGCCGAGTTCATCGAGGCCCCGGCCGATCTCACGGCGGCGGTCGAGTCGCACCTCGGTCCGTATTTGCACGGCGTCGTCGTACGAGACTGGACGGCCGTGGGATGTGTCCGGGAGTGGGTGAAGGCGCGCGATGCCGACGCGCCGCTCATTCTCCTGCCGCTCGACACGGGACCCCGGCGCACGGCGGGTCAATCCGGATCCAATGGGGCGCTGTTCGATCGGGTCCAGACTCAAGGACCCGCCAGCGCCTGGGCGGAGGCTTTCTTGGGGGCCGTATCCCTGCAGGCACCCGAGCATTTCGCGGCCGCCGACGGGATGTGGGTGCGTCCCGATGGGAGCGGACAGGACGAGTGGGGCGCGGTCCGCATCGGTGCCTCGACGTCGGGGAAGGGTATCCTCGGCAGCCGGGCGGAGCTGGATCAACAGCGTGAGGCAGTCCGCACCGGCGAGACCGCTCTCGAGAATGCCAGAGAGGCTCTCGGCCAGGCGGAGCAGGCGCTCCTGCACGCGACCGCCGAGGCGGATGAAATCGAGCGAGCCGCTCGAACCACGGTGCTCGAGCAGGGCGAGCACGAGCGCAACCGGCGGGACGCGGAGGGTCGGCTGGCTCGCCTCGCCACGGAGCGCGAGGCCATCCACGATCGACTCGACGAAATCGAGCGCGGCGGAGCGGCGGATCCAGGGAAGGAGCGCGCCGAGCGACTGGTAGAGCTTCGCCATTCCGTTCGCGAGGCGGATAAGGTGGCGACGGACCTGCGCGAGCGGGCGAAGCACGCGGAAAAGGAGTTCGAGGCGACTCGAGCCGCACTTCAGGATGTGGAGATCCGGCGGGCGCGAAAGCAGGCGGACGTGGCGACCATTGAGGATCGGCTGCGTCGCACGGAAGAGTCCCGCGTCGAGGTACAGGGCAGGGCGCACCGCCTCGAGTCCGAGAGGGACCAGCAGAGCAAGGTCCTGGAGGACAGCCTGCAGACGATGCGGACGGGCGAGGAGGATCTGGCCGAGCTGCTGGACGCCAGGCGTGCGCTGGAGGTGCAGCTCCGGGAGGCGGAGGAGCGACTGGAGAAGGAGCGTGCGGAGCTGGCCGAGCGGGAGGAGACACTGAAGACGCGACGCCGCACGGAGCGTGAGCTCACCGAGCGGAGGCACGTCCTCGAGCTCGAGGTGATCGAACTGCAGGCCAGTCAGGCGACCGTCCGCGAGCGACTGGAGGCGGAATGGGATGCGCCGCTGTCGGAGCTGCGTGAGCGCGTGGACGCTCTGGAGACGGGCGAGCCGGCGGCCTGGGAAAAGGAGCTCGACCAGGTACGGCGCTCACTGGCGCGCCTGGGGCCCGTCAACCTGCTCGCCGAGCAGGAGTACGAGGAAGAAAGGGAGCGTCTCGGGTTTCTCACGGAGCAGCGTGACGACCTCGAGCGGGCGCGGGAGGACCTGCGCGATTCGATCCGTCGCATCAACCGGACGGCCGCCGAGGCGTTCCGGACGCGCTTCGAGGAGATCCGAACGAACTTCCACCGCACGTTCCAGACCTTGTTCGAAGGCGGCGAGTGCGACGTGTGGCTGGAGGATCCGGACGAGCCGTTGGACTCGCCCATCGAGATCTCGGCCAGCCCGCGCGGCAAGCGCACGCAGCGCATCCACCTGTTGTCCGGCGGCGAGCGAGCCCTGACGGCGCTGGCGCTGTTGTTCGCGATCTACCTCACGAAGCCGAGTCCGTTCTGCCTGATGGACGAGGTGGATGCTCCGCTGGACGAGACCAATGTGCTCCGCTTTGTGCGCATGCTGGAACAGTTCAAGTCGGAGACGCAGTTCATCGTGATCACCCACAACCCGCGGACCATCGAAGCGGCGGATTGGATTTACGGGGTGACGATGCAGGAGCCCGGCGTCTCTTCGGTCGTCGGCGTGCAGCTGGGCGCGGTTCCCGAACAGGTGGCGTGAGCCGGCTGGTCGTTGTCGGGAGCGGCACGGTCGTTCCCGAGGGGGACCGGGCCTGCTCCTCGTACTACCTGGAGCTCTCGTCGGATCGTGTTCTGCTCGACTGCGGCCCGGGCGCTGTGCACGGCCTGGCCCGCTTCGCCGTCCCTTGGCCAACGCTGACGGACCTCGTCCTCACGCACTTTCACGTGGATCACATCGGCGGTATTCCCGCGCTGTTCTTCGCGTTCAAACACGCCGTTTTGCCCCCACGGACCGAGGCGCCGCTTCACGTCTGGGGCCCGACGGGAACGGTCCGGTTGTTCGAGGGCCTCGCGACCGCGCTCGGTCCGTTTCTCCTCGATCCCGGCTTCCCGGTTCGACTGCACGAGGTAGAGCCCGGGGACGAAGTGACGCTCGCCGGTGGAACCCGGTTGCTCACCCACAAGACGCCGCACACGGACGAAAGCCTCTGTCTTCGCCTGGAGGGAGAGGACCGCGTGGTCGGGTACACGGGAGACACAGGACCGAGCGACACGCTCGGCCGCTTCATGTGCGGGGCAGACGTCCTCGTGTGCGAGTGCTCGCTGAGGGACGCAGAAGCAGGTGACAACCACCTGTCCCCTTCGCGCGTCGCTCGTCTCGCCGGTCAGGCTCGGCCCGACACGCTCGTGCTCACGCACGTGTATCCTCACCTGCGCGCACAAGGAGACCTCGCCGCGCGCGTGCGAGACGCCGGATACACCGAGGGCAGGATCGCGGTAGCGGACGACGGCGACATGTACCCTCTGGATTGACCCCCACCGATCCGTTGAGGCCAGGGTGACGTGTGGCTCGTACATCCAGCCTGGGAGGAGTCGGATCACGAATCGAGCACAGCGCCAGGCGCGGCGGAGGGTCCGGGCGGGAAGACGGGGGGAAGCGCTGGCTGCGGAACACCTCAGGCGGGCGGGTCTGCGCATCCTCGACCGGAACTGGCGGAGTGGTCGATACGAGATCGATCTGGTTGCGCGTGACGGAGGGATCGTCGCGTTCGTCGAAGTGAAGACCCGCGCGCCCGGTCCCCAGCATCCTCTCGATTCGGTGAGCCTCCGCCAGATGCGTCGGCTGCGCCGCGCTGCGGCTGCGTGGATCCACGCGCATCCGGGCGTCGGTCGAGAGTTCCGTTTCGACGTCGTCGGGGTAGAACTCCACCAGGAGGGCTCGGTCCGGGTCCACCACGTGGCGGACGCCTTCACGGGCGACGATGCGTGAGGCGGCATATCGGGAGGCAGGTTCTTCCGGGTCGGCCTGGGGGCCGCCCCGCGCCGTTGACCCGGCGAACCGGCGGCGACTACAATACGACCGCCCCAGGCCCGTGGGGTTGGAGCGCGCGAACCCCGTCAGGACCGTGAAGGTAGCAGCGGTAAGCGTGTGAAGATCGCCACGGTCAGCCTGGGGCGACTTTTGCCCGGCGTCTCTCGGGTGCACGCCCGCCGTTTGCGCCGCACTGAAAAAGCGTAGCCTCGTATCATCGTGTATCGCACTGCATTAGCGAGAACTCATCGGCCGCGGACCTTCGGCGAGCTGGTCGGTCAGGAGCACGTCGTGTCCACGCTTCGTGCCGCCGTGGAAGGCGACCGCGTCGCGCACGCCTACCTGTTCTGCGGGCCTCGCGGAATCGGGAAGACGACGGCGGCGCGCTTGCTGGCGATGGCATTGAACTGCCCGGAGCGGACGAGCGGAGATCCATGCGGGACGTGCGAGTCGTGCACCCGCATCTGGTCGGGCCAGGCGTCGCTCGACGTCGTCGAGATCGATGCCGCAACACACCGTGGCGTGGATGCGGCGCGTGATCTGCGGGAGCGCGCCATGTACGCCCCGACGAGTGATGAGCGCCACAAGATCTACATCCTCGACGAGGCCCACATGCTCACGCGGGAGGCGTGGAACGCGCTGCTGAAGATCCTGGAAGAGCCCCCGCCCCGCGTGATCTTCGTCTTCGCGACGACGGAGCCGCAGAGAATCGAGCGGGATGCCGCTCCCGTCCTGTCGCGGTGCCAGCGCTTCGACTTTCGACGCGTTACGGTGCACGAGATCGTCGAGCGTCTTAAGCAGGTGCTCGATCGGGAGCAGGTGAAGGGTGAGCGCGACGCCCTTCTTTCGATCGCGCGTCGGGCGGACGGCGGAGTTCGAGACGCGCTGTCGCTGATGGACCAGGTGCTGTCTTTCGCCGCCGATGAGGTACGGGCCGAGGACGTGCATCACATGCTCGGTCTGGTTGAAGAAGAGCGATATCTGGACCTGTTCGAGATCATCCTGCGGCGTGATCGGGCGGCCGTCTTCCCCTTCGTTCAGGCACTGCTCGACGCGGGGTACGATCCGGTGGAATTCGTGCACGGCCTGGCGGACGCTCTGCGCATACTGCTCGTGCTGCGAGCCGATCCGGACGGCACGGTGCTCGACCTGCTTCCCGAGTCTCGTGATCGCTTCGCGGCCGTCGCGGATCGCTTCTCCGAGCCCGACCTGCTCCGGCATCTGGTCGCGGTCAGCGATTTCGAGACATCGGGACGATTCCAGCGTTCTTCGCAGCAGCGCATCCAGCTCGAAGTGCTGTTGCTGCGACTGGCGAGCATGGACTCGACCGTCGCACTGGAAGAGCTGCTGCGTGCAGCGGGTGGGACGCCGTCCTGGGCGAGCGAAGCCCCCGTCGAGGGCGTCGCTACCCAGCCGCCCGAGACTGAGCCCGCACGGACGAGGAAGGCGACAGAAGCACTCGCTGCCCCGGAGTCCGAGCCAGCGGACAGATCCGCTTCCCGGGAGAAGAAGGCGGCGAAGGAGTCGGTTTCTCGAGGAGAGACCGACACGCAGGAGAGTGCTTCGGGCGAGACGGCGACCGATCTTCCCGCCGGTGGCGGTCAGGTGAAGCGGGTGTGGCAGGCCGCGCTGGCCGCGGCGCCGGGTCTCGGCGGCCAGACCGTGGCGCTCCGGGGCGCCGAGGTGATGGCGTATGAAGCAGGTGTGCTGCGGCTGCGCGTCCCACGCGGCCTCTCGGACGATGTCCGGAGCTTTCTGGATGACCGGGACAAGTCGGCTGCGCTGCGGAGGGAGCTCGCCGACCAGCTGAACATCGAAGAGTCGTCTCTCGGCTTCGACGTCGAGGAAGCGGCGGTCGCCCGACGGCTCACGGCCGAGGATGCCAGACAACAGCGTCTTTCGCAGCTGACGGACAGGGACCCCCGGCTGAAAGAAGCGGTAGAAAAGCTTGATTTGACGATAAAGGAGTGAGTGGAGTGGAAAACCTGAACAACCTAGAGCAGCTCTTTCAGCTGGGTCAGCAGATGCAGTCGAAGATGGAGGATCTGCAGCAGCGCCTGGAACAGGAGAGCGTCACGGCGGACAGTGGCGGCGGCATGGTCCGCGTGACGGCCGACGGCAAAGGGAACGTGCGCGAGATCAAGCTCGACCCGACGGTCGTCGATCCCCAGGACGTCGAGATGCTCGAAGACCTGGTGCTCGCCGCGGTCTCCGAAGTGCAGCGCAAGGCACGCGAGCGGCTCGAAGAAGAGATGCGGCAGGCGGCGGGAGGTTTTCCTCTCGGCGGATTGCCCGGCATGATGGGTTAGGCTGAGGCACGCAGCGGAACGGGTCGATTCTCGCGTACGATGGGCGCCATCGAGACACTGGTCGCAGAGTTCGGGCGATTCCCGGGCATCGGGCAGAAGACGGCCCAGCGCCTGACGTATCATCTGCTGAAGCGCCCGCCCGAGGAGGCCCGCCGGCTGTCTCGAGCGATCGACCGTGTGGTCGCGGAGGTGGAAGTCTGCTCGGCGTGCGGGAACCTGAGTGACGAGAACCCTTGCGAGTACTGCAGCAATCCGCGTCGGGACCCCTCGCGGATCTGCGTGGTCGAGGAGGCGTCGGACATCGCCGCGATCGAGAAGTCTGGACACTTTTCCGGGCTGTACCATGTGCTCGGAGGGCGACTCTCGCCGCTGGACGGCGTAGGACCGGACGACCTGAACCTCCGGCCCCTGTTCGACCGGCTGCGTGAGGGCGTGGAAGAGCTCATTATCGCGACGAACCCGAGCGTGGAGGGCGAGGCTACGGCGACCTATTTGCACCGGCTCGTCGACTCGATGAACGGTGTGCGAGTGACACGGTTGGCACGCGGCCTGCCGGTTGGGGGTGACCTGGAGTACGCGGACGGGGTGACGATCGCGGAAGCGTTCGCCGGACGGCGGGAGATGTGATGCGGATTCGGATCGCGCGTCGAAAGGAAGAGGAGGGACTGAGCACCGCCCTGAAGGTCGCGGGCGTGGCCGTCGTGGGGGCCCTCGCTGCGACCGTGTTCGGCGTATTCCTGGCGCGCGACCAGATGGTCCGCCATCAGCGGGATCTCTTCAGTCCGCACCCGCTGCGCCGCCTGGCAGCGCTCGGCTACCTGCGTTCGCATCCCAACGTCGACAACGTCATGTTGCTGAGAGACTTCCTGGCCTGGGAAGAGAGACCTCTGCTGAGGAAACGGGCGGCCGGCATGAGGGGGCCGGAATGCTTCGTAGCCCCGCCGCGACGTTGACTCGCCCACGGTGACGCGGGAGGAGGCGCGATGGAGCGGAACCTCCCGAATCTGATCACCGTAGCGCGCGTCGTCGCTTCCCCGCTCGTCGCTGTGCTGCTGGTGCAGCCGACCCTGGCGGCGCGTCTGGTGGCGTTTCTCGTCTTCGTCACGGCCGCCCTTTCCGATCTGTGGGACGGCTATCTGGCGCGAACGCGGGATCAGGTGACCGACTTCGGCAAGATCGTGGACCCCATGGCCGACAAGCTTCTCCTGATCTGCACGCTGGTGCCCCTCTATTTCGTCACCACGGCCAACCTGGCGCTCGCCGGGATCCCCGTGTTCGGCGCGATCCCGCTGTGGGTCGTGCTCGTCCTTCTCGGTCGGGAGCTGCTCATCACGCTGCTGCGTCTGGCTGCTGCGCGTCGCGGCGAGGTCGTGTCGGCGAGATCCCTCGGCAAGCGCAAAGCCGTGGCACAGAACATCTTCATCGGCGCCGCGATCCTCTGGGTGGCGTTCCGCAGTCCGGGTTTCGGTGAGCCGGGTGGTGGTTTGTGGCGGCTGTTCACCGAGGTGCACGGCTGGTTCACGGCCGCCTTCCTGGTCGCCGCGCTCGTGTTGACCGTGATCTCCATGGTCCTGTATCTGTTCACGTTCTCACGCATCTTTGCCCGCGGATACTCGTGAGTTCCGAGGTCGCAGGCCTGCTGCTCGCGTCTCTGCGGGCTGCGGGGGCAACCCTTTCGGTGGCCGAGAGCTGCACCGGCGGGCTGCTGGGGGGCGCCCTCACAGCAGTGCCCGGGGCGTCGGACGTGTTCTGGGGCGGCGTGATCGCCTACCACGATCGGGTTAAGCGGGAACTGCTCGGTGTGCCCGCTGAAACGATCGCGGACGAAGGTGCCGTGTCCGAGCCGACCGCCACGCAGATGGCGCAGGGGGTTCGCACTCGGGCCGGTACGACCTGGAGTCTGGCGGTGACGGGTGTCGCCGGGCCGGGAGGCGGGACCGAGGAGAAGCCCGTCGGAACCGTATGGGTCGCCGTCGACGGACCCGTACAGAGTGCACGTTGTTTCCGCTTCGCGGGCGATCGAGAGAGCGTGCGCGAACAGACCGTGCAGGCCGCACTCGACCTTCTGGTGCGCGCGGCGGCATCGGCGGGCGAAGCCGAGACGAAAGAGCTGCGAACGTGAGTCACGACAGGAGCAGAGCGACTCGAGATGATTAGAAAGAAGCCGCGGCAGTCTGCCGCGTCAGACCCAGGAGACGTCGCAGGGGCGCAGGAAGCGCCAACGGAGGCGGACGCGGAAACGGTGGCGGATCGGGCAGGTCCCCTGCACGGTCCCGGTCCGGCCGAAGAGCCCGAGACCCATGAAGCGGCCGCGATCTCCGATGAGATTTCCGACCAGCTTCAGGAGCTCGAGGATCTCAAGGAGCGACACCTGCGACTGGCAGCCGAGTTCGAGAACTATCGCAAGCGGACGCGGCGCGAGCTGGCCGAGGCGGGAGAACGCGGTCAGGCATCGCTGGTCGGCAAGCTCCTCGATGCCCTCGATGACCTGGGGCGCGTGGCGGACATCCCGATAGACTCCACCACGGTCGAGGCGCTGCACGAGGGAGTAGCTCTCGTGGAGCGGAAGCTGCTGAAGGCACTGAACGACGCGGGCCTGGCTGTCGTGGAGGCCGACGGCGAGCCCTTCGACCCCAACCTCCACGACGCGCTGCTCAGCGTTCCGACGTCGGATCCCGACGAGGACGACACGGTCTCGCAGGTGGTGACGACCGGATACGTCTTCCGGGATCGGTTGCTCAGACCGGCGAAGGTGGTGGTCAAGAATCTCGAGGGCACCGAAGACGTGTTCGGCCGTCAGCCCGAGGCTGGAGAAGATCCCGATCAACCTTCCGAGTCGCACGAGGGCTGATGGCTACGCGGGCCAAGGACTACTACAAGACACTCGGTGTGGCCGAGAACGCGAGCCCGGGCGACATCAAGAAGGCGTATCGGAAGCTTGCCAAGCAGTACCACCCGGATGCGAATCCCGACAATCCGGGCGCCACGGAGCGCTTCAAGGAGATCTCGGAGGCTCACCGGGTCCTCTCCGACCCGGCACAGCGGAAGAAGTACGATCAGATGCGCCGGTTCGGCGGCCTCGGAGGCTTCGGCACCGGCGCGCCCGGTGCGGGGACCGGTCCCGCGGGTGCCCGCGGATTCCGGTTCGAGGATCTGTCGGACATCGGGGGACTGGGAGACATCTTCAGCTCCATCTTCGACTTCGGGAAACGAGGCGCGACCCGCCAGGAGGGCCCGACCCGCGGCCGCAACGTGGAGTACCTGGTCGAGATCCCCCTCAAGACTGCCGCCCGCGGAGGCAAGATTCGTGTGACGGTCCCGATCACCGAGGAATGCGCCGTGTGCAGTGGGAGCGGGGCGGCCCCGGGCTCACGTCTCGACAAGTGCACCGAATGCGATGGACAGGGCACCGTCACCTTCGGACAGGGGTCCTTCGCCGTGAGTCGGCCGTGTCCCGCGTGCATGGGCCGCGGCGAGGTGCCCGAGAAGGCCTGTAGCGCCTGCGGGGGTGGCGGCGAGGTTCGGACGAAGCGGAAGATCAGCGTCAACGTGCCGTCGGGCGTCGAGGACGGTGCCAAGCTCAGGCTCTCGGGTCAGGGCGAACGGGGACCGGGTGGGGGACCGAGCGGGGATCTGATCATCCGGTTCCGCGTGAAGCAGGACCGCTTCTTCACCCGCGAGGGCCTCGACCTGGTCTGCGAAGTGCCGATCAACGTCGCCCAGGCGCTGCTGGGCTCTCGCATCCGCGTGCGCACGATCGACGACAAGAAGGTCGTGCTGAAGGTTCCTCCCGGGACTCAATCCGGCACCACGTTCCGCGTGCGCGGACACGGTGTGGAAAAGGACGACACGCGCGGCGACCAGCTGGTCAGAGTGAAGGTGGAGACGCCCGACCACCTGTCGGACGAGGGACGGCAGGCGGCAGAGCAGCTGGCCAGCTCCGAAGGGCTGAAGTACTAGCGGATCACCCCGCCACCTACGACGACCTCTCCCCGGTACAGCACCGCGCTCTGGCCCGGCGTGACCGCGCTCTGAGGTGCGGCCAGCTCCAGCTCGAACTGCTCGCTTCTGGCGCTCAATACGGTCGCGTCGACGACCGGAGCGCCGTGGCGGATCCTGACTCCCAGCGGCTCGCCTTTTTCGGGGAGCCGGGAGAGCCAGTTGGCGGATTCGGCAGTCAGGCGAGATGCAGAGAGCGAGTCCCGAGGGCCGATGACCACGGCTCGCTCATCCGGCCGAATCTCCAGCACGTACATGGGCTCGGAAAAGCCGCCCGGAAGTCGCTTGCGCTGGCCGACCGTGTACCGGGCGTACCCGGCGTGCTCCGCGATCCGGCGTCCGCCCTCCGAGAGCACGGGGCCGGGGAGCAGCGCCGGATGATCGTCTCCCAGGTATCGTCGAAGCACGCCCGCGTAGTCGTTGTCCGGTACGAAGCAGATTTCGAACGACTCCGGCTTCTCGGCCGTCCGCAGCCCCAGCGAGCGGGCCACGTCCCGAACCTGTGCCTTGGTGAGATCGCCGATCGGCAACAGCAGACGGTCGAGGACGGCTCGCGGAATGCCCCACAGAAAGTAGGTCTGGTCCTTGGCGTCGTCCTCGGCCCGGCAGAGATGCGCTTCGCCATTGTGACGACGAACCCGTGCGTAATGCCCCGTCGCCACGAAGCGGCAGTCCATGGCATCCGCTCTCGCCACCAGATCGCGGAACTTGGTGAAGCTGTTGCAGCGCACGCACGGCACCGGCGTACGGCCTGCCGCGTACTCGCTCACGAAGTCGTCGATCACGTCCCGCGCGAAGCTCTCTTCCAGATCGAACACGAAGTGAGGGATGTCGAGTTGGGCCGCGACCGAGCGAGCGTCCGCGATGCCCTCGAGACCGCAGCACGCTCGGCTGGGCCCGTCGATCTCTCCGTAGCAGAACGTCTTCATGGTCACACCCACCACCCGGTATCCGCGCTCGCGCAGGATCGCGGCCGTCACGCTCGAGTCCACGCCCCCCGACATGGCAAGGAGGGCCCCCGAGCCCGTGTACGATGCGGTCGTCTCCACGAGACTCACTCCGCCGTTTGCATCGGCGACCGCGAGGCCGCCCGGATCGTGGCATCCGCCGCGCGCTCGACGTCATCCTCCGTGGTGCCATGACCGAAGCTGAACCGGAGGGTGGCGTACGCTTCTCGCGTCCGGATACCCATCGCCTCGAGCACCGCGGAGCCGGCGCTGGAGCTGCTGCTGCACGCGGAGCCGGCCGAGACCGCGATGCCTTCGAGATCCAGAGCGAGGAGGAGCGCGCCGGTGTCCCGGCCGGGGATTCCCACGCTCAAGAGATGGGGCAGCCGGTGGTCCGCACCCCGGGCGTGGATGCGAGCCTCGGGAAGCTCGGAGATGAGTCGATCGGCGAGACGTTCGCGGAGCGCCAGCCAGCCTGAGACCGCCTCGGGGCGTTCGTCAACGGCGAGCTTCCATGCGGCGGCGAAGCCCGTCGCGCCCACCGGGTTCTGCGTCCCGGGCCAAAGCGACGCCTCCTGCGAGGCTCCGAAGGTGATGGGCTGGAGCCGGACCCCGTCCCTCTTAACGAGCAGTCCGATGCCCAACGGTCCACCCAGCTTGTGAGCCGTCGCCGTCAGCAAGTCGACCGGCACCTCCTCGAGTGTCACCACCCGCTTACCGACTGCCTGGACGGCATCGGTATGGAAGAGCGCTCCGTGCGCTTGCGCCAGCTCGGCGGCCTCCGCGACCGGCTGAACCGTCCCCACCTCGTTGTTCGCCCACATCAACGAAACGAGTGTCGGACCACCGCCGGTCTGAAGCTCCTCCTGCAGGGCGCTCAGCTCCAGGGTGCCGTTCTCATCGACCGGCAGGATCCGTACGACGGCACCCTCCCGCTGCGCCTGGAGCGCCGCTTCGATCGTGGCCTTGTGCTCGACGGCTGACGTCAGGATGCGCGGGGCTTCCTCCAACCGCGCACGCGCGAATCCGAGCACCGCCAGGTTGTTCGACTGCGTCCCGCCCCCTGTAAAGACGACTTCGTCCGGCCGACAGCCCAGCGACTCCGCCAGGAACGAGCGTGCATCCTCCAAGCGGCGCGCCGCCCGTCGACCGAACTGGTGCGAGCTCGCCGGGTTGAAGCGATCCGCGCGCGCGGACTCCATCGCCGCCCACACCTCCGGACGCAGCGGCGCGGTGGCGGCGTAGTCCAGATAGATCGTCCTGTCACCGGCTGATGTGCTCATTCGACCCCTGTACGCGTGTCGCTTTCACGGACAGCGTCCACAAGATAAGTTTGCCGGCCCGTCGCAGCCCCCGAGGGCCGCATCTCGCAGAACGATCCAGGAGGAGCATGACACCCGAAGCTCGCGATCCCGCCGGACTCTCGCCCCCCGCCGCCCCCGTATTTCGGGCCACCGTCCACGGCCTCGCGTTCGCGAACCGCTCCCGCCACCTGGACGACCTCGAGCCGCGGCAGGAGCTGGTTCTGATTCCCGATCCACCTCACGAGCCGGGGGATCAAGCCCAGCCGGACCACGTGTGGGTCCACCTTCCGAGCGGCGACCCGCTCGGTTATCTACCTCCCGAGATCGGCAAGTGGCTCGGTCCCTGGATTCGGGATGGCGGTCGCACGCGCGCGCATGTTCTAAAGGTGGGGGACGAGCGTGTTCCGAGCTGGCGACGTCTGCTGGTGGAAGTGACCTGCCTGCGGCCCAAGTAGAGAGAGAAGCGCCGCCCGCGGCTCCGCCCGCTCCCCCGGCAGTTACAGCGAGCGTCCCCCGAGTTGCAGGATATCGTCCACCGGAACCGTCTCGTCGGTGTAGAACGGCTCGCCGAACGGCTGACGGATTCGCGACCCGTAATGCCGGCCCTGTGCTTCGATCAGTTCGTAGAGAGTCTGTCCGGTCGGATACAGTTCCCCAGCCGACTCCACACCCTCGAACTGAGACTCGTAGCAACGGATCGCGTCCAGCTTGCGGGCGAACTGCTGCTCCGTGAGACTGACCACGAAGGTCGGTTTCACGGGGTCTTCCCGGTAGGCCAGCGTGTGGAGGATCTTGTGAACGGGGTGCCGGGATCCTTCCCCGTATCGGGCCAGTCCGGCCAGAAAACATGCCTCCCGCCCCACTTCGGCCGTGACGCGGTGGTCGGGATGACGGCCCCGGTAGAAGGGGAGGATCACGACGCGCGGCCGAAGCTGCCTCAAGTACGAGACGAGGATGGCACGCACCTCGTCGGAGTTGGCGAGATGGGCATCCGGAAGATCGGCGTTCGGGCGCGTGGCGAGCCCCATGATCTCGGCCGCTCGAGCCGCCTCCTCGGCCCGCAGCTCCGGCGTGCCCTTCGTCCCCATCTCGCCCCGTGTGAGATCCAGCACGCCGGTTCGATAGCCCTGCTCGGAGCAGCGAATCAGGGTGCCGCCGCACGTGAGCTCCGCGTCGTCCGGGTGCGCGGCGATTGCGAGGACGTCGAGGGGTGACGAACCGGTCGCGTTCACTCGTAGCGCAGCGCGTCCACGGGGTTCATTCGAGCGGCGCGGGTAGCCGGATACATTCCGAAGCCGATCCCGGTCAGCGCCGAGGCCGCGAGGGCGGCGAAGATGGACCACAGCGGCACGCTGGCCGGTACGGGTGTCCACGCGTTGAGCATCCAGACGATGCCCCCTCCGAGCAGCAGGCCGCCCGCGCCGCCGACCACGGTCAGGGTCGCCGCTTCGACGAGGAACTGCCACAGAATGTCGCGTCGGCGGGCGCCCATCGATTTGCGCACGCCGATTTCGCGCGTCCGCTCGGTCACCGAGATCAGCATGATGCCGATCACCCCGACGCCACCCACCAGGAGCCCCACGCTCGAGAGGGCCACCATCACCGTAAAGAGGACCGACGTCAGGCTGTTCCACAGGCTCATGATCTCGTTCTGCGTCAAGACGACGAAGTCGTCGGCCTCGCCCGGCTTGAGGCCGCGCAGCTGACGCATGCGCGCGTGAACTCGATCCACCGCGTCAGACAACTCGGTGTCGCGTTGGGGTCGAACGATCAGACTCACGCCCCGGTCCCACACGTTCAGGTACTTGTCCGCCGACCTGAACGGAACCAGCACATAGTGGGTGTAGATGCCGGCAAAAAGGTTGTCCGGCGCCTCGTAGATTCCGATCACGCGAAACGCGGCCGAACCTCTGTCGATCTCCTGGATGCGGATCGTCCTCCCGATCGGGTCCAGGCCTTGGAACAGATCCTCGGCGACATTGACATCGATGACCGCGACCGGCGTCCGACGCTCCTCTTCCACGGCCGTGAAGAATCGCCCGTCCACGATGTCGCCGTTGTCGATCTCCATGAAATCGGAGCCCACTGCGGCTACAACCACCCCGACGTCCCTCGACGCCCAGCGTGCCTCGTACGGGATGAAGCTCAGGTCCGCCACGACCGACGCGCTCGTGATGCCGGGGAGCCGCCGCAGCTCCCTCGCGAAAGCGGGGTCGACCGGCTCCCGACGCCAGAAATCCTGCTGCTCCTCTTCGAGGCCACTGCTCGGAGTCATCTCGAGACGGGCATGCGCCACGTAGAAGGTCGTGGCCCCGCGTCCGGAGAGCAGTTCGCCGAAGCTGTTGTTCACGCCCTGGATGACGGCGGCCATCACCATCACGACCAGAACGCCGATCGTGACCCCGAGGATCGTCAACCCGCTCCGAACCTTCCAGAGGCGCAACGCGTCGAAGGCGATGCTGGCGCCCTCGGAAAGGGTCGCAACCACTCCCATGCCCTTGCGCGCCTTCCACGGTGTGGCGCCCAAACCGAATCCGCCGCGCAGCTGACTCAGCGCGCTCCGACGTGCTTCGTCACTCATAGCGCAAGGCCACGATGGGGTCGAGCCGGGAAGCTCTGTACGCCGGGTAGATGCCTGAGGCCACGCCCACCACGAGTCCGAGCGCCAGTGCGATGCCCAGCGACCACTCGGATACGGAAGCCGGTATCGGGGTGACCGTGGCGACCAGACGCGCGAGCCCGAGGCCCGCCGCGATCCCCAGTCCGGCGCCCAGCGTGGAGATCGTAGCTGCTTCGGTGAGAAACTGGAGGAGGACGTCCCGCCGGCGAGCGCCCACTGCCTTGCGAACCCCGATCTCCCGCGTCCTTTCCGTGACGGAGAGGAGCATGATGTTCATGATCACGATCCCGCCGACCACGAGGGCTATCGAAACGAGGCCGGGTAGGGCGGTCATCAAAATGCGGTTGATGGTGTTCCAGGCCGACAGGATGCCGCCGGACGTCTGGATGTGAAAATCGCTTCGCTCGCGCGGCCGGAGTCCCCGGTCGGCCCGCAGCGCTCCCTCCGTCTCCTGAATAGCCGCTTCGATCTCCTCTGCTCGCCGGACCTTTACGTTGATCTCCTCCACCGGCTCCCTGCGGGTGGCCAGCGTCTGTTCGTAGGTCGAGAACGGCACGTAGATGGTCGCGTCGCGAAGGCTCCCCAGCAGCCCGCCCTGCGGCTCGAACACGCCGATCACCTCGAACCGGTGCGCACCGACTCGAATCGACTGCCCCAGCGGCGACGTGGTGGGAAACAGTCTCTCGACGATGTCCGTACCGATCACGGCGACCTTGAGGGCGCGGTTGTGGTCGACCGACGTCAGGCCCCGCCCGCTGTCGATCTTCCAGCCCTGCAGGGCCAGGTAATCCTCCGAGCCTCCCAGAACACGAGCGTTCCTCCGGCTGAGCTGGCCGTGACGCACCTCGGGCACCCGACGGTCCGCCGAATAGGCCAGGTAGAGCGCGTTCGGCACCGCTTCCTGAACCGCTCGCACGTCCCGCATGTCCAGCAGGGGATTGCGAGCATCCCGTCGACGCTCCCTGATCGACTCGAGACCCATCATCACGTTGCTGCGCTGCATCACGTTGAACGTATTCACGCCCGCGATCGAGCCGCCAAAGTCCTCCTGGACGTAGCGGTTCATTCCCTCGACGAGGGTGATGACGGCGATGAGGAAGGTGATGCCGATGATGATCCCGACCAGGCTAAAGAAGGATTTTAGCTTGTGGGTCACGACCTGTTTCAGGGCGAGCTTGATGCCCTCCCACGGTCTCATCGGGATCTCTCGCGGTCTAGGCGGGCTCCGCTCGGGTCGAACATGGGCCTCCCCGGCCTCAGTGAGCGAGTACGGCCTTCAGGTCCGCGTCGGCCGAGCCGATCATCCCGTCGATGATCGTGATGACGCGGCTTGCGTGCGCTGCGATGTCGTACTCGTGCGTCACCATGATGATGGTCTGACCGCCTGCGTGCAGACCGTCCAGCACGTCCATGATCTCCGAGGACGTGGACGAGTCCAGGTTCCCCGTTGGCTCGTCGGCCAGGAGGATGGAAGGGTCGTTGACCAGCGCCCGGGCGATGGCCACGCGCTGCCGCTGTCCCCCGGAGAGCTCGTTGGGCTTGTGGTCCATGCGGTCCGCCAGCGCGACCAGCTCGAGCGCATGAGCCGCCCTCTCCTGCCGCTCCTTCGAAGCGGTGCCCGCGTAGATCAGAGGCAGCTCGACGTTGTGCAACGCCGTGGCTCGCGGCAGCAGGTTGAACGTCTGGAACACGAAGCCGATCTCGCGATTGCGAATCCGCGCCAGTTCGTCGTCGTCCAGATCCTGCACGGGCTGCCCGTTCAGGACATACTCCCCTGCCGTCGGCGTATCGAGGCAGCCTATCAGGTTCATGAGCGTGGACTTGCCGGAGCCCGAGGGCCCCATGACGGCGACGTACTCGTTACGCGCGATCGTGAGGTCCACGCCGCGCAGCGCGTGCACGGTGCGTCTTAATGATCGCGTCCTGGGGCTCTTCCATTCGATATCCTCAGCGCTTGGGACCTCACCGAGCGTGGGCCCGATCTCCGCGTGCTATGTCTTTCGAATCCTCGGCTTGGTGCCCGCCCGTGTACTAGCCACCCGCCGCCGTTTCCGATGACTCCGAGTGCGTCGTATCGGCGGCCACGATCTCGATCCGTGACCCGTCCTCCAGATCCCGGATCGCCTGGAACGACCCCGACACGACCTTCTCCGAGCCGTCCAGACCCTCCAGCACCTCGAAGTGCTCTTCGCCCGCAATTCCGACGTGCACCGGTCGAAAGCGGACGTGATTTCCCTCGACCACGAACACACCTTCGACGTCGCGCCCACTCTCGAAGGTTCGCTCCATGCCCTCGAGGGCCTCATTCTCGATCGCCTCGAAGTCTTCGGCATCCATCAACGTGAGTGCCGTGATCGGGATCGACAGGGCGTTCGAGCGCGTGTCTGTAATCACGTCGGCCGTCGCCGAGAGATCCGGACGGACGCCGGGGGGCGGATCGTCGAGTGTGATACGGACCTCGAAGTCGATCGCCTGCTCGCTTCCGGTCGCGGTCAGCTGACTGCGGGGCCGGATCGAGCTGTTCCCGATCTTTGTGACCCGACCCGAAAACGCCTGATTCGCGAAGGCATCGATCTCCACGGATGTGGAATCGCCGATCTCGATGTCGGGCACGTCTGTCTCGTCCACCTCGATCACGGCTTCCATGGTGGACAGGTCCGCGACCGTGAGCAGCAGGCTGCCGGGGTTGTTCATCGTTCCGACGATCGCCGTTTCACCCCGCTCGACGTTCAGTCGGGTGACCCGCCCATCCATCGGAGCCCGGATGACGGTCTTCTCCAGCTGGTCCGAGGCCTGCTCCAGCGATGCCACGGCCTGTTCGACGGCGTGCTGCGCGGCTCGCCACAGGGCCTGCTGGACGCTCGCCGAGGTCACCGCCTGCTCGACTTCCGTGTCGGTGACGAGATCGGGAATCCGGTTCTTCAGCTCGGTCAGACGCTCGGCGTCACGCGAAGCCTGCTCGTGGTTCGCCCTCGCCTGGGCCTCGTTCGCGCGCGCTTGCGAGAGGAGTGCACGTGCCCGGCTGACGGCCGTCTCGTACTGCACGGGGTCGATGACGAGGAGCAGGTCGCCCTCACGCACGTCCTGACCCTCCTCCACGGGCAGCTGGACGATGCGGCCCGCCACGTCGGTCGTGATGTCGACCGACGTCATGGCCTCGATATGCCCCGTGGCCGAGACCCGCGCCACGAGATCTCGCCGGTCGACGCTGGCGATACGCACGTCGACGGTTGCTCCCGTGTCCTGGCGGAGCGCGTTCCACGCGAGGAGGCCGATCAACGCCAGCACCCCCACTCCGATGAGGATCCTTCGATTCTTCTTCATATATGTCTACCGTCGCGACGCCGTCACCCGGTGACCCGGCACGGCGGCCCTCAAACAGCGATACGGTACCACGTCGAGGCCGGTTTCGACGCCCGCCTCATCGAACACCCGAGCGACGCGACGCGTTGATCTCGAGCTCGACAACGAAACCCCGCGGTTTCCTAAACCCGCCCTGCGCAAATGTGTCCGCGCCGCTCATCCAGGCCGGTGTTCACCGGGCGCCGCCAAACAGCGCGAACACGGCGGCGAGCGCCAGGTACAGGCCCATGATCACTCCTGCCGCCCGTCCCGCCGACCGTCCGGGGTACAGGCGACTCACCGCGACACCCAGCACGGCCGCCGTCCACAGGCTGAACACGTTAATGCGCCAGAGGAGACGGAAGAGATATCCCTCGTCCAGTCCGGGCATCAGGTGGTTCATTGACAGGACCACCATCTCCCCTCGAGCGCGGGTGAGCATAACCGCGATCAGTCCTCCAACAGCGTATATGAGGAACGCGTGGGCCGAGGCGCTGAAGAGTTGCCGATAGGTCGCTTCGCCACCCGTGAAGACGTTGTAGATGAGAATCAGGACGCCCGCCACAATGGGGATCGAAGCTACAGTGATCACCACCGCCCAGACCTTGAACCATGGCATGAAACGCCCGATCTGTTCCGTGGTCGCTTGGGGTCCCATCTGGTCTGACATGAACTGCAGCAGTGCTGCGTCAGGCAAGAGAACGGTGCTACCGACGCTCAGCAGAACGATCAGAATGACGGCACCCACCCACAGCGGCCGCTCGCGCAGGCGCTCGAACAGCGCTCCCGGAGAGACGAACGCCTGTACGAAGCGGGTGAGCAGGTTCGGGAAGGTTCCGTCCCCTCCGGCCTCAGTGGACGCAGCCGAGTCCGCGGCTGCAGGCCCTTCCTCGTTCATGGCGCTTCCCCCGTGCTGGGCCCCGTGGCTCGCTGCGGGTCGCGAAGCCACGTGAGGGTGCGACCCGACAGCCGTACAAACGCTCCAAACTACACGGTCAAGCTCAGATTGGGCAGCGGGAAGGACGGCGAAGCGACCAGCGGAAGAACTAGCCCTCCTCGGGCAGCCGGACCGCCGTGCGGTTCATCTCCGGCCATGCGACCCTCAGCAGCCGTCCGTCCGCTGCCCGCCAGGCCTGAAGGCGGGTTTCACCGAGCTCCACATCGAAGCGTCGGGCCGAGAGGGCCTGTCCCCCGATTCGAACCGTCTCCTCGCCGCCGGACCGCAGAGTGGCCGATGTCTGGGTTCCCTCGCTCGGAACCAGAACGGTGATGGCGGCCTGGGTCGGGTTGTCGCCCAGCTGGGAGAGCAGCAGATACAGGTGGTGAGCCACCCCATCCTCCAGGATGGCCACCCGGCCGGGCGTCATGAACTCCTTCCACCGCTCGCCGCCCTGCGCGACGATGTGAAGCCTCAGACGATCTCCGTTCCACGCCCCATCCACCGCGCTCACGGGACCGCTCGGCGACCGAAGTCCATACCGGGTAGGTCGGAAGCGCTGGTCACCCTGCAGGCGGACGTCCACCGCTTCCGCCGGGCTCTCGTCGTACGTGAGCTGGCCGACCGCCTTCGTCTCGCCGCCCTCGCGCCAGATCCGGAAGCTCTCGACGCCCACACGCTGTCCTTCGAGGCGAATCTCGAACCGGCCGGCGTCCAGCTCCTGGGCGGATTGCGCCACCGCCATTGTGGCAGTCCCGGGCGTCACCAGCGCCAGCGCGACCGCGAGGCCCGCCCCGACGCGAGACTGCAACCTGATGTCCGACAAGCGCTTGATATCACTGGACATCCGGCTCCTCCGCGCCTCCGAACAGCCGGCCTCCGATGTAGTCGACCAGATGCTCATAGATCCGCCTCCCCCTCTCAACAGAGGCCATACTCGGCGTCCCTACTACACCCGGGGAGCCGGGAGGTGGCATGGGTTCCGAGCCGACCAGAAGACGCTCGATCTGCTCCCGCGTGAGGGGCGCGTCTTCGACGGCATCCTCGACGACGAGGCCCGGTGTCAGATAAAGCAGAAGGGAGGTCTCCAGCTCTCCCGCATGCTCCGGCAGCTCGGGCCGTGAGACGAGGTCGGCGAGATCGACCGAGTTGAGGTCCACGGCCCGAATTCGGGCGCGCTCCGCCACGACGCTTACCAGCGCCCCGAAGTGAGGGGCATACCCCTGCGCCGTCACGAGGATGAACTCCCGGACGCCGTGTCCCTCCCAGCAGGCGATGAGGTCGTTGAGCACACGGTGAAGGGTCTTGGCCGGCAGAGAGGCGCTCCCCGCGTACTCGACGTCGGCCGGCGAAGCCGCCCCGAACGGCAACGTCGGCGCGAGGAGGATCCGGTGACGAGCCGCGATCCCTTCGGCCACGGCCGTGACGATGATCGTGTCCGCGTCCAGCGGAAGGTGCGGACCGTGCTGAATGCACGTACCGATCGGGAAGATGAGCCGAGGATCCCTGCGGAACCACTTGGCCGCTTCCTTCCAGTTGAGCTCGGCGAGCCGAGGAGCGGCGCTGCGGTCGATCATGAGGGGCAGACTGTGATTCGACCGCGGGCACCGCAACCCCCCGGAGGCGTTTGTGGAACCATGCATCCACTCGGGCGTTCTGACTTCTAACACCTGGCGGAGGCCTCATCCATGCACGGTCTATCGGTTCTTTCGATCCTCGCGATCGCGGGAATCCTGGCGTCTGAGCCCGGCCCGCCTCCCGTGACGGACATCGACGTATTCTTCGACCTCATCACGTGGGATGCGCACCAGGCGGAGGAGGCAGAACGCGAGATCCTCGCGGGCTGGGAGGACGCCCACGCCGTCATGCTGCTCGAGCTGTACCGCGTGGCGAGGTGGGCCCCGATGCGCCAGCGGATTCTGGCGCTCCTGGAGCGGGCCACGGGCGAGTCGTTCGGAGCGGACATCGAGAGGTGGTGGCTCTGGGTGTGGGAGACGGACCCCGGGACCCACCCCGACTACGCGGAGTTCAAGGGCACCCTGTACGGCTCCATCGATCCGAGCTTTCGTGACTATTTCGATGACACCCCTCCCGCGACGATCCGCCTCGACGAAATCCGCTGGGGTGGCGTCGCGCGAGACGGGATTCCGCCCCTCGACCTGCCAATGCTGATCCCCGCGGCCCGGGCCCGGTATCTGGATGACGACAACGTGGTGTTCGGCGTCGTCACGGCCGGGAAGGCGCGCGCGTACCCGAAGCGCATTCTGGGCTGGCACGAGATGGTGAAGGACACGATCGTCGGCGAGCACTTCACCGGCGTCTACTGCACCTTGTGCGGCACGATGATCTTCTATCGATCGACGGTGGGTGGGACGCGACACGAGCTGGGCACGAGCGGCTTCCTCTACCGCTCCAACAAGCTGATGTACGATCATGCGACCCGGTCCCTGTGGTCGACGCTCACCGGTGGACCCGTCGTGGGCCCCCTGGCGGGCGAGCCCACCCATCTGGAGCCGCTCCCGATCGTGACCACGACCTGGGGCGAGTGGCGTCGTCGCCACCCGGCGACGCGGGTCCTGTCTCTGGACACGGGCTATGACCGCGATTACGGGGAAGGCGTCGCCTATCGGGAGTACTTCGGCACCGAGGATCTGATGTTCTCCGTACCCGAGGCCGACGATCGGCTCCGCAACAAGGACGAAGTGCTGGCTCTGCGTCTCCCCGGTGTCGAGGAGACGCTCGCGATCTCCGTCGAATATCTGTCCGACCACCCGGTGCACCACGATTCGCTCGGTCCGGTCTCCTTTGTGCTCTTTACCGACCCGAGCGGCGCGAGCCGTGCCTTCGAGACCGTCGGCGAGCGGTTCCGTCGCTGGGATGGCGAGGGCACGGCGTGGGACGAGCAGGACGACCGCTGGTCGTTGAGCGAGACGATGCTCACCGGTCCGGATCAGCGAGTGTTGCGCCGCCTGCCCGCACACCGAGCCTTCTGGTTCGGATGGTACGCGCAGTACCCGGATACGCGCCTCGTGCACTGACCGGCGTCGAAGCTTCGGTCGCCTGCCGTTCCCGCCGACCCCGATCCTGCCCGACACGGATTGAACCGCCGTTGATCCCGCTCCGCACCTTCGCGGTGCGGGCCGGGACCTCGGAAAGGTGAATCAGGTGGTCGAGACGATTGCGTCGGCGGCCGTGACCGGTCTCGACGTGCGCCGGGTGCAGGTCGAGGTCAGCATCGCACGCGGCACGCCTCTGATCCAGATTGTCGGCCTGGCGGAAAGCGCCGTGCGGGAAGGTCGTGAGCGGATCCGGGCGGCCGCCGGCCAGCTCGGGCTCCATGTGCCGGGGCTCCGGATCACCGTGAACCTCGCCCCCGCCGCGCTCCGGAAACACGGAGCCGCGTTCGACCTGCCGATCACGGTCGGTATTCTCGCCGCCGCCGGAAGCGTGACCGGATCGCGTGTCCGCCGGTACGCGGTGGCCGGGGAGCTGGGACTCGATGGCCGACTGCGAAGCATACGCGGCGCGTTGCCGATCGCGCTCCACTTCGCCCGCGCGGACGATATCCAGGGTCTCATCATCCCGTACGGCAATCTCCGGGAGACCCAGCCCGTAGTCGGATTGGACGTGCGGGGAGCGAAGGATCTCGCCAGCGCGCTCCGCTTTCTCAAGGGGGAGTCAGACCTTCCGCGCGTTACCGACCTGCCGTCGCTTCCGTCGCGACGAAGCGGCACCGCGGCTGTCGACCTGTGCTCGATCTACGGGCAGGAACGGGCAAAGCGTGCTCTCGAGGTTGCGGCCGCCGGGGGTCACAACCTCCTGATGTACGGAGCTCCGGGTGCCGGCAAGACGACACTGGCACGCGCCCTTCCCGGGCTGCTGCCCCCGATGACGCCGGAAGAGGCGGTGGAGGTCACCGGCGTCCACAGTGTGGCCGGTCGACTCGGCGACGACACCGGGCTTGTCGACGAACGGCCCTTTCGGGCCCCCCACCACTCGGTGAGCCAGGTGGGATTGATCGGCGGCGGCGTGCCTCCCAGGCCCGGCGAGGTGTCACTCGCCCATCGAGGCGTGCTCTTTCTGGATGAGTTGCCAGAGTTTGGCCGCAGGTCGCTGGAGGCGCTGCGGCAGCCGCTGGAGGAAGGAGTCACGCACATCGTGCGAGCTCGCTACTCGGCCGTGTTTCCCGCCCGGTTCACCCTCGTCGCGGCCATGAATCCCTGTCCCTGCGGTTACCTGACCGCGGACGACGAGGGGTGCAGTTGCGACCCTGTACGCGTGGACCGGTATCTGTCGAGACTCAGCGGACCGCTACTCGACCGCATCGATATGCATCTGCAAGTTCCGTCCGTGTGCTGGGCGGAGATGCGAAGCGCGAGGCGCAGTGAGGCGAGCGCGCGCGGGCGGCGGCGGGTCTGCGATGCCCGAGCGAGAGCCGCCGAGCGCTCCGTGCTGTGCAACGCCGAGCTGTCGCGAAGGGTCCTCATGGACCACTGCAGACCGAACGCAGCCGCCGAAGCGCTGTTGGGTGCGGCCGTCGAGCGTTTCCGGATCAGCGTGCGCGGGTACCACCGCATCCTGAAGGTGGCCCGCACGATCGCCGATCTCTCCGGCTCGGACGGCCTGGGGCCCGACCATGTCGCGGAGGCGATTCAGTATCGCACCCTGCACGGAGCGACCGCCCGGGCCAGATCGTGAGGGCGAGTCTCGATCAGCCCGGGTCCCGTGACGGATCGATGCGGAGGTCGAGGGCGAAACAGGCTGACTGACCCGGCGCCTCCTCCACCTCGACTTCCAGTCGCTCCACGCCGTCCGACCCGCTCGTCGAGAGGCGTTCGAGCAACCGGTCGGAAATCAGCTGTGCCAGCAATTCCGCCGTGGTGTTGTGGATCGGGAGCAGACGCACGTCGGAGCGAGGAAACGCGTATTCGCTGTCTCCGCAGCGGGCTGCTATGCGGTCCGCCCGCTCCTCCACTTCGATCCGAGGGTTGCGGGTCGCGAGCAACACGCGGTGATCCCACGGCTCGACGACCTCCCGCACGAGATCCTTCAGGCCGATGAAGTCGTGCACGTAGCCCGACTCGTTGAGAGACCCGGTCAGCGATACCCGCACGCGGTAATTGTGGCCGTGCAGGGGCTCGCAGCCCTCCCGTCCGAAGGTGATGAAGTGCGCGGCGGCGAACCGCAGTTCCTCCTTGCCGACCCGCACGTCGAACCGCGGTTCTCGTTCCCCGCTCATTCTGCACTCGTTCGTAAGATTTGCATGCGCGAACCTAACTCCCGGATCGGTCGGACGGCGAGCGAGTCCGCGGCTTGCCGCTGTCGAAGCGACGAGTGTACGGTACCTCATAGCGGGAGGCCACGGCCTTGGTTCGGCGGAGGAACGGTGAGACTCTTCGTGGCCATAAACATGCCCGCCCGCGAGCGGGAGAGGTTGTACCGCGCCACGGCGGACCTGCGACACGGCGAGTACCCGGCACGCTGGGTCCAGGAAGCACAGCTGCATCTGACGATGAAGTTCATCGGCGAGGTGCCCGCCGAGGAAGTGAGCCTCATCGATCGGGCCGTGGCGAAGGCCGCTTGCGGCTCCCCGTCGTTCCGGCTGCATCTGGAGGGTATCGGGGGCTTCCCGTCTCTGCGTGCCCCCAGGGTCGTCTGGCTGGGCGCGGAGGTCTCGAGCGATCTCGTCTCCCTGCACGACGCTCTGGAGACCGCGCTGGACGGCGTCGGGGTACCCAGGGAAGAGCGGAGATTTCGGCCGCACATCACCCTCGCCCGGGCACGCCGGGGGGCGCCGCGTTCCCGTTGGAAGGGGATCGAGGAGCGGGCGGCCGCGGTCGACTTCACGGCCGATCTCGCGGTTCAGAGCCTCGATCTCATGCGGAGCGAATTGAGTCCGCGGGGTGCGCGCTACAGCGTTGTTCGCGTGCACGCTTTGACCGCGTAACTTGACCGCGGGCGAGGCCCGAACGAAGTGTACGCGGTCTCGGGGGAACTCTCGCGGGTAGACAACCCGAGGTGTCGCGTGACCGTCACGTCGCGAAGGGCCGGGTCAGGGAGAGCAGGTAGGGAATGGCTATCGTCCGAAATTTCTTCGCCGCGATCGGGTGTCTTACGGTGCTCCTCGTTCTTCTCGTCGCCGGGTGGCTGTACCGAGAGGAGATCGAGGAGTGGTTGAGGAGCCGAAACGAGATCGTGATGACCGAACCGAGTGAGCGGCTTGCCGCACAGGCCGAGGAAAAACTGGAAGACGTCGTCGAGGGAACAGGCTCCGACGTGATTCGGCTCTCCGAGACGGAACTGCAGAGTTACGTGCAGTACCGCTTGATGGATCGACTGCCGGCCGGCGTTCACGCCCCGGCCGTGGATCTCCGGGACTCGACCGTCGCGATGAGCGCGGAACTGCGGTTGAACGAGCTGTCCGGTGACGGGCTCGACGCGGTACGCCGGATCATCGGCGATTCCGCCCGAGTCGTGACCGAGTTGTATCCTGTCGTGGCCGGCCCGGGGGAGGCGCGGGTCACGGTCATCAGTCTTCAGGCCGGGCTGGTGCCGGTACCGGCGATGTTCATCCCGGCCGTCCTGAAGGAGACCTTGCCGCAGTTCGGACTCAGCTCGAATGGCAGCAACCGCGTTCCCGTTCCGATCCCCGAGGACGTGCAGGAGATCCGGATCGGAAACGAGGAAGTGGTGATCGTCCGTAGTGATGGATGAAGCCCTGGCACAGGCTGCGGCATGCCGTTTGATTCGCAGTTGAGACGACGGCGCATATTGCGAACCGGGTTGACGGCACTGAGTGAACGGCGAAGGGGAGAATGAGTTGATGGACCGGCCGGACTGGGAGCAGGGCGACATGGAGGGTGGAGCCGAGACGCCACAACACGGCGATCCCGGCGGAGCCCGAGACGCCCGCGCGCCCCATGGAGACGCCCGGGGCCGACATACGTCGGTCGCGCGCTGGCTGTGGGACTGGACGAAGTCCATCATCGTCGCGTTCCTCCTGTTCGTGATTCTCCGGACCTTCGTCGTCGAGGCATTTCAGATTCCCACGGCATCGATGGAGAACACTCTCCTGGTGGGCGATTTTCTGCTCGTAAACAAGATGGTCTACGGGGCGGAGGTTCCCGGTACGGAGCTGAGCTTGCCTTCGTTCAATGAGCCGGAGCCCGGCGACGTGGTCGTATTCGAGCCGCCGCCCGAAGCAGGCCAGCCGCCCCGCACGAACTACGTGAAGCGGATCGTCGGCACGCCGGGCGACACGCTCCGGATGAAGGATGGCCAGCTGTATCGGAACGGATTCGAGGTGCAGGAAGACTACGTGAAGCAGCGGGGTCGGGTGCGCGATGTCCGCAGCCCGCAATTCCGCTGGCAGCACGCGTATCTGGTGCAGAACGGGCGTCGCTATCCGTATCGGCCGACACGCGACAACTGGGGTCCCATCATCGTACCGCCCGATCGCTACTTCGTGATGGGGGACAACCGGGCCAACTCCGAGGACTCGCGGTACTGGGGCTTCGTTCCCAAGCGCTCGATCAAGGGCCGCCCCCTGCTCATCTACTATTCTTACGACCGCACCGCACCGACCGCCTTGCGCTGGCTCACGCAAATACGCTGGGATCGGATTCTCGACCGGATTCGCTGAGCCGGCGGGTCTGCCTCCGAACACCCGCTTGTGACATCACCTGTCTGAGATTCACCGTGGGAAGAACCTTCGAACGTTATCTGCGCGACATCGGTAGCCTCCATCTGCTCTCCAGAGAACAGGAGGCGGAGCTGGCCGCCCGAAGTCGGGAGGGAGATCCAGATGCGCGCGCCCGGTTGGTGAGCGCGAACCTTCGCTTCGTCGTGTCGGTGGCGAGGCGGTACCGGAACCGCGGCCTTACGATGGCGGATCTCGTGAGCGAAGGGAATCTCGGTTTGCTCAGGGCCGCCGAGCGGTTTGACGGGTCGAAAGGTGTGCGCTTCATCAGCTACGCGATCTGGTGGATTCGTCAGGCCATGCTACAGGCGATCGCGAGCGAAAACGGGCCCGCGGGTCGGCACCGCCAGGTATCGCTGGAGGCTCCAGCTCGTCCGGATCGCCCGGTCCGCGTCCAGGACGTCATCGGGGACCACACGTCGGAGGGGCCCGAAGGAAGGGTCGATCGACGAGCGCTGCGCGATGCGATCGACTCCAGTCTCACGTGGCTCCCGGCGCGGGAGGAGCGAGTCCTGCGACTCGCCTACGGACTCGACGGCGAAGACCCGCTGACGCTGGAGGAGGTCGGCACGCGGCTGGGCGTCTCCCGCCACCGCGCCCGACAGCTCAAGGATCGTGCGCTTGCGCGCCTTCGATCCGGCGCCCGTCGACAGATCCTGGCCTCCTTTCGTGGCGGGAAGCCTTCGATTGACAGTCGCCGACGCCTTGGGTAGTTTTCCCGGCTGTCAAATGCTGGTCTAGCCGCCCGGCGTCGGGCGGCTCTTTTTTCCACACGAGCCGGGCGAATCCGCCCACGCGACGACAGGTGTCCAGGGGCACCCGGCAAACGACGATACGGCATGAAGACGTACTCGGTAAAAGAGGCCGACATCGAACGCGACTGGTTTCTCGTCGACGCGAGCGACCAGGTGCTGGGCCGCCTGGCATCCGAGATCGCCACGGTCCTTAGAGGCAAGCACAAGCCGATCTTCACGCCGCACATGGATGTCGGCGACTACGTCGTGGTGGTGAACGCGTCGCGCGTGCGGTTGACCGGGCGCAAGGCGGACCAAAAGACATATTTCCGACACAGCGGGTACATTGGCGGCGACCGCCACATCCCCTTTCGACGGATGCGGTCGACCCACCCCGAACGAGTCATCGAGCTCGCGGTGAAGGGCATGCTGCCGAAGAACCGGTTGGGTCGCCAGATGTTGAAGAAGCTGAAGGTGTACGGTGGGCCGGATCATCCTCACGCCTCGCAGTCACCTCGTCCGATGAGCCTACAGAACAAAGCGCGAGGGTAGTTTGACGCAACCGGAGCAAGTCCAGACAGTCGGGAGGCGCAAGGGCGCTGTAGCCCGCGTGCTCCTGCGCCCCGGAAGCGGGGGCGTCACGATCAACGGCAGAGCGCTCAAAGAGTACTTTCCCGTCCTCCGTCACCAGGCGGCCGTCGAGAAGCCGGTCGACGTGGTGGACGCGGGCGGCATGTACGACATGGCGATTCGCGTCCGAGGCGGCGGTCTGACCGGCCAGTCCGAAGCCGTCCAGCTCGGTGTAGCGCGGGCGCTGCTCGAGATGGATGAAGACCGGCGTACCGCCCTGCGATCGGAAGGCCTGCTGACGAGGGATCCGCGGGTCGTGGAGCGCAAGAAGCCGGGTCGGCCGAAGGCGCGAAAACGGTTCCAGTTCTCCAAGCGATAGACGCCCAGACTCCACGAGGCGGAGGCGAATGCAAGAAGTAGAGCTGAAGGATCTCCTGCGTGCCGGTGTCCATTTCGGGCACCAGACGAGCCGCTGGAACCCCAAGATGCGAAAGTTCATTTTCGCGGAACGGGGCGGGATCTATCTGATCGACCTGAAGAAGACGCTCCACGAGTTGGAGCGGGCTCAGAAGCTTGTTCGGCGCGCCGTGCTGGACGGCAAGTCCGTGCTCTTCGTCTGCACGAAGCCCCAGCTCGCCCCGATCGTAAGGGCGGAAGCGGAACGCTGTGGGGCCTTCTACGTGAACGAGCGCTGGCTCGGCGGCATGCTGACCAACTTTCAGACGATCAAGCAGAACATTCGGCGGCTGAAGGAGCTGGAGCGCGGTGCCGAAGAGGGTGCGTTCGAGTTCTACACGAAGAAGGAGCGGCTCCTGCTCGAGCGAGAGCGGCTGAAGCTGGATCGTTACCTGTCGGGCATCAAGGACATGACCAAGCTGCCCGGTGTGGTCTTCGTGGTCGACGCGAAGAAGGAAGAGATCGCGGTGAAGGAGGCGAACCGCCTCAACATCCCGGTCGTCGCGATCGCCGACACGAACGCCGACCCGGACCTGCTGACCATACCGATCGCAGGGAACGACGACGCGATCCGCTCCGTATCGTTGATCACGGGGGCCATCGCCGACGCCATTGAGTCATCGCGTCGCGAGGTGCCCGAGGCCACGGAGTCCGGAGAAGAAGGAGAGGTGTACACCTACTCCTCCGACGCCGGAGACGTAGAGGAAGCCACCCCTCAACGGGCCAAGCCTCGCGGACGGCCGCGTCGTCGACCGCGGCCCGAGGTGATCAAGAAGCGTCTCCAGGCCGCGGCGGTCGGTGCGGGCGGCGCCGAGCTGGCCGAATCGAGCGAGGAAGAACCTGAAGGCGAGATCACGGATGACGAGCCCGATCTCGAGGCTCAGGCCGGCGACGAAGCGGAGGTGGCCGAAGCGCCTGCGGAGTCGGAGTCGGAAGCGGAGCCGGCCGACGGTGGTGAGGACCCGGACCGGGGCTCCTCCGGGGGCGAGTAGCGGACGGAGCGGGCCACTTCGGTGGCCCTTTTTTTTGACGCTAGTATGGATTTACTTGCGAGATAACAGAGAGAGATCGGAAATGGCGGATATCACAGCAGGCGCGGTCAAGTCCCTGCGCGAGAGGACCGGGGCCGGCATGATGGACTGCAAGCGGGCCTTGCAGGAGGCAGACGGGGACGAAGAGCGGGCCATCGACCTGCTCCGACAGCGTGGAGAGGCCAAGGCGGCCACGCGTGCGGGTCGCGAGACCAGCGAGGGGGTCGTACACATCGCGCTGAGCGGCGCTGCGGCTACCATGGTCGAGGTGCAGACCGAGACGGACTTCGTCGCTCGGAGCAAGAATTTCACGTCCTTCGCCGAACACGTCGCCGAGGAGATCGCCGGGCTGGATCTGCCCGACGGCGAGATCCTGACCGGCGAGCAGCTGCTCGAACGACCGGGTGGCGACGCGATCGGCACGGAGCTGAACGAGCTGCGTCTCAAGGTCGGCGAGAACGTCCAGCTGGCCCGGGTCGTCGGGTGGTCGGCCGCGCCGGACGCCACTCTGGGCTCCTATCTGCATTTTGGCAGCCGGATCGGAGTGCTGGTCGAGCTCTCGGGTGCGGACGGCGAGGCGAGCACCGCCGCGAAGGGAGTTGCCATGCACGTCGCCGCCGCGAATCCCATCGCCGTGTCTCCGGACGATCTCCCCGACGAGCTTGTCGAGCGGGAGCGCCATGTGCTGGTGGAACAGGCGAAGGCCGAGGGGAAGCCGGATCACATCGCCGAGAAGATGGTGGAGGGTCGGCTGCGAAAGTTCTTCGAGCAGAGTGCGCTGCTGTGGCAGCCCTACGTGCGCGACCCCGACAAGACCGTGAAGGAGATGCTCGAGGATGCGGGCGCGGATCTGCAGGTCCGCCGCTTCGTGCGTTTCGAGGTGGGGGCCTGAGTTGGGGGGCGATCATGGCTCCGCTCGATTGAAGTATCGACGCGCCCTGGTCAAGGTCTCCGGTGAGTCACTGGCGGGGGCCGGTGGGTTCGGCATCGCGCCCCCTGCCGTCGAGGAGCTGACTCGGGAGATCCAGAGCGTGCACGCAGGAGGCGTTTCCCTGGGTCTCGTGGTCGGCGGCGGAAACATCGTCCGGGGTACCGTGGCCAGCCAGGAGGGCATGGACCGGGTGACGGCCGACTACATGGGCATGCTGGCCACGGTCATCAACGGACTGGCCCTTCAGAACATGCTGGAGAGGGCCGGCATCGACACGCGAGTCATGTCCGCCATTCGAACCGAGGAGTTGGCCGAGCCCTATATCCGACGCCGCGCCATGCGGCACCTGGACAAGGGGCGTGTCGTGATTTTCGCCGGCGGCACGGGCAACCCGTACTTTTCCACCGATACGGCCGCCGTTCTACGGGCCATCGAGATGGAAGCCGATGTGATCCTCAAAGCGACGAAGGTGGATGGGGTGTATACAGCCGACCCCGAGTCCGACCCGGACGCCGAGTTCATCGCGGCCATCAGCTATCTGGAAGTGATGACGCGTGAGCTCAAGTTCATGGACACCGCCGCCATCTCGCTGTGCAAAGAGAACGACCTGCCGGTCATCGTGTTGAACATCAAACAGCCGGGCGCGATCCTCGCGGCGCTCCAGGGCGAGCGGATCGGGACGCTCGTCGCCTGAGTCCAGAGGTCGGGCAAGGAGGAGAGATGCCGGATCAGAAGCTCAGAGAAGCGGCCACGGCCATGGACAGGGCGGTGGAGGCCGTCGCCCGCGAGTTCAATACGGTCCGTACCGGCAAGGCGACCCCCGCCCTGCTCGACACGGTGCGTGTGGAGGCGTACGGGTCACTGGTCCCTCTGAAGCAGATCGCCAACGTGTCGGCGCCCGAGCCTCAGCTGTTGGTCATCCAGCCGTACGATCCCAATATCGCCGGGGACATTGCCCGGTCGATCCGCTCCGCCGATCTGGGTTTGAACCCATCCCAGGACGCGGAGCTTGTCCGCGTGCCGATCCCGCCCCTGACCGAGGAGCGACGGAAAGAGATGGTCAAGCTCCTGCATCGCATGGCGGAGGAGGGCAAGGTTTCGGTTCGTCACACGCGCCAGGAGACGAAGAACGCGCTCCACGACATGCAGCGCAACGGCGACATCGGCGAAGATCTCTATCATCACAAGCTCGACGAACTGCAGAAGCTCACGGACGGGCACACCGAGAAGATCGATGAGCTGCTCGTTCACAAGGAAGCCGAGGTGATGGAGGTTTGAGGACATCCCACGATCGCGCGACGCTGCATCGCGCGCTGAGAGCCTACGTCGAGGGCCATGACCGTGGCTGGACGGTCGCCAGGAAGAGAGAGAAAGGTGCGCCGCACCGCGACGTCACCGAACCGGCCTTCGACGATCGGGCCACGCGAAGCCAGGCCCGCATCGGCGTTCCGGTGCCGGAACGTCTCGATTTTCATCGTGGCCCCGACACCTGGCGGAGTCGGGAGCCCGAAGCGCCCGGGGACAGCTGTCGCGCGTAGCGTCGAAGCACGCCGAACCTGCCGGCGACCCCCGACCGAGCGCCCTTGAGACCTGCCATGACATCGACACTGGACCGGCGCTTGCTGTCCTTTCTGGAGCGGCATCCGACGCTCCTCCCTCGCAGCGGCAAAGTCGTGATCGCCCTTTCAGGAGGGCCCGACTCGATGGCGCTTCTGTCACTTCTCGTCGAGGTGGCGGCTGACTATCCGCTGACGCTTGCCGCCGCCCACTTCGACCACGGCTATCGATCCGGCAGCGACCGGGAGGCGCAACAGGTGGTCTCATGGGCCGAGGGCCGTGGCGTGCCCTGCTCGGTGGGTCGGGCGCACGTCGCGCCGCGACCGAGCCAAGACGCGTTTCGGCGAGCACGCTACCGCTTCCTTCGCGCTGAAGTGTCCCGGCTGGGAGCCGACCGCCTCGCGACGGGTCATCAGGCCGATGACCAGGCCGAGACGGTCCTGTTCCGGCTCGTGAGGGGGACCGGGCTGAAGGGTCTGGGAGGGATTCCGCTGCGACGCGGCCACCTGGTGCGTCCCCTGCTTCCGTTCTGGCGTCCGGATATCCATAGATGGCTGGAGGAGAGGGAAATCGACTACCTGCGGGACCCGTCCAACGAAGACCCGCGCTGGGCGCGCGCGCGACTCAGGCATCACGTCATTCCAGCGCTGGACAACCTGGCCGGCGCATCGGTCAAGCCGCGCCTCGTCGCGCTCGCGGCCGACGCTCGACGGGCCGATCGTGCCCTCGAACGAGTCGCCGCGCATTGGATCCGCACGGCCCGCCGACCCGGTGAGCCATGCCGATTCGATCGGCGGGTGCTGCGCGAACTGGATTCCCTGGTCCTGGGTCGCGTGGTTCGGACGGTAGCGAAGCAGCACGGTATAATGCTGACGGGCGGAGGAACCGCGGCTGCGGTCGAGTTTATCAAGCGAGGCCGGAGCGGCGCGGCGATCGACCTGTCCCATTCGTTGAGATTGGGGAGGGATTTCGACGCGCTGTGGTTCGGCCCCGCCGTTGTCGCAGAGCCCGACCGGACGGTCTCGATCGACGATTCGTCGGGAACATCCCTTGCAACCGTCGGCGGCCGGACGTACGACGTCAGCTGGGGAAGGCACGGGATGGACGCGCCGTCAGCAAAGGCCTTGTCTGTTACCATGTCGCGGGCGAGCGTGCGATTTCCGCTTACGCTCCGCGGCCCGAGGCCGGGCGACCGCATCGCCCTCCCCGGGGGCACGCGGAAGCTGAAGAAGCTTTTCGGAGAGCGTCGCGTTCCGCGCTCGGAACGTGGGCGCACGCCGGTGCTTCAGGAGGGAAGCGGCCGCATCCTGTGGGTCGCGGGGCTGGCGACGGCGCGTGATGCTACGGCGGCAGACGACGGGGAAAGGTTCGCCGTGCGCTTGAGAGAATCGACGGCGCGCACACGCGCGAGCGTGGTGGCTGATCAGCGCGAACGGCGGGCATGAACATCGACCGTGTCGAGGACACGATGGTTCACGACGTGAAACATGGAGTGACCGAGAAGGGCGGCGATGCCTTAAATGCACCCGAGCTGCTGGCGCTCACCGGTGGGAAGGCCATCGATGAGATCGTCTACACGAGCGCCGAAATCGCCGCTCGAGTGCGCGCGATGGGGGAAGCGATCAGCGACGCCTATCCGGCCGACGACAAGCTGCTTCTGCTCGCACTGCTCAAGGGATCGTTCATCTTCGTGGCGGATCTCGTACGCTGCGTTTCGCGCCCGGTGCAGATCGACTTCGTCGTCGCATCCAGCTACGGGAAAGGCACGACGTCTTCGGGCATCGTGGAGCTGCTCTACGACCCGGCGACCCCGATGCAGGGCCGCCACGTGATACTGGTCGAGGACATCGTCGACAGCGGAACGACGCTGAACCGCCTCGTGGGTGCCCTGTCGGAGCGAGGCGTGGCCTCGCTCGAGATCTGCGCTCTGTTGCACAAGCACGTGGCGAGCGAGTTGCAGCTGGAGCCTCGCTGGGTGGGTTTCGACGCGCCCGACTCTTTCCTGGTCGGGTACGGACTCGACCACGCGGAGGACTTCCGCCACCTTCCGTTCATCGCGAGCCTGGCCTGACCGCCAGAACGACGGATAGACAGGATGGACATGAAGACGAAGGGCCCTGAGAAGAACCAACCGGAAGGACGGGTGAACCGCGCGCTGCGCGCGGCGTCGTTCTGGGCGCTCATCGTCCTGATCCCGCTGGCGATCTTCCAGCTGATGAACAGCAGTCGGGAGGCGCAGCAGGAGCTGTCATACACGGAGTTCTACGAGCAGTTGGCCACCGGCAACCTGGAGTCGGTGACGATCCGGGATGCCATACGTGTCGAAGGAGTGCTGAAGAGCCCCCTCCAGCGGGATCAGGCGGAGATCCTGAATTTTCACACGCTCCTGCCCGGCGAGGCGGGCGAGGAGCTGTTGACCGCGCTGCGAGAGGCCGAGGTAGAGACGAAAGCCGAGGAGACCGGGAACAGCTGGGTGAGCCTTCTCATCTCGATCTTCCCGTGGCTGCTCATCATCGGACTGTGGCTCTTCTTGTTCCGTCAGATGCAGGCGGGGGGCGCGCGCGCGTTCAGCTTCGGCAAGTCGAAGGCCCGTCTGCTGACGGGAGACACGCCGAAGGTCACGTTCGCCGATGTCGCCGGCGCCGATGAAGCGAAGCAGGAGCTCGAGGAGATCATCGAGTTCCTCAAGGATCCGGCCAAATTCAGCCGTCTCGGCGGCCGGCTTCCCAAGGGGGCGCTGCTCGTGGGTCCCCCCGGCACGGGTAAGACTCTGCTGGCTCGCGCTGTCGCCGGCGAAGCCGGCCGGCCCTTCTTCTCGATGTCGGGCTCCGATTTCGTGGAGATGTTCGTGGGGGTCGGCGCGAGCCGCGTCAGGGATCTGTTCGAGCAGGGCAAGACGCATGCACCGTGCATCATCTTCATCGATGAGATCGATGCGGTGGGACGCCATCGGGGGGCCGGTCTGGGCGGCGGTCACGATGAACGCGAGCAGACCCTGAACCAGCTGCTTGTCGAGATGGACGGTTTCGAGTCGAACGACGGTGTGATCCTTCTGGCGGCCACGAACCGTCCCGATGTGCTGGACCCCGCGCTGCTGCGACCCGGCAGGTTCGATCGGCAGATCGTCGTGGACAGCCCGGATGTGAAGGGTCGGGAGGGCATCTTCCGGGTCCACACGCAGGACATTCCACTGGCCGACGACGTGGACGTCGGCGTGCTGGCCAAGGGCACGCCCGGTCTGTCCGGCGCCGACATCGAGAACGTCGTGAACGAAGCGGCTCTGCTCGCGGCCCGGGAGGACAAAGACCTTGTCTACATGGAGGATTTCGAGCAGGCCAAGGACAAGGTCATGCTCGGCGCCGAGCGGAAGAGCATGGTCATCTCAGAGGAGGAGCGTAAGGTCACCGCGTATCACGAGGCAGGCCACGCCGTCGTGGCGCTTCGCGTGCCCGGACTGGATCCGCTGCACAAGGTGACGATCGTGCCGCGCGGCCGCGCCCTGGGGATCACCGCGTCCCTGCCCGAGGAGGACCGCCACAACTACACGAAGGACTGGTTGGAAGGACAGCTGAAGATGCTGTTCGGCGGCCGTGTGGCCGAAGAGATGGTGTTCGGGGAGTCCAAGATCACTACGGGCGCCGGCAACGACATCGAGCGCGCCACCGAGCTTGCCAGGCGCATGGTCACCCAGTTCGGGATGTCTCCGGCGATCGGACCCATGGCGGTCGGTGACCGGGAGCAGGAGGTGTTTCTCGGCCGTGACCTCAGCCATCGGCGAGAGGTGAGTGAGCAGACGGCCCAGCTGGTGGATGCCGAGATCAAGCGCATCCTCGACGACGCGTACGCTGCGACTCGCAGTGTCCTCGAGGGCCACGAGGAGCTCCTGGAGCGCATCGCGGAGGCGCTGCTCGAGCGGGAGACGCTCGACTCCGACGATATCGGACTGCTGGAGGAGGGCAAGGAGCTTCCGCCGCTGCCGCCGGCGATCCAGGAACCACCTCCCGCCGAGCCACTTCCGGCCCCACAGACCTCGCCATCGACCGGTCCTTTCGAGGGCACCGGCGGCGAGCCCGCTCCCGCTCCGGCGTAGCGATAGGCTGCGTGGGGCGGGCCGGCACGGTGCTGGACGAAGCGCACACCACCCGCACAGCCGAGTGGCACCTCCGGTCCCGTCGTCTCCGGCTGGATCGGCCCGTCGTCGTAGGGATCCTGAACGTCACTCCCGACTCTTTCTCGGACGGCGGGGTCTTCCTGGAACCCGAGCTGGCGATCGCTCAGGCGCACGCGATGGTCGAGGACGGGGCGGACATGATCGATGTGGGTGCGGAATCCTCTCGCCCCGGTGCACAGGCACTCCCGGTCGAGACCGAGTGGAGTCGGCTGGAGCCCGTCATGGCCGGTCTGCGCGACTTGCCGATCCCCGTCTCCGTCGATACGACCAAGGAAGAGATCGCGCGGCGATCGCTCGAGCTCGGAGCGGATGCGATCAACGACATCTCCGGCCTGCGTTTCGAGCCACGGATCGCCGATCTGGCAGCCGACACGGGTGCCGGGCTCGTACTCATGCACATGCGCGGAGACCCGCGCACGATGCAGACCGATGTCGAGTACGAAGACCTGCTGACCGAAGTCGGTGAGGCACTTACGGAATCCGCGGCTGTGGCGGTCGCGCGGGGGTGCCGCAAGGGGCAGATCGTCGTCGATCCGGGCGTCGGTTTCGGGAAGTCGGCGGAAGGCAGCCTCGAGCTGATTGCGCGTCTCGACGCGCTGGCTGGCGTGGGCTACCCGATCCTGGTCGGACCATCGCGCAAATCGTTTCTTGGAGTGCTGTTCGGCTACGCGGTGGAGGAAAGATTGGAGGGGACCCTGACGGCATGCGTCGCAGCGCTGGCACGGGGGGCGAGGCTCTTCAGGGTCCATGACGTGCGAGCTGCGCGTCGCACGCTGGACGTGGCGCATGCGATCGAGCAGATCGCGCGCTGAGCACAAAGGACGACGATGAGAGGCATACTCGAGTACATCGGTTTCTTCCAGATCGGCTGGAAGGACCTGTTCGAGATTCTGCTCGTCGCCTACCTGATCTACCGGATTCTGCTACTGTGGACGGGGACGCGGGCTTTCCAGATCCTGTTCGGTCTCGTCCTGCTCGTCGGTTTCTACGCCGTGGCCAGGCTCCTCCAGCTGGGGCTCATCAGCTACATCCTTTCCCAGGTGTTCACCTACGGCGCGTTCGCGTTGATCGTGGTGTTCCAGCCGGAGCTGCGGAGCGCGCTCGCCCGTCTGGGTCGCAGTCGTGTGTGGCGCGTCCTGACCAAGCTCGAGGAGCGGGAGCGGGTGGTGGCTGACGAGATCGCCAAGGCGGCGGAGCGCCTTTCCCGGGCCAAGATCGGCGGGATCATCGCGATAGAGAGGGAAATCGGGCTGGAGGAGTACGCGGAGACGGGCACCCCCGTGGCTGCTCAGGTGTCGGCCGATCTGCTCGCCACCATCTTCACGCCCTATTCTCCGCTTCACGATGGTGCGGTGATCGTGCGCGGGGACCAGATCGTTTCGGCGGGTTGTATCCTGCCGCTCACTCAGTTTCCCGTCAGCGACAAGTCTCTCGGGACGAGACACCGCGCCGCGATCGGCCTGTCGGAGGAGACCGACTCGTTTGTCGTCGTGATTTCCGAGGAGACAAGTCAGATCTCGCTCGCTCGTCGCGGCGTATTGCGGCGCGGTCTGAGCGTGGAGCAGCTCCGGGTCCGCCTGGCGGCAGAGCCGGAGGAGAGATCGGAGCCACGTCGCGAGCTGGAGACGGAAGATATCGCGGCGGCGCTCACGACATCCGGTCTCGAAACCGTGACCGTGACCCCGGAGGCCGAAGCGGGTCCGACCGACCCGAAGCCGCGGGCGGGCGCGGTTTGACGGTGTCTGGGGCGAAGCCTAGAATATCATGCTCCATGACGGTGCGGGCCCGGCTCGCACACCGACGTGGCACGATCGCCGACTGATCACAACACGCCCGGAGGCGGGGGAAAGATGGACACCAGCTACGAACTCATGACGCTGTTCCGCGACGGCGGCTTCATGATGTACCCTCTCATCCTCTGCTCCTTGATCGCGCTCGGCGTGATCATTGCGAAGGCGTGGACGCTGTTCATCGCCCATCGCGAGTCCAAGAAGCTCCTTCACGACATTCACGAGCTGGGCGTGACCGGCCGCCTCGAGGAGGCCATCGAGACCGCTCGAAGCACCCGCGGGCCGGTCGCGGCGATCCTCTTGGCCGGGCTGCGTCGTGTCCAGGAGCGACACACGGGCGAAGACGTGCAGAAGGCGATCAGCACGACCGGCGTGATCGAACTGGACTTTCTGGAGCGAGGCCTCGCCGTCCTCGCGACGATCGCCAACGTGGCTCCGATGCTGGGCTTCCTCGGGACCGTGATCGGGATGATCCTCGCGTTCCAGGCGATCGAGATCGCCGGACAGGTGGAACCGGGACTCGTCGCGGGCGGCATCAAGGTCGCGTTGATCACGACCGCGGCCGGGCTCACGATCGCCATCCCCGTGAACATCGCGTACAACTATTTTGTCACGCGGGTGGATCGTTTGATCCAGGATATGGAAAAAGGTACCGAGGCGGTCCTCGAGCTGATATGGCGCCTCGAGGACTCCGGGGTGTATAAGGCAGCGAGCTAGCGAGGCGAATCGGGGCAGTGGCGCCGGGAAGACAAACCCGGCTCTGAACTTAGGACGGGACAGGCAACATGCCCATTATGAACCGTAAGGAGCGGGTTTCGGACGAGATCCCGACCGCTTCTCTTGCCGACATCGCGTTTTTGCTGCTCATCTTCTTCTTGACCACCACGGTGTTCAACGAGGAGAGAGGACTTCCGATCGTGCTGCCGGAGCAGGCGGAAGAGCAGGAAGTCGCAGCCAAGAACATCATCTTCTTCATTGTCCAGGCGGATGGCAGCGTGACCGTTCGACGTGGAGAGAGCGAACAGGAGCAGGTGGTCTCGTATCGCGAGGTCGAAGGGATCCTCCGGCAGGAGCTCGTCGCGAACGAACTGCTTATCGCCGCGATCAAGACCGACCCGAACGCCGCCTATCGTCATATGGTGAATGTGCTCGACGAGGTGAAGCTGGCGGGCGCCGAACGTATCTCCCTCCAGATGTTGGAGGACTGACATGGCGATCAAGGGTACCGGCTTCAAACGGAAATCTGGCGCCGAGAGCGCCATCCCCACGTCGTCGCTCGCCGACATCGCGTTTCTGCTCCTCATCTTCTTCATGGTGACGACCGTCTTCCGGCGCGAGAAAAACCGACAGATCGACTGGGTGAGCGCCGAAGCGACGAAGAAGATCGATGAGAAGCGTCGGCATATCCTCCATGTGTGGGTGCTGGAGGGCGGCGACGTCTATATTAATGACAGGCTGGTGCCGCGCCCCGACATCTCGGAGGTGGTGAGGCCATTGTACGCCGAAGACCGCCAGCTGGTGATCGCCTTGCGAGGCGATCGCGATACACCGTATCGGTTGATCAACGAGATCACCGAGGAGTTGCAGCAGGCAGGAGCGGTCCGCGTGACGTTCGCGTCGCGATTGGAGCAACGGGCGACACGTCCGCGCAGGTAAGCAAGGAGACCCCGATATGGCCAGCGAGCAAGGGTGGTCGATCTCTACGGCCAACGACGATTTCAAGCGTGTGAACGGCGACTGGACGGCGGTCGGGCTGATCCTGGCTGTCGTGGCGCACCTCGGTCTCTTCGTGTTCGTCCAGCCGTTCCAGGCCGCAGACCTGGGGACGGCCGGCGACGAGCTCGAGGCGATCACGCTGCCGCCCGAGGTCAAGATTCCGCCTCCGCCCGAGCGCATCGCCCGTCCCGCCACGCCGAGAGTCGCCTCCGTCGAGGTGAGCGAGGACGTGACGATCGCGCCCACGACGTTCGAGACGAACCCGGTCGAGAATCTGCCACCGCCGCCGTCCGGGGGCAGCCCCTCGGACCGGCCGTCCTTCATCCCGTACGACACGCCGCCGAAGCTGCTGAACGGCGATGAGGTGCTGCGCCTGCTGCAGCGCTACTATCCCCCCAACCTCCGCGACACGGGTGTGGGAGGGCGCGTCGAGCTGTGGCTCTACGTCAACACGAGCGGCACTGTCTCGAAGAGCCAGGTGAAGACCTCCAGCGGAAACGCGCAGCTCGACGGCGCGGCGCAGAAGGTCGCGAACGAGATGCGTTTCCGGGCTGCGCTGAATCGGGACAAGAAGACGGACGTGTGGGTCTCGCAGTGGATTACCTTCGAGGTGATATGAGGCGTCGGGCCTAGGGCCGGCGACGCCGGCTCACGTGCACGACCAGTGGGCCGCCCGCCGCCGCGGGCGGCCTTTCTTTTGGGGCGCGCCTTGGTAGACTATGCACCCGTGACGCGGGAGAGGCTGGAAGAGCGACTGGAGGAGGTTCGCCTCCGGATCGGCCGGGCGGCGGAGCACGCCGGTCGGGATCCGGAAGGGG
>JBDHLB010000096.1:0-7237 GCA_039586095.1 Gemmatimonadota bacterium
GATCATGTTCTCCCGGCGCTCGTCGGCGGTGATCGAAGCCGAGCTCAGATTCCACTTCTTGTCGGTCTCGTGGGACAGCTTGGAGTGGACGGGACGGTTGTTCCACTTGACGCGCAACCCGATGTTGTGGTTGATGTCCTGGTTCTTCGTGGCGCTCATGTGGCAGGTCGCACAGGTCGGCGCGGCGGTGTAGTCCTCGCCGACGATCCACTTCGACGAGTTCAGGGCCATCTCCTCCCGGTGCGCGTTGTAGGCGATGCCGTGCTTGGACTCCTGGTAGACCTCGAACTGCGGGTGGTCGGGACCCAGGTGGCACTTGCCGCAGTTCTCCGGCTGCCGGGCCAGCGCGGCCGAGAAGGTGTGCCGCGAGTGACAGGCCGCGCAGGAACCCTCCGTGCCGTCGGGGTTGACGCGCCCGATCCCGGAGTTGGGCCAGGTCGCGGGGTCGAGCAGGCCGCTCTCTTCATCGGGCCGCACCACGCTGCCGTGGCACTGCCAGCAGCCGTTGACCGCGGCCGCAGAGATGCCCATGGGGAACATCGGCGTCACCAGGCCGGTGTCGCCCTCGACCACCTCGGCCAGCATGTTGTCCAGCGAGCCCATGATGCGACCCGCCTTGGAGTGGTGCGAGTTCAGGAACTCTTCCGACTCCTTGGCGTGACAGCGACCGCAGTCCGTGGGCGAAACGATCGTGGCGATGACGTAGTCGTCGTGGATGTCGTCACGCACCCAGTCCGAATCGGTCTTCTCCGCGACGTGGCACTCGTAGCAGCCGACGTTTGCGCCGAAGTGTTTGCTGGCGCCCCATTGCTGGTAAAGCCCCGGGTTCTGTTCGGCGTGGCAGGCCAGACACTCCTTGGTCGTCTCGGTGAGCGTTTCGGGAAGGCCGGTCCCGGAGCCGAGAGCCACGGATGCAAGACACACGGCAGTCGTTGCGAGCAACGTCTTCCACATGACCAGACTCTCCTTTTCAGCGGGCGAACACGCCCGACTCGCATCGATTCTGGCGGAATCCGATCCCCAGGGTATGCCGGGGGCAATCCCTGAAAAAGGATCCACACACTCGCAAATCGGTACGAAGTTCCGGCGGGCCCGGGACGCCCCGCGGCGAGGAGGTTCTCCGTGACGCTGCGGCCCGGCCAAAACCCTAGGCGTCGATGCTGGCGAGTTTCAACGTCGGATGCCAGATGCAGTAGGCCGTCCCCGGCCAGGCCCGTTCCTCGCAGCCGGGCTCCGCGCAGTGCGAGTTCCGGCAAGTACAGGCCGGGCATGGCGGGCGGTCGGAGAGTCTGCGGGAAACCTTCCGCCGCTCGCCCGGTCCCGATACGTCACGTTGCCAACCTGTCGATTTCATGTCGTGCCCTCCACGGCACCCTCTTTTCGCGAGGTGGACATGACCTTTCAGCAAGGAGCGGGCCAGGCCCCTGCGACTTACACGTCCGTCATCCGGGCCGAGATTGTCGCGGTAGAGCCCCCTTTCTGAGCGACACCGAAGCAGGGTCACGAGCCGCGTGCATGTGTCCCCGCGTAGACAGGGTCCGCACGATCCGGACACAATCCCGCTCCGGATTCGCCGGGCGGCGCGCCCTACTCCGTCGGCTGCAAGAGGAAGTGTGCGTTGGCGGCGGCGATGGGGCGCGACGCGTCCTCCTGCCAGGCCACCGCGCGCACGTTGGCGACCCGCCGCCCGTGGCGGATGAAATCGGCCCGTGCGTGAGTGCCGAGCGGCTTGCCCGAGCGCAGGTACTCCACGGTGATGTTGATCGTCTTGGGGAGATCCGCCGACTCCGTCTCCCACAAGAGCTTGAAGATCGCCGTGGACTCCAGCAGCGCCCCGAGCGTGCCGCCGTGAAGAGCGCGGATGGCCGCGTCGCCGATCAGGTGATCGGAGAACCCCATCCTGACGATCAGATCGCCGTCGCTCACGTCTGCCGTCAGACCGAGGAAGCGGGAGTAAGGGATCAGATCGATCAGCGCGTTCACATCGCCCGCATCGCGGGCGCGTCGAATCGCCTCGAGCAGAGGGACGGCGCTCATTCCATGCCCAGGTCGGCGAGCTGCTCGTCGGGAAAGATCATGAACGAACCCGCCGCCGACGCGATCGGGTCCGCCTCGTCGCCGTGGTGCGCGACGGCGCGGGCGAACGCTACGTTTCGCGTTTTCTTGTAGCACGTGGCGCGGCACACCACGTTCCACCCGGCCGCCGCCGGCTTCAGGTAGTCGATGCGCAGATCGAGCGTGGCGATACGACAAGCCGCGCGAAGCGCGACGACGACCGCAGCGCCGCACGTGGCGTCGATGAGGCTGGTGACCGCTCCCCCGTGCAAGACCCCGGTGTCCGGGTTGCCGACCAGCGTCTCGGCGTAGGGCAGCTCCGCCACCAACCCGTCGGACATGACCTCGATCGCCCGCAGTCCCAGCGCACCGTTGTAGGGGACTCTCGCAGCGTACCAGTGATTCACTTCTTCGAGACGCATGGACAGCGACAACCTTCGTGGTCTTGGCACGATAGCATCGGACGGCTCACTCCTCCGGCAGCCGCGCCTTGAACTCGCGGACGATCGCCTCGAATTCGGGATCGCCGCGGAGCGTGTCGAAGTCGGGGTCGCGGAGGAAGTAAGGCAGAGCGAAGCCATGGTCGAACGACTCGCGAAGCAGCCGGAAAGCCTTTTCTCGATCGTTCTCGAGCGCGGAGAGACAGGCGAGGCTGTAGAGGGAGGCGGCCAGGACCCGGTGTCCGGAGCCGAAGATCTTCCCGAAGATCTCCAGGGCGCGCTCGTGCTGCCGCCGAGACTCGACGTGGTCGCCAGCCCTGTACTCGAGATATCCCAGGTCGTACGCAGCGCGCGCCACGTCGAGGTGCTCGGGTCCGAACGCCCGTTCCGCGATGGCCATCGCCCGTTCGTACGCGCCGCGAGCCCCGGCGAGATCGCCGCTGCGGAGATTCAGCGTACCGATGCCGCGAAGGGTATACGCGATGTCCGGATGGTCGGGTCCGAGGCCGCTCTCCTGGATCGCGAGCGCGCGGTGGAAGCGGGTGCGGGCGCCGTCGTGGTCTCCCGTGGAGGAGAGGACCCTGGCCAGACCCTGCAGAGGAATCGCGATTCTCGGGTGATCGGGTCCGCCGGCGCCTTCCACGATGGCCACGGCGCGCTCGAAGAGCGGCCGGGCCGCCTCGAGATCGCCGCTCTCGTGGTAGGTGCGGCCGATGACGCCGAGCACATCGGCCACCAGGATGTGATCGGGTCCCAGAACCCTCTCTCCCAGCTCCAGGGAGCGTTCGAGGCGCTGCCGCGCGGAGTCGTACTCTCGATAATCCAGCTCGACCAGCGCCAGCAGGATGAGAGTCATCGCCACATCGAGACGCTCTCGATCTCGAGTGCTCTCGCCGATCTCCAGGGCCTGCTGCAGCACCGAACGCGCCGTCTCCAGCTCGCTGGTTCTCCAGTAGACGTGACCGAGACTTCTCAAGCTCCAGGCGAGCCTCGGATCGTCGGACCGAAGAGAGACGCGTCGGATCGCCAGCGCCTCTTCGAGTTGCTGCCGCGCCTCCGCGTATCGGCCGGTCTGCGCCCGGAGGTCACCGAGGAAGCTGATGCTCGAAGCGTATTCCAGACTCCCCGGACCGAGGTGTTCGCGATGGATCGCCGCCGATCTCTCGAACAAGGGATCGGCGCGCTCGTAAAGACCCAGGCCCCGGTACGCGTTGCCCAGGGTCACCATCAGATCGGCCTGAACCAGGGGTTGGCCCGCCAGCTCGGTCTCGATCCTCTCCGCCCCCCGGTCCAGAATCTCTGCCGGTGTGGTGATGCTGCCCCGTGCCGCGCCGGGGTTCACGTCGTCGAACAGGCGCTGCAGGAACCCGGAGACCCGGCGTGCCGTCTCGGCCTCCCGTTTCGCCCGCACGAAGCCGACACTGGTTCCGGCGACGCCGGCCAGCAGGGCCGCCATCACGAGGGCGCCGGCCGCCACACCGACGCGGTGCCGGCGCACGAACTTCCGTCCCCGATAGAGCGTCCCCGGCGGGCTGGCCAGCACCGGCTCGTGTCGCAGATGTCTTTCGATATCGGCGGCCAGCTCCGACGGCGAGGCGTAACGACGGGTCCTGTCCTTTTCCAGCGCCTTCATCGTGATCCGGTCGAGGTCGCCGCGTAGCTGCCGTCGCAGGCCGGTGGGATCGGTCCGGCGCCGATTCGCGGTCTCCCCGGTGACCTCGCCCAGCGTCGAGACGCGCGTGCTCGGCTTCGAGGGCTCTTGCTCGCGGATCCGCCGACGGATCTCGTCGAATCCGCCCTCCCGCAGGGTCCCCGGGTCGAAGGGCAGCGCGCCCGTGAGCAGCTCGTAGAGCATCACGCCGAGGGAGTAGACGTCCGTGCGCGTGTCGACGTCGAGACCGGTCATCTCGGCCTGCTCGGGGCTCATGTACTCCGGGGTCCCGATCAGCATCCCCATCGTCGTGAACACGGACTGCTCGGTCAGGCGTTGTTGCGTCGCCTTGGCGATCCCGAAGTCGATGATCGTGGGGACGGGTCTCGCGTCGAGAATCCGGACCAGCACGTTCGAGGGCTTGATATCACGGTGGATGACGCCTTTCTGATGCGCGTGCTGCACGCCGTCGCAGACCTGGACGAACAGCTCGAGCCGCTCGCCCATGCCCAGACGCATCCGGTCGCAGTAGGACGTGATCGGCTCGCCGGCGACGTACTCCATCGCGAAGTACGGGCGGCCGCGCTCCGTCGTCCCGGCGTCGAAGATGCGCGCGATGTTGGGATGATCCATCAGCGCCAGCGCCTGGCGCTCGGACTCGAAGCGCGCGACGATCGCTTTCGAGTCCATGCCCGCCTTGATGACCTTCAGCGCCACCCTACGCCGAACGGGTTCGAGCTGCGTGGCCTCGTACACCTCTCCCATACCGCCCTCGCCGATCTTCTGAAGCAGGCGGTAACTGGCGATGCGCTCGGGAGTCGACGCCGGGGGCTCATGAAAGCCCAGCAGGGACTCGACCTCGCGGCGCAGCTCGACGTCGGCGCCGCACATCTCCTCCAGAACGTCCGGCCTCTCCGTCGCCTCCCGCTCGCAGACGGCGAGGAAGATCTCCTTGATCCGGGCGTGCAGGTGCGAGCTCAAGCGGTGTCTCCCGTGGTCAACTCGCGCTTGAGCCAGGCGCGCCCGTGCATCCAGTCCCCGTCGACGGTGCGACTCGACACGCCGAGCACCTCGGCGATCTCCGCGCTGGTCAGTCCACCGAAGAACCGCAGCTCGACGACCCGGGCCTCGCGCTCGTCGAGACGCCTCAGCTTGTCGAGGGCCTCGTTCAGGCTGAGCAGCTCGACCAGGTCGAGGTCGGCGTCCGCGGGGTGCACGAGCGATTCGCCGAGCGTGACCCGCTGCTGATCGCCGCCCCGCTTGGCGCTGGCGTGTCGGCGGGCGTGATCGATCAGGATGCGCCGCATCACCCTGGCCCCGACGGCGCGAAAGTGGGTGCGGCCCCGCCAATCGACCCGTGATTGATCCACCAGTTTGAGGTAGGCCTCATGGACCAGCGCCGTCGGCTGCAGGGTGTGATCCCGGCGCTCGCGGCCCATGAAGCCCCGCGCGAGGCGGCGCAGCTCGTCGTACACCAGCGGCATCAGTTCGTTGGCCGACGCTTTCTCATGGCCCGTCGTGTCACCGAGACCGGCCACGATGGCCGTTGCCAGAGACCTCGCGTCCTCGCTCACCCGATCGCTCCCGCGCCGGGGCGTGCCCGTCTAACTGACTCACCTTACTTCACTTGGACCGGTCGGTGCCAAAGGATTTCGGACTCATTCGGTGGAATGCGCGTCTTTGAGTGAGGGCGGACCGGCACGGCCTGTGAGAAAGGAGAAAGCCATGGAATTCCGATCGAGCATCGCGAAGGGTGCTTCGACGGTCGCAATCATCGCCGCCATCTCGGCATTCGGCGCCTGCGACGACGCCACTCCCGGCCCTGTCATGAACCCGGGTGGGAACGTGATTCCCCCGCGTCCCAGTCCGGTTGTCGAGGAGCCGCGAGCGGTGAGTGGCTTCAGCGGCGTGGTTCTGGACGGGGTCGGCCACGTCTTCGTTCAGCAGGGCGGCATGGAGTCGCTGCGCATTCGGACGGAGGAGCTGATCCTGCCGTACCTCACGACGGAAGTACGGGGTGGCCAGCTCGTTCTCGGATTCAGACCGGGCACCAGCTATCGAGGCGAGGCCTCGGCGATCGAGTTTCATCTCACGGTCGCGAATCTCGAACGCGTGGAGCTGCGCGGCGCGGGCATGATCAGGGCGTCGAACATCGACACCAACCGCCTGTCGCTGGCCCTCACGGGGGCCGGGACCATCGATCTCCCCGACTTGACCGCGTCTCGTGTCGATGCCACCCAGACTGGCGTCGGTACCACGACCGTCAGCGGCGCCGTGCAGCAGCAATCGGTCGTTCTGGGCGGCGTCGGCGATTACGACGCGCGGCATCTGGACAGCGTCGAGGCCGAGATCACGATTCTCGCGGCCGGGTCGGCGACCGTTCGGGTGAGTGACCGGCTCGATGCCCGGATCGACGGCATGGGGTCGGTCTATTACATCGGGGATCCGGTCGTGCAGCGGACCGGGCACGGATCCGGCTCCGTGGTGCCGGCAGGCGGATGAGGCGTGACGCGGAGCAGGAGTCTGTCCTATCGCAGCGTCCGTCGATACGAAAGGAGGTACAGATGAAGATCGCTCGCATCGTGCTCGCGGCCCTCGTCCTTGCGTCGACTTGCCATGCGGTCGAGGCGGCGGAGCCCGGGTGGACCGTTCGATTCTACGGGGCCATGGTCGATTCGTCGGCGGAGACCCAGACGAGTCCCGGCGGCGTCGTCAGCAGCGTCGACGTCGGCGGCGGAATCGGTGTCGGGGGAGAGTACCGAATGTCCGACCGTCTCGGCCTGGAGCTTTCGGCCCTGTTTGCCGGCCTCAGCATCGAGTCATCGGTGGGAGCAGGTGGTGGGGCGGTGGCCCAGAGCCTGAGTTTCGACATGGTGCCGTTGACCTTCGGGTTGGCCATTCATCTCAATCCCAAGGGTCGAACGGACTTCTTTATTGCACCGACCGTCAGCTACGTCAGCTACTTCAGACTCGAGACGAACATCGGCCTGAGCGGGGTGACCACCACCGTGGACGACAGCTCCGACATGGCGCTCGGAGCGGCCTTCGGCGTGGACATACCGATCGGCAAGGGGAAATGGGCGGTCACGAC
>JBDHLB010000097.1:0-7209 GCA_039586095.1 Gemmatimonadota bacterium
CGATCCCGGGATCACGGCAGAGCGACCGCTGGACGCCTACGTCTTCGAGATCCTCGCCGTATCCGCGCCGCCGGCCAGCACGCAATGGGATGCTCTGCGGGCCATGCGGAACTGGGGTCTTCGGGTGAACGAGCTCGAGCGACGCGTGTCGAGCGTAGAGGAGATTCTGGCCTACCACGCCGAGCTGGAGTCGCAGCGTGACGAGCTGGACTACGAGATCGACGGTATCGTGGTCAAGCTGGACGATCTGGCCGCCCGCGAGCGCATGGGGGCCACCTCGCACCACCCCCGCTGGGCCTATGCGCACAAGTTTCCGCCCCGAAAAGAAGAGACACGCATCCTGAAGATCGTGCCGAGTGTCGGACGCACCGGGGTGGTGACGCCGATCGCCTTCATGCGACCGGTCGAGATCGGTGGCGTCACGGTGAGCCGGGCGAACCTGCACAATCGAGAGGAAGTCGCTCGCAAGGATATCCGGGAGGGAGACCGCGTCCGAATCCAACGCGCGGGAGACGTGATTCCCCAGGTGCTGGAGCGCATCGACGAGCCAGGTCGCGAGCGCGCCGAGCCGTTCGTGATGCCCGAGCGGTGTCCTTCGTGCGACACGCCGCTGATCGAGCGCGGTCCGTATACGGTGTGTCCCAACGTGTTCGGGTGCCTCGCCCAGCTGGCCGGCCGCCTCTGGCACTTCGGCTCCCGGCAGGCTCTCGACATCGAGGGTTTGGGCGGGGAGACGAGCCGGGCACTGGTCCAGGCAGGTCTGGTTCGCAGCCTGCCGGACCTGTTCGAGCTTCGCCCGGAGCAGCTGCTCGAACTCGAGGGTTTTGCGCAGAAGTCGGCCGACAAGCTCGTAGAAGCGATTTCGGCCGCCTCACAGACGGAGCTGACACGTTTCATCTACGGCCTCGGCATCTCTGAAGTCGGGGCATCCGTCGCCCGGACACTGGCGAGCCATTTCGGCTCGTTCGAAGCCCTGCGCGAAGCGGATACGGAGACACTGGAAGCGGTGGAAGGGATCGGGCCGAAGATGTCCGAGCAGATTCTCGCCTTCTTCCGAGAGCCTCGGAACGGCGAGCAGTTGGACCGGCTCCTCTCGCATGTGGAGCTCGAGGCGCCGGCGGTATCGACGGGCGCAAGGGACGGGGGCGAGGCACCGCTCGAGGGTCTGCGGTTCGTGTTCACCGGCGGCCTCGAGGGGATGAGCCGCTCAGAGGCGAAGGAGCGGGTCGAGTCGCTGGGCGGACGCGTGATCTCCTCGGTGAGCAAGTCGACGGATTACGTCGTGGTCGGAGGGGATCCCGGCTCAAAGGCCGACAGGGCTCGCGATCTCGGGATCGAAGTCCTGGACGAGATTGCGTTCCTGGAACTCCTGCAAGCGAAGAAAGCCTGAGGGCAAAAAAGGACGAATGGAGAACATAGAGATCGCGACCGTTCTGCGTCAGGTCGCAGACCTGCTCGAGATCCAGGACGCGAATCCGTTCCGGGTACGCGCGTACCGCAACGCCGTGCGCACGGTCGAGACGCACGCCGTTCCGATGCGCAAGCTGATCGCGGAGGGTGCCGATCTGACCGAACTGCCCGCCATCGGGAAGGAGATGGCGCGCCACATCGAAGAGCTCGTGACCACCGGCGATCTGACCGTGCTCGAGGAGTTGGCGGAGGAAATTCCGGCCTCCCTGATCCAGCTGATGAAGCTGCCGGGTCTGGGTCCTAAGAAGGCGCGCAAGCTGTGGGACGAGCTGGGGATCGAGACGCTGGAGGAGCTGGAGGAGCACGCGAAAGCCGGGCGCGTCTCGAAACTCCCCGGCTTTGGCGCGAAGACGGAGACGGCAATCCTGGAAGCCATCGGGCGGTTCCGCGAGCATGAAAAGCGCTACGGCCTGGCGGAGGTCGATCAGCTCGTCGGCCCGCTGCTCGAGTACATGCGCGAGACGCCCCACATGAGACAGCTCGACGTGGCGGGGAGCTATCGGCGACGGAAGGAGACGATCGGCGACATCGACCTGCTGGCGGTCAGCACGAAGCCGGAGGTCGTGATGAAGCGGCTCACCGACTATCCCGGCGTCGTCAAGGTGATCGGCTCCGGCGAAACCAAGACTTCCGTCGAATTGCGCAACGGGCTCCAGGTCGACTTGAGGGTCGTGCCTCCGAAGAGCTACGGGGCGGCCCTCGTCTACTTCACCGGCTCCAAGGAGCACAACATCAAGCTCCGCCAGCGTGCGCTGGACCGGGGGCTCCGCGTCTCGGAATACGGCGTGTTCCGCATCCCGGAGGATGTCGATGTGGAAGCCGCCGGCCTCGCTTCCGCGGGTGAGATGGTGGCCGGGAAGACCGAGAAGGCGGTGTACGCCGCGGTCGAGCTGCCCTGGTTGCCGCCGGAGTTTCGCGAAGATCGCGGCGAGATCGAGCTGGCGGACAAGGGCGCGTTGCCCACGCTGATCGAGCTCGACGATCTGCGCGGCGACCTTCAGATGCACTCCACGTGGTCCGACGGCAGAAACACGATCGAGGAGATGCTGGAAGCGTGTGCGGCGCGCGGCTACGAGTACTTCGCGATGACCGACCACAGCAAGGCGCTCGCCATGATCGAGGGCCTGAATGCGGCCCGATTGCGCGAGCAGTGGAAGGAAATCGACGAGATCGCGAGCCGCCACGATGAGATCACGATTCTGCGGAGCATGGAAGTCGACATCCTGCGGGATGGCAGCCTGGACCTCGAAGACGAGATGCTCGAGCAGCTCGATCTGGTCGTCGTTTCCGTCCACTCGTACTTCAACCTCCCGGCGGCCGAGCAGATGAAGCGCGTGCTGAAGGCGCTCGAGCATCCCGAGGTCGACATCTTCGCCCACCCCACGGCGCGCCTGATCGGCCGGCGCGACCCGATTCAGCTCGATGTCGACGAAATGCTCCAGGCGGCCGCTGCGTGGAACGTGGCGGTCGAGCTGAACTCACACCCCGATCGTCTCGATCTTCGGGACACGCAACTGATCCGGGCCCGCGAACTGGGCGTGAAGGTCGTGATCAGCACGGATGCCCACCGCACGGAGGAGCTGGATCTCATCCATTACGGTGTGGAGCAGGCTCGACGCGCCGGGCTCGAGAAGAAACACGTCCTCAACACGCTTCCCCTGCCGGAGCTGCGGAAGGCGCTCGCCGGCTAGCGTTGTCCGTTCGTTGATCACGCCACCGATCGTGAGGCGTGCAACGTGAAGAGGCGGGCGCCCCAAGTCCGACTCGTTCGAGTCTTCGTAAACCGCCGCAGCCCGAAAAAGTAGGACGGCTGGCGCTCGATCTGCATCACGGCGCCAGGCTGTCGGTTCGATGTCAGCTGGCCACGCGTCTCGCCGGACTGATTCGCGACGGCTACCTGGCCCCCGGCACACGCCTGCCCTCCATACGCGAACTGGCGGACGACCTGGGACTGCACCGGAACACGGTGTGGGCCTGCTATCGCCGACTGGAGTCAGCGAAGCTCGTGGTTGCCGTTCAGGGCCGCGGAGTGTTCGTGCAGCAGCCTGACTGCGGTCGGTCCGTGCCATCCGAGCACCGGCTTGCGGGGTTCAACGGGCCCGGTGGGCGTGAGAAGGCGAAGTCGTCCTTTGCGCTCTGCCTGCTGGAGCCCTGGCCCCGGCTCCGCGACCTCCTCCAGTGCGAGCTGCTGGAGCGTGTCGGAGTTACAGTCGAGGCGATCCATCCACGATCCCTGGGCTCCACGGTGACGCGACCCCTCTCGACAGGCTCGAAGCTGTTCCTCGGCCGTCGGCCGGTGGTCGACCGGCTTCACGGCGAGCGCGAGCTTCTGAGCCGCGTTGTGCCGCTCGATCTGTCCGGAGGCTCGCAGGAGCTCGAGATCGTATCCCGCCTGCCCTCTCACGCCGTCGTGACCGTGCTCACTGGTTGCGCCTCGGTCCGTCAATACGCTCGCGCGCTTGTCCGGTCCATGGGGCCGGACCGGCTGGGTTTCGCGAGTCCCCGGCCGACGGAGATGGCGGCCGTGAAGCGGGTGACGCGCATCGCCGACATCGTGTTCGTCGACAGCGCCTGCACGGCGCTCGTGGACCGCCGGGTTTGCCCGCACCCCGTGCGGCTGAGATTGCTCTCCGCGCGGACGATAGACTCGCTCCGTCGAGCCCGGGATTGCCGCGCCGAATAAGGGGAATCGGAGTGGACGCATCGACCAATCGGGGAACTTGTTCGGTCAGTTGGGATAGGCTATACTCGACGCCCGCTCGAGGGGAAGAGCGGGACCGTTGGCCCGTGGTGTAACTGGCAACACGCTTGGCTCTGGACCAAGAGATTCCAGGTTCGAACCCTGGCGGGCCAATCCATCCTTGGAGGGGTGGCCGAGTGGCTAAAGGCGGCGCCCTGCTAAGGCGTTGGGTCGAAAGACCCTCGTGGGTTCGAATCCCACCCCCTCCGTTTCCCCGCTTGCGGCCTGTGGTACGAAGTCTCTGGACGGGTGGCCGAGCGGACTAAGGCGCACGCCTGGAGAGCGTGTGGGCACTTTGTGCCTCGTGGGTTCGAATCCCACCCCGTCCGTCCGCGCGGCGGGGAGCCTCGTTTCGGAGGGGTGGCAGAACGGCAATGCACCGGTCTCGAAAACCGGCGTCCTCACGGACTTGCGGGTTCGAATCCCGCCCCCTCCGCTTCCTTGTAGCTCAATCGCAATGCGTCGGCGGCAGATTGTCCAGGTCTGCCTTGTAGTATCGGACCACGAAGTAGTACGGTTCGCCGGCATTCACGGGCATCCAATACGTGCCGTCCTGTGGGTCTTCTGCGCTGAATGTGATCGTGATATTGCCGGACGCATCGGGTTCTGTGTTGTATGCGTTAAAGAGATCGTTCTTGCCCGGTATGGTGTTCCTCGTTAGCAAGCTGTAACGCGTTATCGACCAGAATTCCTCCACTCCCGTGGGTTCGTACGCAAACGTGAACACTTCGGGCGTGTCTCCATGCAGTCGATTTCCATCACAATCCACGAAGTTCGGAAAGTAGATCGCGTGCTCCGCCGGAAGGCCCAGGTGGCCGAAGATGGCGGCCGCCCGCGTGACGGGGTCGTTGCTGTTCGGTTCTTCGCTGTCGATAGGCCCAAACATGCCCAGGTTGTTGGGGAAGGTTGGAGCGATCTCCGTTAGATACGCCGTGACCCTGTCGTAGTCATCTTCATCGAGATCTCTGACGGATTCCAGAAGCCCCTCGTTCTCAGGGTATATGTCATGAGTGTTCAAGGTGAAATCGATGTAGTTGTCGATCTCGAGGACCTTGCTCTCTCCCGAGATTGAGAAGGTCTCCTGAATCTCTAAGGCATTTGCCAGATCGGCCTCGTTCTTTGCCTGTACTCGAATGAACAGGTGGGGATAGTCTCCGGGCGATTCGATGACGGTCGCGCCGGGCTCCACCTCCACGTCCTCTCCCGCGCGAACGAAGACATATGTGCCTGCGGGGCGAATCTCATCAAATATCGTATAGTGTTCCTGGTCGGTTACATGGAGCGACCAGTACCTGCCCTCGATTCCTTCGGGAATCTCGACAGAGACCGGTCCGCTGGTCAGGTCGATCACCGCTTTCGAGTAGAGGTGGTCCAGCGCCGGAGTTACGACCGGATCGGATCCCTCCGTGGGAAGCTGCTTGGTGTGCAGCAGCCTGTTGGTCCCGCCGGCCTGCGCGGCCGTCGTCTCATTGTACCTCGCGTGATGATAGGCCTTGTAGGCATGTAGCTCCGCCTCCGACGGTGCCTCAGCGATTGGAGCTTGCCCCAGGTCGGCCTCTTCCGGCACCTCCGACCCACAGGCCAGAGCACTCAACGGGAGAGTCAACACCAAAGACCTGAACAATCTGGTCATGATTTGTCCTCGTAATAGAGTTGATGGACCGGTTAACCGTCGTACAACCTGTGGTCGCTTCGCTCCCGGCCCGCAATTCACTAGGCATGCGGCCACTCGAGTCACGGATAGCCTACTCAGACGGAAGTCTGAGGTGAAGACCATGTGAGTCCCGACGGCCAGCCCGTCAGGAAGAATCCACCTCCGTCGTACCCGAGAGAGGTGCGGCTTCGACGGGTAGCGGGGTCGGGTGCCTGTCTCCCGGCTCCATGTGCAGATTCATACGCCTGAGCAGGCCCTGATAACGCGGATCCGTCCGGAAGGCGTCCATTCTATAGGATGCTGTGAACCAGGCCGCCCAGGCGTGCGGCGGCTCATACTCCAGCCACCGGAGAGCTTCCTCCCTGTTTCCAAGGGCGGCGTGGGTCTTTGCCAGTCCAAGGGCGCGTCCGGGCATGGGCGGCAATGCTTCCACTTCTTCCAGAATGCTCAGGGCGTCGTCGGTTCGCCCGACAAGCGCATAGACCTCGGCCTGGTCCAGCTTCCATCGGTTGGGAGCGAGCTCCACGGCCCTGTCGACAGCTGCGACGGCTTCTTCTACCAGCCCCAGATCCGCAGCACTGTGGGCAAGAACACGCCAGATCAAGCTGTGTGTCGGATACTGTTCCGTCAGAAGTCGTGCCTCCGTCACTGCTTGCTCGGAGTCCCTCGCGAACCTGAAGATCGCCGGTATCCAGAGCGTGTGAAGCGGCGTGAGAGGATCGAGCTCGGCAGCCCGCCGATGCTCGACCACGGCCTCTTCCACTCTCCCGAAGAGGGCCAGGTACCAGGCATAGTGGTAGTGGTTCATCGCCAGGCTGGGGTTTAGCGCATTCGCCTTCCGGAAAGCCTCCTCGGCTCCGGCCCAGTCGTGCTCGGCGTACGACTTGTAGTCGGCGAGGGCCGCCCAGCCTTCGGCCAGGGTCGAATCGAGCCGGATCGCTCGCAGTGCGGCCGCCCGCGCACGCGGCCACGCGTCTACGGGAGGGTCGGGTCCGTGGCCGAGCGTGACGTAGGCGAGCGCCAGGCCGGCATAGGCACGCGGGTCGGCCGGATTCTGCTCTACAGCCTGGTTGAAGTAGGCGATGGCACTGTCGTACTGCTCCGAGCCAGTGGCGTTGCGAAGAACGTGCATGCCCCGGAGGTAGGCCTCGTAGACGTCCGGATTCACCGGAGGCGCTTCGGCCAGTCGCGCTTCGTCCTCGGGCCTCAGACTGAGCCGGATCTGGTCGGAGATGGCCCGGGCGAAGCCGCGGTACAGGGCGACGACATTGGGCAGCACGCCGTCGAAGGAGGCGGTCCACACCTGCTGCTCGTTCCGGTCGTACAGCCGGGCCGCGATCTCGAG
>JBDHLB010000098.1:0-6914 GCA_039586095.1 Gemmatimonadota bacterium
GTTCAGGGCCTCGAAGGCGCCAATCGGCATGATGACCTCGGCCCGAAAAGCCACGAAGCGCGGGACCGGTCGCTCCGCCTCACGCAGTCGGAGGGGGATGGTCGGTATCGTCCGGACGTTGGCCGTGATCCCTTCGCCGAACCGGCCATCACCGCGCGTCGAGGCACGGACCAGCTGTTCCTCTTCGTACACGAGTTCGACGGAAGCACCGTCCAGCTTCGGCTCGACCACGTACGTGACCTCGTCGTCTCCGAGCGCCTTTCGCACGCGTTCGTCGAAGCGACGCAGTCCCTCCTCATCCACGTGCGAGTCGAGGCTCAACATCGGGGCCGTATGCTCGATCGTGGGAAAGCTGTCGAGCGGCGTCACGCCCACTCGCTGGGTGGGAGAATCCGGGCTCAGCAGCGCAGGATGCCGCTCCTCCAGCTCGCGAAGCTCCCGAAACAGGCGGTCGTACTCTTCATCCGAGATCTCGGGGGTGTTTCGGATGTAGTACAGGTAGTCGTGATGTTGGATCTGAGCGCGCAAATGCCGGACGCGCTCCTCTGCCTCGGAGGGGAACTTTTCGCTATGCTTCGGTTTCATTGTACACGCTCGTTACACGTGCCGTACACGGCCGTTGCCGGCCGGGCACCGGGGCGCTCCGCGAGCCGCTCCCCGAGCCGCTGCCTGGCGCCGCGAGAGACGTAGAATCGCCCAGGAGGTATCGGTGCCGCAAACGCTGGAGAAAACGCAGTCGGTCGATTGGCTGACGGCGAACGTGTATCCGAAGATCCAGGACAGTGTCCCCCCGTTCGAGTGGGAGGCACACGTCCCCCTGATCGCCGAGATCAACCGGCTGAAGGCCGAGCGGAAGGCGATCATTCTCGGCCACAACTACATGATCCCCGAGATCTTCCACGGGATCTCCGACTACACGGGCGACTCGCTGGGTCTGTCCAAGCAGGCGAAAGAGGCGAACGCCGAGGTCATCGTGTTCGGCGGCGTTCACTTCATGGCCGAAACCGCCAAGATCCTCAACCCCGAAGCGACCGTGCTCATTCCCGACCTCGAGGCCGGCTGCTCGCTGTCGGAGAGCATTACGGCCGAAGACGTCCGGCTCCTCAAGCAGCGCTACCCCGGCGTGCCGGTCGTCACGTACATGAACACGCCGGCGGCCATCAAGGCGGAGTCGGACGTGTGCTGCACGTCGGCCAACGCGCTGAAGGTCGTCGAGTCCATGGGAAGCGACACGGTGATCTTCCTGCCCGATGAGTACCTGGCGCAGAACGTGGCGGCTCAGACGGACGTGAAGGTCATCACGTGGCACGGGCGTTGTATCGTGCACGAGCAGTTCACGGTGGCCGAGCTTCAGGCCTATCGCGAGCAGTACCCGGAGATCGAGGTGATCGCGCACCCGGAGTGCTCACCGGAGGTATGCGAGGAGGCGGATTTCGTCGGTTCGACCACGGGGATGATCAGCTACCTGGATCGCGCCCGATCGAACCGCGTGATCATGGTGACCGAGTGCAGCATGTCGGACAACGTGCAGGAGGCCCACCCGGAGCTCCAGTTCGTGAAGCCGTGCACCCTGTGCCCTCACATGAAGAAGATCACGCTCGAAAAGACGCTCGCCTCGCTTCGTGAGCTGAAGTACGAGGTGGAAGTCCCGGAGGACGTGCGTGTCCGCGCCCTGATCGCCGTGGAGCGTATGCTGGAGATCGGCCGGGATTAGTTCTACGGCCCGCCCAGTTCCTTTGCTCGGCGCCAGACGGCGTCGAACATCTCTTCGGTCAGCTTGCCGGTAAAGGTGTTCTGCTGACTCGGGTGAAACGAGGCGACCAGGTGGAGGCGCGAACCGCCATCCGCGTCGCCGTCCCCTCGCGTGCCGACCACCACTTCCCGTCCGTGCCCGAACCGAGGCACCGGGCGGGGTACTTCGTCTCCCCGCTCGCGGAGCACTCTCAACACATGACTGTACGCGAAGCCCCCCAGGGGCACGACCACTCGCACGTCCTGCAGAATCTCCAGCTCGCGCTCCAGAAACGAGCGACACGCATCTCGCTCGGCTGGCGTCGGCTTGTTGGCGGGTGGGGCGCAGCGCACGGCCGCCGTCACGTAGGTTCCCTGCAGCATCAGACCGTCGTTGCGTGCCCGAGATTCGGCCCGACTGCACAGACCGGCCCTGTGCAGGGCGCGGTAGAGCCACTCGCCGGACCGATCGCCCGTGAACATGCGGCCGGTCCGGTTAGCACCATGGGCGGCGGGGGCCAGCCCGACGATCAGAAGCCACGCCTCCGGATCGCCGAAACCGGGAACCGGACGCCCCCAGTACGACTCGTCGTGAAATGAAGCTCGCTTCTCGGAGGCCACTCGCTCTCGCCACGCGACCAGGCGTGGACAGCGGACGCAGGATACGACCTCGCGCTCCAGAGCGGCGAGATGAGACGTGCCTCGAGAGGCCGTGACGCCGCCTCTCACACCTCTTCCTGCTCGACGCGAAGGTCAATGTCCGCTGCCTCCTTGGCGGTGGAAAGCACGATCGAGGTATTCGTGCCCTCGATCCCGGGAAGGCCGAGCATCCGCTTGATCTCGCGGTTCATTTCGCTCTCGTCCCGAAAGCGGCCGATGACGAGAACGTCGAACTCGCCCGTGATCTCGTACACGTGGGTGAGCTTCGAGTCGCCTGCCAGCGCCTCCACGATCGCAGGCAACGACTCACCGCGCGCCTTGATCTTCGTGACGGCTACCAGGCTGAACCCGAGCTTGGCGTAATCGATGACCGGCTTGAACCCGGTGATCACCTCTCGCTCCAGAAGATCCGCGAGCCGGTTGCTCACCGTGCTGGGCGAGACTTTCAGGACCTCGGCAAGCTTGCGTACGGAACGCCGCCCGTCCTCCATGAGCGCCTCGAGCAGTTGTATGTCCAGGTCACGGTAGGTCACGCGAGATCTCCTTGTCGCTCGGGCTGGCCCGGCGTGTGCGCCTTCCGTCTATTCGTAGCAGCAAACTTGCTGCGTGACAATCGAATCGCGAAACGACGTGACGAACCACCGCGACAGCCGGACACCTATGGCGGAAACAGAGCCTGTCGAGAACGCGCGACCGGGGCGTCTGCCCGCGTGGGGCATCCTGATCGGTCTGGCCACTGGATTGCTCGTCGGCGTTCTGGCGACCGATGGCGCCACGACCGTGGGTGGAATGCTTGGAGGAGATTTTCGAGCATTCTACGGCGCGGGACGAATTGCCGCCGAAGGGGACTGGGACAGCCTGTACGACTTCGAGCGGCAGCGCGAGGCACAGGAGATGCTGTGGGAGGCGGGGTCCGATACCGCCCTCTACTTCGCCTACATGCCGGGGATCGCCCTGTTCTATGCGCCGTTCACCGCACTCGAATTCCGCTGGTCGTTCCTCCTCCACACGGTACTCATGGTGGGGGCGCTGCTGCTGAGCCTCCATCTGCTCAGGCCGTGGATCCCGTGGCTTCGGAGTCATTGGATCGAAGCCGTCGCGGGGGCACTCCTCTTTTATCCGCTCACGCGGGCGATACTCGGCGGCCAGAATACGGCGCTCACTCTTCTGCTGCTCGTCGCGATCTGGCGACTCGTGGCCGACGGCCGGGCGTTTGGCGCCGGTCTCGCACTGGCTGCCCTGTTCTACAAGCCGCAGTTCGCGCTCCCGCTGGCTGGGCTCTTTTTCCTCGATCGGCGCTGGCGGGTACTCGCCGGAGTCGGCACGGGAGTCGTCGTCCTGTATGCGCTCAACGCGTCGTTGATGGGGGCGGACTGGCTGTCGGCCTGGTGGGGTCAGGCGGTCGAGTTCGCAGGCGTCGATGCGGCCGTGAACAAGCACGGGAGCGTGTCGTGGGTCGGCTTCTTTCAGGCCGTGCGAGGACCATCGGACCCTTTCGGCCTTGCGGTCGGTTGGACGTTGACCGTGAGCCACATCGCCCTGCTCGCCTACTTCTGGGTGTTCGTGGAGAGAACCGACTGGGCTGCGCGCTTCGCCGTCCTGAGCGTGGGGATCCTGCTGATCCCTCTGCACGCCATGTACTACGACGTGGGGGTCGTGCTGTTGGCGTTACTCGTGCTGGCAGCGACGGCAGACGACCGGGCCACCTGGATCGGCGTGGCGCTCATGTGGCCCTGGGCACTGCTCCAGACGATCGCCCCCGGCCTCGGATTCAGCCCCCTGTTCTTCCTGCTGGTGACCGTCGCGATCTGGACCGGGTTGGTCTTCGACAGGCGCGCCGAGCAGCCGGCGACAGACGCGAACCCGCCCCAATCCAGAGCCAAGTAGAGCCCGGACGCGAGCAGAAACCGTACGTCAGTAGCCGGTGGGGGGCTTCAGCGGCCGGCCGCCGCGACCCAGCCGCTTCGACCGCTTCCCGTTCGTATGTAAAGGAACTCTTCAAACTGGCCCAGCACGGGCACCCTCTCTCCCGCCTGCAGAGAGTCGACCGCCACCGCCCGGCTGGCCGGCGTCTCGAGCACTCGTTGGCTGGCGGTCACCAGGTCTTCTGCCACGGGTCGTGCCACATCTTCGACGAGTCGGCCACGCACGTAGCCGGGTGTTCCGTCCGGCAATTCGACCCGGTACCAGCCGCCGGTTCCACCCTTCACGCGAAGCACGGTATGCCTCGACAGGGGGATTCCCTCATCGGCGGTCCGGGCCCGGGACCGCTGCAGAGCCTGTTCGCCGGTGGTTCGCACCAGGCGACCGAGAGAGGACGTGTCCACCGTGACACGCGCGGGTTCCTGCGGTGGTTGATGCAGGAAGTGGTACGGATCGATCGGTCCCTCGCCGCGGCGATAGACGCCGAAATGAAGATGAGGCGGTGTGGTCCGGGCGTTGCCGGTGTTTCCGACCAGCCCGAGCGTGTCGCCGGAGCGGACTCGCTGACCCTGTCGCACAAGCTGCTCGTCCAGGTGCGCATAGTAGAACGACAGCCCGCGCATCCGGTCCCGCATCCATATGTACTTTCCGCCCAGCCCCCGATTTCGGACGCGCGACACTTCGCCGTCCGCTGCCGCCAGCACCGGTGTGCCGCGCGGGGCGAAGATGTCGACTCCATGATGACGGCGCCGCCCTGCATCTCGGGACGCCCCGAAGACACTGCGGATCGCGCCCGTGTCGTGGCCGGATACCGGGAAGGCGAGCGAGGCCGATGCGCGGAGGGTGACCGAGAAGCGGGCGCTGCGGAGCAGCTCGGGCTGGATGCGAATGATGAAGTCGCCGTCGCGCGACGGCTCGAACTCGAACCTGCGCGGGCTGATCTCGGCGCTGGCTACGTGCCGGTACTGTTCCGCAGGCTGGGCCGGATCGCCCGCCGGGGCTCTCATCGAGGAGTCCGTCGCCGCACGCGCCTGTTCCCCGTACGTCTCCTCGACGGCATGTGCCCCATGGGTGGCGACCGGGCGGAACAGGTCCACGAACAGCTGCACGGGATGCTCCGTCTCCGTCTCGAGGGTGACGAGGAGAGCCTGGCCGCGACGCAGGGCGATCCGGTAGGCGACCGCCGAGGGCCGCTCGGCGGCGAAGTGGCCTACCTCGTGGTAGGGCGGCTCGACCTTCAGGGCGCCGGCCAGTGCCGACTCGGCCGCAGCCAACCACGCTTGACCGAGCGCGCTTTCGCCGAGGCCCGCGCGAGCCAAGGACGCCGTGTAGCTCTCATGCGCCGTCAGGTTTTCGGCGCGGCTCTCGAACACCTCTTCGATCTGCGTGCAGCCACTCGCGAACCAGACCATCAGGCTCGACACCACGACACCGACGAGCGTCGGCGCAACGGTCCGCAAGGCGGCCGGAGCGACGGTCGGCAGGCCGTTCGACGCGACGGTCTTCACTGCAAGGTCTTCTTTGAGGGAGGGCCGTTTCGATCCATGGCCGTCTCATACGCGAGGAGGCACTCGACGATCCCCCGCTCGTGTTCGCGCCTTGGCACAGAGTCCTGCATCTTCGGCGCGTGAGCGCAGGTTTTCAGAGGAGGCGGCATATGTATTCAATTCTCGGGGCCACGGGAAACACGGGTTCGGTGATCGCGCGACGGCTGCTGGCCGCCGGCAAGCAGGTGCGGGTCGTCGGTCGCAGGGCCGAGCGGCTGCAGCCGCTCGTCGACGAAGGTGCCGAGGCGTTTGTCGGGGACGTGGAGGATCGTGAGGCCATGGCGCGGGCATTCGATGGAGCGACCGCCGGTTACAGCATGATTCCGCCCCGGATGGACGTAGAGGACTTTCTCGCGTTCCAAGAAGACGCCGGAGCCTCCATCGCAGGGGGCATCGAGGCGGCCGGCGTGTCACACGTCGTGCAGCTGAGCAGCGTCGGAGCCTCACACCCGTCCGGCACAGGTCCGATCGCGGGTCTCCATGCGATGGAGCAGCGTCTGAACGCGCTCGGCGTCAACGTCGTCCACCTCCGGCCTGGATGGTTCATGGAGAACTTCCTCGACATGATTCCGGGGATTCGCGAGATGGGCGTACTCGCCAGTCCCACGCGGCCGGATATCCCATCGCCGATGATCGCCACCCCGGACATCGCACACGCCGCGGCCGACATACTCCTCGAGCTGGACTTCACCGGCACGACGACCCGCGAGCTGCTGGGCCCGCGAGACGTCACCCTGGCGGAGGCGGCAGGCATCCTGGGCGCGGCGATCGGAAAGCCGGATCTGGCCTACGTGCAGGCCTCGTTCGAACAGGCCGAACAGGGCCTTGTCGCGATGGGAATCTCCCCCGCCGTGGCGGCCGTGTATCTGGAGCTTTACCGGGCCCACAACGAAGGCCTGTTGGCGGCCGAGGAGACGCGCTCGGACTTCAACACCACGGCTACGACGCTGGAGCAGTTCGCCGAGGAGGTGTTCGCGCCGGCTTACGGGCAGGAGTGACCCCGGCAGGACTCGAACCTGCGGCCTCGGGATTAGGAATCCCGCGCTCTATCCA
>JBDHLB010000031.1:0-26178 GCA_039586095.1 Gemmatimonadota bacterium
GATCGCGCCCACATCACGGCGACGGGCGCCGCGCCGATTTCGTCCGACGTGCTGGAGTTCTTCGCTGACTTCGGGCTCCCGATCATCGAGGTGTACGGTCAATCGGAGGGGACCGGAGTCACCGCCGTGAACCACGCAGGGCGCACGCGCTTCGGATCGGTGGGTCCCGCGTATCCCGGTGTAGATGTGCGGATCGCGGAGGACGGTGAGGTGCTTCTGAAGGGACGAAACGTGTTTCACGGCTACTACCGCGACCCCGAGGCGACGGCAGAGACCCTGGTCGACGGGTGGCTTCACTCGGGCGACCTCGGACGCGTGGACGAGGACGGCTTCTACTGGATCACGGGCCGCAAGAAGGACATCCTCATCACGGCGGGGGGCAAGAACATCTCACCGGCCCAGATCGAGCGTCTGCTCACCGACCACGGTTTGATCGCGAACGCCGTCGTCATCGGAGACGGCCGACCCTACCTGACGGCGCTCGTGTCGCTCGACCGGGAGGAGGCGGAAGAGCTCGTGGCCCGCCGGGAGCCGGGTCGAGGTAGCCTGCCTCACCAGTCCCAAGCGGTGCACGCCGCCGTGCAACGCATCGTGGACGCGGCCAATACGCATCTCGCTCGGGTGAGCCAGGTCAAGAAGTTCGCCATCCTCGAACGTGCGCTCAGCGTCGCCACGGGCGAGCTGACGCCCACACTGAAGGTTAAGCGGGACGTGGTGACGAAGCGCTACGCGGCCAAGATCGAGGAGATGTACGCGGGCGAGACGGCAGCACGCGTTGCCACGGCTTAGAATCCGTCCGCTAATCCGGCGCTATTCGCCCCGCGGAACCTCTATCTGCCTCGCGAGAACGTGTCGCAGGCGTCCACGCTGCCGGTCTCGAGACCTCTCCGCAGCCACTCGACCCGCCGGCCGCCACGGTCACACGGCTGTGACGCCGGGCAGGATGCGAAAGCCCCCGGGCTCGCGGCATCCGGGGGCTCTCGATCGCTGACGCGAACGGGGCGGGGTTACGTCTTCCGCTTGTACACCAGCTCCATCACCTTGACCTCCACCCCGTCACGGGTTTCGTAGCCGACGGCGATGATCTCATCGTCGCTCGGCATCGTGATGGTGCTGCGCGACTTGATCCATTCGCCGGAGACCGGATCCATGTACTTGCCGTGGTAGACGAGCACGTCGCCCTCCATTTCACCCTCGTACCGGTGAACGGCGGTGGACATGTTGTCGATCCACATGCCCTCGTACTTTTCGGTCACGTTGTTGTAACCACTGAAACCGATGCCGTGGAACGGCTGGCCCATGAACTCGCCCTTGGTCGTTTCGTGCAGATAACGGCCGTCCATCATCATCTCTTGCTTGGACGTCGCTTCGCTGACGGTCGGCTCACCGCTCGGGTCCATCCACATCGTGACCGTGGCCGTCCATTCCCCTTCCATTCGGGCAAGAAAAGCGTGCGCCTCACCGGGCGTGGCCGCCTTGGTCCAGGCCTCCATGACCATGGCCATGTCGGGCTCTTCCTGAGCCACGGCGGCTTGCGGCATGAGCACGGTCATGAGAAGGGCGGTGGCGAACAGGGTGGGCAAAAAGCGAGGAGTCTTCATCGTACAACCTCCGTGCGGCGGCGGGACAGGAACCCAACTACAATCCAGCGACATCGAACAAAAACCTAGATATGCGCCGAACGAGCGGCAACGCTGATGTGAGCGAGATGAGACGGCCAGGGGCGGGAATCCCGTGATCCGTGCGCGTGGACTGAGCTTCGAGCCGGCGCCCGAATCGCGAGCGCTCGTCGCGCAGCTCGCGGCGCGGATCGCGCCGGACGCCCGCGAGCTCATCGGTTGGTACCGCACCTACGCGGCCAATCATGTGGGTCGCGTGGCGCTGGACACCGAGATCGTCCGTGAGTTCGTGCCCGCAGGATCCGACGTGCTCGACCTGGGGGCGGTTCCGCTTCTGCTCAGCGCGGCGCTCAAGGAGCTCGGATACCGGGTGACGGGCGTCGACCTGGCGCCCGAGCGCTTCGGCTCGTCGATCGAAGCGCTGGGTCTGCAGGTGCGGGCCTGCGACGTGGAGCGGGAGTCTCTTCCGCTCCCCGATGGCTCGTTCGATGCGGTGGTGATGAGCGAGCTGTTCGAGCATCTGCGCATCGACCCCATCTTCACCCTGCTCGAGGCACGTCGGGTGCTTCGACCGGGTGCGGTACTGCTGCTCTCGACGCCCAACCTCCGCTCACTCAAGGGCATCTACAACTTTCTCGTGCGCGGGAAGGCGTATTCATGCAGCGGCGAGGTCTTCGACGAGTACGCGAAGCTCGAACGGCTCGGTCACATGGGACACGTGCGGGAGTACACGAGTCGCGAAGTGACCACGTTTCTGCGGAAGGTGGGCTTCAAAGTCGATCCGCTTATCTGCCGGGGCCGCTTCAATCGTGGCGGGTCGCACCTGTTTCTGAAGGCGTTCCCGCGGCTGCGGCCGTTCATCACGTACGTGGCGCGGAGGCCGTCCTGACCTTTCGCGACCGTCCGACGACTTACCAGCGGGCTCTGTAGAGTCGCGTGTCGACGTGGATGAGAGGGCCGTGCGTGGAGGCCCTCCGGTACTTGCCCCGACCCAGCGAAAGGGCGGCGAACAGGGGATCACCTTCGGCCGTGAGCGCGCCGGGTACCGCCGCCGCCTCGAGCCGCGTGCGTATCCCGTCCGCGACGTCCTCGACGAGCGAGCTTGCGGCTGTCTGTCCGCAAAGGGGGGCCGCCCGGCCCGCTCCCGCAAGCATGGCGAGCGCTGCCGCGCCCGCTGCTGGACGCCTTGCCCGGCCCCGCTCGCGAGTTGTGCGAATCGTCATTCGTTTAGCTCCTGTTGGAGCGATCTCAAGCCACAGCTCCTGGCCCGAGACTCCGGCTGTGTGGTGGATCGAAGCCCGCGCGAGGATGCGCCTTCATCACGTGGCCTACCAGCCTTCGGTGCCCGGCTCTCCCTTGAAGGGTCCGACCAGATCGGGAGTGATCCAACCCCCGTAAAAGCGACCGGGCTGCGGCGTCACGCGATCCTCGCCCACCCAGCACACATCGACTCGCCCGGCGTAGAACGCGATGTAATCTCTGAGCGCCTCGAAGGCCGGGTTCGGATCCGGATAACTCCACGCCGCCCGGTCGGACACGCGATCGCCGACGCGTACGGTCCAGTACCGGGCTGATCCCTTCCATTCACAGTAGGAACGGCCGGCGGCGGGTTCGACGAGATCGGTACGGACGTCTTCGGGCGGGACGTAGTAGCAGGGCGGGCTGGCCGTCTCGCACACACGGAGCGCGGATCGAGTCTCGGCCACGATCTCGCCGGCGAACTCCACGCGTACGGGACCGTCGACCGGCTCGAGGCGCGGGGGCCGCGGGTAGTCCCACACCGATTCCTGGCCCGGCCCGGGCCGGGCCGGATCGACGGGTCGACGTCGGAACAGGCTCACGAACCGGCCTGCGGAGCGAGCAACGCCTCGCGATCGACGACCTGGCCCCGCTGGATCATGTGGACGATCGCAAGCAACACGGGCAAGATCGGCTTGGAAGAGAACCCTCGCATCACGAACCGCCTCTACGTCTAGGGTCCAAGAAACGCGGGGGCGATAGCACCCCCGCTTCCTAAGTTCGCCCCTGTCTAGTAGCCGCGGATTCTGATGTTCCCGTTCGTCGTGAGCAGGTCGATCTCACCCTCGCCCGAGCCGAGCCGGCCGGACACGAAACCGTTTCCGACCTCCTGATCTCGGAGGTTGAGGTTCTGGACGAGGATCTCCCCGTTGGTCAGCGACGCCTCGAGCCACGCCGAGGTGTGGAACGGGATGTCGAGGAAGATGTTGCCGTTCACGGTTCGCAGGTCGATGAACTCGTCCCCGAGAATCGAGATGTCGGCGATGATGTCCCCGTTGATGTTGTCCGCGATCGCGCTGCCCAGCACGTCGAACAGCTCCAGGGGCCCGTTCGAGTTCACCACCACGACGCCACCGGCCAACCGCTCGACCGTCACGAGACCGTTCACGTTATAGACGGACGCCAGGAACCACTCCGGCACGAGGATCTCGTAGTGCACGATGTACTCGTGATCCCGGTCAGCCGAGGGCTGGAGGGTCCGGATGATGAGCTCGCCGTCCTCCTCGTAGAGGTCGACCGCGATGTCGTTCAGTCGCTGATGCGCGTCCGGACGCGCGAAAGAGTTCACGCGCCGCCGGCCCTGGATGACCACGTTCGACGTATTGGGCGCCCCGAGCACGCGTACGTCCCCGTTGGTGCCTTCGAGGTAAAAGCCCCATAGACCGCTCGCACTCACATCGAAGCGGAACGAGTCCGATGCCGAGAAGGCTCCACCGGGCCCGTAGACGTCGTTGTCACATGCCGCCACACCCACGACTGCCACTATCAACAGCGTCCACAGGCCGCGGCGGATCTCTGCGACGGACTGTAGAGTATCTCGAACCATGCGAGTGACCATGGCTGCCTCCCCTTTCGACTCCCTACAGGAAAGACGACGCATCCCCGGCTTGGGTTACGGGTGGTTGCCCGTCCTTCTCGTAGCGGCGCTCGTCCACGCGTCTGCAGGCGCTCCACTCCACGCCCAGACCGGCACACGTGAGGCTCGATCGGCCGTCGACCGAGCGGGCGCGGCGCCGACGGTCGAGACGGCGGGCGCGGTCGATGCGGAGGCGCTCGATCGAGCGCTGGCCCGCGCCGAGGCGCTGGCACCGCTCACCAGCCTGCTCATCGCGCGCGACGGCGACCTGATCGTCGAGCGCTACTTCCGTGGCATGCGCGCGGACCGTGCGGTGAACGTGAAGTCGATCTCGAAGACGCTGATGTGGCCGCTCGTGGGGATCGCGATCCGTGACGGTGTGCTCGGTGGCGTCGACGAGCCGCTGCACGAGCTGCTGCCCGATTACACCGCGGGCTGGCAGTGCGGCAGCGCGTCGCCTCCCGAGCCCCGGCGCTGCGACATCACCCTCCACCACGTGCTCAGCATGACCACGGGAATCGAGGGAACGAGCTTCGGCAACTACGGCGAGTGGGTGTCGTCCAGGGACTGGGTGGGTGACGCGCTACGGCGTCCCATGGTGTGCGATCCCGGTGCCTGTTTCGAGTACTCGACCGGCAACACCCACCTGCTGGGAGCAGTCCTGACCCGGCGTACCGGCAAGAGCCTTCGCACGCTGCTGCGAGAGTCGGTGTTCGACGACCTCGGGATCCCCGTCCACGCGTGGGACCGCGATCCGCAGGGCCGCTACCTGGGCGGCAACAACATGGCGATGCGGCCTCGCGACCTCCTGACGTTCGGGCAGCTCGTGCTGGATGGCGAGCTCGTTCCGTCGGACTGGATCACGGCGTCATGGCGTTCCAACATCGTGTCCCCCTGGAACGGGCACCGGTACGGGTATCTGTGGTGGATCGATCGCTGGGGCGGGGAAGAGGCCTACTTCGCATGGGGGTACGCGGGCCAGTACGTGGTACTCGTGCCTCGCCTCGAGCTCGTGGTCGTGGCTACGTCTTCCCTGGCGGACCGCCGATCGGGGCACACACGACGGCTGCGCGACTTCTTCGACGAGTACGTGGTTCCCGCGTTCAAATAGTCGGCGGGTCTGCGCCGAACGCTCACTCCTCGGGCGTTGGCGGGCGGCGTTTCTCCTTCACCTCGGATCGCTGTTTCTTCTCGCGCAATCTCCGCTCCTCGGCCGATCGGGGTGGCCGCGTGCGGCGGCGAGGCTTGCGACGCTTGAGAGCCGCGTCGACGAGTCCCCGCAAGCGCGCGGCCGCGACCTGCTTGTTGCGAGCCTGACTCCGCTCCCTGTCCGCCACCACACGGAGGATCCCCTCCTTGCTTACCCGGCCGGCGAGCCGCTCCCGCAGGATGTCCCGCTGCTCGTCCGTCAGACTGGGGCTCTCGAGCACGTTCCACCGCGCCTCGACGCGCGTCGCCCGCCGATTCACGTGTTGTCCGCCCGGTCCCCCCGCACGGGAGAAGAGAAACTCGATTTCTTCCTCGGGAATCTTCATGGGTCGAAACATGCGGCTACGAGGCTCGCCAACGGTAGGGCCGGGGGAAATAAGCACAGGGCTTCGAGGCCCAGCGTAGACCGGCGCAAACGACGCGCAGGGGTCCAGTCTTCACGCTATCAGACAAGGGGTGATCGAATTGGTCACATCGGGGGTCCCGCGGGGTGGTGACACGAAGTGCATACCCCCTGGACGGGTTGCGCGAGACGGATGGGGCCGGGAATACTCGACAAGACCGAACGGACACAAGGTGTCTCCCGGCCAGGCGGCTCCCGAAGGACGCGGCAGCGGCGCGGGGGCGGGTGGGAGTACGCGGAGAGTGCGGAGTAGGCGGGGGTAGGAAGCGTGACGACGAATGCGGTTTGGCTACTGGGCGTTCTTCTGGTGGGTCACTTCCTGGGCGATTTCACCCACCTGTCCACCAAACGGATGCTGGTGGCCAAGGAGGCGGGAAGGCCGCTGACGGCGATCCTGGCGCATGCGACGGTTCATGCGGCGTTGGTGTTGCTGGCCGTGGCCGTGGTGACCGGGCCCCCCTGGTCGTTGATCCTGACGGCGGCCGGGATCGAGCTGGGGACGCATTTCGCGGTCGATGCGGCACGGGCGCGGCTGGGAGCCAGGTTGTCCGAGTGGCGGGACCCATCTCGTCGTGTCCACTGGTACGTATTCGGTATCGACCAGCTGCTGCACGGTCTCGTGCTGCTGTGGATCGTGGTGCTCGTATCGGCTTGACACGTACGCCGCGCCCGCCCGGCGATGGCTTGCCTCGCGAGCGGTTTCGCGTTCTCTTTGCGCCCGTCCACCCGCCGGGCGCATTGCCAGGCGGGATCGTTTTGCCCAGCCCACAGGAGGCTCAAGTATGAGAAGGATTGCAACGGCGCTGCTCGTCGGCGCCGGGATCATGGCCGCTGCGTCGGCACCGGCGCTCGCCCAGGAGGATGAGGGCGCGTTTTGGAAGGTCACCACCTACAAGGTGCCGCCGCCCTTTGCGGAGAACTTCTCCGACGCCGTCGAGAAGGCCGTCGAAGCCGCGAAGCTGGCCGAGTTGGGCCCCGAGTGGGGCTGGATGGTCTACACGGAGAACAGCAACTTTCACGTCGTGACGCGGCATGAGAGCCTCGCAGACCTCGACGACGACGAGGCCTGGTCGCGCCAGTTCGCAGGCACGGCCGGCGAAGCCACGCTGCAAGAGGCGTTCGGCATGTTCCAGGAGGTGCACGGGTACACGGTCGAGTCGCACATTACGCGGTCGCTGCCCGCCTGGTCGTACGAGCCCGCGGAGATGGCGTTCGGCGAGGACGGACCCGAAGGCGTGATGCTGTACCGGTCGCACGTGATGCCGGGCAACATGGAAGCGTACGGAGAGAACACGGTCGCCCTGATGGATGTGTTTCGGGAGATGAACTATCCCTACGCCGTCTGGGCCAACCGGATCGTGGTGGGTGACGAGACCATGGTGTACTACGTCATGCCTTACGACGATCTATCCAAGGTGTACGGCGAGAACAGCATCATGTCCTGGCTCGAAAAGACCGGGATGGGTGAGAAGTGGGGAGCGCTGTTCGACGAGCGCCGTCCCATGCAGATGAGCACCGACTCGTTCTCCATGAGCTACGCGTCCGAGCTGAGCTACTGGCCGGAGCAGGAGATGTAAGACTGGCTGAGTCGCCTGGTCCCCGACCAGGTTGAGCCAGGAGAGCGTACGGTTACCTCAACGGCCTCCGGCATCCGCCGGGGGCCGTTGTCTTTTCCGCGTTCGTTTACGTGGCGGCCCGAGTGCGGCGCTCCCCCCGTGATCCGGCGTTGTCGTTCCGCGAAGTGGTCAGTTTTACTATATTTGGGCGCTCTGGGTGGTGCGGGGTGTGGGGAGGTGAGGTCGACCCCGAAACCACGGAGTCGCAGACATGTCCTCGCGTGACCGAGGTCTCACACACGATGGCCCTGCCCGCCGTGGCATCATCCGTCAGCCACTGGTCACCCCCCAAGCCGCACGCGAGTCCGTGCGCGCCAGCTTCGGGGGTGCCTTTCTACTCGGGTTCAGCGTGCTTCTCGTGGTACTCGTGGTTCTGGCGATCGGCGCGTGCCAGGTCGCCGACGAGGGCACCGAGTTCGCGTCTGCCACGGTAGAGTACGGCCCGCCGCCGCCTACCGAAGTGGTCGAAGTCGCCGACACGCTGCACGGCGACATCGCAGCTGGAGGGCGCGGAGTAGGGTAGCCGCGCGACGTTTCCGGGCGGGTTAGCGGCCCACCCCGACCCATGTGCCAGGCCCCCAGCGGTCTGCCACGGGCCAGCCGCTTCCCGCCCGTTTTTCGCTGTCGCTACTCGTCTTCCGCCGTCTCCGCTGCCACCTCGGTCGGCGTGACGCGCGGGCTCTGGAATACCTCCTCGATCCCCAGGATCGTGATGTCGTCCTCCTCGACCGGAATCGGGAAGGCCGCGATCTCCTTGTCCTCCTCCAGCAACTCGTCCGGCTTGGGTGCCGCATAGGTGATAAGCGTGGGCTCGCCGCTCAGCAGCAGCTCCTTCATCCCCTCGGCGTCGTCCGTGATGAACACCACCCACATGTTGTTCGTCTGCAGGTGGGTGCGGATCGCCTGGTTCACCTCGTCCAGCGTGAGGTCTGCCAGCTCGGGCCGAATGGAGGCCAGGAAGCCGTCGCCCGCCACGCCGTAGAACTCGTCATCGACGGCGTAGGCCAGCCGGCGGCTGATCGTGGTGCCGTATTTCTGAGTGTAGTTGTGGAGGAACTTGCGGCTCGATTCGAAGGTCTCCTCGGTCATCCCGTTCTGGGCCAGGTCCTCCAGTTCCCGCATTGCCGCCCGCGTCGCGAACAGCGAGCGTGAGTGAAGGTTGCCCGGCTCGGTGAGCGAGATCGGACGAATCCACACCTCGAACAGGTGACTCCGTCGCGCAGCGTTGACCGGCGGCTGCTGCGTCGTGTAGCCCAGCGGGAACGCCTCGATGTAGCTGTAATCGCCGTAGTTCATCCCCCGGTCGTCGCGGATCACCTGATAGAGATGACTGAACGAGTTGCGGTGCTCGCCGAACCAGGAGTTGGCGGTCATCATCGCGTAGAAGTCGTCTTCTCCACGCGTGAGGGTCGTTGGGAACCCGAAGGAGATCGGGGTGGACTTCGTCTCCTTGTCGACGATCAGCACCTTCACACCCTCGGGCGTCACCGGTTGCGGCGCCTCGACCATCGCCACCTCTCCCTCGGGGAGCATGTCGAGGTCGGCCCGCACCTGTGCGGCGAAGCCGTCCGGATACCCGCCGCCCACGCCCACGAGGATGTTGTTGCGGACGTAGTACTCATCGTAGAAGGCGCGCACGTCATCGAGCGTAATCGACTCGACCGTCTCGACGTAGCCTTCCTCGGGGTGCTCGTACGGCGTCCCCTCGTACGCCATCCAGAAAAGAAGCTCCTTCGAGAGCTCTTCGTCCCGGTTGTAGCGACGGCCTCGCTCAAGGAAGTTCAGCGTCTGCGATTTCACCCGCTCGAAGTCCTCCTCACTGAAGGCTGGCTGGAGAAGGGCATTCTTGAGGAGCGTGTAGTACTCCTCGAGGTTGTCCTTGTGAACGCGACCGGTGAAGGTCGTCATCTCCTTGTCCGTACTCACCCCGTATCCCGCCGCCATCGGGTACAGCTTCTTCAGGATCTGTTCGTAGCTGTCTTCGGTCGTGGATCCGTCGGCGAGCAGCTCGGCCGTCAGCGCGGCCAGCCCCTCCTTGCCCGCCGGATCGTTCTGCGATCCGGCCTTCACCCAGATGTTGAACGCGATGTAGGGGGACTCGGGCTCGGGCAGCGTGATCGTGCCCTCGGGAGCACTCTCCATCGGCTCGCAAGCCGACCCGACGATACCGGCGGCCGTTATGCCGCTGAGCGCCAGGCCGGTGAGAATCACTCGGGCGTTCATTCGGCACCTCCTTCCGCCTGCACCATGGTGATCGTGGTGCGGCCACTCTCCTTCAGCACCTCGCGCGCGGCCTCACGGATGTCCTCCGCCGTGAGCGAGGCGAGCGTGACGTAGAAATCCTCGATCGCCTCCAGCGTCCCCGTGTTGATGATCGACGTCATCAGCGAGAACGCGACCTGCTGCCCCGTCTCGAGCCGCATGAGGTAGCTGTACTTCATGTTGCTCTTCGTATCCTCGAGACGTTTCTCGTCCACCAGCTCGTTCTGGAAGAGCTCGATCGTAGACGCGATCTCTTCCTTGATCGGCTCGATGTCGGCCGGATCCTTCACCATGACCGTGACGTCGACGAGGCTGGGATCCCGCTGCAGGCCAAAGCCGGCGTTCAGGAACTGGAGACGCTGCTCGTCGATCACGAGCTTGCGATAGATGTCGGAGTTGGAGCCGAAAGCCACCCGGCCCAGTACCTCGGTCGCGACAGCCATCCTGTCCGTCGCGCTCCAGGCGGGCGACTTGTAGTTGATGCTCACGATGGGGAGCGTGCGCCCCGGGTAGTAGACGGTGCGGTCGCGGGCCGCGGTCTGAACCGGCTCAGGCTCGATCGCCGGCGGCACATAGCCCGTCTCCCAGTCCCCGTAGTACTGCTGGATCAACTCCTTCGCCTGCTCGACGTCGAAGTCCCCGGCGATCACCAGAATCACGTTCTCGGGCCGGTAGAAGCGCTGGTGGAAGGACTTGCTGTACTCGTAGCCCTCGGGCATGGCTCGCACGTCTTCCTCGAACCCGATCGTGGTGTGCCGGTAGGTGTGCTTGTCGAAGGCGGTCTCCCGCGTCTTCTCGTCCAGCCAGCGGTACGGACTGAACGCGCCCTGCGAGTACTCGCCCAGCACGGCCCCCGCCTCGGTGCGGAACGCGGGCTCGTCGTATGACAGGTTCTGGAACCGGTCCGATTCCAGATCCATGATCTGCTCGAGGTACTCACTGTTGCCGACCAGGTAGTAGACGGTGCGGTCGTTGCTGGTAAACGCGTTCCGGTCCACGCCCATCTCGGCGGTGACGCCATCGTAGTACGGGTACTTCTCCGTGCCCCGGAACATCATGTGCTCGAAGAAGTGCGCGAAGCCGCTCTTGCCCTCCTCGACCTCGTCCCGGCTGCCGGTGCGCACCATGCTCACGTACGCGAGGCGCCCGGGCTCATTGACCGGGATCAGGTAAGCCTTGAAGCCGTTATCCAGCTCGAGCAGCTCGTACTGGAAGGGGAAGATCCCCTCGGTCTCCTGTGCGCCCGCGCTGCCGGGGCTGATCGGCGCCAGCGACAGCGCAGCGCCTGCCAGCAGCGTGGCCGCAGCCACGTAGAGCCATCTCATATCGGTACTCCTCCCGATTCGCGGTGAGTGCCTCCGAGCCCGAGAGGATGCATGCTGTGTCTGTACGTGGCCGAGTCGGAGCTCGGAGGCGACGTGCATATGTGGGAAATCTGGCGACTTATACGTCATCGGGCGAGACTGAAAGCAGAATCTCCGGAATCGTGCCAGACTGGACGAGGGAGGGTGGAGACGTGCCACGAAAGTTAAGCCGCGCGCTGGTCGTACTGGTTCTCCCGCTCTGCGTAGCGGCGGGGGCGTGCTCGTCCGATTCGACGGCTCCGAACGAGGGGCCGGCGGGACACGACGTCCGCATTTCCGGCGTGTTTCACGCCAGCGGCCTCGACGCACCGACGCAAAACTGCACGCAGTGTCACGGGGCCGATCTGCGGGGTGGGGACAATGGCGAACCTTCGTGCTTCAGTTGCCATGACCAGGTGTGGTAGCATGCAGGACGGGCCCACCAGTGTGCGGAAATGAGTCGGCTGGCTGAGGCACGAGGGAGGGGCCTCGCCACCTGTTTGTGCTGGGTCGCGACCGCGGCCGCCTGTGGACTGGCCGCGTGCCAGCCGTCGGATCTCGCGCCTCCACCCGATCCACCCGATGGCCTGCCGTACGCCTACGCGATGGCGGAGTGCGCACCATGGGACGGGGCGGCCACCCTGATCACGCTTTCGGCTGACACGATTCGAGCCGGTGCCCCGTGGGGCTCCGAGGTGCCACGACCCCACGTGTGGATTTCCGTCTATCAGCCCCCGCAGGCGATGGCGGGTAAGCGGTTCGAGGTCGACCAGGAGCGAATCGCCGGGGCCATGCGCTGTGAGGTCGGCGTCTCCCGGTGCGAGGCGGCCCGATCGGGTTGGGTGGAGCTTCGCAGCCGTGAGGAGGATGGATCGTTCCGCGGCCTCTTCCGACTGCACTTCGATGACGAGTCTACCGTGGAGGGCGGATTCCAGGCCCAATGGTACGACCGTCAGATCCTGTGCGGGTAACGTTGATGAGGCCGGGCGCCCTCCTGCTCCCGATGGCCTGCTCATGAATCGAAGAACCGTCGTTGCTCTCGTCGCCGTGGTAGCCCTGGTGGTAGGGTGATCGCTCTCGGCCCCAGGCCGGAGGTGGATACGAACTTGCAACCGCCCGATCTGCCTGACGGCGTCCTTCGCGGCACCTCGCGGACGTCGCCCGCGGCGGCGGCCGCGGAGCTGGATGCCTACCTCGCTCGCTCGGAGGCCCGGTTCGGCGATCTCCGTCCGGGCACCGAGAAGACCATCGTGTGGGCCAAAGCTGACCGGACACGGTCGAACCGGTGAGGCACCAGCCGAGGCAACTGTCAACGACTGGTTTACTGACGCCGTCGAGGCTCTGGAGGTCGGGCGGCGTCTGGGCGAGGAGGTCATGGTCGTCGGCACCTCGACGGGTGCGACGCTCGCCACATGGCTCGCGCACCGCGAGGCTACGACGGCCGCCGAACGAGGAGAGGGACTGGCGAGCGCAGGCGAAACGGACCTGGCGAGCGCGCGCCTGACGCTCGACGGCGAGCTCGCGGCACTCGTCCTTCTCTCGCCCAACTTCGCGCTCCGCGATCGTCGCGCCCGCGTCCTCACATGGCCATGGGGGAGGCAGATCGCGCGTCTCGTGCAGGGACGGTACCGGAGCTTCGAGCCGACCGGGTCCAGCCAGAACTTCGCGGAGCAATCGTCACGATCCACATGGACGTGCGGGGGCTCGCCGGCCTCGTTGCTGTAGAAGTAGAAGCGATATGGGCCGTAGCGCAGGACCGACCGCATGTGTTCTTCCCGATGCGGGGTGCCACCGTACTCAGGCTACACACTACGATGGGGCTTCAACCGCACATCAAGCTCTTCAGCTCAACCCCCCGTGTGGCCGCAAACACAGGCCGCACGTACCTTCGGGGCCATCATGACTGCACAGCCACGTCTCCCCGAGTCACGCGCTTCTGAGACGACTGGCGTCGGGCCGGCCGACTCCGAGCCGACTGCCACCGGGATCCCTGAGAAGGAATCCACGCGACACCTGATCAAGCTCTTCCGGCGGGAGTGGGCCGAGCTGTGGGGGGACGAGAAGAATCGGCAGGCGATCATTGTCCTGATCTCCTCGCTGCTGTTGCTCGTCGTGTTCACGCTGTACGGGAAGCCGGTCTTCCTGCGGTCACGGATGATCGAAGCCGGAGAGCTGATCGGGTGGCCCCCCCAGCACGCGTACTTTCAGCAGCTCCCCTTTCTCTACTGGGCGCTCACTTCCGTCGTCCTGCGGCTGATCATTCCTGTTCTCATTATCCTCTTGCTCATCCGCGGACGGACGGCCGACTTCGGCTTCCGGATCCGGGGGATCACGCCGCACGCCTGGACCTACGCGCTCTTCTTCGTCGTGATGATCCCGATCGTGCTGTTCGCCAGCACGACGCCGGCGTTTCAGGCCAAGTATCCTCTGTTTCCGGGGTCGGCCCAGGGCCTGAACCAGTTTCTTGTCTATCAGATCGCGTACGGGATACAGTTTCTGGGCGTGGAAGGCTTCTTCCGCGGCTACATGACCTTCGGGCTGTACCCGCGCTTCGGATACCTGTCGATCTTCATCATGGTCATCCCCTATTGCATGGTGCACTTCGGGAAGCCACACGCCGAAGTGTTCATGGCGATCCCCGCCGGCCTGATTCTGGGGTACCTGGCGCTCAAGAGTCGGACATGGATCTTCGGCGCGCTGCTCCATTGGACGGTGGCGATCACCATGGATCTGCTGGCGATCTGGCAGAAGGGCGGTTTCGGGGCACCGCCGTCGTGAACTCGAGCGCGTGGAGCCCCTCGGCTCGGGGACATCACACCGGCCCGGCGATCTCGAAGCCGCGCAGGCGTTTGTCGGGTCCGATCGTCTGCGAGAGGTGATGGATGACGCTGGCGTAACGGGCGCGCCCGCGATCCGGTACACGCTTCGCGTCTCGCGCGGGCGGCCCGGCTGGCGGCTCACGGGCGCTACAGAAACTCCAGGTCGAACAGATCGTCTTCCTTCTCGCCCGTATGGAGCTGGACGAGACAGGCGAACCGATAGGCGAGACGCGGATTGGCCCGGTAGCGGGCGAGCTTCGCGCGCTCGAGGGCCAGGGGGACGTGGCTGGAAGCTTTCCTCACCTCGAGGGCCAAGAGATTGTCGTCCGTACCCCGATGGTGGACGATGATGTCGGGGAACACGGTGCGGCCCAGCGTGTCGCGGACCAGAGGGTCCTCAACCACGCGAGCTACATGAGCGGTGAGCTGGTCGTCGACGTCGTCGGCCGGCATGGGATCCTTCCCGATGCGGTCGAACTCGCAGTCGATGTCCCACCCGTCGAAGTGATTGCCGAGCAGCACGGCCAGCCGATGCGTGATCGCCCGCTCGTTCACGTCGTGCGTGAGCAGGTAGCGATCGAGGACCGTGAGCTGCTTGAGTGCCGTCTCGACCCGGCGTCGAACCTCGGCGGCATCTGATTCGTGCGTGTCCACTGAGCCTTCCATGTCTTAGGCGCTGTGCCAGGGTCGCCATGGGTTTCCACGGCGGCTTTGTCCACCGAGCGGTCATGCGGGTTCACGGGCTCGCGGTGCTCCCGGCTGACCCCGGCATATATTGTCGAATCGTGCGGAAACTGTCACTCCAACACTCGACGAAGAATGAGCGTGGAATGCGAAGGCAACCTACGGTACTCGCCTGGGTTTTGCTCGGCATGTTGACCTCGAGCTGTGGTCCCGGCGACAGCTCGGAATCGCGCGCCGAAACGCAACCCGGGGCGGAGGTCGCCGACGAGGCACCCGGGGCGGAAGTGGCCGGGGCGGAGGTGACCGAAGAGGTAACCGGGGCGGAGGCAGCCGCGTCAGCGGAGGGTGCACCGTCTGCGGCGCCCGCGGCGGGCGAGGGAGAATACCTGGCCGAGACCGACCACCTTGTCTATGCCGTTCCCGATCTCGAAGCGGCCGTGGACGAGCTCGAGCAGACACTCGGTGTGCGCGCGATCCCGGGCGGGCGGCACAAGCGCTGGGGGACGGCCAACGCCCTCCTGGCCCTCGGTCCGCGCACGTACCTCGAGATCCTGGGGCCCGACCCCGCGCGACCGGACCCGGCCATGCCGACCCTTCTCGGCATCGATCAACTCGCAGCCCCGCGGTTGGCAGGCTGGGCGGTGGGAGAACAGGATCTGGAGGGCCGGCGGGCCTGGGCGGCTCGGGGGAGCCTCGAGCTGGGCGAGATCTCGGAGGGTAGCCGCGAGAAGCCGGACGGCAGCCTGCTCACCTGGCGGCTGACCGCTCCCGACGCCGGGGCGTTCGACGGCCTCGTTCCCTTCATGATCGACTGGCGGGACTCGGAGCACCCCGCGATCGGTTCGCCCAAGGGGTGCACACTGGTGCGCCTCCGAGGCGAGCACCCCGAACCCGCAAGCCTCCGTCTGATGCTGGGAGCCATGTTGGTGGACATGCCGGTGACGGAGGCTCCCGCCCCCGCCCTCATCGCCACACTCGACTGCCCGAAGGGGAGGGTAGAGCTACGGTAGGTCGTGTGTACGACGCGATCGTGGTGGGCTCGGGCGCGGCGGGTGCATTTGCCGCGAAAGGGCTGGCAGAGGGCGGCCTCGAGACGCTGCTCCTGGAGGCGGGCCCCGAGCTTCGGGACGAGGACTTCCCGCACATGGGCCCGCGCGATCGCCGGGACGCGATCTGGACGCGTCTCATGGCCGCGCTGTCCGGGCAGCGCATCCAGGCCCGCTGCCCCTCGTTCATGGCGTTCGTTCGACACCTCTACGTGAACGACCGCGAGAACCCGTTTACGACGCCGACGGGCAAGCCTTTCTTCTGGATTCGGGGTCGACAGGTCGGTGGCCGGCTGCATACGTGGGCGGGCATGGCGCTGCGCATGTCCGATCGCGAGCTGCACGGCGCGAGCCGCGACGGGTATGGCGTCGACTGGCCCATATCGTACCAGGAGCTGGCGCCTTACTACGACAGGGTCGAAGCGTGCCTCGGCCTGTACGGGAGCGCCGACGGCCTGGCCCAGGTCCCGGACGGCCGATACGTGGCCCCGCGTGAGCTGACGCCTCTGGAGCTCGAGTTCAAGCAAGCCGTTGAGGCGCGCTGGCCGGACCGCCAGGTCATCCAGGCGAGGGTGATCGCGCATAATCAGGACCGAACCCCGCCCCCGATCGTCGAGGCGCGGGCGACAGGGAGGCTCACCCTGCGGCCGGACGCGGTCGTGGCGAAGGTGACCACCGATCCCACGACGGGGAAAGCCGACGGAGTCGAGTTCATCGATCGGCTCAGCAAACGTCCACACCAGGTGCGTGGACGGCTTGTCATGCTGTGCGCGTCGGCCCTCGAGAGCGTGAGGATTCTTCTGAACAGCGGTGGCCCTCGGCATCCGGACGGGGTCGGCGCATCGTCGGGCGTGCTCGGTCGATTCATCATGGATCACTGCCACGTGCACCGGCACGGCTACTTCACCGAGCCCCTCGCGCAGCCGCCGCAGCCAGCGGACGATCCGTACGACTTCGGGTCTTCGCAGGGCTTCTACATCCCGAACTTCTGCAACGTCGGGGGACGGCACGACGACTTTCGACGCGGCTTCGGAGTGCTCGGCGCCGTGGGGCGACTCCATTCCATGTGGTGGCTCGCCGCGTTCGGTGAAATGCTCCCCCGGGCCGAGAACCGGGTCGTCCTCCACCCGCGAAAGGTGGACGCCTGGGGCATCCCGATCGCGCATATCGAGTGCGAGTGGTCCGACAACGAGCGCGCGTTGATCGCCGACGCGAAACGGAGTCTCGAAGAGATGGCGCTCGCGGCCGGTCTCCCTCCGGATCGACGCTTTGGAAAGTCGGCGCTCGTCTCAACGTTGCTACGCGCGGCCTGTCCCGAGCCGGGCGTGTTCTATCCGGGACTCGCCGTGCACGAGCTTGGTGGCGCGAGGATGGGCGACGATTCGGAGACTAGCGTGCTCGATCCGTACAACCGCTGCTGGGACGTCGAGAACCTCGTGGTCGCAGACGGGGCGTGCTTCGTCAGCTCGGGCTACCAGAACCCGACGCTCACCATCATGGCGCTTGCCCTGCGGGCAGCCGAAAGGGCCGTCTCCGAGTTCGACCGACTCGCGCGGTAGCGACATGAACGTCTGCATGGTGCTGCACGACAAGGACGCCGTGGATGACGGCCGGGTCCTGAGCGAGGCGCAGCGCCTGGTCGAGGACGGCCATCGCGTCCTGGTCGTGTGCGACCACCGGCCCGGGGCCCCGAGTCACGAGGTTTACGCGGGGGCGGAGGTCGCTCGGCTGGACCGTGCGTCGCGGTTGTGGCACCCGCTGAACCGTGCGATCGAGCTTTTGCTACTCGTCAACGTCCGTTGGCTGGGGACGCTCCTCAAGCTGCACCGCGAGCTCGGCCTCGATGCGATCCACGTGCACGACCTCCCGATGGCCCGGACCGGGCAGTGGGCCGGACGGTGGGTGAAGCGGCCGGTGGTGCTCGACCTGCACGAGAACTGGCCCGTGCTGATGCAGGACTTCTGGCCCAGGCAGATGCGCTTCACGACCCGATGGAAGAAGCGCCTGTTCTACGGACTCCCTCGGTGGCAGCGATACGAGCGAAGGTCCGTGCGGCAGGCGGCTCGCGTCATCGTCGTCGTGGACGAGGCCAAGAAGCGGATAATGGGCCTCGGCGTTCCGGCCGAGCGCGTGACTGTGGTCAGCAACACACTCCGAGACTATTTCGTGGACTTCCCGGAGCGGGATCCACAGCTTGAGGCGGCGTACGCCGGACGCTTCGTGATCAGCTACATTGGGTCGCTGGCCGGTTACGTACGGCTGGACACTGTGGTGCGAGCCATGCCGCTCATACTCGAGCATGTCCCGAACGCTCACCTGCTTGTCGTCGGCAAGATCGACGCGAAGCCCGAATACCGCGAGCTGGCCGAGCGGCTCGGTGTGAGCCAGCACGTCACGTTCGAGAGATGGCAGCCGCAAGCCCTGGTGCCGGCCTACATGGGCATCTCCGATGTGGGCCTGCTGCCCTTTACGCCCGATGAGTACTGGCACACCACCATGCCCAACAAGCTATTCCAGTACATGTACATGCGGTGTCCCGTGCTGGCGAGCGAGAGCCGCGCGGTGGGTCCCATCCTCTCGGCCGAAGGCTGCGGCCGCACGGTGCCCGGAATGGCGGGGGACCCCGCGATACTGGCGGCCGCGATCATCGAGCTGGCTCAGGATCCGGCCGAGCGCGCGGCCATGGGGAAGCGGGGCAGGGAGGCCGTGCTATCGCGCTACCGGTGGCGGACGGAGGGAAACCGGCTGTCGCGTCTGTACGCGAGTCTGAGGGGATTCGCCGGGGGTGCGGCCGACTCAGATCAGGCTGCGACCAAGCCCACGCCGGTGTAGATCGCGGAGGTCGGCTACCAGGGGAGACCGTTCACGTCGATCGTCCCCGGGGGCCACTCCGAGCTCGTCAGGCAAGAATAGGCTGCCGCGAGGGGCCACTCCATCGGCCCGGCGGGCTGCTCGATCCGGATCGGTGCCTCGACTTCTCGGCTGCCCAGTGCATGGAAGAAGGGCAAAAGCTCCAGTCGGCAGAGGAGAAGCGTGAACGGGCACCGCAGTGTCGCCTCGGCAAAGCGCCGGGCTTCGGCAAACGCCGCCCTCCCGAGGCCCTTGCCTCGGGCGTCGGGGACCGTCACGAGGCCGCCGAACCCGGCCACCTCGATCTCGCGGTCTCCGACCGTGATCCGGCGCTTGAGCACACCGCAATGGCTGACCAGCTCGCCGTCGGCACAGACCAGGAAGTGCCAGCGGGGCGGGCTGAAGCGGAGCCCCAGAGACTTCACCCCGTAGACGTCCCGCTCCCAGTCGAACAGCCGGGCATGGTCCGCTCTGGACAGCCGTTTTGCACGGCGAATCTCAAGGGGCACGGCTGGCTCTCTCAAGCTCCTTCCCCCAGAGCTGCCTCCTCTCACATGTCCTTGCCGAGACGACGGAGCATCTCCCGTGTCTGTTCGCGCGCCTTCTGGTCGAGGGACTTGAAGCGAAGCTCCGAGGTGTTCGCCTGGACCTTCGCGAACGCCTGCGCGATGTCGGACATGTCCGATGGGTCGCCGAGGAACACCTGGTGGAAGAGCATCAGCCCGCTGGCGCCGGAGATGCGCTCCGCCACGGGGCAGTTCGCGTCGAGGCCGAGCCTCATCCTAGGGTCGGATCCCGGTGCCCACTTAAGGAATCGAGTACCCGACGTCCACAGCGGCGACCGGTGGACCACGGGGTAGGGCACGTCGACCGGGATTCCCTCGGCGCGCAGCGCCCGGAGCATGGGCTTGCGAGGCACGCCGCCGAACGCGCTCGGGTCGTACGCGAGCCCGACGGCGTACAGGCTCTGGCGCGTCACGCCCTTCTTGATCGGGAGTACGTCGATGCCCTCGACCGCCCGCAACTCTTGGGCGAGCGCCTCGACGTTGGCCGCCTTCGTGGCCAGCTGATCCTCGAGACGATCCAGCCCCGCGAGCAGCAACGCCGCCTGCAGCTCGGTGATCCGGTGGTTGCCGCCGAAGCCGGGTGACTGACCCTCGGACAGCGGCCGACCGCAGTCCTTGAGCGCGTGGATCCGCTCCGCCAGCGCCTCGTCGTTCGTGACGAGGGCTCCGCCCTCCCCGGCCGTCAGGCCTTTGCCCTGCTGGAAGCTGAACGTCCCGACATGACCGAAGGTACCGACGCCCCGATCCCGCCAGCGTGCCCCGACGGCGTGCGCGCAGTCCTCGACGACGAACAGCGACGCGTCGCGGGCGAGCTCGAGCAAGCGGTCCATGTCGGCGATCTGATGGTACAGGTGCACGGGGATGATCGCCCGGGTCCGCGGCGTGATGTGACCGTAGACGGAATCCGGATCAAGGCACCAGTCGTGTTCGCTGACGTCGGCGAATACCGGCGTCGCCCCCACCTGGACGGGGGCCCACCCCGTGGCCACCCAGGTCAGAGCCGGCACGATCACCTCGTCGCCCGGTCCGACGCCCAGCGCGCGGAGCGCGATCTCGAGCGCCACGGTGCCGCTGCAAACGCACAGGGCCCGCGTGGCTCCACACAACTCGGCGAAGCGCTCGGAAAACTCCCGCTCCATGGGGCCGTTTCCGGACCACACGCCGCTCGCCACGACGTTCGTGACGAGCTCCAGTTCGCGCTCGGTCGTGACCGGCCAGGTCGGAAAGGGCCGGGAGCGAAGCGGTTCACCGCCGTTGATCGCCAGCCGAGGTGTCACGGGCCTCCGTCGCTCCCTGGTGAGTCGCTGGTCAGCCGGTGCCGCCCGCTTCGAGCCAGGCGCCGGACCCACGTCCCGCCGCCCGCCGCGCTCGACAGCGCCTCGAACGAGCCGAGCGCATAGGCGAGGCGGCGCTTGGCATTCACCCTCACATGCTGCGGCGTGAAGCGGCCGACGGCTAGCATGGCGCCGCCGACCAGCGCTCTGCGCGCCGCGGCAGCAGTACGCCGCCACGTCGTTACCAGGCCCGGGGACAGGTCCCGAGCGATCAGCACGTTCGTGACGCCGTGGAGGTATCGGCGCTCGATGAGCCAGCGCTCGCTGATGCGAGCCGGATCGATCCATTCCTCGACCAGGGCGTCATCGACCCAGACGATCGAGTGGCCGGCCAGTGCGATACGGCGGAAGAAGTGCGTGTCCTCGCCGACGCCGTACGAGAGCTTCTCGTCGAAGCGCAGACGGTGCTCGCGCACGAGGTCCGCTCGGAACATGACGTTGTTCGAGTACGCCTTCGCCAATCGAGTTCCCGAAGGATGTCGGTCCAGGTCGAAGAACTTGCCGCGACGCATCCACTCCGGCGGTTCTGCGACGAAACGCGACACGACCGGGCCGGTGACGACGTCGGCCCCGTGAGCTCGCTGGCCCTCGAGCAGGCGGTCGAGCCACGGAGGGGAAGGGACTTCATCGTCATCGATGAACGCGAGCCAGTCGGCGTCGGTGGCCGCGACATCGAGCGCCCGGTTCCTCGCGTGCGGGATCCCCTGGCGAGGCTCGTGGACACAGGAAATCGGGAACGGCAACTCGTCGCGCCAGCGCTTGCAGATCGTGGCGGCACCGGCGTCGGGATTGTTGTCTACGACCAACACCTCGACCCGCGGAGGGTTCGTCGAGAACTCGAGCCGGGCGAGACCCTGAAGCAGACGGGAAAGCCCGTCCGGACGTTGACACGTGGGGATGCAGACGGTCACTCGCACGGGGTCGGCCATGCAACGTCTTACGAAGGGCGATGTTCCGGGTCAACCACGACGCCGGCCGGCCAGGCACCTGACATGGCCCAGCGAGGCGCCAAGACGCATAGTCAAGCATAGGACGCTCATGGGCACCGCCGAACCGTATAGTACTTGCGTCTTGCGGGGATGTTATGGCCGAAGCTACGCGAATCGCCGTCTGTACGTTGACCTACCGCCGAAACGACGGGCTCGCGCGTCTTCTCGAGGCCCTCGCCTCCCAGCAGTTCCCCGAACGACCCGCGGACGTGAGGGTCGTGGTCATCGACAACAATCCCGATGGAAGCGCCGCGCCCGTGTGCGCGGGCTGGCGGGACCGTGTGGGCGACGGGCTCACGTACGTCCATGTCGAGGAGCCGGGGATCGCCGTGGCCAGAAATGCCGCGTTGGATGCCACAAAGTCTAGCGAGGAGTGGATCGCCTTCATCGACGACGACACGGTGCCGGACTCGAATTGCCTCGATCGCCTTCTTGCCGTGGCGGAGTCCAGCGGCGCCGATGTCGTGATGGGCCGGTTGGACCCCGACTTCGAGGTCGAGCCGCCCGACTGGGTCCGAGCCGGGAACTTCTTCGTCCGGCCGCGCCGGCGCAGCGGTGCGCCGCTGGAGACCGCGTTCACCAACAACGTGATCTTTCGCTCATCGATCGTGCGGGATCTGGGCCTGCGGTTCGACGAGAAGTTGAACCTCACGGGAGGAGAGGATCGCCAATTCTTCTGTGCCGTGCACCGCGCCGGACACTCGATCGTGCACGCGGACGACGCGCTGGCCTTCCACCACATCCCGAAGGAACGGCTCAACAAGCGCTGGCTGATCCGCCGGAAGTTCCGCAGCGGCCACACCGATTCGTACGTGGATCTCGAGGTGGATCCCGGGCTGGGAACGAAATCCAGGCTTTTGGGGAAAGGGGCGGCCTGGTTCGTGGCGGGGCTGCTTCTGTACCCGGCGGGCATCCTGATGGGAGAGCACTGGCGCGTGCGGGCCGTGCGAGGCATGGCCTACGGACTCGGTACCGTTCGTGGCTCCTTGGGGAGAAGTTACGCGGAGTATCGCAGGGCATGAGCCCGTACGGGAAGGTTCGGCTCACGTCGCTCGGGGGGCGCGAGGACCTGAACGAGTTGGCCGGATCCCGGGTGAATCTGCTCGAGCTCATCGAGTGGCTGAGCTCGGCGAGTCATTGGGGTGGAACCAGCGGCGGTGGCGAGCTGGCGTCCGGCGACCCCGACCCTGGACGCGGCTGCGGAGACGGCGGAAGCGGTGGCGGAAGCGGCGGCGGTGAGGATCGCGTGGCCGAAGAGACGCTTGCAGTGCTGACGGCGAGCGCGGTGCGCAAGGGCAGCCTCGACCAGATGGAGCTCGAGGCCTGTCGCGAGGACATGCTCGACACCCTGCGCCGCTGCATCTCCGCTGGGAAGCCGATCCAGCTGACCCTCATGGCCTTTCCCTTCAAGGTGCCGAACCCCGCGAAAGTCGGGTCGCGCACGATGCCGGACCTCGCCGAGCTGACGTCCATCCTTCGACTCTGTCATCTGAGGGAGAAGATCGAGGCGTGCTATGAGCCCGGATTGGAGGTCCACCTCATCCACGACGGATCGTACATCGCCGACATCTTCGGAGTGGACAGGGAGGAAGTTCGTCTCTACGAGGCCTATCTGAAGAGACTGATCGAGGCCTCGGGCGCGGACGATTTCATCCACACGCACGACTTCCTGGATCTGCTCCGAGCCCGTCATACCGAGGTTCAGTCGAACCTCGCCCGCATGCGGAAGAAGACGCTCCAATGGTGGCGGGCCACCCGCGACTCGGAGGAGCGGAGAGAGCGGTTCCGGAAGACGCTCGGGATGATCAACCTGCGCGATCTGTCGAGCGAGGAGGCCGAGGCGTTGCTGGAGGCCGCCGACCGCGGCCGGCTCGAGGCCCCGTACCGAGAGGTGGAAGCACGAGTCCACCACGCCATGCGCACCTATCACCTGCGGGATGCAATCCTGCACGAGTTTGACCCCAGGCCGCGCTGCTTTCCCGACGCGATCCACGCGACCAGCCAGGAAAGACCGCGCCGGCTCGCCCTCTGGCTCGTGAGGCGCGGCGAGAGCCGGCTGCCCTGGCACGGAGTCGGCCTGATCGATGAACAGCTCCACCTCCGGGTGACGCTGCACACGGAGCTGAGAGACGATGATCGGTACCGAACCGTGTTTCTGGAGGACGAAGACACTCCCTTCTTCCGGGTGGAGATGACGTCGTCGTGAGGCGCTGGGGTGAGAAGCTGCAGGACCGACTTCAGGCCTCAGGAAGGAGCCAGTTCTTGATCGTTCGCGCCCTGATCGTCTGGCTGCTGCTGGCCGTGATCGCCGTCGGGGCCGGCGCACCCCGGGGAGGCGTCAGGGAGCTGGGGAAGCAGGGCGCGCGATGAAGGAGGGAAGCCCTGGAAACCAGACAGCTCGTGCTCCACAGGCAGGTGAAAAAGGCAGATGCACGAGCCCTTTGTGACTGCGTGACTCGAGCAGATTGTCGGATCTTCTTCAAGTAATGCAGTCTTTAGCGTCACAGCGCCGGGTTGTCGGAGTGCGTCGCACTACGGACGAGCTGAACGTACGTGACGACGCTCCCAGGTGTGTGCGGAAGATGTGGCGATCGACCTCAGACGTGGAAAGGGAACCCGCGGATGGTCCGTTTTCGAGCATTTGCCCGTGCAGTCGTACTTAGCGTTGCACCGATTCCGTTGGGCGTCCAGGCTCAAGGTTTTCCTGATTTGCCCGCGCCTCTGGCTGAGAAGGTCGAGGCGGCCCGTCAGGCGTGTGCTTATTTCGAGGACGGAAGCTTTGCGCTCGAGTGGGGCGCAGTCAGCCGCGTTGATCTGGACGGAGACATCTACAGGGATTGGGTGCTGGATGAGGCGGCTTTCGCGTGTTCCAGTGCCGCATCGCTCTATTGTGGGACAGGAGGCTGTGTATCCCACTTCCTCATTGGTGATCGGGTTACATCGATCCAGAACAAGGGCTGGACGATGGTTACGTTCGGTCGCGATCGGGTTCTGCTGACCGATGTGCATGGCTCGGACTGCGGGGGCATCAATCCGACGCCTTGCGTCGTTGCTTATGTCTGGGATGGAGAAGTCGAAGCCTGGCGAACGGTGAAAGCGGGGGCGCACTGAGACTCGGGTGGGGAGGCTTGCGTCCGGTTTGCGAAGTGATCTCGCTGTGCGCTGATTGATACGGGGGTTGGTGCTACGACTGGCACTCTTATTCCTATTGTGTCCTGCAAGGAGTATTGCGGCGAGATTACGAAGTGGGAAGCAGCCGTGATTGTGGGTGCGGTAGGAGCCGGGGCCGGGTTGCTCGTGGGGACCTTTGTTGGCACGCCCATCAGGAGCGACGTCTGGCAAGAAGTCCCACTGGACGAGATCATCGTCGGTCCCGTCGCGGGAGGCGCTAGCATCGGACTTCGTCTGCGGATCTAGAGGAGGGGCGGCCCTATCACGGCCGCTTCGACTGACAGTTGCGGCTACCCCACCAGCTCCTCCAGCAACTCCTTCGCCTCTTGTAGATCCCCTGTCTCGAAGCCCTCGGTGAACCAGTCGTACACGCGCGCCAGCCCCGAGCGCGCCTCCTCGACGCGAAGAGCGCAGCCTACGGAATGCTCACCCCAGCCTTCGCCAGCACCACGGCCGACGAGCCCGCTGCCTCCGCGTAGTACGACAGGAAGCGCTGCGGCTCGGCTGCATCGTACCCGGCGAAGTTGTGTGCCCAGCGGAAACCGATCGGCTGGTACCACACCTCGACGTCGATGCGGTAGGGGCCGCCGGTCTCGCCCATGTCGATCACATACCGCACCCGATCGCCTGACGCCGTGAAGTCCTCGTCCTCCAGCGCCGCTCCATGCACGGCCACCTCTTCGCTCGCCGCGGACTTGTCGAACCCGCGCGGCAGGAGGCGGTTGTCCTTCACGTACGCGAGGCCCGTCAGGAGTCCGGTTGTCAGCGCCCCGTCTTCGCCCGCCATGATGGCCTCATAGATCTGGACCTGGTCAGGCGAGTCGATCTCAGCATGGTGCGGCTCGAAGCGGGCGGGGTCCGTGTCGTTGTCGTTCCCCTCGATCGAGCCGTCGGCAGCCAGAGCCCCCGACTCGAGCAGGGTGTTCCCGTAACCGTCCGTCACCGTCACGTGGAGCCACGCCCGACGCGATGGATACGCGGTGGGCAGCTTGTGGCCCGCCAGGTTCTCGATCGCCACGTCGGCGATCAGGCGACCGTCCACCAGCTCCGCCCGCTCGATCGTCACCCTGGCGGCGTGGGTCGCTAGGTGATGAGTGGTCCGCTCTACGGTGCTTGCGAGCTCCTGCGGCAGGGCGGTGACGCCCAGCTCCGCGCGATGCCGGTTCAGAATCCCGGGCATGAAGAAGTTGCCGCCCCGGAACACGTGCCGGCTCACCTCGTCCCGCGGCTGACCCAAGACGCTGCTCACCGCCACCGGTTCGTCCACCATCGGCATGTGGCACGACTGGCAGGAGCGCTCGCTCGCGTGGTCGCTGTGCAGCCACTCGAAGTAGGGCACCTGCTCGGGCAGCTCACCGATCACCTCGCCCCGCTCGTTCAACGTGTGGGTGA
>JBDHLB010000099.1:0-6723 GCA_039586095.1 Gemmatimonadota bacterium
CTACCGCAGTGCGGACACCCACCTTCGATCTCGAGCCGCGTGCCGCAGCTCGAGCAGAAGTTTCCCTTGCCTTCGGCACCACACGACGGGCAGCGCATCAGCCCCTCTCCCCGCGGATCGGATAGAACCGGCTCATCGGGATCGATCCGCCCGGTTCCCGAGCACGACCTGGAAGCTTCGCTGTTCACCGTCCCGGAGCACACGAACCTCGACCTGATCGCCCGGCCTGTAGGCCCGCAAGGCGTCGGTCAGTCCATACAGGTCGGCCACCTCGAACTCGCCCACCCAGATCACAATGTCTCCACCCTGCAACCCGGCTTTCTCGGCCGGCGACTCGGATCCGACGCCACTGATCAGCACACCGTGCTCGACCGGTGTGAAATCGGGAATCGTTCCCAGCCACGCCCCGTAGCCTTCGGCCCGCTGCTGGGGCGCGCCGGCGCCACGAACCAGCGCGAGCTGGACCGGGCGGGCGGCCACATCCGCTGCGATGAGGGTCACGAACTCGGCCACGCGCTCGATCCCCGGGGCGTCGATCCTGTCCCAGTCGTCCGACGGCTTGTGGTAGTCGGCGTGCACGTTGGTGAAGAAATGCAGGACCGGAATGTCTCGAGCGTAGAACGACGTGTGGTCGCTCGGGCCGTAGCCGGCCGACTCGTACGCCAGCTCGAGCGCGAGCTCCGCGTTCGCCGCCGCGACGACCTCCTCCCACTCTTCGGCCGTGCCCATGCCGTACACGATCAGCGGGTCCTCGCCCAGGCGCCCAACCATGTCCAGGTTCAGCATCGCCGTGACCCGATCGAGCGGCCGGGTCGGATTCTTTGCGAAATGGCTCGAGCCGAGCAGACCGAGCTCCTCGCCCGTGAACGCGATGAAGAGGACAGAACGCTCGGGGCGGGGGCCACGCGTCAGGTGCTCCGCGACCGCGAGCATCGCAGCAACGCCCGAGGCGTTGTCGTCCGCACCGTTGTGGATCGCTGCCGACTCCGCCTCCATGGAGCCGAACGCCCCTGTCCCCAGATGATCGAAGTGCGCGCCGACGATCACCAGCTCGTCCGCCCGCGAGGGATCCGCGCCGTCGAGCAGTGCGATGACGTTACGACCGGTCCCGCCGGGCGCGTGCGGATTCGTGACGCTGGCCAAGGGAACAGACTGGAAGAACGTGCCGTCCTCGCCTGCGGGCGTCAGCCCGAGTCGCTCGAACTCCCCCGCCAAGAAGTCGGCGGCGCAAGCGCTGCCCGGGCTCCCCGCGAGGCGGCCCTCGAGCGCGTCATCCGCCAGGTAGCGCACCACGGCCAGGGGCCCGCTCAGGTCCTCAATCAAAGCCTGTGGGTCGGGACAGGCGGACGTCGCCTCCCGCGCCGGCGCCGGCTCCACCATTCGTGTCGTCGCCGGCTCCTGGGCCGTGGCAATCCCCGTAGCCATGAGAAGCGTGGCCATGAGCACGCCACTCACGGAGCGTCTGAGTCGCTGTAGCTGCATCGCGTCTTCTTCTTCCAGGTTTGCTGGTCTCTCTGTCCGGGCGGACCGGATCGTCTTCTCTCCCCCGCTCAGCTGGAGCGCGTCTGCATCGCTTCCGTCTGATCGTCTCCCTGATCGTCTCCGACATCTGGAGTGCTGTCGCCGTGAGGCGTGTGGTGCATGTCGGCCGCGCCGCCCAGCTCACGGAATCGTTCCATCGCCTCCGCCGCCGCATCCCCGTTTCCGAGCGCCGACTCGGCCAGGTACACGCCGAACCAGGTCGAAGCCACCTCCGGTGCCTGGTCGGCTGCCGCCATGTAGTGTCCGCGCGCCGCCTCGTAGTCTCCAGCTCGGTATGCAACGGTGCCGCTATCCAGGAGAGCCGCCAGCCCCGGCGGCAACTCATCCCGGGAAGGCTGTGACACGCTGCTGCCGCCTGCTTCCGCCCCGGAGTCGGTGGGACCACACGCCACGAGACCCGACAGGACAAGGCACGTGATCGCGATAAGACCCGTCCGTTGGCGGTGCTCCGCCTGCTTTGATAGAGGCATCATGATTCCTTGGTACCCGGTGCGTTCCGGTTGTTTCGGGTCGAGGGGACCTAGTCGGGATCGACCACGTCGAGGATACCTGCGAAGTGACAGATAATGCAGGATTCGGGGCTCTTCTCCGCAACTCTCTTAGCGTCGAAGTCCGGCCCATGCGGGTTCACATTCCAGAGCGGGGTCTTGGCGCTGTGACAGCGCAAGCAGCTCGTCTGCTGGTGACAGCTCGCGCACTCTTCGAGACCCAGCCGGGCCGCCTGACCGTGGTTCAGCAGCCAGTCCGGTTGGGCGTCGTGGAACAGCAACCCGCCGCGCCGGACACGGCTGGCGCCGAAGCCAGACGTCGTATGGCAGTCCCGGCAGAATACCTCGGTCGTGTGACAGTCCGTGCAGTTCGACTGCGCCGAGTTGGCCTCGGCGCCGTGCCGCAGCACGAAGTTCACCGGGTGATATCCCGAGCGGCGCTCCCCGGGCAGGCTCTGGACGATCGCCAGCGCGTCGTCGCGATCCGACCCCGAGTCCGTCGACGCGTCCGCCGGGTTGCCGCGCGCGGACGGGCCGGCGTTACGCTGCTCGTGACATTCCGAGCACTGGGTCTCGACGTGGCACGACTCGCATTTCGGCAGCCCCGTGACGGCCGCAGTGCCGTGCTGGGCAGCGAAGGCCCCGCCGTGTCCCGGAATCTCGAAGGCCCGGATCATCGCGCCCCGCGGGCCGGTGGGCCGCGGAGTCGGCAGACTCGCCACCGCAGGCAGGCGGACGGCCCCGTGGCACTGCTGACACGTCGGGGCGGCGTGGCAGTTGGCGCAGCTTGCGGGCGCCTCGATCGCGGCGCTGCCGTGAGACAGACCCCAGCCCGATGCCTCGTGGCTCGGGGGAACCGGCCACTCGCCGTCTTCGCCCTCGTTGATCGCGGCGATCCGAGGGTCTGACCCGAGCGCCTGGATCGAGGCGACGTTGTCGGCGTTCAGATGACAACGAGTGCAGCTCTCCCGTGCATGGCACACCGCGCAGGTCTCGGTGCCGCCCCAGCGGCGGATGGTCTCGCCGTGGGTCAGCAGAAAGTCGGACTCGTCGTGGCTCTCGAGCCACGGGAAGTCCATGATCCGGTCCTCCGACAGGTCGGGAGCGTCCACCAGCGCGACGTGACATTCCGCGCAGTCGACGCCTCGCGAGAGGTGGGCCTCCGGGTCGCCCTCGTGGCAGTCCATGCAGAGCTCCACGCGGGCGCGCCCCACCTCCATACGCTCCTCGCCATCCTCCGTCCGGTGACATTCGCCACACTCCATGTCGCCGGCCCCTTCGGCGTGAACGACATGCGAGAAGCGAAGGTTGCTCGGTTCCTCGCTCGGGGCCTGCCAATCGACGCGATCCTGGTTCTCACCGTCGTGACAGTTGGCGCAGTCCGCCGGTGTGACCGTGTAGTAGCGGCCCTCGTCACCCTCCGGAATCCCGGCGTGGCAACCCAGACAGGTGGGGAACAGGCCGAAGTGAATCTCGTGCACGAACCGGTCGGCCAGCGACACCGAAACCAGGCTGCCGGCCCCGAGCGTCAGGGCGATCGCGGCGAGGAGCCACCCTCTGAGTCTCATGGATCAGCCTCCTCCCGCATACGGCGATGCCCGGGGCTCCAGACCGAAGCGATAGGACGCGCCGATATAGAAACGGCCCTGGGTCCAGTCGCCTTCCTGGGGCCGCTCCCGCTGGTCCAACCGGAACACACCGGCTCCACCGTTCAGGGACAGGTCGCCGAGCCGGACCGCGCCGTCCAGTCCGATCCCGGACACGAACTGCTCGTTGAGGCGTGTCTCGCTGAGCGTCTGGGTGAGAGAGCCGTGCGCGGAGAGGAAGGTCCCCGGTCCGAAGCGGCGCCCGAAACGAAGGTCGCCGCCCTGCCTGGCCGCGCCGAACCCAACGTCCGCGCTGTAGCCCGCTCCGGCGAACCACGGACCCCGATTCCATTGCGCTCTCCCGAGCGCACGCCAGCCGTCCTCCCGCAGACGAGAAAAGGTCACGCCCGCGGAAGGATCCTCGTACTCCCGGTAGGCCCCGCCGCCTTCGAGCCGCAGGCCGGTCCCGGGCACGTTCCAGCCGAGCCGACCCCCGGCCTCGTTGAAGCCTACCGGGCTGAACGCACCCCAGATCGTCCACTGCTCGAAGAACGGCGTGTAATGCCGCGCGTAGGCCGTGACGTCGAGGTTGGCCGGCAGCGGCGTGTGAATCTGGAGGCGGGCCTGGTTGAACTGTTGGAAGATGAGGTCGTACCGGGCGGAGACATCCACCGTGGTACGCCCGAGCAGCGCCCGCGCATCCAGCGTGGCCCGCTCGGAGTACAGCGAGATCTCATCGGTACGGATCTCCCGCTGATATCCCACACTTCCCGACAGCACGCGGCCTACGTTTCCTCCTACGCGTCCGCCGAAGATCAAACCACGGTCATCGGGGGGAATCTCTTCAACCTCGTTGAACAAATCGCCGTTGCGTGGAGCGTTGACGCCTCGCGGCAAACCCCACCCGCCGTACGCCTCCGCCCACAGGAAGTCCAGGCCGCGCCACAGCAGCGAGCCGCCATCGAAGTTGTAGTAGCCGAGACCGTCCGTACGGAACAGACGCCCGGCCCGCAGGCGGAACCCGTACCGGGCGAAGTCGACGTAGGCGGAGACCGCCTCGAAGTCCTGCGAGCTAAGCGGCCAGTAGTCGTCGCTGCCAAACCTTCCTCGCAGGTGCACGTGCGCCGACAGCCCCTCCACTCCCGACCAGCCCGTGAGCACGAGGTCCTGGGTCACGACAGCGAAAGATTCGAGGTCCGCGGCGCGATACCAACGGCAGTAGTCGCCCGGAATGCAGTTGACGAAGGTGCCGTCGGGAAGCCGGCGTCGGACGTCGTCGCCGGGCACTTGATCGGCGGGAACGCTGTCCCGAACGAGCGGCCGCAGGTCGATGAACGACGCCCCCACGCGAAGCTCGCCGCGAAATCCCTGCCCAGACAACGACGCAGGGGCGAGCACCGCGAGAATCAGCAGGCCTGAGCCCACTACGCGGGAGTTTCTTGCCCATGCACTGGCCACGACATACCGTACTTAGGAATTCCGACTTACGCAATGCGTTGCAGCGACTTGCGACTCTCTATCAAGGGATGTCCGGACCTCTCGGGGCAGGCCGTTCCGGGCTGGAAGGGATCACCGGTGAAAGGTGAACGTGGGGGATGAGCAGGCGGGGGCGGGCCTCGGATCGCCGCCTCGTTCGCTCGATACGACAGGGTCGCGAATGACCGAGGAGAGGTCGAGTGGGCTCGGCATCAACGGGCTGCTCCTGCTCGGTGTGCTTCTTGTCATTCTCACCACGTTCGGGCTGGCGTTCGTTCTCTACGTGCTGCCGCGCGAACCACTGTCTATCCCCAAGCTGCAGCCGGCGGTCCGGGTCGGGACGGACACGGAGATTCCGACCGGCAGCAGTCGCATTGTCTCCTGGGGCGACGACGTCATCCTGGTCGTGAGAGCCCCCGACCGCTTCTATGCCTTGGAGGGGACGTCTCCCTTCGACGGTTGCATTCTTCGCTGGGAAGACGAGTCGTCGCGCGTGGTCTCGCCGTGCTCCAACGTGGTCTACGACCTGCGCGGCAACGTGGTGCTCGGACTGAGCACGGCCCCCCTGCGCCCTTACGGAGTGGTCGTTCGTGACGGAATCGTATACGTGACGGAGTCGTGAACCGGGTGACGGAGTAAGGATGGCGAAGTCAGACGGGCGATGGGGCCGGGTCAGCCAATGGTGGCGGCGCTTTCGTCGGGACGTGGCGTCCAGTCTCGACTCCAACCTGCTGGGCTTGCCCCGCTTCCTCGGTCTTCTGTACGGTCCGCTCGAGCGACGCGTGCCGATGGGGCAGGCGCTCAAGGAAGCCGGGCGCTACCGTCTGGCGCCGCACGTGGGCTGGGGGCACGCGCTGGGTGGCGTCACCCACCTCCTGCTGCTGGTGCTGATCGCGACGGGCGTGCTCCTCACGTTCTACTACCGCCCGTCGGCGACGGAAGCCTTCCCGAGCATGCAATACATTGTGAGCGACGTGTCGCTCGGGTGGCTGGTGCGCGACCTGCACGTGTGGTCGGCGAGCCTGCTCGTGCTCGTCGCGATGGCCCACCTCGCTCAGGTCTTCTTCACGGCGGCGTACAAGCCGCCGCGTGAGACGAACTGGCTGATCGGCCTCCTGCTCCTGCTGGTCGTATTGGGGTTCGGCGCCACCGGCTACCTTCTCCCCTGGGACCAATCAGCGTATTGGACGGTGAGCAGGGTCCTCAGCGTCCTCGAGGGCATGCCCGTCTTCGGCGGCTTCGCCGCCGCCTATCTGAGAGGGGATGTGATCGTCTCCGGGGCGACCCTCAGCCGCTTTTATGCTCTCCATGTGATCGTGCTACCCTGGTTCACGCTCGGTCTGCTCGTGCTCCACTTCTCGCTCATCCGAAAGCACGGGATCGCACCTCCCATCGACGAGCGGTCGGACTCGGGGTCTGGACTCGCCTTCTTCCCGACCCATCTGCTGCGCTCGCTGATCGTGGTCGTACTGACCCTCGCGCTGCTTGTGACGCTCGCGACCGTATTCCCGCGGCGCTTCGATCCGCCGGCCGACCCGTATGTGGTGCCGGACCAGCTGCAGTCCACCTGGATCGTGGTGGACGTGTCGCACGGGCTCATTCGCATGCTGGGGGTGTGGGGGTTCGTCCTC
>JBDHLB010000100.1:0-6675 GCA_039586095.1 Gemmatimonadota bacterium
GACCCTCGCTACGAGATTGGAGAGCCGACCCTTCATGGTCTGCGGCCTCATTGGCCTCCCCCTTCCACACCACCACCCGGCGGGATCACATATGTTTCTAGATCGAACTTGGCTCTCACGAGCTGGCGCCCCGAGTTCGTCGCCCTACTGGGCATGATCGTCTCCACACTCGGCCGGACGATGCGCTCGAACGAGGCGACGCGCGTGAGCAAGCTACCCACGTCGTGGTATTCGCCTTCGAGCTCCAGCTCCCAATTCTGCCGCAAGAAGTAGCCCGTCGTGTCGGGCACGGGGACCGAGGGAACTACACTGATGAAGTCGAGCCCCAAGGACTGGCTTTCGGACGCGATCGCTTCGTAGATCGCGGGAACCTCGCCGCGCGATGGGACCAGGCGCTGTAAGATCGCGTACTGGCGTTCGCCCAGGTCCAAGTCGCGCTGCATCCCTTCCAGATCGGCCATGCGGGCCTCGGCGACCTCGTTCTGGAACTCGATCTCTTCGACCCGCTGGACCATCTCCTCGAGCTCGACCGTGCGAGGGCGATACATGTACAGGTAGTACGCGGCCCCGATTGCGAGCACGACGATCACGCCGAGAAGGCGATACTGATCTTTTTGGTCTTCAGGCAATAGAGCCATCGTTCCCGTATCCCGTTATGAACCCGGAGTTACCACCGGCTGCGTGCTGATCGAGCCCGGTGGTTGACGGTAGCGCGCCAGTAGCGTGAAGGATTGCGCCGCCAGCTCGTCGGTCACCTGCTGCTGCTGGCTGCCCAGGATCTCCACGCGAGCCAGGTATGCGGAGGCCTGCAGATTGCGCACGAATTCCGTGATGGCCAGCGGCGTCGCCGCCAGACCCTGGATCTGCACGGACACGTTGGGTTGCGGATCGACCTGCTGCAGGCTGGTGAGCCAGACCAGCTGCGGCACGGCGCGGCTGATCTCGTCCATCAGGTGCGGCCAGACGAATCGATTGCGGTCGAGCTGCTCGATCAGAGCCACTCTCTCGCGGATCGCCTCCTGCCGCGCCGTGAGGCTGTCGCTCAGGGCGCGCAGGTCGGCCAGACGCGCGGAATCCGCTGTCGCCGCCTCCAGACGCTCCTCGAGTCCGCCCGCTTCGGAGCGCTGCACCAGCCACGCTGCGACCATGGCGAGCGGAACGATCACCGCCGCGACCACCAGCGCGTTGCGCCAACGATCCGTGCCTTCGCTCGCCGAGACCGACGGGCCTTCGTCGCCTCCTCGGCGGCCGAAGCCCTTGCTCCGCGTGCGGTATTCTTCAGGAAGAAGATTGACCTCGATCATCCGCCCTATTGACCCCCCTGGCCTTCTCTTGAAGCGATGTCCGGTCTACTCGGGCTTCTTGAGCGCGAGTCCCACCGCCAGCATCAGCGTGGGCGCCATTTCCTGGAGCTCCAGGAAGTCGGCCGCATCGGCCTTTACCTGTATACGTTCGACCGCGCTCGCCACGTGCGTCTCGACCTGCAGACGTTCGGCCAGCACTTCGGCCAGCCCGGGAATGCTCACGCCGTCGCCGCACAGGTACAGGCGACCAACGCCTCCACCCTCGCCTGCCTCGAGGAACGCGGTGGCTCGCTCGATTCCCCGAGCGACCTCTTGAGACTTGTCCGAGAGAAAATCCCGCAGCGAGTGGTCCGCACCCTCTCCTCGGAGAGCGGCTTGTGCCTCGTCGGCCGTCAGCGAGCGTTCGCGCTGCAAGTCGATGGCGAGCGGACGTGTACCGAAGGTGAGATCCCGCGTGAGCGCCGGCACTCCATTGTCCACGATGTTCACAGTCGTCGAGTCCCGACCGACGCTGGCCAGCGCCGTGACGCCCGACATCGCAGACGGATAGTTGAACTCGAGCGCGTTGTGCAGCGCGAACGCTTCGACCTCGACAGCGCTGGCCGTGAGTCCCGCCTGCTGGAGAAGGCTGATGCGGTTCTCGATCAGCTCCCGCTTCGCCGCGACCAGCAGCACGTTCATCTGTAGGCCCTCGGCGTCGGGATCGGTGATCTCGAAGGCAAGCTGCACGTTGCTCATGTCGAATGGCACGTGCTGCTCGGCTTCCCACGGGATCACCTCGCGTGCCTCGCTCTCCTCCATCCGGTCCATCCGGATGAGCTTGATGATCACGTCGCGACCGCCGACGCCTATGACGACGTCGGTCTGTTCGATCCCTTCTTGATCGAACAAGGCGGCGATGGAATCCGCCACGAGCCCCGGATCGACGATATCGCCGTCCACGATCGCGTCGAATTCCAGCGGCGCGACGGCCACCTTCGAGAGGTGTGGGAATTCCTTGCTGTGGTCGACGACGGCTGCCCGGACAAACCCGCTCCCGACGTCCAACCCCACGGTCGTTTTTTTGCGGCCCAAGCCGAATGGCAGCATCGAATGTGCGTCCTTTGAGCGATTAGCCTAGGACGGGTGGGCGGGACGCGAGCAAGCTAAACTCGGCATCCGTACGTGTCAAACCGTATGTCGCAGCCGAACGACACCCTCTTAGTGGCCATGATACGGTGTGATTCGCCATCCCCGAACCCGTCACTTTCTCCTCCGCAACACCCCGGTGTCGATTCGGTCCCGCACCTAGTTTCGCAGGGGCACATCGAACTCGATGCGCCGTCGAACACCGTAACGATCCACCCCGTCGCCCATTGCCGCTGCGACGATCCGGACGGTCCTGATGTCTGCCAGGTCCGCCACGGGAACGTAGTCCTGAACACTGTTGTCCCGCATCACATAACGGAACCGCGCCCCGTTCTCGAACGGCGCCACCAGCTCCTGACCGTTACGCCAGATTCCGAGGCCGTTCGAAAAGTTCGAAACGCTGAAACGGTACGAAAGCTTGCCGTACGAACGGACAATCGAACCGGCCGACGGCACCTCGCCAAACTGACTGTTCCAACCAGCCAGGCGTCGATAGAAATGCGCCGGCTGACCGGTGGGTGCACCGTTTGCGACGCACGTGGCCTCGGGGCTGCCGCCGCTGCCTGTGGCCGCGGGGGTCCAGCCGTCCCGATACACGAAGGCCGAGTCGTAAGCGCCCGAATAGGCAGTCCCCCGGAAGCTCGGCGTCAAATTGGCGTTGCCCACGGAATCGTAAACGAATACCGCGATCTCGTCGGGACCCGTGACGTCACAGACGACGGATCGTATCACGTCCGTCCGGACGGCGACCGAGTCGGCGGTCGCCACGATGACGTCCGTCGGAGAGGCCATGCGGATCTCCGACGCCACGAGATCGAGGGCGGCACGCAGGTTTTGTTGAGCCACAATGGTGTCGTCGCTGTGCCGGTAGAAGCGCTGTTGTCCGAGCACGAGCCCCATCACGCCGACTCCCAGAACGGCCGCCACCGTGATGCTGATCATGATCTCGACCAGCGTGTAACCTGCCGCGCGAACCCGCGCACCGTGATCGGTTCGTCGGTGCGTCATGGTACGGGCGGCGTCGGCAGCTGACGCGCCTGGTAGACGCGGGTCGTGAAGTCGCGCGAACGGACGTTGCCCTTCGGTGCGATGACCGTGACGGTGACCTCTTTCACGCGGTTTCCAATGGTCGTCACGTTCCGTTGCACGTTGTACGTGCGATTGCCCACCGTCACGGTGTCCGTGCCGCTGGCCGCAGCCTCGTAGCCCGCGCGCTGCACCCGCTCCAGCACCTCCTGGGCGGCGAGACTCTGGTCCGTCTGCCAGTTAGACCAGCGGTTCTGCGTCGCCACCTGCATGCTGATCCCGGCCACGGCGAGCATCCCCACGCCCATGAGGGTCATGGCCACCAGTACTTCCAGCAGGCCCATCCCCTCGCTGCCGGGAACACGCGGTCGGCCGCGGGGCATCTTTGTTCTGTCCCAAGCTACTCGGGGTGCGTCACCCATCGTCAGTCCTTCTTGACCACTGAGCGACCCAGGGCGTTCATGGTCACTCTGAACACACGATCTCTGCTTCCGACCAGAACAGGCTGTGTCGCTCCGACGATCATGCCCCTGGAATTGAAGGTTATTGAATCTCGACTGCCCGGAATGACGAGCGATCGGACCGGCAGGTCCGAATCGTCGTCGAAGTACCGCTGGGCAAGAAGACGACCGGCATCATCGCGGAGCCGATAGATGCGGGCCGACTCGTCCACCACGAGCGACACGTTCCCACGCCTCTTGATCGCATGACTCCGCGCCAACGCGAGGTCGGCGGCAATCTGCTGCCCGGCCCTTCGGGCGACCGTGGCATCGTTGTAATCGCGGTAGACCCCATAGCCGATTGCCGAGAGAATCCCGGCGATAGCGATGGAGATAGCCAGTTCCAGGGCTGTAAAGCCCGTTGATCGCGCGACGTGTTTCAGCGCTCGCATCGTCCCGGCGGTCATCCTGTTCGCGTGGTTGGTGTGTGGGCCCAATTCACGTTGGGCCCGGCCAATATGGTTGTGGCAAGAAGGCTGCCCGGGGTACCAGATCTCGCAAAATGCTGTCTGACTTATAGATACGCTGTATCGAGTCGAATGACACCCTGTAGCTTTTTGCCCATGTCCCGAACTTTTTGCAGGAGCGAGATTCGCGTCGGAAGCGTCGGTTGCATCGCCTCTTGCGCCAGCGTCAGCGCCGGAGGGGCTCCTGGCGTATTCGACCGACGAAATTGCTCACCAGACGAACGCTGCGGTGGCCGCGGTACAGATAGAGGCTTCCGGGCGCCGCTTGACCACGGGCGTTAAAGCGAAGCGTCGAAGGTCGAAGCCGCAACGAATCCAGCGTCCACAACCCATCTCCCTGCAGAGGCATTTCCTCCAGTCGCTCACCGTCCGGATCGAGGAGGACGAGGGATCCGGAGGCGGAAATCCGGATGCGCAGGGTTTGTCGGCGGGCCACTGCCAGCATGCGTGCACGCTGCAGCTGTATCCGTGCGGCTGCCGCCGATCGGGAGAGCGAAGTGGCTTCGAGCCAGGAGAGCTGTGGAACCGCCAGCCCGATCAGCAGCCCTATGAAGGTCAGCACGAGGAGCAGTTCTGCAAGGCTGACCCCCGCGGAGGCGGGGCCCGCCACGCTGCTTCCCGGCCGGACGCCTTCCGAGCCTCGAGCGGCCGAGGTCGTTCGCTTCGGCGGTCGTGTCGCTGGCTGGCTGAGATCGGTCACCGCTGGCGTCCCGTGCGTGGCTCGTGTCCGGAACAGGGTGGCCGTCGGATATCAAGCGGAGATCAACGCGTTGAAGGACCGGGGAGTACTTCTCGGGGGGAGGGAGGGGCTCGCTACTGTGGTCGACCGGACATGATCACGGCGCGAGAGCACCTCGATCACTACACACCGTCACTGCACGTCGGGTTGCCACGACTGTTCATCGACACTGTGATCGTGCACGTCGAAGCGGTTCCGGAGTGCGTGGCCTGCCCCTTCCACTCCGTGGCGTTCGCGCTCTCGATACTTACCGTTACGTTGGCGGAAGCCCTGAAGCCGAGGGTCAGGCTCGCCAGGTCCGGGGTGTATGCCTGGTTGTCCACGTAGTAGGCTTCCTGGCTCTTTGCCAGGTTCTTCAGATCCAGCTTCATCGTCGACCTGTAGGCACGATCGCGAACGGCAAAAGTCTGCGGGACGACGATTGCCGCCAGCACGCTGATGACCACGGTGACGATCATCAGCTCCACGAGCGTGAAGCCGCGCCGATTCCTGTATCTGTTGCGCAACGGGTGCCGCACCGTGTCTGTCCTCCCCCTACCGCATCGTTCCCACCCGCTTTGTGTGCAATGAGCGTGCCAGCTCGGGCACACTCATAAGGTCTTTTTTTGCAAAGCGTAAGGACATCGTGCGAGGAGGGTCGAGCGTCAAAGATTTCCCTGTCTGCGCACCGGTGCGCGGCGACGCGACGCGAACAGACCGAGCCCTACCCCACCGAGCACGAGGGTGGCCAGCGAGATCATCGCGCCGCGTTCCAGCGGCAGCGACCGATATCGGAACACGACCTCTCGATCGCCCGGTCGGATGGGGACGGCGCGGAAGAAGTAGTTCGCGAGACGGATGTCTCGCACCTGTCCGTCCACAGTCGCCTGCCACCCCGGATAGAACGTGTCGGTAAGGACAAGGAAGCCTGCTCGATCGACGTCCACGCGAATGCGGATCTCTTCACCAGTATCGGACATGATTCGGGCTCGTTCGCGCCCCTGCCCCGATTCATCCCCTCCCGCCTCCATGTCCGGCAAAGAGTCACTCGCCTCAACGCCAGGCCGAGACGTCCCGTTGCCAAGGAGCACGACCTCCCGGTGCGGATCGAAGGTCGGACTCAACATCCCGTTCAGCGCGGCTTCGTCATCCCGGTATGTTCGCCAATGGCTCACGACATACGCTCGCGGCAAGGGGTGCGAGATCTGATACAGATGCCCGGGGAGAGAGTCCATGGGCAGCCGGCGGGCGAAGCTCGGAGCGGATCCGGGCTGATCGTTGAAATAGGCGTACTTTACGGAGCTCAGCCGCAGCAGCAGCCAGCGGCGTACCTCGTCCGGCAGGATGGCGTACAAGTTTCGCCGGTCCTTGAGCCGCTGGAGCTTGATCGCATCCCACGAATCGATCTGAAGGACACCGTGCAACTGGCCCGTGTTGGGCTGTAGCGTTTGCTGCCACATCCACTTCTGAGCTTCGAGAGCGATATCCGCGCGTACCTGGACAACGACCGCTCTGTCGTCGAACGGCGTAGC
>JBDHLB010000001.1:0-75114 GCA_039586095.1 Gemmatimonadota bacterium
TACGCTTGCGATTCAAGCCGGCAAGCGACCAGCCTCGGATAGCGATGGGACGACTCGACGACAGAATCGCGCTGGTGACTGGTGCCGCACGGGGCATCGGCGAGGCCGTGTCCGAAGCGCTCGTGAGCGAGGGTGCCTCCGTGGTGCTCAGCGACATCCGAAACGAGCTCGGTCGGGAGGTGGCTGCCAGGCTCGGCCCACTCGCCCGCTACGAGCATCTCGACGTGCGCGTGGAGGCGAACTGGGTCCGGGCGATCGACGGAATCCTCGAGCGCCACGGCCGTCTCGATGTGCTGGTCAACAATGCCGGGATCACCGGCTTCGAAGAAGGGCTCGGTCCGCACGATCCAGAGCAAGCGTCCATCGAAGCGTGGCACGCCGTGCACCGCACGAATCTCGATGGTGTCTTCCTCGGCTGTAAGCATGGGATTCGTGCGATGCGCCGCAGCGGCACCGGTTCCATCATCAACATCGCCTCGCGTTCGGGTCTGGTGGGTCAGCCCGGCGCGGCGGCTTACGCCTCGAGCAAGGCGGCTGTGCGCAACCACACGAGGACCGTGGCGCTCTACTGCGCTCAGCACGGTCTGGAGATTCGCTGCAACTCGGTCAGTCCGGCCGCGATCCTCACTCCGATGTGGGAAGCGTTCCTCGGCGAGGGAAGTGAGCGGGAAGCGCGTCTACGCGAGGTCGCCAGAGGGGCGCCCCTGGGGCGGTGGGGCACACCACACGAGGTGGCTGACGCCGTGGTATTCCTGGCTTCCGACGAATCTTCCTACATTACGGGGGCGGAGATTCACCTCGACGGCGGCATTCGCGCCGGCGAGGCAGAGCCTCCGCCCGATGATGTCTAGCAGGGACTCTGCGCTTCAGAAGATCGCCTCAGCAGCGGTCCTCTTCAAGTCGCCCGGGCAAGCAGCTCCTCGGAGAGTACGGCGACCTAGAACTTCAGGTCTATCTTCAGGTTGCCGGAGGCGAGATCTCGCTTCTTCCCACCCAAACATGTCGCGTTCGCCGTCATACCTTCGAACGTGTCGAACGCTTTGAGGTTCGAGTCGGGATGGTCTCCCGGCGCCCAAACCGCGACGCGGAAGGAATCGTAGGCGCCCTTCTCCGCCCTGTGGCCTGCGTCCGCCATCCGCACCCAGACGGTCCAGCCCGGTTCGCCGTTGAAGCGTCCGACTGCCGTGAAGGTCGTCGCTGAAACGCATGCGGAAGTCGGCTGCCGCTTCAAGGAGAACGTGGCATCCAGGAACTCGGTCGACTTGAAGGTCCCTCCTGAAAGCGCAGGTGCCGACACGCTGTGGAACTGAATCACCCACTGACCCTTCGGATCGTACGAGGTCCAGCGATCGGCGTCCGCCCACGACACGTAGTTGTGCTCGGTGCCCAGGGCGCGGACCTGGCCCGCGAAGCTGATGTCCCACATCCCCTCGCGAACATGCCCTCCACCGCTGACCCTACCGTAAACGGTCTCGGGCGGAGTGGTCTCCTGTGTCGTCACGCTCGAGCGGAGCGCGACGGGGTCGAGGATAGGCGCGGAATGGCTGTCGCAGCCTGTGAGCAGCGGAAGAAGAATGAGCACTGCCATATAGACCGGAATGTTGCCAAGAAGCCTGGAATACATAAAGACGCTCCTTAGCCGATGAAGGTCCGCTGCGCCTGCCCGCAGCTCCCGACCCTCGCGACCACCGCCCCAGAACAAGGGCAGACACAGAGTCGCGGCGCCACATCGGCCGACAACACGCCGCGCCTGCTGCAAGAAAAGATAACCTGCGCGTCCCGGAAGTGTCTGTCGGGAAAAACCTTACAGGCGTGTCGGGAAATTCCCTACACGCGTGTGGGGAAATCCCCTACAGGGGTCAGCATGCACCGCGTGCCTCAACGCCTGAGGAGTGCCGTCTCCAAACCCGCAAATGTCGCCGCCACCGGCCGCTATGCGGCTGAGCGCGCCCGTGTAACGGCTCGTCCCGCATTGTAACAGCTCGTCCCGGGCACCCTTGTTTGCAGATAGTTGCAGCATCCGATTAATTGAGGCCGCGCTCCCTGTGTAGTCCCAACTGCCAGGTATCCGGACCGCATCGAAGAGGTCCGCTCGGCCACTGGCGGAGACGGTGTCGTCGCGCTGCGCGATGGGAAATCACTGATGTGCTCACCGAAAATGGAGGAAGCATGAAGCTGGATGGGGCCGTTGCGCTCGTGACGGGCGGCAGCGAGGGAATCGGAAGGGCGATCGCCGCGGCGCTCGCGTCAGAGAATGCACGCGTCACGATTACAGGGCGACGTGAAGACGTCCTGAACGAGGCGGCCGATGCGCTCGGAGTCGACTGGATTGTCGGGGACGTAGGCGTCGAAGCGGACGCGATCCGAACAGTCCAGACGGCCGTCGAGCGCCAGGGACGGCTGGACATCCTCGTCAACAACGCGGGGATCGGATACCGTGGAGCGCTCGTCGACATGGAGCTCGGGGATTTGGAGCGGGTCTACCGGACAAACGTGTTCGGGGCCTTTCTCATGGCCCGCGAGGCGGCCCGTCAGTTCATTGCACAGGGGAGCGGGGAGCTCATCAACATCTCATCCACCTCGGGCCTCAGGGGCGGGCGAGGCAGCACGGCCTACAGCTCCTCCAAATTCGCACTCCGCGGCATGACCGAATGCTGGCGAGACGAGCTGCGCCGCCACGACGTTCGGGTAATGCTGGTGAACCCGAGCGAGGTTCTGACCCCGTTCGCCTCCAAGCTGGGCCGCGCTCAGGAGCCGTCGCCCAAGAAGCTGCGTCCGCAGGAGATCGCCGACGCCGTCGTCGGCGCGCTGAAGATCGACGGCCGCGGGTTCATTCCCGAATTCTCGGTCTTCGCGACGAACCCGTTCTGACGCCCACACACTGCACCATCTCGTCCACGCGGTCCACGAAGCGGTCCCAGGCCAGGTACTCCTCCGAGAACGCGCGGGCACCGGACTCGAGACTCTTCGACAGCTCGCCGTCCGCCAGCACCCGGCAGATGGCGTCGGCGAACCCCTCCGCCGTCGGCGGGGCCAGGAGTGCGACACCCTCGTCGAGCAACGCCCGGTGCGCCGGTATGTCGCTCGCGACGATCGGCTTGGCCGTGATCAAGTAGTCGAACGCTTTCAGCGGTAAGTTGTCACCATGGATTCGGGGTGACACGAGCACATCGGCGAGAGCAAGGTAGGCAGGGGTCTCTGCTCGATCGACGCGGGGCACGATGAGTACCCGATCCACCAGGTGGTTCGGAATCAGCCCCAAAGTGGTCGTCACCTCGGCCGTGGTAGCCGCTCCCACAAGCAGGAAGACGGCCGCTGGATCGGACTCGAGGACTCTCGGTATCGCCTGGGCGAGGAGAGACATTCCCTGGTAACGGGCGAAAGAACCTATATAAACAACGACCCTGTGCTTCGGCTCGATACCCAGCTTCTCCTGAAGGTGGGCCACCGCACTGCGGTGTGGCACATCCAGTGCGGATGGGAAATGCCAGGAGCGCAACTGGACATCCGGGGCGATGCTTCGAACGTGCGGCTCCAGGCCGGCGCTGCAGACCACCAGATCGACGTTGTCCAGCAACCAGCGCTCCAGCCGTCTCGCGACCCGTTGAAACGCCCGGTTCCCAAGCCAGCGATACTGCGCCAGCTGTTCGGGCAGCGAGGATTGCATATCGTATATCACGTGCATGCCGCGAGGGCGACATACTTTGGCCGCTATGAAAGCCGCTTCCTCGACGGCATGAACACATCGATAGGAGTTCAGCCGAAGCTGCCGGCGCAGCGTCCGCAGTAGAAGGCCGTCCAGCACCAGTTTGCGGCCCGACAGTCCGATCGGGATATGGCGAAAGCCGAATGGATTCGGTACCCGGACGAAGCGGATCCCGGGGAGATCGAGGTCACGGCCCGGGCCGAAGCACAGCACATCCGCCGGCTGTCCGAGCTGCGAAAGAGCTCGGAGAAAGTGACTCAGCGCGATCGATGTGCCCCGGTCCTCGTAGAAAGGCTGGGGCAGCAGCACCAACACGCGGCTCACGGAGCTGTCAGTCGGGATTGGCAACTGCGCCTCTTTCGTTTCTCTCGAGCCGCGGCTCGACGTACCACATGATCACGAAGACCTGAACAGTAGGCAAAAAGGCGGCATGAGCGCTACCAGCCCTGTAATCGCGGTCTCCATCGATGCGGCGGACGTGAACCGCATCGAGCACCTGTTGGAGGAAGGACGTCTTCCTACGCTCCAGCGTCTCCGCGAGCGAGGGCGCTTCGGACGGATCGAGTCCGACGCGGTAAATTTTGCGAGCGCCGTCTGGCCGACTTTCTACAGCTCCCAGCGCACCGAGTACCACGGCTGGTATTACGGGAAGATGTGGCACCCGGATCGCATGAGGCTGGAGTACGCGAAGGAAGAATGGTTGCCCCAGGCACCGTTCTGGGAACAGCTCGACCCGGGTCGTTTCCGGGTTGCCCTGTTCGACGTCCCCTACGCCCTGCGGACTCCCCATGCCCTCAATGGCACCTATGTATCCGGCTGGCAGACGCATGATGCTTTCGGCGTCTTTTCGTATCCCGCACAAACCGTAAAGGAGCTGCGAGCCCGATTCGGCCGACCCGCGATGGAACCGGAGCGCTTCGGAGAGCAGACGCCGAAGTCTCTCCTTCGCCTGCGCCGTGAGATGCTCGACACGCTCGAGCAGACCGCGGACATCGGCCGCTGGTTGCTGGAATCCCAGTCATGGGACTTGTTCCTGTTCGTGTTCGGCGCGCTGCATCGCGGGACCCACTACCTGTGGGATGTGGCGCAAATAGACACTTCGGAAGCAGACGAGGAGACGCTTCGGGTTCTGGAGGGCGCTCGCGATGAGCTGTACGTGGCCGCCGACCGGGCTCTGGGGCGCATCCTCGAGGTGGCGCCGGACCACGCACGCATTCTGGCGTTCGCCCTGCATGGCATGGAAGCCAACAGCGGATGGGTGGACCGACTGCCTCAGCTGGTCAAGAAGGTACACAGCGGCGGGGAGGGTGAATCGCCGCACGAAGGTTTGCTCTATCGGTGGAAGCGTCGCATACCGTGGCGACTCGTCCGACAAATCACCACGCGTGTGCCCACATCGGTGAATCACATGCTCGTACCGCTGTGGTCCGCGCGCATGCTCGATTGGAGCCGGACCCGGTTCTTCGCGCTTCCGGTGGACATCAACGGCTACGTGCGCGTGAACGTGCGAGGCCGAGAGCCGCAGGGAATCGTGGAGCCGGGAGAAGAGTACCGGACGGTCCTCGACGAGCTGGAGTCGGCCTTTCGCGGCTTTCGCACGATCGAGACCGGCGAGTCGATCGTGGAAGACGTCATTCAGGTCGATGACGCGGTCGACCCGGATGCCCCCCGCCGGCGCTTCCTGCCCGATCTCGTGATCCGCTGGGCCCGAACCTCCTCTCTGCAGTTCTCGGGCGTCACGTCCGATCGTTACGGAGAGGTGCGTTGGGAAAAAGGCGCCCCCGTACCTTCAGGTCGCTCAGGGAATCACCTGCCGGACGGGTGGCTCATCGCAGCGGGACCCGGCATCACGCCGGGCCCCGCCCTCCCTGCCTGTGACTCCATCGATCTGGCGCCGACGATATGTGAGTGGCTCGGCGCCCCGCAGCTACCGAGCTTCCAGGGTCGTCCCGTCCGGTTTTGAGCGGGCGGCCTGCCTGAGACCTCTCCGGTTCAGTCGCATCAGAAGCGCGGCGACGATCGTCTGCGTCACCACCGAGGTGAAGGCCGCCCCGATCGCGCCGAGCGGCGGGATGAGAAACAGATTCAGCACCACGTTCGCGAGCACGCCGACCACGAGTACGATCACCGCCTGGCGCTCCAGGTGCAGAGCGTTGCTGACGAACAGCGAGACGAAGCTGAGGTAGAGGGCCGGGCTGCCCAGGTATAGCACCCGCAGAACCGGCTCGGACGCCACGTAGTCTGAACCGTACACCAGCACGATGACCAGGCCGGCGACGGCGAAGACCACGCCTGCGATCGCCAGCCCGAGACCCGCCGCCCATCCTAGAAGTTTGCGCTTGAGGCGTTCGATCTCGATCCACTTCCCCTGCACCACCAACTGGGCGCAAACAGGGAGGAAGATCGCCATTATGGGTCGCATCATGAACTGGGAGGCTTCGAACAGCTTCGCGGCGGTCTCGTAGGTGGCAACCTGGGAGTAGGGCCAGAAGAAGCCGATCATCAGCGTATCCACCTTCCAGTGGATGAGCTCCAGCACGGCCAGCATGAAGAACGGCAACGACAGCCTGGCGACCCCGCCGAGCACGCCGAGCCTCGGCACGAGTCGAAACGGGCCGATGCGCAGACGAGCCACGAGCAGCCCGACCGACAGGAGTGCTCCGAAGGCGGCCACATGGCCCCACAGGATCTCATGCAGGCTCGCCTTCCGTGCGGTCAGCAACAGCACGACAAGGACCAGCAGGACCTGTGAGCTGCCGTAGGCCAACACGGCGTACACGACCTTGCGAAGCCCGAGAAAGAGCGATGCCACCGACCGATACAGGTCCTTCAGGGCCACGTACAGGCCCGTGATCATCACGACTCCGGCGATATCCGGCTTGACCAGGAGGGCAAACCCGGCGACGAGCGCGAAGTAGAGGAGGAAAGCGGGCAGGCGCAGAGAAAGAACCTCGGAAAAGCGATCGAGCGCCGTTTCGGGGGAAGCCGCAGCCTCGCGCAGCAGATAGCGATACGTGCCGAGGTCCGTGACGAGCACGAACATTCCGGCCACGGCGGCTGCGTAGAAGAACTGCCCGAATTCGTCCGGCGAGAGGTAGCGGGCGAGGACCGCCAGAATGACGTAGCCGATCAGCTTGTAGATGAGCTGAGCGGAGAAGGACAGTGACAGGTCGCTGCGTGCCTTTCGCCAGTTCAAGGCCGCGGAAGTCGGCCTGACGCTCACAGCCAATGCCGGGCCACTGTCCAGTAAGCGCGGGCGGTCCGATCCACGAGCCAGGCGGCCGCCGCCTCCAGGCGCCCGCTGGCCAGTCGGTCGGAGAACGGGATCGCCCCCCCGCTCAGAATCTTCCGATCGGGCACCACTCTCCGCTCCTGTACCCTTCTTCTCTCGCACCGGATGTGTCCCAGGTGGCCCAACAGCCACCGGGCGGCGGCAAACCAGTGCCGGACCCACCGCTTCTTGACGGCACCCAGCATCTGGAAAACCTCGAACAGCACGAGGACCGGCGATAGAACCACGAGGCTCCGCGCCTGATAGTTCTTCAGCAGCACGACCCAGCGGTTCCGAATCAGGTTCTGGATCCGTACATCCGCGTAGCCACCCGTGAGGCGCAGTGACAGCGCCGGTGTGCCGGGACGGTGGAGACACCGGGCTGTCGGTACGGACCGAATCTCGTGACCTGTGATCCGCGCCCTGAGCCCGAGCTCGTGATCCTCGAGCAGATAGAACAGCTCCTCATCGAACAGGGGCCGGTTACCCCAGCGCCTCCGGTCGGCCAGGAAGCTGGCCGTGATCAGTGACTGAATGGGACGCGAGGCATCGGAGCACTCGCTGGCGGGACGTTCCGCATTCTCGAACCGGACCAGACCCGTGAAATGGCTGGCGGCCCCCTCGTATTGGATCGTGCCCGGGTCATGGGCATGCAGGATGCGGGGCATCACGAACGTTGCGGCGTCTGATCGAAGCGCCTCGATCAGACGGGCGGGACACTCCGGTTCCACAGCCACATCATTGTCGACGAAAAGGACCAGATCGTGCCGGGCTCTCGCCCAGCCCTCGTTACGTGCCCGTCCGGGCCCCAGGTTCTCGGCAAGGCGGACAACGGCGACATCCGTGCGGCTCTCGAGTAACGCGACACTCGCGTCCGCCGAAGCACTGTCGATGACGAGGATCTCGCCCACATCGGCCGTCACACGGCCGAGCGCGTCCAGCGTCTCTTCGAGATAGACCTCTCCGTTGTAGTTGATGACGCACACGGAAAGCGTATCGTCCGAACGGAGTCTTGTTGGTGGCGCGTCGGCCGCAGGGAGGCTTGCTGGGTCCGTCACGCCCCGTGTCCCTCGGTATTCAACCGACCGTTGAGGTGATCGGCAAGCTTGTACGCCAGCGCGATGATGGTGAGCGTCGGATTGGCGTAACCCGTGGTCGGGAACACGGAGCTGCCCGCCACGAAGAGGTTGTCGACTCCGTGCACGCGGCAGTCCGGATCGACCACTCCAGAACGCGGATCGACATGCATCCGGGTCGCACCCATATGGTGCTTGCCAACCTCCCAACACGCTTCTGCGTCGGTATCGAGTTCGCACTCGGCCCGACCGATTCCCGCTCGGCGCAGCGCCACGTCCAGCAACTCGTAGGCGCGCTTCAGGCTCTCGCGCTGAACCGGCGAAGGCTCCCACTCGACCCGCACGCCTGGCCGACCGAGTCGATCTCGCGATCGGGTCAGCTGCACCCGGTGTGAGTATCGAGGAGGAGACTCACAGTAGGCGCGCAGTCGTACGCGCCGCAGGGCACCCAGATCCGCTCGGCGGGGCTTGAGGCGCTGCGATGCGGCGACCAGCGCACCCCAGGGATCGCGGGCGATCGCGGCCAGGTGTGTCCCGATGTCCGGTGGTATCCAGCCCTCCCGCATCGTATGCGCAACAACACGCAGGCCATCGGCACCTCTGGTCGACAGGGACGGGTGGGCCTCATGCGGCGGCAGCGGAAAGAGAACCGCGTTCACGAGCCGTTCGGACTTTACGAGTGGCTCCGGCATCGTGAACACACCGCGGATGAGACCGTTGTGGCCGTTCCGCGTGACCGGATGCCGCCAGTAGAAGGCGAGCGAAGGCGCGTTCGCTTCCAGGTGTAGCCAACCCGAGTTCACGTACGAGTGCTCCATGAAGTAGCGGCCAACCAGATCGCGGCTGTTGCCCACACCGCCCTCGTGTACGCTGTCTGACAGCAGCAGCAGGCGTGGATTCTCGATGCCGCCGGCGGCCAGCACGAAGAATCGAGCCGAGACCTCGAAGGACCCACCATCGAGTGTGGCGACTCTCACCTTATCGATGCGCCTGCCGGACCTGGCAGGAAGCAGTTCGGTCACGGCCGAGTGCAACAGCACCTTCACGGAACGCGACCCGGCGAGGACGTCGCGATAGGCGCGGCCGAACTTCGTGGGTGGGCTGAAGTGAAAGACAGCGGTCTCGATCAGGTCGCGTTCCAATTCGAATGCCGGCGCCGACGGAGTAGACCACGCCGCCGTGTTGTAGTCGAACGGTGCCAGCTCGCAAAGTCGGTGCGCTCGCTCGAAATACGGATCCAGGGTCGCTCTGGCATACGGCCAACCGCTCTCGTCGACCCACTCTCGCGGCTCGAACACGGCAGGATCCAGCGGTCGGCACCACCCGGACCACACTTTCGTCGACCCACCGAGGCAGCAGAGCCGCGAGTGCTCCAGGGGAAGATGGGCCGGGCTCTCCGCCTCCAGGAGGGCCTGTGTCGCGCGGTCCGGTCGCATTCCGCCCGCTTCCAGCATGCAGACGCTGGCCCCCGCGTCGCCCAGCTCGAGCGCGATCGGGATACCCGCTGGCCCGGCGCCGACCACACATACATCGGCCTCGATCTGCGCGCCGGCTGGCACCGTGCGGCCATCTTCAAGCATCGGCGTGCGACCGGTCCAAAGTGCTCGTCGTCAGTAGTCCAGAAACGCGTTGTAAACGCAGCGCTTTACGCGCACGCTTTACGAGGTCGCGGCGCGGTCGTGGCTGTTTCCTCTGTCCGTCGCCCCATGTACGGGTGCGGCAGCGTACGCGAATCTCCAGCGGCTGACAACGGCTGGGGATCCGGCATGCCCTCACCGACCGGCGCTCCCGAGCGCGTGCGGCATGCCGTAAGCTGGCGGGTCAACACCGGCCAGCCCATGATAGCCTCCCCATGATCAGACGAGACCACGCGGGCCAGGGCCGCCTGGCGTATTATCTGCGTCCGGGGGCGCCGGCCCGTCAGACGGGCGGTGCCCCGTTGCGACTGGGCGTGGCCTTCGAGGCGGGGCAGGCTTGGGAGACCGCCGACGAGATGGACCTCGGCTCGCTTCTTTACAGCGTGAGCGTGTTCGCGGGTCTCGACACGCTCCTCGGCCCTGCCCGCGTCGGGTGGAGCTGGATCAGCGACCGTTCGCCCGGGTGGTTCCTGCAGCTCGGGCCGGCTCTGTAGTCGCCGGAGATCAGAATGCCTGACGTTTTGGGGACGGCGCGCGCTAACCGCCACTACAAGAAGTGGGTGGCCCCGGTCGTAATCGGCGTGATCCTGGCTGGCACGCTCACACCGTACTTTGGACCCGGGGAACCGGCTTCGGGCCTCTGTCTCATCTGCGGCTCGCGTGGACTGGCCGACGCGATCGTCAACGTCCTCCTCTTTCTCCCGCTCGGTGTGGCGCTTGGCTGGAGTCTGGCACGGCCGAGCGGAGCCGTGGCCGCCGCCGCCCTCCTGTCGGGAGCCATCGAGGGGCTTCAGTTCATGATTCCCGGGCGCTATCCGGTGATCGGAGACGTCGTCTTCAACACGCTGGGAGCGCTTCTGGGTGTGCTCCTGGCCGGCCAGGCAACGGTCCTCATCCGGCCCGGGCCGCGCGCCCGGCGCTGGCTGTGCGCCGCGGCGGCAGCAGTGCCCGTGGTCACGATGCTTCTGACGGCATGGCTGCTCCAGCCGTCGTTCCCGCAGTCGGCGTACTACGGTCAGTGGACCGCCGATTTGGGACACCTCGAGGCCTATGAAGGACGGATCCTGGAAGCGTCGATCGGCGGGACCCCGGCGCCGTCTCATCGACTCGCGGACTCGGACACCGTTCGGGCGCGTCTGCTTGGCGGTGCGCCCGTCCGAGTCGTCTTCCGGTCGGGCGCTCGTCCGCCCGCGCTGGCCCCGATCTTTTCCGTATTCGACGACCATCAGCGCGAGATCGTTCTGTACGGTCTCGACGATCGGGATCTCGTATTGCGATATCGAAGCCGGGCGGTCGCGATGCGGCTGGACCAGCCCGACCTGCGGATACCCGACGGTGCGCCAGGCCTCCCGGCGCCGGTATCGACCCCGGAGGGCGTCGGATCCGGCAGTCAGGCGGACCGTGACACGCGAACTGTCACGATGGTCGCACAGCTGCGGAGCGATGGCTTCTGCGTATGGCTGACTGACCGAGAGCGCGCGTGCCCGGTCGCGCACTCAGCCGGTCGAGGCTGGGCGTTCTTGCTCTACCCCGAATCGCTGGCGCGCCGGTTCACCGATGGAATCGATTTCGCGTGGATTCTTCTCCTGACTCTGCCGATCGGCTTCTGGGGGCGCCGAGTCCGGCCGTCGGCGGCGCTGGCTGCACCCGCCCTGGCAGCCAGCGTGCTCGTGCCCTTGCTCTTCGAGCAGGTAGGCTTCTCGGCCTGGGTGGCGGCGGCTCCCATCTCCGGTGCCCTCCTGGGCCTGTTGTTGTCGAAGAGCTCCAACGGGCAGAGCGCTGCCGGTCGCGTAGGATAGCCGTGCGCTCGGCGGTCCGCTCTGCCTTTCCGCAGTAGCTCCCTCAGTAGCCGTAACGCCCATCTTCGTACGCGTAACCGCCCCGTAGCTCGAACGTCAGGATCTCTCTGACCCTTGGTCGGTGATCGTCGTAGATCCACAGCTCCACCAGGTACCGATCGAGCCGATTCAGTAGCCAGCCGCCGGGCGGGACACGCCACTCCAGGCGGTGGCATGACGCCACGTGTCCCTGCCGGCCGGCCGGCACGCCGGGAAGCCAGATGCGGCAACGGCCGGGCGGCGGTACGTGACCGCGTGGAATGCCCAGCTCCGCCAGACTCGTCGGCTCGTAAGGCTCGTGGTACGAGTGTTTTGCGAAGCCAACGGCGCAGCCGCTCAGCAGCGGCGCGATGAGCATGAGTCCCACCATTGCTCGCCTCATGTTCGCCTCCCGGTCCGGCGGTCCTCCTGGACCTTCGTCTCTCCTCGCCCCACCCAACCCCGTCAGAACGACGAATCGGAGCGACGGCTCGTCACGGAGCAGGGTTCGACGACCGCGCGGGAGCTGGCTAACATTCCGGCGTGACCCTCGAAGCGCGCGCTGGAAAGGTGCTGGGCTGGTGGGCCGATTGGGTGCGACGGCGGGCGTGGCTCGTCGTGGCGCTCGCACTTCCCACGTTCGCCTGGCTCGGGTATTACGCCTTCACGAGTCTGGGCGTGAACACCGATACGGGCGGGATGATTTCCAACGACCTCCCGTGGCGGCAGGCGGAGCTCTCCTTCCAGCGCGCGTTCCCACAGTTGGAAGGCGAGATTCAGGTCCTCATCGAGGGCCAGACCCCGGACCAGGTCGATGCCGTTCGCAGGGCGCTCGTCACCGAACTGGCGGCCGACTCCGTGCTGTTCGAGAGCGTCTACGTTCCGGGGGGCGGAGATTACTTCGAGCGCAACGCGCTTCTGTTCACCGACCAGGATGAGCTGGTCGAGCTCCGCGACAACATCGAGCGCTTCGCGCCGTCGATCCGCCGGCTCGAGCGGCGACCGCACCTCGACGGGGCGCTCGCGGTCGTCGATTCAGCGATGCGGGAGGTCCGGGAGGGCGCAGACGTCAATGCCGCGCCTCTGATCGGTATCATTGCCGGCACGTTTTTCGCCCAGACCCGGCGGCAGCTCTTCCAGGTATCGTGGCAAGAGCTCATGCGAGGACGGCGAGCCACGCCAGCAGACCGTCGCCTGTTCTTCGCGGTCCGCCCCCACCTCGACTTCAGCGCCGGCTTCCCGGCGCGCCCGGCCATGGAGCGGATCAAGGAAGCGTTCGACGAGCTTCCGGTCGACATGCGGCGTGGAGCCCGCGTGAGGCTCACGGGCCGGCTGGTCATCGACCAGGAGGCGTTCGCGAGCGCCGCTGGCAGTACGACCCGGGCGGGCCTGCTGGCTCTGCTGTTCGTCACGATCACGCTGTACATCGGTCTGCGGTCCAAGCGTCTGCTGATCGCCTCGCTGATCACGTTGATGGCCGGACTGTGCGGGACGGCCGCCTTCGCCGCGTTCGCGGTCGGCGCCCTCAACATGATCTCGATCGCCTTTGCCGTTCTCTACATCGGGCTCGGCATCGATTACGCAATTCACTTTTGTCTCGGATATCGGGAGGGAGTGCGGCAAGGGCACGAGCACGCGACGGCGCTCCGGGACGTGGCCGAGAGAGTGGGAAGCTCCATTCTCCTGAGCGCGATCACGACGGCGTTCTGCTTCTACGCCTTCGTGCCCACGGACTTTGTGGGGCTGGCCGAGCTGGGGCTGATCTCCGGCACGGGCATGTTCATTAGCCTGTTTGCGACACTCACACTTCTTCCGGCGCTGCTCTCGCTGTTCCCGCTCGATCCCGCGAAGCTCGCCGAAAAGGACGCCGTACGGTGGTCTCATCCGCTGCTCGCCGAGGGACGACTTGCCCAGCATGCGTGGTCTTTCCTCTACCGTCATCGGTATGTCGTGCTTGGAGGTGCGGCTGTGGCCGCCGGCGTGAGTCTGGCGCTCCTGCCCAGAGCACGCTTCGACCATGACCACACGAACCTGAGCGACCCGGGCTCGGAGTCGATCCAGGTATATCGAGAGCTGCTCGCGGACACGACGGCGAGCACGCTCACAATCGCGATCCTGGAGCCGGATGAGGAGGCCGCTCTTCGGACGGCGGATCGCCTGGAACGCCTTCCCGAGGTGCGAGCGGCTCTGACGCTTCACGATTTCGTGCCTGGGGACCAGGCGGGCAAGCGTGTCACGCTGGCTGAAATCGTGGAGCTGCTGGGTCCCGCTCCCGAGGCGCACGAGATCGAACCAGGGATTCGGTCGGCCGAAGCGCGACTCGAGGCTATCGAACGCTTTCAGGCCAGCCTGGCGGAGCACCTGTGGCACGGCGCCGACGAGTCCTCCGAGGTGGCGCATCAGGCTCACTACGCGTTACGGAACTGGCGGCGGGAGCTGGACACCTGGCCTCCCTCCACGCGTGCGCAGGCGGTGGACGTGATCGAGGCCAACCTCGTCGGCACCTTGACGGAGGGTGTGCGTCTCTTTCGACGCGCGCTCGAGCCGTATGAGACTCTGGACATGAGCCGCATACCCCGGGATCTGCGGCAGCGCTGGCGGGGCGTGCACGGTGAGTGGCGCATAGAGGTGCTGCCGAGCGAGCCGCCGATCCTGAAGGCGCAGCAGGAAGCCTTTGCGGACGCCGTACATGGCGTGGCACCGCACGCGACCGGCGTGGCCGTGACGGATCTCGAAGCGGGACGAGTGGCCGTCAGCGCTTTCCGCTCCGCCCTGGTGTGGGCCACGATCGCCACAGCCGTGATCCTGCTCGTTCTGCTGCACAGCCCCCTCGCCATGGGTCTGATGCTCGTACCCCTGCTGCTGGCCGGCCTGCTGACGGGCGGTGCCTCGGTGCTGCTCGACCTGCCGTTCAACTTCGCGAACGTGATCACGCTGCCACTGCTGCTCGGAGTCGGAGTCGACAACGGGATTCACATGGTCCATCGGGCCCGAGTCGCACCGCCCTCGGATGGAAACATGGTGGGTACGAGCACGGCGCGAGCGGTCCTGTTCGCCACGTTGACCACCATGCTCAGCTTTGGAAATCTCGGCTTCGCCACCCATCGAGGGATGGCGACGATGGGTCAGATGCTCACGCTCGGAATGAGCGCGGTGCTCATCTGCACGTTGATCGTACTGCCGACGCTTCTGGCCCTGCTCCCGGATGCGAACGAGGACTCAAGCGGCCGATAACGCGGACCGGCGTCATCGGAGACGGCTTCGAGGGGGAGCGGGTGTGACAGGACCCCTTCAGAGCCGCCGGGTGTGAGAGCGGAGGGGCGTCAGAAGCGGGGCGACACCGAGAGGACGAAGCTACGGGAGGCTCCGGGATTTCGCTCCTGGACGTCCACGTACTCGGCCTGGAAGAGGTTGGTGACCTTCCCCTGCACGTACACGCCCAGCACCTGGTAGCCAGCTCGGACGTCGACCACGGTGATGTCATCACGTGGATCGAACGGGAAGGCGAGCACCTCCTCGACCCGTGAGCGGAATCTGACGTCCACCGCCACGGCTCGCTTCAATCCCCACAGCGTCCCGGTGACGTTGTGTCGCGATCGATACTGCAGGGCCTTCCCCGTATCCTTGTTCTCGGAATCCAGGAACAGGTACGAGACGTCCAGACCCAGCATGTTCGGAACGATTCCGAACTTCGCGCCCATGTCCAATCCCGTCACACGAGCGTCCGCTACGTTTCGGAACTGGAACAGGAAGAGCTCTCCTGGCACCGTGCTCGGCTCGATCAGATCGTTGTACTCGCTGTGGAACACGGCGGCGTCGAGCCACAGCCAGGGGAAGGGGTTCGCGGTCAAACCGACCTCGCCCGCCCACGCCGTCTCACCTTTCAGCTCCAGGTTGGGGATCACCCGAAAGCCGAACTGTACCGTTTCGGTAAACTGTTCGGACGGCGTGGGCGCCCGGTAACCCCGGCTGACGGACGTCCGCAGACTGAGTCCCTCCGTCGGTCTGTACACGAAGCCCATCTTCGGGCTCAAATTGAGCTCCGCATCCGTCTCGTTCGTCGAGTGATAATCCAGGCGCAGGCCGATTGAACCCCGGACGTTGTCCGAGATCTTGATCTCGTCCTGCGCGTACGTCGCCAGGTCCCATAGCAATGGGTCACCGACGAGGCTCGAGGTGACCGTCGTGGCGGCCGCCTCGCCGCCAAAGGTGAGACCGTGCCGCGCCGCCGGGTTCGTCGACAGCTGGACGTCGGTCGCGTACCGCGTCGAGCGGTGGAAGTCGTCGCTGTCGTGGAAGTGATTCTGAACCTTCGTGTAGTAGATGTGCGGTTTGACCTGGAGAAGAAGCGACTGCGTATTGATCGGGCTGGCTGTCAGGCCGAGCACCAGGTCGTCGTCACGCTTCCAGTCGCCCAGCTCGACGGGATCAACCTCCAGTGGCCGGTCTTCCGAGAGCCAGTCGAAGAACTCGTCCTGATCTTCGCGCGAGAACAGGATGAACGCTTCGACGGGACGGTCGGAAGTCCGACCGAACACCGTCTTCGCGCGGAGCCCCCACCGCTCGAAGTTGCCGTTCTGGCGGAATCCGTCCGAGCTCTCCCAGCCGGCGAACAGCGTGGCACCCACGTTACCGAGCCAGCGCGAGTGCTGAAGCTTCACGCCCTGCATGCTCAGGGTTTCGTCCGTGAACTTGAATTGAGAGGGCGTGTCGAACTGTCCGTAATGGAGGCGGGCCTTCGTCTCCGGCTCGTCGGGCGGCCGTCCCGTGAGCACGTTGACCACGCCCCCCAGCGCGTTTGTGCCGAACAGGGTGGAGTGGGGTCCCTTGATGATCTCGATCCGGTCGACATCCAGAACGGGCAGGGTGGCGAAATCGATCGCGCCGCTGACGCCGGCCAGCATGCGATGGCCGTCCAACAGCATGAGAACCCGGCTGCCCACACCCCGGGCCAGACCCGTCGAACCCCGGATATCCATCTGGCCAGCGTTGAAGACCACCCCCTGAGCGAAAGGCAGCGCTTCATCGAGCGTAGTCACGTTGCGCTCGAAGATCTCCCTGCTGGTGAGCACGGCGACGCTGACCGGAGCTTCTCCCGGGCTCTCCGACCTCCGACTGGCCGTCACGATCAGGCCGGGCACCTCGATGATCGTCTTGGTGACCGGCACTTCAATGCGCGTTTGCTGACCCGCCACGACCTCGATTGCGGGACGCTCGACGATCTCGTAGCCGTAGACGATCACCTGCACCGTGTAGCGGCCTGGAAGGAGCTCGTCGAGGCGGAAGATTCCCTGTTCGTTCGTGAGCGCACTCAGCGTGGAGCCGCTCAACAGGATGGTGGCGCCGCTGATCGGGCTGCCGTCCTCCGCATCTACGACGACTCCGGTAAGCGCACCCGTCGCCTCCTGGGCCACGGCCACCGGGGATCCCGCGATGGCGCAGAACGACAGAAGCGACGCGGCGACCCGCGCTCGTATGAACCGGTCAGGAGCTGTCGGCGGTCCCACGAATCGTCTCATTGGAGCCCGCTTCTACTGTCGCAGCCAGACGTTCTCCGTCTCCACGATCCCGACGATGCTCACCGTGAACGTATTGCCTACCAGGGTCCAAGTGCCCTGCACGTCGGGTTGGCCGGTGGCCGAGTTCTGGGACCACGTCCCGTCGTCGAACGCCTGGTAGGTTCCGTTGTCGTTGACGTCCTCCTGGGGGAACACGTCCGGCCAGTCGATGGTGACCGTGTACGTGGTCGCGGTGAGGACCAGCTCCCCAATGGTACCATCTACAGGCTGTCCTCCCACCGAGATGCTCTGCAACACGTAGGTGCCCGAAAGGTCGACGGGCTGCGGCCCGACCGGTCCACCGCCATCGTCGTCGCCGCAGGCGGCCAGCACGCCCATAGTGAGAAACACCGCCGCCAAAAGTCGAGAACCTCGAAGCACCGTACCCATGCGCATGACCCACCCCTCCACTGTACGCGTCCGTGAAAAAATCCCGGATAACTCTAAGCTACAACAGGCCTCATCGCCATTTCACGGCCGCGATCGCTCCCTCGACAGGAGCCACGGATCAATCTTCGTCGTCTCGCGGCGGCTCCTCATCCCGCCTTAGCAGGTCATGCAGGTCCTCGCGCTGAAGCTCGCCGCCGAACAGGGTCGCGTTCGTCGTCACCAGATCCGAGACGACGTCCTGGAGGGGGCGCGACGCCTTTGCCTGCTGACGCGCGCTGAGGTCCCCGATGAAGGGCCATAACCTGACGCGAACGTCCTCGGGCAGACAGTGCTCCAGGTACTCGAGCGCGAGGCTGTTCAAGCTCAGATCGTCCGCCGCGACCCCCCGAAACGCCGCTCGCACGGCCTCTGGATCGAGAACCAGCGACAGCAGGCGGAACGTGTGCTCGAGACTGAGCGACCCTCGCGCACCCATCTCCCGCGCCACCAGGCCGTCCTCCGTGGGTCCGACGTCGTCGAGCAAACGCTGTAGCTCCCACACGGGTCGTTCCCGTCCGACTTCGCGTCTAACGGCATCCCAGACCAATTCGGGCCAATCTCGATGCGACAGGGCCCGCCCCCTGCGCCGCCGCTCCATCAGCCCGATCGCACAGCGATATCTCACCTCGAAACGAGGCGCCGTAAGAGCGTCGAGGAGTGCGTCATCCGCCGCCGGGCTCTCGTACTTGGCCAGGATGGGCGGAATGCGCCGCCGGATGGTGAAATCCGTATCCGCGTCCCGCACGAGCTCGGAGAGATGTGGAAGGGCGAGCTCTTCCATACCGACGAGCCGCACGGTCACGTCCGTGACCAGACGCTCCCGGGCCAGGAGTCGAACGAGGGCGGGAACGTGCTCCCGGGTCGGGAGCCGCAGGAGCTCGAGTCCGCGCCGCACGTCGGCTTCCCGGGGCGCGTGCAGAAGATCCATCGGATCCGGACGATCCTCGCCCGGTGGCGATGACGATTCGGAGTCTGTCGTTTCTGCGACCGGGGTGTCGGCGGAAGCGTCCTGCGACAGGGCCTCTATCTCTGCCTCCGCCTCCAGTGGCGCAGCCATTGACAGCAAGGCGGAGGCGCGTGCGCCTCCGCTCTCCAGCTCGATCGTCGGGGTGGCCACCCCGCTCTGCTCCAGCACGGGTCGCAGGTCCAGACGGGTGAAGCTGGCACTCAGCAGGTCTCGCTGATCGGTGCGTGCCTCGATCGCCTCGCCGCCTCTACGCAGCTGGTCGGTGACGGTGGACACGTACGTGCGACCGGTGAAGCGGCTGAGGTACAGGAACAGCCCCGCCAGGCCGATCACGAAGACCGACAGGAAGTGCGACGGAAAGCCCGGCAGGGTGACCCACAGGAAGACGATCCCTGCCCCGACGCCTTCGCCCAGGGCATCAACCACCGAATCGATGAACGTCTTGGTCTTCCGGCGAAGGGCTGCCGGAATGGGCACGTACAGGACTTCCAGACCCGAGCGATGAAGCGATTTGCGGAGCGAATTGTCGGCCCCGCGGACGATTGTGGCGAGAGCCAGGCTGGGAAGGATCAGGAGCCCGGCGGAGCCCAGCAACAGCATGATGGGAAGCACGCTCAGGGTCACGCCGATCCCTGCCGAAGCCATGACGCGTGATGCGACGAACACCTGCAGCACGAGAGCGACCGCTCCGGTCCACCCGTAGAAGGCGCCGAAGAAGCCCGCGAGTGACTCTCGCGAGCTCAGTGTCCCCTGGGCCAAATCCTTGAACTGGTAGTCGACCAGCGTGCTTGCCACCGTCGCGGTAAACACGACAAGCGCTACGGTCCGCAGGTGGCGCGTCTTCCACACGAGACCCAGCCCCTCTCGAGCCGAGGCCATGCCCCCCTCCGCCCTTCGTGCTTCCGATATGACCGGCGGAGGCAGCAGATACTCGATCGCGAGGAACAGAGCGAGAATGAGGATCAGGCCGGGGATGATCTCGCTCACAACCAGGCGATCGCTCAGCGCGGCGAGAAGGTTCCCGCTGACCATGGCGCCCAGGGTTCCGCCCGCTCCAATCAGACCGAACAGACGCTTGGCGCCGCGGACGGCGAACAACTCGGCGGTCACCAGCCAGAAGCCCGAGGTTAGGAGCAGCGTCCCGAGGGCCAGCCACAGATAGAACACGACCACGGCTGCCTGAACCGTGGATACGATCGGCCACAGAGCGGCGATCCCCACTGCGAGAACGACGAGCAGCGCCTTCAGTACGGTCCGCGGGTCGCGACCCGCCAGCAGCCGAGCGAAGAGCGCCACGACGGGAAGGCTGAACAGGGCCACGGCGGCCGTGATGTACGGGAGCGTCTCGACCGGAAACGTCGTGAGGTAGAGGGCTTCGCGGAGCGCGCGGCCCAGAACGAGAAAAGAAAGAACGAGGAAAGCACCACAGAACGAAAGGACCACGGTGCGCACCTCGTGGGGCCGGATGTTCAGCCACTCGGCGAGCCTCTCGAAAGGACTCAATGCCGCATCCGCTCCTCGAAATGTGCCTCGGGGGCGCCAACGCGCCCTTCAGGGCCTATACCTCGACCGCTATCTCGACGGCGTCCGCCACGTCCTCCTCGGCCACCGGCTCGGCTCCTTCGTCCCGGCAGTGCTCGCATCCGACGCCACCGCAATGACAGGTCGAGACCCGAATCAGCTCCGGGGCGTGCAGCTCCCACCACTCTCTCGCGCGGGTCTGATCCCATTCGCTGTCGAGCGGGACAGCCTCGAGCGCCGCGCACAGCTCCAGCACGGACTGGTACCGGTCGTTCGGGTCTTTCTCCAGACACCGCATCACGATTCGGTCGAGCTCGTCGGGGATGGGCAGCTCCGAGAGCTCTCGCGGCGGGGCCGGAATGGTCTTCACGTGGTCGATGATCAGGTCGAGACTGGAGGAGCCCGCGAACAGCGGCTTGCCCGTGAGCATCCAATAGGCGACACCTCCGAGGTTGTAGACGTCGGACCGCGCGTCGACGGCGCTGCTTCCGTATACGCTCTCCGGGGCAATATACCGAGGCGTACCGAACACCATGCCCGTCTTGGTGAGCTCCGACCCCTCGACCTGCTTGATTTCTCGGGCGAGCCCGAAGTCGAGCACCTTCACGAAATCGTAAAGGCCGCCGCGCTGCGTGACGAAGAGGTTGGAGGGCTTGATATCCCTGTGCACGATCCCCCGCTCGTGCGCTTCGGCCAGAGAGCCCAACGCCTGTTTCAGCAGGTAGACGACCCGATCGGCCGGCAGTTGTCCGTGGCGCTCAACCAGGCGCTGGAGATCGAGACCCGTCAGATACTCCATCGCGTAGTAGAACGTGTTCTCCGCGGTGCGTCCGAAGTCAAAGATGGTGATCGTGTTTGGGTGCGTAAGAGAGGCGGACAGCTGGACCTCGCGCTCGAATCGGGCGAGCGCCACCGGCTGGTCGCCGTTGCCCGTCGTCAACACCTTCACGGCCGTGGGTCGGCAGATCATGGAATGCCGAGCCACGAACACCTCGCCCATGCCTCCCTTGCCGAGCTTTCTCTCGATCAGGTAGTTGCCGAGTCGCTTCGCGCGATGCGCCGTCCGCTGCAGGCTGTAGAGGTTGCGGCTCACCATGATCGAAACGCCGGCCAGCAGCGTCGTACCGACGATGGTCCACACGGCCTCCGTGAACCGCAGACCTTCAGGCTGGTTCGCCCAGTAGTCGCTCACGGCCGGCACGAGCATCGGAACCAGTGTCTGTGAGGCCACCACGGTGACGAGCGCGAGCCCGGCCAGCCACGTCTGTCCGATCTTGCACGGGATGAACGCCGCATAGACGAACAGCATGAGCGCGATCGGCAGAAAGGGCTCCCTGACCGGGAAGAGCAGTGCGAACGCGGGCAGCAGGAAGAGGAAGCTCATGGCGATGGCGTAAAAGGCCGCGCCCTGGAGCTGCGCGGTCGTCCTGCGCCCGGTCGACACGAACACGAGCCCGCTGATCCAGATGGAGATGCTGATCAGATACAGCGGCGCGTGCAGGTGATCGAGCTCGGTGATGGTCGGTCGAACGCCCAGCAGGAGCGCGGCCGTGAAGATGGTGACCGAGGCCACCACGCCGACACGGAAAAGCAGTCTGGCGCGGCGCGTCAGCAGCCCTTGCAGCTCCGCATCGAAAGACCCGGAAGTGCTATACCCGCCGCCTATGTGCAGCCGATTGCTCTTTTCGCCGTTCATGGACGAAATCCACAGTTCGAGGGGTTCGGGGTTCATTCGGCGTGACGCACGCCCCTGATTATGCCGTCACATCCGGTTTGCAGCTACCCGGCTTATAACTATGTTACGCGCGCCATGGTTCAATCGCGCGTGCTCGCCACCGGTTTTTACGTCCCGGAGCGAATCGTCACCAACGACGAGCTCGCCCAAATGATGGACACCTCGGACGAGTGGATCCAGCAGCGTTCCGGAATCGTCGAGCGACGCTGGGTGGCTCCCGGACAAGGTGGATCGGATATGGGTCAGGAGGCCGCTCTGATGGCCCTGGACAGGGCGGGTCTCGAGCCGACCGACGTGGATTGCATCATCGTCGCGACCCTCAGCCCCGATCACTACTTCCCCGGGACGGGCGTCTTCTTGCAGCGCAAGCTGGGCGTGAAGGACGTCCCGTGCCTCGACGTGCGCAACCAGTGCACGGGCTTTCTCTACGGGCTCTCCATCGCAGACGCGTGGATCCGCACCGGCCAATACCGCTGCGTCCTCCTGGTCGGGGCGGAGGTTCACTCGACGGGACTGCACAAGAACGACGCAGGACGTGACACGGCCGTGCTATTCGGGGACGGCGCCGGTGCCGCGATCCTCGGTCCGACGGACGAACCCGGTCGTGGTGTCCTTTCCACCCATATCCACGCCGACGGCCGACACGCCGAGAAACTGTGGGTGGAGACGCCAGCATCCATCTACGAGCCGTTCATCAGCGTCGAGGATGTGGAAACCGGCCGCACTCGACCCACGATGCAGGGCCGGGACGTGTTCAAACACGCCGTGGTTCGCATGCCACAGGCCGTGCATGAGGCGCTGGAGGCCAACGACCTCTCGATCGATGACCTCGCGATGGTGATTCCTCATCAGGCGAACCTGCGGATCTCGCAGATGGTGCAGAAGTCGCTGGGCCTGCCCGACGATCGGGTGTACAACAACATTCAGCGCTACGGGAACACCACGGCGGCCAGCATCCCGATCGCTCTACACGAGTGCCTGGAAGAGGGAAAGATCCAGGACGGTGACCTCGTGTGCCTCACCGCGTTTGGCTCCGGGTTTACCTGGGCGAGCGCCTTGCTTCGATGGTAGCGTAGCCCCTCCCCTCACCTCTCTTTTCAGAGCCTCCGACCCGCGCGGCGTGTGCCATCGCCGGTGCCCACCTGTGCAAGATTCCCGACCCGGGTCGTCCTATCCGCCGGTAGGGCGCGAGAACGCGCTCACGCACACGACGGAGGACGACGATGAAATCGATGAGACGCAAGACGATCTACGTGGCGGGCGTGCTGCTCGTGGCCCTTATGGGAGTACTGGCACCCCGGGTGTTGGCCACGCCGGAACCGGGGTTTGGACCGCGCCCGATCCTGGCCGCCGAGCCCGACGAAGGCGACGAGGGTGATCGAGGCGACCCCGGCCGTGTCCGTTCGACAGCGGACGATCGCGAGTCCGTGATGATCACTGTGTACAACCAGAACTTCGGCCTCGTGCGAGAGGTGCGCGGCATCGATCTGACGCGTGGCCTGATCGAGCTGGAGTTCGGCGACGTGGCCTCGGCCATTCAGACTGAGACCGTCCATATCGAACCGCTCGGGGGCCGTTTGCAGGTGCTCGAGCAGAATTATCGGTACGACCTGCTGAGCCCGCAGAAGTTGCTCGAGAAGTATGTGGGCCGGACGGTGAAGGTCTACCGCTATCATCCCGAAACGGGCGAGGAGGAGGAGTTCGAGGCCGAGGTGCTGGCCGTAAACGGCGGCACCATCCTCAAGATCGGCGACGAAATCACCTTCAACTACCCGGGCCGCATCGCCTTCCCCGAGGTGCCCGAAAACCTGATCGCGGAGCCCACGCTTCTGTGGTTGGCCAACAGTCGTACGGATCGTGAGCGCCTCGAGGTGTCGTATCTGACGAACAATCTGAACTGGAAGGCCGACTACGTGATGGTGATCGACAAGGACGACCGGCTCGGCGATATCACGGGCTGGGTCACCCTCAGCAACAACAGCGGCACCTCGTACGACAACGCCCAGCTCAAACTGGTCGCCGGCGATGTGCAGCGCGTCGGTCGTTCGCAGATGATGAAGAACGCGCGCGCGTTCGACGAGCTGGCGGCAGCTGAAGCGGCGCCGTTCACCGAAGAGGGGTTCTTCGAGTATCACCTGTACACGCTGAACCGGCCCACCACTGTGAAAAACGCCGAGCAGAAGCAAGTCACGCTGCTCGAGGCGAGCGACTTCGGGCTGAAGAAGCGGCTCATCTACTACGGGGCGGCCCACTACTACCGCGGCAGCTACGGCTACGTGGAGTCGAACGCCAAGATCGGCGTGTTCCTCGATTTCCAGAACAGCGAGAAGAACAAGCTCGGAATGCCGCTACCGGCCGGCGTCGTGAGAGTCTACAAGGCGGACGAGTCCGGCTCGCAACAGTTCATCGGCGAGGATCGGATCGACCACACCCCGCGCGACGAGCGCGTACGGATCAAGATGGGTGAGGCGTTCGACGTGCTCGGTGACCGGCGGCAGATGGAGTACAACGTGATCGCCAGCTGTGTGTCGGAGAGCACCTGGGAGGTCGAGCTCCGCAACCACAAGGACGAGGACGTCGAGGTCGAGGTCGTGGAACCGATCGGCGGCGACTGGCAGATCCTCAGCTCCAGCCACCGATACACCAAGATCGACGCCCACACCTTCAAGTTCGATGTGGACGTGCCGGCCCGCGACAGCACGAAGATCAGCTACCGGGTACGCGTCCGCTGGTGCTGAGCACCGGCTGACCACGGCATACGCCGGCGATCTCGGTACGACCGGGAGCCCGCCTCGCCTGGGGCGGGCTCCTTCTTCGTCAGGTCTCTACTTCTACTTCTACTTCGACCTCGGCCTCTATGACCTCGGCGTCCTCCGCTTCCTCCTCTTCTTCTGCCTCCGCCTTGTCGTGCCGTTCGACGATGATCGAGCAGTTCGTCACCAGAGCCGCGATCGCGCCGACCGCTGCCCAAGCCGGGGCCAGCAGGGTACCGACGACTCCCAGGGTGAGCGGGATCTCGATGAGATCTTTCCCGTCGTCGTTCCGGATGATGATCCGACGAACGTTCCCCTCGTGGATGATCTCTTTGACTTTGCCCACCAGGTTTTCGCCCCGGACCTTATGCTCTTCCGTCTTGTACTTTTTCTCGCTCATGCTCGTCTCCTGACTCCTTCACCGCCTCGCAGCAGAACTTCGAATGGCCGCGTCGTCTTCTCAACGTACGAGAAGAGGCCGGCCGAGGGTTCAGCGCCAGGCGCGCCTTACAACGATCACGGATACGTTCAGCCCCAAGCTGTCGTTGCAGGTGTACGCTCAGCCGTTCGTGAGCGCAGGCGCCTACGACCAGTTCAAGCGGGTGGACAACCCGCGAGCGGTGGCGTTCGACCGTCGCTTTTGGACGTTCGGAGAGGATGAGATCTTCGAGCTGGACGGCGGCTTCGGCTTGAACGTCACGGGGGACGGTGAGACCGACTTCACGTTCGACGACCCCGACTTCAACGTGAAAATGTTCCGCTCGAACGTGGTGCTGCGTTGGGAATACCGTCCGGGCTCGACCTTCTTCGTGGTCTGGAGCCAGGACCGAGGCTCCTCAACCGATGACGGCTCGTTCGCTCTCGGCCGTGAGTTCAGCGGAGTCTTCGACACGCACCCGGCCAACGTCCTGCTGGTGAAATTCGAGCACTGGCTCGGCTTCTGACGCCCCGCGGGCTATGATGTCCGGCATGGCACGCTTCGTCACCCAGACCCGCTCGCTCATTGTAATATCGGCCTTGTTCGTGAGCTGCCAGGCGAACGAGCGATCGCTCCCGGAAGGCTCGTCATCGAGGCAGTCGCCGCTGCAGGACGCACCGGCGGCGGCATCCCTGTCCGAGGCGTCCTTGCCGGCCGGGGCGCAGGCCGTATCGCTGCTCGGGGATACCCTGTTCGCCCCCGAGCTGGCACCGGACGTGCGCGAAGACAGGGAGCGTCGGCTAGCGGAAGCGCGCGCGGCCTACGAAGCGGACCCAAGCAACGCGGACGCGGTCATCTGGCTCGGGCGACGCACCGCGTATACGGGCGATTATCGGGCGGCGATCCGAATCTTCGGTGATGGCATCGCGCAGCACCCCGACGATCCGAGATTCTACCGGCACCGCGGCCATCGCTTCATCTCGACCCGGCAGCTCGATCGGGCGATCGCCGATCTCGAACAGGCCGCCTCGATGATCGAGGGAGCTCCCGACGAAGTGGAGCCGGACGGTCTCCCCAACGCACGCAACATCCCAACGAGCACGCTGCAGTCGAACATCTGGTACCATCTCGGCCTTGCCCACTACCTGCGAGGCGACTTCGAGCATGCGCTGGCCGCGTACCGGGCGTGTCTCGAGGTGTCCGGTAACCCCGACATGCTCGTGGCCACCGTTCACTGGTTGTACATGACGCTGCGTCGATTGGGACGAGACGAGGAGGCGGCCGAGGTGCTCGACCCCATTCAGGCGGACCTGGACGTCATCGAGAACGACGCCTATCACCGCCTGCTCCTCATGTACAGGGGTGAGCTGGCACCAGAGGATCTGTGGGACGAGGCGGCCGACGCGCTCGGGAGCGCCACGATCGGTTACGGGATCGCCAACTGGTACCTGTACAACGGTCGGATGTCGGAGGCCCGTCGTGCCCTGGGGCGCGTGCTGGAGACCGGTGAGTGGGCGGCCTTCGGCTATATTGCGGCCGAGGCCGAGACGGCGAGGCTCGCCACCGAACGCTAGGCTCCGCTAGGCCGGCAACGCGCGCTCCCCGCCTCTCTTGACGCCCCTTCCCCACGACTCCCTTTCCCTGCATCGATGACGCTGGACCCCTGCTGTCACAATTGTGTCTAGATATTGGACCCCAAAACCTTGACACGCACGCCCCGCTCCCGTATTCTTGTCCAACTTCAAGAAGGCGAGCGGCCATAACGGCCAGCTCATGGCCCTGAAAATCTCTGAAAGGTGGTCGAATCATGGACAACGGAACGACGACGTGGCCGGACTTGGCGATCGGGTTGTACGATCGGTTGACCGGCCGCAACGCGGAGATCACGTACGAATTCGACAACGTGGAGCTGCGAGTGCCCAGCGCCGCTAATGAGAATGCGTCCCTGGCGCCGTGGAAGGTCAACGGCACACTGCGGATTCGCACACGCGACTCGGCATAACTCTCATGTCGACGGCATTGAATGTCGATGGGAAGCTGCGATTGGAGTCCGAGGCGGGAGAATTCATCGTTTCGGGCTCCGGTCGCCGCCTTACCATTGATGTGGCCTCCTGGCGTGATGCTCGAAGTGTCTGGGCCTTCCGCCGGGACCGCACACTACGGCCGCTCGGACATAGGTTGTTGGGCGCATCCGGTCTCCCCCTCACGATTCGGATTTCGGGGCACGAAGTGGTGCGCGTCACGCCTGCGGGGCCGGAGCGAGGTAAACGGGCATCCGGTCGGTATCGGTTGCTGCCGCGTGGAATCCTCAGAGCGCTTTTCGGGCCGGCTCGTCCTCCTCGCCGACGCGATGCGCGTGCGGTGGGTCGCCGGTAGCTTCAGCGGGTTCCTGACCCAGTCCTGCGTCTCGATGCGAAACGCTGCACGAGAGCGCGTGTTTGTCATGTCATGCGCGGCGTGGGCGCTCGCGGGCCTCTTTACACTGTGCCAACCGGGCATGGGGCGGGCTCAGGCGGAAGCCGAGATCACGCCCACTCCTTCCGAATCGCTCGGCCGTCCGGCGTCGGGCCGCTCCGCGGCCAGGGAAGTTCGAGCCAATGCAAACCGTCCGCTGACGCGCACGCTCGAAGCGACGCGGGTCGGCCCCGAGCGACCTCGCCTGGATGGCGACCTTTCCGATGTCGCGTGGTCACGCGCGGCCGTGGCGCAGGACTTCCTCCAGATCAGTCCGGAGCCGGGGGCGCCCGCCAGACATGGTGGGTGTTTTCGAACTACAGCCCAGCAACGTGTTTCTCGTCAAGATGGAGCACTGGCTCGGATTCTGAAGCCCCGACACCTTTGGCGTAGAGCATTGTCACACTTTTGCCCGCGGTGAACATGTCGGTAGGCACAGGTCGGTCTCGCAGCCCTCTCGCCGTCGTGACCGGTGCCTCGGCCGGAATCGGTCGGGCCCTCGCTCGACTGCTGGCCACACACGGACACGCGCTCGCACTCGTCGCACGCGACGCGAGCCGTCTCGAAGAGCTCGCCTCGGAGCTCGGCCGCGCCTACGGGGTGACGACCCGTGCCATCCCCCTCGACCTGACGGAGCCGGGCGCGCCAGAGGCGCTGGTGGAGGCACTGGGTGGCAAGGGCGCGGAAGTCGAGATTCTGATCAACAACGCCGGCTTCGGCACCTTCGGCCCGTTCGTTCGCACGCCCCTCGACTCCACCACGGCGATGATCCAGGTGAACATCACCGCCCTTACTCGTCTCACCCGCTTGCTCCTGCCGGGCATGGTCGGTCGAGGGCGCGGGCGGATCATGAACGTGGCCTCGACGGCTGCCTTTCAGCCCGGCCCGCTCATGTCCGTGTACTACGGCAGCAAGGCGTACGTGCTGCACTTTTCCGAGGGGCTCGCGGAGGAGCTCCGCGATACGGGAGTCACCGTGACCGCTTTGTGTCCGGGCCCCACGCGAACCGAATTCCAGGCGCGGGCGCAGATGGAGGATTCGGGATTGCTGCAGGGTCCTCTGCTCATGGATGCGGAAGCCGTGGCGCGGATCGGTTACGCGGGGATGATGAAGGGAAGGCGGGTGGTGATCCCCGGGCTGGGAAACCGACTACTAGCACTCGGTCCGCGGATCGCGCCACGCCGGCTTGTGACCTGGGCGGTTCGTGGGATCCAGGCACCGCGAGGTCGCTGAGCCCGTGGAGCTCGGTCTCCTGATGGCGTTGCTCGTCGTGGCCGGCGGACTGGCCGTGCGCCGGAAGCTGCGGGCGGGCCGGGAGAAGCCATCCCTGTCCGACGACATGGTGCAGCGCATTGAGAAGGAGGGGCGTCTCCACATAGACCTGCCGGAGCCCCTCCACCTCGACGAGATCCGGGAAGAGGAGGACGAGTTCTGGGCCCAGACGTGGGATCTGCCCGAGGAGCTGTGAGGGCGGTGCCTCGCCCGGCCAGGAGCACGGTCTAGCGCAGTACGTCTCCGAAACCGATTTGCTCCGAAGTCAGAACGAACACCGTGGTAGGCAGGCCGGCTGCCCGTTCCCGAAGATCGTCGTAATAATCGGCGAAGTTCTCGTCCGGTTCGGCCATTCCCAGAAAAACGAGGTCGGCATCACGGGATGACTCGAGCAGTATCTCGGGAAACGGACGTCCTCCTGCCACGAGCACCTCGGGAACGGCGCGTGTGCGGATGCGCCCGATCAGCTCGATCAGGTTCTGCTCCGCATCATCGGCCGCGCTCTCCGAGGGCACGACCATCTTCACCCGTACCTCGATGCCCCGCCAGACGAGGCTGGTCTGGATCAGGTAGGCGAGGATCATCATCAACCCACCGTTCCCCTTGAGGCCTCCCCACCACACGTCGATGCGATGGCGTTCGATCGGCCGATCCGTCGGCTCTCCGAATACCTCCTCGTCGCCCGGTCGCACGACCACGACGTGACGCTTCGCTTCATAGATGAAGCGGATCAAGTCGGCGAATCTCTCCCGGTTTTCCTCTTCTGCGCTGTCGCCGAGTAGTACCGTGTTCGGTGCGAGTGCGCCAAGACCGTAGGTCTCAACCAACCGATGCGCCCCCTCGAACGGGCTCTCGGCGGACACCACACGGACGAGCGACTGGACACCCCGCTTCTCGAGGTGGTCGCGGATCCGCTGTTCGATCTGGGTCTGCCGGTCGAGCGATACGGCCTCGGGCGGCACCACCGCGGCGACGGTCATGAGAGCGCGTCCGTGCGTGAACGCACTCGCCAGGTCGATCAGGTGGCGGCGGCGTGTGGGCGAGCCGGAGAGGACCAGCAGGTGGGGGCGCCAGTTCTTGGGATCCGGCATGTCCCGCACGCGAAGCAGACTTGTGCGCATCAGCGCCAGCCAGATCCCGCGCCGCACGTCACCCCACGCGACCCGCATCTCCCGCCGCTGCAGCCACACGAAGACACCAATCACGAACCCCGCCGCGAGGATCGTCGCCAGCGGGTTGATGATGATCATCACCCACGTACAGGCGACAGCTCCGATCAGCGACAGCGACCAGTGGACGTTAAACAGGGGACGGTACGACGGGCTGGCCACGAAGCGTTCGACACCCGCAACCACGTTCAGGACGGCGTATGTGGTGAGGAAGAACATGGTCAGGATCGGCGCGATAATATTGAGGTTGCCCAGGTAGACCGCGACCAGCGCGAGACCCAGCGTGACCAGGGTCCCGTTCCGCGGCGTATCTTCTTCACCGGCTCCCTTGCCTAACCAGCCGAGCGGTCTCGGCAGCACGCGGTCGCGCGCCAGAGCCTGCAGAACACGAGGGGCGCCCAGGATACTGCCCAGCGCACTGGACAACGTCGCACCCCACACGCCCAGCAGGATCGCATCCCCCCAAAACGAGACCCGCCGCATGATGAGCGGGTCCGCCAGCAGGGAGGCCTGGTCGGCACGGGCTGCGAGCAGGATGGGAATGGACATGTAGATCACGAAGCCGACGCCGATTGCGGCCATCGTCCCGACCGGTATCGAGCGGGCGGGGTCTCGCAGATCGCCGGACATGTTGACCCCCGCCATGATCCCGGTGACGGCGGGGAAGAACACGGCGAAGACGACCCAGAAGGGTTCGGTGGCCAGGCCGGCCGTTGAGGCGGGCACTGGCTCAGCGAGCGGGCTTCCCAGCAGGAGAGAGATCAACGACAGCGCAATCGCGCCCATGATGAAGTACTGCGCGCGAATCGCGGTGCGGGCAGATCGTAACGCGAGCAGCGCGACCAGCAGGGTCGTGACGATACCGACCGCTTTCTCGTCCAAGGCCGGGAAGACGCGCTCTACACTTTCCGCAAAGCCCACCGTGTACAAGGCCATGGAAAGGCCTTGCGCCAGGTAGAGCGGGATCCCGATCGCGCCACCCACCTCGATCCCGAGCGAGCGGCTGATCATGTAGTAAGCCCCGCCCGTGCGGATTTGCTGGTCCGTCGAGATCGCCGACACGGAGAGGCCGGTCAGGAAAGTGATCGCACAGGACAGGCTCACAATCAGAAGCGTACCGCCCAGTCCCACGTTCCCGACGACCCAGCCGAGACGCAGGTACATGATGACGCCGAGGATCGTCAGGATGGACGGCGTGAAGACACCGCCGAAGGTGCCCAGGCCGGGCCCGATCTGGTCGGCGGTCCGGGTGCGGCCAGGCAGCCGTCGCCGGGCGACGCCAACGAGCTGAGAGATGTGGAATCGGGATCGGTTCACAGGTATCCGTCACAGAGGCGACAGCGTGTCAGCCGCACGCTTGGGCTCTGACACTCGTAGCGCGAGACGCACGCGGTGGTTCGACACGGCCGCAGAGTATAACATGCCGCCTCGGTCACGGGAACGGAAAGCGAGGAATCATGCGGCAATCTTTCATCATCTGCGCCCTGCTCGCGCTGGCAGCCGTTACTCCGTTGAATGCGCAGGGAGAGACGGAAGCGGAGACAACAGCGGATCGAGAGGCCGTTCTGGGCGTCGTGCAGCGCTTGTTCGACGGCATGCGGGAAAGAGACAGTGCCGCGGTTCGCGCGGTCTTTCACCCGCAGGCCCGCCTGATCGCCACCGGACAACAGGAAGGCGTTCCCTCGATTCGCGTGATCCCGGCAGACGGCTTTGTCGCAGCGATCGGTGGCGGCGACGAGGAATGGGATGAGCCGTTCTGGGATCCCATCGTGCAGGTTCAGGACAACCTGGCCACGGTGTGGACGAAGTACGCCTTCTACCGGGCAGGGGCGTTCAGCCACTGCGGCGTGGACACCTTCATCCTCGCCCGCACGGAGGATGGCTGGCGCATCGTGAGCATCGCCGACACGCGCCAGCGGGAGGACTGCGAGGTGCCGCCGGGTCGCTAGCTCCCGGCGCCCTCGGGTTCTTCCTGCTCCTGTCCCTGCGCGTCTGTATCTAGCGGAGCCGTGGCGCCCTCGGCGGGCAGCGGCATCACGCCGGCCCCCTCGAACAGCCTCTCCAGACCGCCCACGACGACCGTTTCACCGGCCTCCACACCCTCGAGGATCTCGACCAGACCTGGCGTCCGGATCCCGAGCAGAACAGGGCGACGAGTGGCCGTATTATCGGCGGCAACAACCCAGATGAAGCTTCCCATTTCCAGGGTGAGGATCGCGTCCTCAGGTACAAGAACCGCGTCGGGCCGGATCTCGGTGGCCAAGCGTGCTTCGATGAACATTCCCGCCTGCAGAGCCCGGTCCCGGTTCGGGACGAGCGCCTTGACGCTGATCGTCCGGGCCGGCAAGCGAACGACCGGGTCCACGAAATCCACGGTTCCCTGAAACTCTCGATCCGGCACCGACGCGACCTGGAAGCTCACCGTCTGTCCGACCTCCAGCCGGGCCGCGTATCGCTCGGGCACCTCGAAGGCGGCTCGCTGGGGATCCACGGTCTGGAGCGTGACCAGCGAAGTGGACGACGTGACGTAGTCTCCCAGGCTCACGAGGCGTTCACCGGTCACGCCGGCGAACGGCGCCCTGACCGTGGTCCGATCCAGGCGGACCTGCGCGAGGTCCAGATCGGCTTGCGTGCTGCGAGCTCGCGCTTCGGCCGTCTCCAGCTCCGATTCCGATGCAGCCTCTTCGGCGAGCAGCTGTCGCGTCCGTGCCAGTGCCTGGCTCGCCAGATCCCGCTCGGCTTCGAGCCGCGCCACCTGCGCCGTGAGCTCCGCGTCATCGACCTTGAACAGGGGCGCGCCCCGTCCGACCTCCGACCCTTCGCGGAACAGGATGCGCACGATGCGACCGTCCACCTCGGGCCGCAGCTCGATCTGCTGGACCGCCTCGATCTCTCCGGTGGCGAGAATCTGATCGATCGCCGTGTCACGGATCGCTGCTGCCACGTCGACCCGCATGGCCGGCGGTCCGCGGCGGCCGCCCGGACCGTCACCGGCGTCCGCCTGGCCACAGGCAGCCACGATCAGTGCGAAGAGAAGTGTGCCGGGTTTCGCCAACGTCTGTCTATTGGTCATGGTTCGATCCGGTCGGGAAACAGGCGACGGCCCAACACGGCCTCCAGGCCGGCCAGAGCCAGACGCGTCGCGTATCGGGCCTGCACCAGGGCGGCCTCCGCATCGGCCAGGTCGACCTGCGCGGTAACAAGATCGAGGATCGTCGTCGCGCCACTCCGGTAGCGACTGTCCTGCACGCGCAGGTTCTCCGTCGCGACGCCCACCGCCTCCGCAGCGATCTCCGCCGTCGCGCGCGCCGTGTTGTAGGCCGCGTAAGCCTGTACCACGTCACGCCTCACTTCACGTTCCACGTCTTCACGCCGCGTGCGGGCGACATCCCGCTCCACCCTCGCCCGGGTGATCTGGATCTCGCGCTGAGCCCCGTTCCAGATCGGCAGCGATACCTGGAAGCCATATTGGCTGCGGGTCGTCGCGGTCGGAAAGAACTGGTCATCGAAGGATTGGATACCGGCGAACAGATCGATGCTCGGCAGATATTGTGTCCTCGCCTGATCCAGGAACTTCTGAGCGCTCCGCTCTTCGGCGATCGCCAGACGGTAGTCGGGTCCGCGGGTCAGCGCTTCCTCGACCGCCGCCTGTTCGGTCAGCGGCAGCTCGTCGACCGCTTCGAACAACAGCGGGGCCGCGTCGACCGCTCCGGCCGCTCCGACCCGTCGTGCGAGCTGGAAGCGTGCCACGCGCAGCTGCGTTTCCTGTACCAGCTGATCGACCCGGGCCCGATCCAGTTCGAGCAGGAGCTGGAGCGAGTCGGTCTGCACCGCGGCCCCGGACACGACCCGCGCCCGCGCCACTTCGAGCTGTTCCTGGGCGCGTCGCACTCGCTCGCGAGCCACTCCCGTCAGCTCCTTTGCCGCAAGCACAGCATAATAGTCAGATTCGGCGTCCAGGGCGGTCTGGTAGATCGCCTGCCGCTCGCCGGCCGCCGAAGCATCCAGCTCCGCTCGAGTTCGCCCGAGCTCGAAGTACTTCCGACCGCCGTCGAACAGGTTGAGATTCGCTCGCAGCTGCCCCTGCACGAGCCGGTCGGTGAACTCGCCTGTCCCAAGATTGAAGAACTCGGATGAAGAGCGTGTGAAGCTCGTGCTCGCCTCGACCGACGGAACGACGAACGCCATGATCGCGGCGCGCCGCGCCCAGCCCGCGTTGTCGACGCGTCCCAGAGCCGCGACGTAGGACGGGTCCAGGTTGGTCGCCCGACGGATCGTCTCTTCCAGCGTCACGATGGGAAGGGAATCTTCCTGGACTGTCTGGACCGTCTGAACCGTCTGCACCGCGTGGAGGGTCATCGGGTGGAGAGGGATCAGAAGAGGGCCACTACTCAGCGCGACAGCGACAACCGATCGTATCATGTCGCTTTCGCTCCGCCACGGTTTCGCGCACCTGCCACCATCGCGCGGGCTCCCTCGGCGAGAGGCGAAAGATCGCGATCCGCACGGGAGGCCGACCGGGCGCGGAGACGATCGCGGGCCCGCTCGAAGAAGATCCACACGACGGGAACCAGGAAGAGAGTCAGCAACGTCGAGAACAGCAGTCCGCCCACGATCGCGTAGCCCAGCGGCCTGCGACTGGCCGAGCCGGCTCCCAGGCCGAGCGCGATCGGAAGAGCGCCCACGATCGTCGCCACGGCCGTCATCAGGATGGGGCGCAACCGAATTCGGCCCGCCTCGATCATCGCCTCGACGATCTCTCGCCCGGCAGCCCGGCGTTGGTTCGCGTATTCGACCAGCAGAATCGAGTTCTTCGTGACGATCCCCACCAGCAGGATCATCCCGATCTGGCTGTACAGATTGAGCGTGGAGCCGGCCAGAAGGAGGGTGAGAAGGGCGCCCGTAACAGCCAGCGGCACGGCGAGCAGCACGGTGAACGGGTGTACCAGCGACTCGAACTGCGCGGCCAGCACCATGAACACGACCACGATCGCGAGCAAGAATGCAAAATAGAGCGCCGAGCCGCTCTCATCGAGCTCGCGGGACTCGCCCGACAGCGCGACGCTCGAGCCGGGCGGAAGCAGCTCCTCGCCCGCGGCGAAGAGCGAGTCCAGCGCCTGACCGAGCGTGAAACCGGGGGCGACCGCTGCGCTGACCGTGAACGACCGGACCCGGTTGAAGTGGCTCAGCGCCCGGGGGCCGATTCCCTCCTCCACGCTCGCCACCGCGTCCAGCTGAACGAGCTCGTTCTCGCGGCCTCGGACGTACAGACCCGAGATGTCGCTCGGGGTCGCACGTTCATCAGGTTCCAGCCGCACGATGACGTCGTACAGTTTGTTGTCCCGCGTGAACGTGCTCACGCGGCGCCCGCCCAGCATCGTTTGCAGCGTTGCCGCAACGTTGGCGACCGGAATCCCGAGATCCTCGGCGCGATCCCGCTCGAATCGGACCGTGAGCTCCGGCTTGTTCACCTTGAGATCCGTATCGACGTTGAGCAGCGCCGCGATCTGCCGAGCCCGCGGCAGCAGACGGTTTTGCGCAGCGGTCAGCGAATCGAAGTTCGGGTGTCGGACGACGAAGTTGACGGGATTGCCGAAACCGAAGGCCGGCGGGTTTGCCGCAAAAGCGAAGATGCCGGGGATGCCGAACAGCTGAGGCCGGATCTCTGCCAGAATGTCGTCGACGCTGCGGTCTCGATCAGACCAGTCGGTGAGGCGTGCGAATACGATTCCGCCGGCCACGTTGCCGCCGAAGCCGACCACGCTGAAGTACTTGTCGATGTCCTCGGTTCTGCCCAGTACCGCCTCTACCTGCCGCTGGTAGCTGTCCGTGTACTCCAGGGTGGATCCCTCGGGCGCCACGGTAATCACGATGAAGTACCCGCGGTCCTCTGGGGGTACGAACTCTCGCTCCAGCTGTGTGAAGACAATCCCGGCCAGCAGAACGGCCAGAATGGCGCCTCCCACGACGCTCCACCGGTGGCGGACGGCCCAGCCGAGCGACCGGGCATATCCGTGAGCGATGGCCTGGAATCCGCGCTCGAGCGCATTGTAGAACCGGCCGTGCTGACGCCGCACACGCAGGATCTTTGCACACAGCATGGGCGTCAGGGTGAGCGCCACGAACGACGACACCACCACGGCCCCCGCCATCGCGATGCCGAACTCGTTGAACAGTCGACCCACCGTCCCCTGGAGGAAGGCGAGAGGCGAGAAGACCGCCACGAGGGCTACGGTGGTCGCGATCACGGCGAACGCGATCTCGCGCGTCCCGTTGGTGGCGGCCGTAACGGGGTCGTCGCCCAGCTCGTCCTGATGGCGGTACGCGTTTTCCATCACGATGATCGCGTCGTCCACCACGATCCCGATCGCCAAAATCAACGCCAGCAGGGTCAGGTTGTTGATCGTGAAGCCGAGGAAGTACATGACCCCGAAGGCGGCGATGATCGAGGTGGGGATGGCGAGCCCCGGAATGATCGTCCCACGGATGTTGCGCAGGAACACGAAGATGATGAGGACGACCAGGATTCCGGCCAGGATCAGCGTTTCTTCGGCCTCGCGGATCGAGCGGCGCACGAAAATCGCGCTGTCGAAGCCTGCGGTGATCTCCACCCCCGGCGGGAGTGCTTCCTGGATCGATTCCAGCTCGGACTGGACGGCGTCGGACACCTCGACCAGGTTCGCCTTCGACTGCCGCACGACTCCGACGGCGATCGCATTCTGGCCGTTGTAACGCAGCGAGCTGCGCAGGTTCTCGGACCCGAGCTCGACGCGCGCGACGTCGCGCAGCCGTACCACCTGGCCGCCCCGTGCGGAGACGACCATGTCCGCGAACTCATCCGCAGTCTTCAGCTCGCCGAGAGACCGAACCGTGAACTCCCTGCGGGCCGACTCGATGCGGCCGGCGGGAACCTCCACGTTGCGCGTCCGGATTGCATTCTCGACATCCTGCACGGTGATCCCGCGCGCGGCCAACTCCGACGACCTGAGCCACACGCGCATCGAGTAGCGTCGCTCGCCGAAGATCTGAATGCGTCCCACGCCCGGCAGACTCTGCAGCTGGGTCTTGACCAGCCGATCGGCCAGGTCGGAGAGCTGCATCAGCGAGTAGTTCTCCCCCGCCAGAGCGATCCAGAAGAAGGGTTCCGCGTCGGCGTCCTGCTTGGCGACCACCGGCTCCCGAATCTGATCCGGCAATCGGCCTCGCACGCGGGCCACCTTGTCTCGCACGTCCTGCGCCGCCGCCTCCAGGTCTCGATCGAGCGTGAACTCGAGGCTGATGTTGGCTGACTGCTCAGCGCTCGAGCTGGTCAGCGTCCGGACACCGGCGATCGTCGCCAGCTCTTCCTCCAGGACGTCGGTAATCGATGATTCGACGACGCGTGCGTTCGCTCCGGGGAGGGAGACGCTCACGGAGATGACCGGCGAGTCGACATCGGGGAACTCGCGCACGGAAAGACGCGTGAACGCGATGAAGCCGAACAGAATCAGAGCCAGGCTCACCATGCTCGTGAGCACCGGCCGCTGGATCGATGTGTCGGAAAGCTTCACGGTACAGCCTCTGAACTTCTACTCGTTCGGGTCCGGACGCGCCTGCGGTGAATCGCGTTCGGGCCGAATCTGACGCGTGAATCGCACATGGGTGACCCGATCCCGTACGCCCGTGCCACACTCGATGTTTCTTCTCTTTGGATCGAGAAGGGGCATAAGATTACGCGGGATGTCGGATTCTGAACAGTCGACTGGGGTCAGTGTACCGACGCGCACCGGTGGCCGAGGCCAAGAGAAGGTGAGATGAAGGGAGAGCGAATGAACGAGACAGAAGGACGCGGACTCGTAGTGTGTGGGATCGCCGGCAGCTTGCGCGAGGGCTCCTTCAACCGGGCGCTGCTGCGGACCGCCGGCGAGTTGGCACGACCTGGAATGGAGCTGCACGTGTTCGATCGGGTCGGAGACCTTCCGCTCTTTGATCAGGACGTGGAGGCCGAGGGCGATCCGGAGCCTGTCGCCGCTCTGAAGAGCGCGATTCTCGGATCGGATGCGCTACTGATCGCGTCCCCGGAGTACAGCCGGTCCGTGACGGGCGTTCTAAAGAATGCGCTCGACTGGGCGGCTCGGCCGCCGCGCGAGCCGACCCTGAGCGGGAAACCCGTCGCGATCATGGGCGCCAGCCCGGGTCGTTTCGGAACCGTGAACTCCCAACGCACGCTGCGCGAGATCCTTCGCGCCTGCGGGTGTCATGTGATGCCGAGACCCGAGCTGTACGTGAGCGGGGCAGGCTCCCTGTTCGACGAGGAGGGACGGCTGGAGGACGAGGCGACCAGGAAGCGGTTGCGAAGGCTGCTTGAGGCACTCCCTGATTGGGCGGAACGGAACGGCATATGAGGCGGTGGGAACAAGAAAGGGCGTTGATATAATGAGTGAACAGGAAGTGGTGATCACCGCATACGAAGACGGCCCCTACGTCGTAAATGGACCCGCGTGCTTGAAGGACTCGGACGGCAACGCGTGGAGTACGGAGGGCCGGAGGTCGTTCGCTCTGTGCCGTTGCGGTGCCTCGACCAACAAGCCGTTTTGCGACGGGACCCATTCGAAGATCGGGTTCAAGGCGGCGGGAAGAGCCGCGGGGGAAGGTTAGACAAAGCGCCCCTGGGAGAACCAGCGGCGCGGGATGAGCCAGCTCTCGACTGTGGGCGCACTCCCGTAGTCAGTGCGAACCGGGGCGCACAGTCTGCCCGAAAAGCAGGTACAGAGCTCCGTCGTCCACGCCCCTCGGCGCTCGGTCGTTCAGTCACTTCGTCAGCGAATCGAGTGTTGGCTCAGATGAACCAGGCCTCCATCTCGGATTCGACCTCGGCCTGCTCGTCATCCTGCTGCTGGTGCAGCTGGGTCGCCATGGCCAGAGCCGCGATGCTCGCGGCCAGAGCGACGAGCAGGTAGTAGGTCCTCATCCTTTCCTCCTGCTGCCTGACCAGGTGTGTTTCGGCTTCGAACCTCCTCGACAGAAGTCTCAGGGTTCCCGGCCCGTTCTTCCTCCACCTCGAAGACTCCTTCGGTCGGCCTCGCGTCACGCACTGCGCAAGTCCACGGAAGAAGCCTCGTCGCTCGCATCTTACTGCATATTCCTTGCTACTGTGCATAGATTACGTAAACAATTGAAACGCAGGAAGGTAGGGCGTCGGATACATCCTCCGCCTCCCCCGAGTGCTGCAGAAGTTCCCCAATCGTGTAGCAGATTGCCGCAGCGTCGCTTACGCGCGCTCAGGCGCGCCGAATCGATGGCGCCCGTAGATATCCCGAAGAAATCGTGCGCGGATCGAGCTCGGAATCGGCGGGCTTACGCCAACAGCGTGCGCACCAGAGACACGAGAATCGCCACAATCGCGACCGGGCACACGAACCGGATGAGGAACGACCACGTGCGCCCGAGCGGGAATTCGCCGTCGTTCTCCCTCACTTCCTCACCCGCGTTCCTCACGCCCCACACCCAGCCGACGAACACGCTGATCAGAAGCGCGCCGATCACGAGCGAGTACTGCCCGAAGATCGTGAACAGCAGCGACAGAAAGTCGAGTCCCACGCCCGGAATTCGAGACAGCCAGCCGACGGCACCGTTTGCGAGCGCACTGGGAATCCCGATCAGGAAGGCGATCGTCCCCAGAATGATCGCCGCTTTTCTGCGGGACGCACCCCGCTCGTCCACTGCCCAGGCCGTCGTGACCTCCAGCAAAGACACGCTGGAGGTGAGCGCGGCGATCCCCAGCAGCACGAAGAAGCCGGTCCCGAACACGATGCCGCCGATGGGCGCCGGCGGAATCGAGGACAGAAGCGAGGTGAGCACCACGAAGACCATGCCCGGTCCACCGGCCCCGGGCTCCAGGCCCGCGTGGAACAGTGTCGGGAAGATGATCAACCCGGCGAGGATGGCGATCGTCGTGTCGAATCCCGTCACCCAGGCAGCGGAGGAAACGAGGTCATCACGCTTGGAAACATACGATCCGTAGGTGATCATCGCTCCCATGCCGAGGCTCAGGCTGAAGAACGCCTGGCCGATCGCGGCAAGTACCACCGTCACACTGACCTTGCTGAAATCCGGCTTGAAGTAGAATTCCAGCCCGGTCCCGGCGCCCGAGAGCGTCACGGCGCGCAGAGCGAGCAGAACCAGCAGCACGAACAGTATAGGCATGAGGACCTTCGTCCAGCGCTCGATCCCCTCGCGCACGCCTCCGAGAACGACGTAGACCGTGATGCACATGAACAGGAGGTGCCAGCCGATGGCCTGGACCGGGCCCCCGGCCACCTCGGCGAAGATCACCGCCGTATCGGCCTCCGGGCCGAACGTTCCGACGGCCGTCTTGAAGATGTAGGCCAACGTCCAACCCGCGATCACCGAATAGAAGCTCAGAATCATGATGCCGGTCAGCACCCCGAGCGCGCCGACGACTACCCAGGCCGAGCCGGGGGCCAGCGCCTTGAACGCACCGACCGGGTTCCGTTGCGTCCTCCGGCCCACGATCAGCTCCGCCAGCATGACGGGCGCCCCGATCAAGGCGACGGCGATCAGGTAGATGACTAGGAAAGCCGCCCCGCCGTTCTGCCCGGCCACCGTGGGAAAACCCCAGATGTTGCCGAGCCCGATGGCGCTCCCGGCAGCGGCCAGAATGAACGCGAGCTTCGAGCCCCACGTCGCCCGTCCTTGTCCCGGCGTTTGCATGGATGATGCTCCTGGTCGTGCTCGGATCGGCTGGTCTAGGGCCCGGTCGATACCGATGGCCCCACGGTTTCGCCCGACGATACGACGGCGGCCGAGTGCCTCACAAGCGATCCGACCTCGCGCTGGGAACCTCCCAGCGCGTCAGTGAGTCCGCGACTGGTGCGACCGTGGCCGTGATCAACGACTGCCCCGCCAGATCCGTTGCCTGCAATCTCAGCTCTGCCGCCCTGACCTCGATGTCGACCCGGGTCGAGTCCAGTGGCGCGATCGTGTCGAGCACGACGCGACCGGCGCCGGCGTCCGCGTACACTACGGCGGGCTGCGCCGTTCGGTTTACCAGACGAAGCGGGTAGGTCTGCGCTTCCAGCTCCTCGATCGGGACACCGCCCCGTCCCAAAACGAGGGGAACTCTCTGCGCCGTGTCGCCTTCGCCAACCGCCAGATCCCCGGCCTCGGACAGACTGCTCGTATCGGAGGTCGAGGTGGCCGCGGAATCCTCCGCCAGGTCCGCCGCTCCCTCCTCACGAACCCCGCATCCGGCAACGATCGCCAGAACCAGAACTGCTGGTAGTGTTTTCGTGTTCATCCATCGCCTCATTCCAGGCCTCCGCACCGCCTTCTCCACTCGTCCCACTCAGCGGCCTCCGCGCAAGATGTGCAGACACGCGTTGTCCCGCGCGCGCACGGCTCTCGCATTCGCGATCTCCCGCTCCACACGCTCGCTATCCCAACCCAGCTCCGGCGCCAGGTAGGAGGCGACGCGCTCGGCGACAGTCTGCACCTGTTCTCGGGTCTCCAGCGCCACGTGGGTACGCCGGTACAGAAAATCCTCGAGTCGAAGCGTCAGCTCGGCACGGGCCGCATACACGGCTTCCGCGGCCAGGTAGGGTCGGTCGTCGACCAGGGGCTGGTTCAGCTCGTGCCGTTCCCGCACCAGGTTCAGCACGTCGTCGGCGCGCGTTCCGTATGCACGCACCAGACGTTGCGCGCCGCCCTCGACGAGACCCAGGTCGGCAGCACGAACCCGGATGTGCTCGTACAACGCCTCGAGGTCGTAGAAGTCGCCGCCTGGCAGAGGGATTTTCATCGTGTCGCACCGTCGCTGGGCGTCCACACCGGCTTCCGCCAACACCTTTCCGATTTGATCGACTGCGTCCTGCGCCATCGAGCGGTGAGAGGTGAGCTTGCCACCCGCGATCGTGAAGAAGCCCGCTGGCTCCTCCTGGACGAGGAAATCCCGTGAGATCTCGCCCTCCTCACCGGAGCCGCCGCGCTCGGTCACGACGAGCGGCCGCAGCCCGGCCCAGGCGCTCAGCACGTCCTCGGCGCGAAGACGCGCGGGCGGAAACAGCGAGTTCGTCGAGTCGAGCAGGTACTGTACATCCGCCGCAGTGGGTGTGACGCGAGCCGGATCTCCCCGATCGAAATCGTCCGTGGTTCCGATCAGTGTGAGATCGCGCCACGGCAGGACGAACATGATTCGTCGGTCGAGCGGACTCTCGAAGATAAGCGCGTGATCGTGCTTGATGCGTTCGCGGTCCACGTGGATATGGGTACCGCGAGTCGGACGAAGCATCGCCGAGCTCTTCGCACCAGCCAGCTCGCGACTGCGATCCGTCCACGGCCCCGTGGCGTTCACGACCGTCAACGCGTCGATCGTCCATTCTTCCTGTTGCTCATCATCGCGCACGCGGACTGCGTGGCCCGGCCAATCCGTCGTGTCGATCTCGACCGCCTCCACGCGGTTTGCGACGGCGGCCCCCGACTCGATCGCTCCGAGGACCGTGGCGAGCACCAGTCGCGCATCGTCGACCTGTGCGTCGTAGTACCGGGCCCCTCCCAGCAACCCTTCGCTGCGTAGACGCGGCTCGGTGCGGAGCACCTCGACTGTACTCAGCATCTGGTGGCGCTCGATGTTCCGGAACAGGGAAAGGGCGTCGTACAGCCACATTCCGGCGTCCAGCTTCAGCTTTCCGACCCGGCCGTCGCGGTAGATGGGGAACAGGAACTCGAGGGGGCGCACGAGATGAGGCGCGTTGCGCAGTAACCTCCTGCGCTCCTGGCTGGCCTCGAACACGAGATCGAACTCGAACTGCTCCAGGTAACGGAGGCCGCCGTGGACGAGGCGGGAGGAACGGCTGCTCGTCCCCTCGGCGAAGTCACGCGCCTCGATCAGGGCGGTTCGAAACCCTCGCCGAACCGCGTCGCGGGCCACCGCGGCGCCCGTGATCCCGCCGCCGATCACCAGCACGTCGAACGCCTCCTTCTTGAGCCGTCCGATGTGATCGGCGCGCCGTACCTCGATCACGGCGTCACGGAGCGAGGATGATCTTCCCGAAGACGGAGCCGGCCTCCAGCCGCTCGTACGCCTCGGGGGCTCTATCGAGAGAAAGCACGGTGTCGACGATCGGTGACAGCCGACCCTCGAAGACCAGACCCATTACCCGCTCAAACTCCGCCTGGTTGGCCATCGTGCTCCCGAGCACCGCGATCTGTCTCCAGAAAGTCCGCCGAATGGACAAGTGGCCGGCATCGCCCGTCGTGGCGCCGTAGGTGACAAGGCGACCTGTGGGAGCCAGCGTGCGCAGACAGGCCTCGAAGATCGCTTCGCCCACGCTGTCGAGCACGACATCGACGCCTCGTTTCCGGGTCTCGCGCCACACGCGCTCCGTGAAATCCTCCATTTGACGATCAATGACGGAATCCGCGCCCAGCTCCTGTACCCTGCGCACGTTCTCGTCGCCGCTGGTGACGGCGAACACGGTCGCGCCCGCGAGCTTCGCGATCTGAATGGCAGCGGTGGACACGCCGCCTGAAGCACCCGTGATCAGGATGGTCTCACCAGGCTGGAGCGCCGCCCGGGTCATGAGGGCGCGCCACGCCGTCTGAAACACGAGGGGCGCGGCGGCGGCAAGCGAGAACTCGTATTCCGAGGGCAGGAGAAGGAGATTGCGGGCCGGAACGCACGCTTTATCGGCGAAGCCGCCTGCGACGTGCTCGCCGATGATCCCGTAGCGCTCGCACAGGCTGTGCTCTCCGCAGGCGCACCATTCGCATGTGCCGCACCACAGCCCTGGATTCACCACGACTCGGTCACCCGGCGACCACCCTTCGACGCCGTCGCCCAGTTCGTCGATGACCCCGGAGATGTCCGAACCACCGATGTGCGGCATCCCGACTTCCAATCCGGGCAGGCCACGTCGTACCCACAGGTCCAGGTGGTTCATCGCGGCCGCGCGGACGCTCACGACCACTTCGCCGGACGATGGACGCGGATCCGGGAGCTCGCCGACCTCGAGCACTTCCGGTCCCCCGTGCTGCCGAAAGAAAGCCGCCTTCATGCGCTCCCCCTATCAACCCCATGTCGAGTCGCGAACCCGCCCAAGTTAGGGGCCGGGTCGGCAGACGGCACCCGGAGAGGCACCTTTCCGCAGCGAAGCGTGTAAGAGCGTTCGGCTGGTTGAAAGCGAGTCTCAACTAGACTATGTTCGCCGGCCCTGGTTCGTCTTTTCTTGACCCGCAATTGCGGCGCCTTCGACAGCCGGCGTACACCCCGGTGGCGTCACCAGATAGCAAGAGGCAGCGATTACATGGCCAAGCACCTGCTCGAGATACGCGACCTGCACGCACGGGTCGAAGAAGAGGAGGTCGAGATCCTCAAGGGATTCGACCTCGTGGTGGATCACGGTGAGGTTCACGCGCTGATGGGCCCCAACGGCTCGGGAAAGAGCACGCTGGCGAAAGTGATCGCCGGTCATCCGGGTTACGAGGTCACGGACGGGGAAATCCTCTTTCTGGGCCAGGACATCCTGGAGATGGAGCCGTACGAGCGAAGCCGGGCCGGCGTGTTCATGGCCTTCCAGTACCCGGCCGAGATTCCCGGTGTCTCGATCTCCAACTTTCTGCGGACGGCATTGAACGCCCGCAGCGAGGAAGAGACGGACGTCTTCGCCTTCCAGAAGCTGCTGACGGAGAAGCTCGAGCTGCTGCGCATGGACCCCGCGTTCGCGATGCGGTATGTGAACGAAGGCTTCAGCGGTGGTGAAAAGAAGCGAAACGAGATCCTTCAGATGGCGGTCTTGAGACCGGCGCTTGGAGTGCTTGACGAGACCGACAGCGGCCTGGACATCGACGCCCTCAAGATCGTGGCCAACGGGGTGAACACGCTCACCTCGGAGGACTCACGACTCGGGATTCTGCTGATCACGCACTACAAGCGGATCCTCAATTACGTCCAGCCGGATCACGTCCACGTGATCATCGATGGAGCGATCGTCGAGAGCGGCGGTCCTGACCTGGCCGACAAGCTCGAAGAGCACGGCTACGACTGGCTGCACGAGGAGGCGGCGGCGACGGCGGGCGTGTAGGCGCACCGGACGCTCTGTCGTCCGCTCGCTTCGCGACGCTTCACCCGGACCGCACCGATACGGAGACACCATGCCCCACAATGAGACGGTCGCAGACCTCGGACTCGACGAGTACAAATATCACTTTATTACGGAAGACAAGCCGGTCTTCAAGGCTCGTCCCGGTCTTTCGGAGGAGATCGTGCGCCAGATCTCCGCGCACAAGGAAGAGCCGGAGTGGATGCTGCAGTTCCGGCTGAAGGCGTTGGAGATCTACTACGCCAAGCCGATGCCGGACTGGGGTGGTGACCTCACGAAGCTCGAGCAGACGCTCGACGACATCTACTACTACCTGAAGCCTCAGGACCACATGGAGCGCTCCTGGGATGACGTGCCGGACGAGATCAAGAATACGTTCGAACGGCTCGGCATCCCGGAGGCGGAGCGAAAGATGCTGGCGGGCGTCGGGGCGCAGTACGAGTCCGAGATGGTCTATCACTCGCTCAAGGAGCAGTGGGAGGAGCAGGGGGTGATCTTCGAGTCGATCGAGGACGGCCTGCGACTCTACCCCGAGCTCTTCCGGGAGCACTTCTCGACCATCATTCCGCCACACGACAACAAGTTCTCTGCTCTGAACTCGGCCGTGTGGTCGGGCGGCTCGTTCGTTTACATCCCCAAGGGCGTGAAGGTCGAGATCCCGCTCCAGGCATACTTCCGCGTCAACGCCGAGCGCATGGGTCAGTTCGAGCGCACGCTGATCATCGCCGACGAGGGTTCGCAGGCCCACTACATCGAGGGCTGCACCGCGCCGGTCTATTCGACGGAGTCGTTCCACTCCGGCGTGATCGAGATCATCGTGAAGAAGGACGCCCGCTTCCGCTACACGACGATCCAGAACTGGTCGAACAACATGTACAACCTCGTGACGCAGCGGGCGCTGGTGCACGAGGGTGCCAAGATGGAATGGCTGGACGGCAATCTGGGGTCGAAGCTGACCATGAAGTACCCGTCCTGTTACCTGGTGGGAGAGGGTGCGCACGGCTCGATCCTGTCGATCGCGTACGCGACCGACGGTCAGCATCAGGACACCGGCGGCAAGGTAGTCCACGTCGCGCCCGGCACGACGTCGCAGATCACGTCCAAGTCGATCTCGAAGGGGCTCGGACGCTCTTCGTATCGCGGTCTGTGCAAGGTGTATGACGGTGCCAAAGGGGCGAGATCGAACGTCGAGTGCGATGCGCTGCTTCTGAACGAAACGTCGAGAACCGATACGTATCCGTATATCGAGATCGACGAGAGCACGGCCACGGTGGGTCACGAGGCGACCGTGTCCAAGGTCGGGGAGGAGCAGCTCTTCTATCTGATGAGCCGCGGGCTCTCGGAGGAAGAGGCGATGGCGATGGTGGTGCGCGGTTTCATCGAGCCGATCGCGAAGGAGCTCCCGCTGGAGTACGCGATCGAATTGAACCGCCTGATCGAGCTGGAGATGGAGGGCTCGGTAGGGTAAGTCGACATCTGCCGCGGGCTGAGCGCTAATCTCGTGGAAGCTGGTTATCGGCGGTAACAGGGGACGCTCGGCGCGGTTGGGTTGACTACGTGAGGGTCCAGCGGGTCTCCCGCAGCGAGCGTACGGCCCGGCCGTCTGGCTCGCGAAGAAAGGACCCGCCTGGCCCGCAACTGGAGAAACGACAGACGTGGCTAACGGCACGACGACGATAGAGAAGACCGGACCCGAGGCCGCTGACGTGGCGGTCTCGGAGGCCCGATTCGACGAGTTCATGGCGTCGATCGACGAGCCCGCCCTGCTCGCGGAGCGGCGGCGCGAGGCCTGGGATCGCTACCGCGAGCTCCCGACCCCCACGCGTAAGTCGGAAGAATGGCGCTACACGGATCTGAGCCGACTCGCGCCGGATTCGTTCCGGCCCTCGACGCCAGCCGAGTCTGACGCAGCGGAGGTCTCGTTCGACCGGCTTCCCGCCGAGGTGCGGGACCTCGTCGAGCATTCGCATGGCCGCGCCGGCGTGTTCGTGCAGCGCAACGGCGCCTGCATTCACCATCAGCTCGACCCCAGCCTCGCCGAACGTGGCGTGGTGCTCGCGCCGCTGAGTGAGGCTGCCAGCACGCACCCCGAGCTGCTGGAGGAACACCTGTTCGGCGAGGATGTCGCCGACGCCGAGGCCAAGCTGTGGAGCCTGCACGCGGCGTTCCTCACGGGCGGATATCTGCTGTACGTGCCGAAGAACGTCGAGGTGGAGCTCCCGATCCACGTGTTTCGAATCGTGGACGACCCGGGCGCACTCGTTTCGGTCCACTCTCTGGTGATTGCCGAGCCCGGGGCGGTCGTCACGTGCATCGACGAGTATCTATCGCCCGATTTCGACGAGCCTGCGCTGAGCCTGGCGGGCGTGGAGATCGTGGGTCAGGCCTCGGCGGATATTCACTACGTCTCGTTGCAGCATTATGGCCGCGGGATCCAGCACTTCGGGATCCAGCACGTGACGGCTCACCGGGACACGGTCGTCAACGGCTTTAACGTCACCCTCGGTGGCGATCTCACCCGAGCGGATGTGAGCAGCTGGCTTCGCGGGCCCGGGAGCGAGAGCGAGATGCTGGCGCTGTGGTTCGGCGATCGGGACCAGCACATCGACCATCACACGCTTCAGCACCATGTGGCGCCTCACGCCCACAGCGATCTGCTCTACAAGGGTGCTCTCACGGACGAAGCGCGCAGCGTGTTCCGAGGCCTCATCCGGGTCAACCCGGGAGCGCAGCTGACAGACGCGTATCAGACAAATCGCAACCTGCTTCTCAGCGACGACTCCAACGCCACGGCCCTCCCGAATCTGGAAATCGAGGCGGACGATGTGCGTTGCTCGCACGGCGCGACCATCGGACAGGTGGAGGAACGGCAGCTCTTCTACTTGATGAGCCGGGGGCTCACCAAGGAACAGGCCGAGCGTCTGCTCGTGATCGGCTTCTTCGACGAGGTCCTGAACCGCCTTCCGGTCGAGGGAGTCCGGGTCCGGGTTCGAGACGCGATCGAGAGCAAGCTTGGGCTGGTGAAGAGCCAATGAGCGACTTCGTCACGGTGGCCAGTCTGGATGACGTGCCCGATGGCACTGTGCTGGGCGTTTCCGTCGGGGATGCGGAGCTGGTGTTGATCCGCCAGGGGGAGGTGGTGCACGCGCTGGAGGATCGGTGCTCGCACGAGGACTATCCCCTGTCGGCGGGTGAGGTCGCCGGCGATCAGATCACGTGCATGCTGCATGGAGCCAGATTCGATCTCGCGACTGGCGCGCCCAAGGCGCTGCCGGCCGTGCAGCCCGTCAAGGCGTATGAGGTGCGCATTGAAGGAGACGACGTCCAGGTTCGCCTGCAGGAGTAGGTGACCGATCGGCCTTCCCCGGCGCGCACGAGGCAGCGTTCGGCTTCAGGCATGGAGATTCCCACGAAGGAGATCGATTCCCGCGACGTGACGGCCGGTCGGCCCGGACTGGACGTTCAGGCGGTGCGCAACCAGTTCCCGATCCTCGGCCGCGAGGTTCACGGCCGTCCGCTCGTCTACCTGGACAACGCAGCCAGCTCCCAGCGTCCGCTGCGGGTCATCGAACGTGTCGAACGATACGACCGTGAAGAACACGCCAACGTGCACCGTGCGGTGCATGCGCTGAGCGCGGCTGCCACCGAGGCATATGAAGGGGCGCGCTCTCGGGTCGCTGATTACATCGGAGCGAGCGAGGCGGCCGAGATCGTGTTCACGCGTGGGACCACCGAAGCCATCAACCTCGTCGCTTCCAGCTGGGGCGTCGATATGTTGAAAGAGGGCGATGAGGTCGTCCTCACCAAGATGGAACACCACTCGAACATCGTTCCGTGGCAGCTCACGGCCGAGCGGACCGGTGCCGTGCTTCGGTTCGCCGACGTGACGCCGTCCGGCCAACTGGATCTGGACGATCTGCGCACGCTCGTGGGACCTCGGACACGATTGATCGGCGTGACCCACGTGTCCAACTCGTTGGGTACGGTCAATCCGATCGCGCAGATCGCCAGGCTCGCGCGGGATGCGGGGGCCCTGTTGCTGGTCGACGGCGCGCAGGCGACCCCGCACCTGGCTGTCGACGTTCAGAGCCTGGACTGCGATTTCTATGCGTTCAGCGGCCACAAGATGTGCGGGCCGACCGGGATCGGAGTGCTCTGGGCCCGTCGCGAGTTGCTCGACCGGATGCCCCCGTTCCAGGGGGGGGGAGAGATGATCGCCGAAGTCCGGCTGGACGGCTCGAGCTGGGCGTCCGTGCCGCACAAGTTCGAGGCTGGCACGCCCAACATCGCGGGGGCCATCGGCCTGGCGGAGGCGGTCGATTTCCTGAGTGAAGTCGGGCTCGAGGCGATCCAGGCCCATGAGGCGAAGCTGACGGAGTACGTGCTCGAGCGATTGCCGGCCGTGCCCCACCTGACGCTGTACGGTCTTCCCGACGCGGGACCCGATCGCCTCTCGGTGTTCTCGTTCACCTACGGTGATGTGCACCCACACGATCTTGCCACGATCCTCGACCAGCAGGGGGTGGCGATTCGGGCCGGGCACCACTGCAACCAGCCATTGATGGATCATTACGGACTCGAGGCGACGGCACGGGCCAGCTTCTACCTCTACAACACGACGGACGAAGCCGATGCGCTCATCGATGGACTGGCGCTCGCGGCAGAGCTGTTCGGCCTCCCGGCTTCGGCTGACGCATGAGTAAGAGCACTTCGGACCCGTCTGGCATCGATCGCGAGATTCCCACAGCCCTCGACCACCTCTACCAGGAAGTTATCCTCGACCACTACCGGCGGCCGCGAAACAAGGGGCCTCTGGAGGGTGCAACGCACGCGATCACCATGAGCAACCCGCTGTGCGGGGACGTGATCGAGCTGATGCTGAGAGTCGACGATGGGAGGATCGAGGAGGCTCATTTCGCGGGCCGGGGCTGCTCGATCAGTCTCGCGTCGGCGTCGATGCTCACGCAGCGACTGAAAGGTCGCACCATTCGCGAGGCACTCGAGCTGTCGGAGAAATTCACGCACCTGCTGCACGGCGACGCCTCCCTGACCGACGACGCGGATCTCGGTGACCTGCGTGCCCTGTCGGGCGTTTCGAAGTTCCCAGTGCGCATCAAGTGCGCTCTGCTGGGCTTCAACTGCCTGGACGAGCTGGTCGGACCGGCGCCTGGCGACCCGGTGGAGGGCGAACAAAGCAGGTGAGAGGCCGGGTGATGGAGGTCGTCGCCGGCACCTACCACGTCGAGGTTGCCGACGGTCGACTGGAGTGCTCGCTTCCGGGGCGTGTGAAGCGAAGCTCGGCCCGGTTCGTCTCCGTGGGAGACCTGGTCGAGGTGGAGCGGCTGGCCGACGAGAGTTGCCGCATCGCCGAGCTGCTGCCCCGGCAGAGTGCCCTGACGCGTCACGGTGTGGCACGTCGACGTGAGCAGGTGATCGTCGCCAACGTGGACCAGGTGGCGGCCGTCGTGTCCGTTGCGCGACCGGATCCCGATTTCTCGATGGTGGACCGCCTGCTCGCGTTGGCCGAGCTCAACGAGGTGGCCGGTCTCCTGATTGTCAACAAGGCCGACCTTCTGGAACACTCCCGAGAGCACGAGCCTGCGGGTGTGGACACCGCTCACGGGGTCCTGCCGGATGACTTCGTCCCGTACGTGAGGGCGGGTTATGAGGTGCTGCTCACCAGCGCGACCCGGAGGGCCGGTCTCTCCGAGCTGCGCGACCGCCTTGCCGATCGAATCACCGTGTTCTCCGGCCCCTCCGGCGTCGGCAAGTCGAGCCTTCTGAACGCTCTCATGCCCGGGCTCGACCTGCGGGTCGGGGAAGTCGGCGAGCGGAAGGGACGGGGTCGCCATACGACCGTGGCGGCGGCGCTGTACCCGTTTCCGGATGGCGGATACGTGGCGGACACGCCCGGGCTGCAGTACGTGGCGCTGTGGGAGGTCGATCCGGCCGATCTCACACACGCGTTTCCCGAGTTTGGCGAGCCGGCGGCCGGGTGTCGGTTCGCCAACTGCCGGCACCGGGAAGAGCCCGAGTGCGACGTGCGGACGGCCGTAGAGGCAGGATCGATCTCGGAGCGCCGATATCAGCACTACCTGGCTCTGCTGGCGGAAGCCGAGGAGGGTCGATAGATGCCGGACGAGACCCGCCGTCAGGTCCGGGAAACGCTCGCTGCCTACTCGCCGAAGCGACTGCCCGACGAGGCCCTCGATGCTCGGGCGGCCGTCACCCTCGTGCTCAGACCACCTGCGCTCTCCGTGGCAGCGACGACGTCCGAAGCCGCCGAGCTACTGTTCGTCCAACGTGCGGTCGTCGAGCGCGACCCGTGGTCGGGTCACATGGCACTGCCGGGCGGCCGGCGGGACCCCACCGACGCGGACCTGGTGGCCACGGCGCTCCGGGAGCTACAGGAAGAAACCGCTCTCGAGCTCGGGCGGTCCGACGTGATCGGCCGCCTGGACGAGATCGCGCCCGGGAATCCGTCGCTTCCCGCCATCGGCATCACGCCCTTCGTCGCCTGGTTCGACAGAGGGACGAGCGTGCGGTACTCGCACGAGGTGCGCGGCCACGTGTGGGTGCCGCTGCCGGTCTTGCTTGACGATGGGTACCGGTCCGTGCTTCACCTCCAGCACCGCGGACAATCGCGGGAGTTCCCGACGATCGAGTTTCGCGGTTATACGATCTGGGGGCTCACGCACCGGATCGTCATGGATTTCCTAGCGCGGCTGCGGGGCGAAGCGACTCCCCGGCGCTTTGACGCGCACGAGAGGGCCGCACGTGTACGGCGCGGTACCGGCGGCAGAAAGGAATAGAATGCCCGAGATCGATCTGAACTGGGACTTTGTGGCCACGTGGGGGCTCCCGCTGGCGTTTCTGGTCGCAGGAGCGCTGGTCGGCCTGCTCTTCGAGCGCTTCGTGCTCCGCCAGCTGGGCAAAGTCGCGCAGAGGACGAGCTGGCGGTGGGACGATATCGCCGTCGACTCGGTCAAACGGGCGCCGATCATCTGGTTCACAGCCCTGGGCGCGGTCGCGGCTACGCATCTGCTGCCTCTCTCCTCCGATGTAGTCGGCGCGCTGGATCGGGTGCTGTTCGCGTTAATCATCTTCTCCATCACCCTCGTGGTGGCGCGCATCGCCGCCGGCGTGGTGAGCGACTACGCGCGGAGAAGCCACACCGCGGTACCGGCCACCAGCCTTGTGACCAACGTCATCCAGCTGGTGATCTACGTGGGCGGACTGCTGTTCATCCTCCAGAGCCTGGGTGTTTCCATCATGCCGCTGATCACGACGCTCGGGATCGGCGGCCTGGCGGTCGCCCTCGCCTTACAACCGACGCTCGCCAACGTCTTCGCGGGCTTTCAAATCATCGCCAGCCGGCAGGTCCGCCAGGGCGATTACATCCGACTGGAGCAGGGCGAGGAGGGCTACGTCACCGATATCAAGTGGCGCAACACGACGATCAAGGCTCTGTGGGACGATCACGAGGTCGTAGTTCCCAACAGCAAGCTCGGCGATTCCGTCGTCATCAATTACCACCTGCCGGCCAGGTCGTTCTGGGTCAAGATCGACGTCGGTGTGCACTACGACAGCGACCTCGAGCGAGTAGAAGAGGTGGTGCAGGAGGTGGCGAAGGAGGTCTCCGAAGAGTTCGGCGGGGGCGGCCGCAGGCAGGAGCCGGTGGTGCGGTTCCGCGAGTTCGGGGACTCGAGCATCAACTTGATCGTGCGACTTCAGGTCGACCGATACGCGACCCAGTTTCGGCTCCGACACGAGTTCATCAAGCGGCTGCATCGCCGCTTCGGGGAGGAGAGGATCACGATCCCGTTCCCCATTCGGACGTTGCATACGCCGGACACGCTCAGTGTGCGGCGGGAGGCGGTCGGCGAAGCCTGACGTGGCGCCTCGGAGCTCGATGGCGGACTCGAGCCGTCCTCAACGCGCTCGAATCGCGCCAGCGGGCGAAAAATGCGTCTTGTCGCTCGACGGGCCGGGCAGCCGTCATACGCCCCCTTCCGCGATCCCGTCGTACAGATCCGCCAGAGCGCCGATGCCGTTCCGATAGACGGACAGATCCAGCCACTCGTCCGGCGCATGGAGATTGGCGCCGGGAAGCGAGAAGCCGATCAGCACGGCCGGTGCGTCGAGCATTTGCTCGAACAGAGGAATGATCGGAATCGAGCCACCCTCGCGCATGTAGACCGGCTTCCGACCGAACGCCCGCTCGAGCGCCCGGTCTGCGGCCTCGAAGATCGGGCTGCTCGTGTCGGCGACCCACGGATGTCCACCGTGCGAGTGCCGGACTTCCACCTCTACGCCCTCCGGAGCGAGGCTCAGCACATGCTGTTCGAAGGACTTCGCGATCTCGTCGGGATCCTGATCCGAGACGAGCCGCATGGAGACCTTCGCCGCGGCGCGCGATGGCAACACAGTCTTGGAGCCGTCTCCGGTGAAACCGCCCCATATGCCGTTCACGTCGAGCGCGGGTCGGAACCACAATCGTTCGAGCGTCGAGAAGCCCCTCTCTCCACCGAGGCTCGGTGAGCCCGCTTCGGCTCTGAACGTCTCGTCGTCCCACGGGACGGCGGCGAGGTCGGACCGGTCTCGGTCCGTGATCTCGCGCACCGGATCATAGAAGCCGGGGATCGTGACCCGGCCGTCTGCATCCTTCAACGATGACAGAATTCCGGCCAGCGCGATGCAGGGGTTCGTGACTGCGCCGCCGTAGCTCCCCGAGTGGAGGTCTTTCGCGGGACCACGCACGTGCACCTCCATGTAGACGATGCCCCGCAGGCCCACGGTGATCGCGGGAGTATCGGGGCCGAGCATGCCCGTATCACTGATCAATACGGCGTCGCAGCTCAGCTTGTCGCGGTTGTCCTCTAGAAACCCGGCCAGGTGCTCGCTTCCGATCTCCTCCTCACCCTCGATGAGGAACTTCAGGTTGACCGGCATGCCCGCGTCCGTCCGCATGCGCGTCTCGACCGCTTTTACGTGCATGTGGATCTGTCCTTTGTCGTCGACCGTGCCGCGTGCGTACAGGCGCCCGTCTCGCACGGTCGGCTCGAAGGCTGGCGAGGTCCACAGCTCGACGGGGTCCTCGGGCTGCACATCGTAGTGCCCGTAGATCAGTAGCGTCGGCGCGGACGGATCCGCGATGTGCTCGGCGAACACCATCGGGTTGCCCGCGGTCGGAATCAACTCCGCGTGCTCGAGGCCTGCGGCCATGAGCTTGTCCTTCAGCCACTCCGCGGCCTGCTGCACCTCAGCCTGGTGGGCCTTGTCCGTACTCACGCTGGCAATCCTCAGCCATTCTCCCAGCTCTTCGAGGAAACCGTCCAGGTTCTGCTCGACATAGTGTTTGAAATCAGCCATCGTCGTTTCCTGTGGTCGGTATTGTCGCGATGTGCTTCGTTGCATCAGCTTGTTGAACGTCAGCTTACTGTACGTCCCGGAGCGGGAAAAGCGAGACGGAGGGTCCTATGACGGAAGAGCAGACAGGCGAGGAGAGAGCCGAGGAGAGCCGCCTTCACGAGCTGGCGGAGCGTCTGAAGCAGGAAAGGGATGAGCTGAAGCTCAAGCTTCACCTCGGGACGGCCGACCTGCGGGATGAATGGGACGAGCTGGAAGAGAAGTGGGACGGGCTGCTTGGCAAGCTCAGGCAGGCGGGCGATGCCGCCGACGAGGCAACCGACGACATCAAGACCGCGGCGCGACTCCTGGCCAACGAGCTCAAGGAGGGCTACGAGAAAGTCCGGAAGCGGTTGTAACAAGCGGACGTTCGTTGGGGGCACTTCGTCCTCGCGGCACGGACTGACCGGAATGTCGAGCAGGCATAGAAGAGTGGGGCGCTTCTCACTATGTTCGGCCGCGGTTTCCAGCAAGGAGAGACATGTGACTCGACGAACAGCGTGCACCCACGGAGCGACAGCGGCGCTCATCGGCCTGATCGGGCTTATCACTTCCCTCGCGCTGACTCCCTTTGCCGCGGCTGCCCAGGAAGACCTGGGATCGCTGTCCCCGGCCAAGCGGGCGGCGCTCAACGCGGTGGAGGAGCTTGGCGAGGACATTCATACGATGGCGATGACGCTGTGGGACCGTTCGGAGCTCGCGCTGCTGGAGGAGCAGTCGGCCGAGTTTCTGGCGGGCGTCCTGGAGCAGGAAGGCTTCACCGTGGAGCGCGGAGTAGCGGGCATGCCGACCGCGTTCACCGCGACGTTCAGCCATGGCGAAGGCAGTCCGGTCCTGGGCGTGCTGGCCGAGTACGACGCTTTGCCCGGCGTGGGTAACGCGCCCGTGCCGCACAAGGCACCGCGTGAAGACGGAGTCACGAGCGGCCAGGGGTGCGGTCACAACCTGTTCGGCGCGGGGTCGGTGGGCGCGGCGATCGCCCTCAAACGTGCCATGGAGCGTGAAGGTCTGAGCGGGACCGTGCGCCTGTACGGAACGCCGGCCGAGGAGACTGTGGTCGGGAAGGTCTACATGGCCAAGGCCGGGGTGTTCGACGATCTCGACGCGACGCTGGTCTGGCACCCGGCGCTCGAGACCGGCGTCTCGAACCAGCCGGGCCGCGCGCTGAACAACTTCACGGTAGAGTTCCGGGGACAGGCGGCCCACGCGTCGGCCGATCCGTGGAACGGTCGCAGCGCGCTCGACGCCGTCGAGCTGATGAACCACGGGGTCAACATGATGCGGGAGCACATTCAGCCGACCGCCCGCATCCATTACGTGATCCCGTCGGCCGGCGAGGCTCCGAACGTCGTCCCCGAGTACGCCAAGGTGTGGTACTACGTCCGGGACACCTCGAGAGCCAGCGTGACCGAGTACTACGAGTGGATTCTCGACATCGCGAAGGCGGCAGCCATTGCGACGAGAACCGAGCACGAGGTGTTCCTGGTGACGGGCGTGCACGAGCACAAGCTGAACCGACCCCTCCAGGTGGCCATGCAGAAGAACCTCGAGCTGGTCGGCCCACCCCGTTTCGAGGAACCGTTCCAGGCCTTCGCGGTGGCGATGCAGGAGGGGCTCGGGCTGGAGAGGAAAGGTCTGGACACCGAGATCAAGTCGCTTGCCGACGGACCCGAGCCGCTTCGGGGCGGGTCCAGTGATGTCGCAGAGGTGAGCTACATCAACCCTACGGTCGAGCTCCGCGTCACCTCGGCACCGGCTGGCGTCCCCTGGCACAGCTGGGCGACGAGCGCATCGCACGGACGCGAGGAGGCGGTGGAGGCGGCCAACGTCGCGGCGAAGGTTCTCGCTCTAACCGGCATCGACATCCTGACCGACGCTGATCTGCTCGAACAGGCCCGAGCCTACTTCCTCGAGCAGACCGGGGGAGCGGCCTACCAGTCTCCGATCCCGCTCGATCAGAAGCCGCCCCTGCCTTAGCGCTCAGCCGAGCTCGGAGAGAATGACCTCCTGGATCCGGTCTACCATGTCGGGCCAGGCCGCGTCCTCTTCCTTGGTCACGGTTATGAAGTCCTCGACCATGAAGAGGGCGCGCACTCCGTCGATCTCGAACAGGCGTTCGGCCAACCGGTCGCCGCGCGCTGATGCGGCATCGAAGTACGAGCGACTGGGCTCGCCAATCGCCGGCCGGTCCAGAAGAAATTTGGCCGCGTTCGGGTTCGGTGTTCCCTGGATGTCCACGTTCATAATGGCCATGGATCGCTGCGCAAAGAGGCTTCTCCGATCTCGGGAACCGCTTCCTTTTACTACGGAGTGTGGTCCGTCTCCCGCAAGCGAGCTTCCGCGAGAACTTCGGCGAGCACTTCCGTCGCGGCCTCGAGGAGGTCTCTCTCTATGTTCAGCGCCGGCGAGAACGAGATGACGTTGCCATCGGGGCCGCTCGGGAGCACGATCCAGCCGCGACGCAGACACGCTTCGACTACCTGGTGGCCTAATCCCGCGTCCGGCCGCTTGGTCGATCGATCCGACACGAGGTCGAGGGCGATCAGCAGGCCGCGACCGCGCACGTCTCCGACCGACGGATCATGGTGCAGCGCGCTGTGGAGGTGCTGGCGCCACCATTCTCCAACTTCGCGGGCGCGCTGCACGAGACCTTCCTCCTCGAGCACCGTGATCGCGGCCGATGCCGCGGCACACGCGATCGGGTGGCCCAGGAAGGTCGAGGTGTGCATGGCCTCTCCCTGCGACTCGGGCCACGCGTCCATGACCTCGCCCCGGCCCACGCAGGCGGCGATCGGCATGGCGCCTGAGAACGCTTTCCCCACGCACAGGAGGTCGGGCTCGACACCCTCGGCCTCGCAGGCAAACCATGCGCCGGTCCGTCCGAACCCCGTGTAAATCTCGTCCAGGATCAGCAGGAGACCCCGCGATCGACACATCTCCGCCAGTCCGGAGAGGAATCCGGCCGGCGGCACGACGTCTCCTCCCCGACCCTGAACGGGCTCGAGAACAATCCCCCCGACCGATGCGCCTGCCGGTTCGTCCAGGGCGTGCTCGACGGCGCTGAGGGCGGCATTCGTCAACCACTCCTCCGCTGCCTCCGGCGTGGCCGTCCGGCGGTTGGGGCCGGCGCGGTCCGTGCGTGCCAAGCTCGCCGGCACGCGGTACGGGTGCGGGTAGTCGACTCGCACAACGTGTGGGTTCAGCTGCGCCTCGAAAGGGCCCCGGAAGAGCGAGCGATCCGTGACCGATAGAGCCCCCAGCGTGAGACCGTGATACGCTCCGGTGAACGCCAGCACGCCAGGCTTCCCGGTGGCTAGGCAGACCGTCTTGAGCGCCACTTCAACAGCTTCGCTGCCACTCGTGCACAGGACCGATCGCGGCTCGGCCATCGGCGCGACCGCGGCCAGGCGCTCCAGCAGGTCGACCTTGGCCGAGGGCGGATGGACATCGCCCATCCCGTGCGCGAGGCGCTCGGACTGCCTGCGAATCGCGGCGACGACCCTGGGGTGGGCATGACCCGTCGCTGCGACCCCGAACCCGGCCGTCAGATCGACGTACCGATTGCCGTCCACGTCCCACACGTTGCTCCCCTGAGCCCGGTCCCAGAAGATGGGGAAGCTTTCCGACCGAAATGTCACGTTGCGGGACTCTACTCGGGCCAGACGGCCGGCCAGCGCACTCGAGCCTGTACCGGGTACCGGACCGGAGATGTCGGGAAGACGACTGGGTTGTGCGGTGTTTGACATCGGTGCTCGAGTCGAGTGAATCGTTGTCGATGACGATTGGACTCAGCGTAGAGCTTGGCGGGCGAGCAAGTCAACGACGGGCGCGAGGGGAACTGCCATGGACCTGGAGAACAGGGTCGTGATGATCACAGGAGGCTCGACCGGTCTCGGCGCAGCCATCGCGCGTCGACTGGCGAAGGAGGGCGCGTCGATCTCCATATGCGCGAGAAGCCGGGGCGCGCTCCGCGACACCTGTACGGAGCTCCAGTCGGCCGGCGCGCGCTGCCTTCCCTTTCACGCCGATGTGCGGCACGAGGACGACGTCGCGCGCTGGGTCGAGTTCACGTTCAACGAATTGGGCCGGATCGACGCGCTCGTGAACAACGCGTCCGTCCTGGGATCGCGCGTCGCCATCGAGGATTACGATCTGGAAGAGTGGAAGCAGGTGATCGACGTGAACCTGACCGGCGCGTTTCTGTGCGCGCGGGCGGTCGTTCCGTTTCTCAAGGAAACCGGAGGCTCGATCATCAACATCTCCTCCGGGGTCGGGGATCACGGGCGACCGTACTGGGGGGCCTACTGCGTGTCGAAGAACGGTCTCGAGGCGATGTCCGAGATGATGGCCGGCGAGCTCGAGGGAACGGACGTTCGGGTGAACGCCGTCGATCCAGGCGCCATGCGCACGGAGATGCGGGCCGCAGCGTATCCCGATGAGGACCCGCAGACGCTTCCGACGCCCTACGAGATTACAGACGTCTTCGTCTACCTGGTGTCCGATCGCTCCCGCGGGGTGACGGGTCAGCGCTTTCGTGCGCGGGATTTCGAGGCTACACAGCGCTGAAGCGGGCGTTGAACCGATCGCGGTAGCACTCGCGGTCAGGATGTGGAGGCGGCGAGCCCCGCTTCGATCTCCAGCTCCACGCCCTGCTCCTTGAACCCGGAGGCCAGGGCCGGGAGCAGCCGTTCGACGTTCTCCAGCCTGGCCGAGTGTCCCATGCACCCGATGCGAAGGATTTTCCCGGCCAGATCGCCAAGGCCGCCCGCAATCTCGATTCCGTGCTTGTCCAGCAGGTGAATCACCAGAGCCTTCGAGTCGACCCCGGCCGGCAGCTTCACCGCATTGAGACTGGGCAGCCAGTAGTCCGACCTCGCGTTCATCTGCAGACCCATCGCCTCGAGTCCGGCCTTCAGAGCGCCCGCGACCCGGAGGTGACGCGCCCAGCGCCGCTCGAGTCCCTCCTCCGCCACGAGACGCAGGGCCTCGCGGAGCGCGTACACGTTCGTGATCGGGGCGGTGTGGTGATAGGAGCGGTCGTCGCCCCAGTAGCCCTCCAGAAGTCCGATGTCCAGATACCAGCTTCGAACCTGCTCTCTCCGGGCACGGACCTTGTCCATCGCCCTTTCGTTTACGGTGAGCGGGCTCGCTCCCGGAGGGCAGGACAGACACTTCTGACCACCGGAGTAGGCGACGTCGATCTCCCATTCGTCCACGCGCACTTCGACTCCTCCCAGCGAGGTCACCGTATCGGCGATGACGAGGGCGCCGTGTTCGTGTGCGATCCGCGTCAGCTCCGGTACCGCCGGTTGAAGAGCGCCCGTACTCGTCTCGGCGTGCACGAAGGCGAACACCTGGGGACGATATTGCTCGACCGCGGTCCCGACGTCGTCCGGATCCAGCGGCTTCCCCCACGGGGCGTCGACATGCACGACCTCACCGCCGGCCCGGCTGGCCATGCTCTCCATACGCGCCCCGAAGTATCCGTTGGTGGGCACGAGCACGGTATCTCCGGGCTCCACCAGGTTGGCGAACGCCGCCTCCATCGCGGCGGAGCCGGTGCCGCTGACCGGGATGGTCCACCGGTTCTCCGTGCGGAAGGTGAAGCGCAGCAGGGCCTGCACCTCCTGCATGATCTCGATGAAGGCGGGGTCCAGGTGTCCGATCAGCGGTGTGCTCATCGCTTCGAGCACGCGTGGGTGCACGTTGCTGGGGCCCGGACCCATGAGGAGCCGCTCCGGTGGGCTAAGCGCTCCCACGTCGGGTGGTTCGAACGGTGGTGTATGGGCTGGTGTCATCTTCGTGTCGCTGCTTCCATGTCATGGTTTCGGGATGGCTGACATCAGAGAGGTCCACCACTCTGGCTCCACCAGGCACGCTCCCTCCCCGAATGATCATTGCCCTCGCCGCATGGCGTCAAACAGCTCGTCGGTGTCGCTGGGCGGGTTGGTGAGCCGGCTCACGAGCCAGGTGACGAGAAGGGCGAGCAGGAACGCCGGCACGAGCTCGTACATTCGCGATTTGAGGGCCGGCACAAAGTACCACACGATCGTCGTCGCCGTCCCGGTGACTAGCCCGGCCATCACACCCGCCCGCGTCGCTCTCCGCCAGAACAGGGCCAGAATGGACGTCGGACCGAGCGCGGCGCCCAGACCCGCCCACGCGAAGAGCACGATCCAGAACACGAGCTGATCCGCCATCAGACCGACTCCCACCGCCAGCGCGACGAGCGCCGTGACGACCACCCGGCTGAGGGTGACCAGTCTCCGTTGGGGAAGCGACTCCCCCCGATGGAAGCCCTTCTCGTACACGTCCCGCACTACCGCCGAGGCCGCCACGAGCAGCTGGGAATCCGCCGTCGACATGATCGCGGCGAAGATCGATGCCAGCACGACACCGAACAGAAGCGGGTGCAGGTGCTGTTGGGCGAGCAGCGGATAGAGGCTCTCCGTGTCGGCTCCCGGCAGGGCCGCCACATCCGGGAAATAGGCGCGGCCGGCGAGTCCGACCCATACGGCACCCCAACTCATGACCACGTTCCATATCGTCCCGACTACCGCAGAAAAACGGAGCTGCTGCGGATCGTCGATCGACATGTACCGCGCGAGGATGTGCGGGTTGCCCGGCGAACCCAGTCCGATCCCCAGGAATCCGATCCCCGCCCCGACACTGAGGGCGAAGGGATCGACGAGGCCCGGGTCGAGCGACAGCAGCTGAGCCGTCAGGATGTGGAGCCCGCCCAGATCGGAGATCGCGATGATCGGGAGCAGCACGAGCGCGAAGATCATGAAGCACGCCTGGATCATGTCCGTGACGCTCACGGCCAGGAACCCGCCGAGCACGGTGTAGACGAGGACGATTCCCGCCGTCAGAAGCACGCCCTGGGTCGGGCTCATGCCGAACCCGGCGGAGAAAGCCTTGCCGCCGCCCACGAACTGCCCGGCCACGTAGCCGACCATGAACACGAGGATCACGAACGCCAGCAGGGCCCGCAGTCCGCCCTTCTCGTCGCCGAACCGCACGGCGAAGAAATCGGGCACCGTGATGCAGTCGTAGCGCCCGCTGAAGCGTCGCAGCCGGGGGGCGTAGTAGAGGAAGAGCAGGAGCTCAGCCACGATGTAGCCCACCACGGCCCACGTCGCCGACGGGCCCATCGCGTACGCCATGCCCGTGACACCGAGGAGGAGCCAGGCGCTGCGACCGGAGACGACGGCGGAGAGCGCCACCACGAACCGGTGCATCCGCCTGCCACCCACGAAGAACTCCGACACGCCGGCGGACGAGAAGCGGGCGGCCCACACGCCGATTCCGACGATCAGGATCAGGTAGCCGATGAAGGCAGCGACGGCGTACGGATCAGCCGAGATGGCCGCAGGGGTAAGGGTCTCCTGCACGATCGCGCTTCAGTCCTTGGATCGCTGCGTGGCAGCCAGGGCGAGGGCCATCGCGATGATCCCCACGGGAAGCGCAAACAGGACGCCGTAGAAGGCGAGTGCGCTCATCGGAGTGCGTCGCGGAGTAGCCGCCAGCCACCGGCCATCTTCTGACGGAGCGCGCTCCCGTGCCGGAAGTCGAGAAGAGAAGACGCGGTTTCTTCGCCGCTGCCTGTCGTATCGAACCAGTACGGCTCGCGTCCGAGGACGATCCGATCTTCGACGATGGCTTTCGGCCGGCTGAGCTCCCGCAGTCCTTCTTCGCCATGCATGCGACCGAAGCCACTGCCCCCCGTTCCTCCGAATGGCAGGTCGGCCATCAGATAATTGATGAGGTGATCGTTGATGACGACCGTCCCGACGTCCAGACGCCCGGCAATCCGGCGGGCCCGTTCACTGTCGCGGCTCCACACGCTGGCGTCCAGACCGTATTCGCTCTGGTTGGCCAGGCGGATGGCCTGTTCGTCATCCTGCACGGGCATGATCGGAAGCACGGGGCCAAAGGTCTCCTCTCGCATGATCGCCATGTCGTGATCGACGTCGACCACGACAGTCGGCTCGAACCCGTGGCCCGAGCCGTCGATGGCCCGACCTCCCAGCAGCACCCTCGCGCCGCTGGATAGGGCTTCCTCCAGCTGGCGCTCCACCTTCTCCCGCTGAAATGCGCCGATCAGCGGACCCATGTGCGCGTTTGGCTCGTCCCCGAACTTCAGCCGACTCGCCTCGGCGACAACCGCCTGTACGAACTCCTCGTAGACCTCGGCGGCTACGTACGCCCGCTCGATCGACATGCAGACCTGCCCGCATCCGTACATGGCGCCCCACACGGCACCTCTGGCCGCACGTGCCACGTCCGCGTCGCCGCACACGATCATCGCGTCCTTGCCACCCAGCTCCAGCACGAGAGGCGTGAGTGACTCGGCGGCCGCCGCCATGATCCTCTTTCCGGTCGCTGTCGAACCGGTGAACGCAATCTTGTCGATTCCCGCTTCAACGAGTGCGGCCCCGACCCGGCCGTCACCCGTCGCTACGCCGACCAGGTCCGGGAGTCCCGTGGCTTCGGCCAGCAGCTCACCGACGAGTCTTCCCGTCGCCGGCGCATGCTCGGACGGCTTCAGAACGACTGCATTCCCGGTCGCGATCGCCGTGTTCACGGAACTCATGCTGATCGCGAACGGGAAATTCCACGGCGTGATCGCTGCGACGACGCCGTACGGCTCGTACCGGACGCTGGCGCGACGGTGCGAAACCCACCCGGTCTTCGCCTTGCGGGGTCTCAGGAAGCGGGGAGCGGTGTGTGCCAGGTAGCGAAGATAGTCACACGCGATGCCGACCTCGAACAGCGCCTCCGCCTTGATCTTGCCGGTGTCGCTCTGAACGACCCACGCGATCGAGTCGGCTCGATCGGCCACGATTCGGCGCAACCGGAGCAGAACCTCCGCGCGCTCCTCGGGTGACCGCGCGGCCCAGACCGGCTGGATGCACCGGGCCTCGCTCACCAGGCTCGCTACGGAGCTTTCGACGGTGTCCATTGTCACCAGTCGTAGATTGTCCACCGGCGGCACTCGGTTGACGTGCACACCAGTCGAACGCGAAACGGGGATTCGTCCGTGCGCGGGGCGGGGTGACGCTCGACCATGCGCGCCATCGGCGCCTCGCACACAGGACAGGCGGGCTCGCCACCCGGGCCCGGGTGCTCTCGATCGAGTGCCTCCAGCTCGGCACTCTGTTCCGGATCCAGCAACGGTCCGAGATTGTCGTCGTTCACGATTTCACCTCGAAAGCGATCGCATGAACGATATCCCGGCCAGCCGAACCACCGCCACCGCGCCGTTCCGCGACGAGTTCCCGATACTGGGGCGGAAGGCCTACCTGAACTCGAATTCCCTTGGTGCCCTGTCCCGCCGTTCCCTCGACGAACGCGCCGAGTTCGAGCGTCTGTGGCACGACTTGGGTGCCAGCGCCTGGTACGAGATCTGGCTCGCCAAGCTCGACGAGGTGCGTGAGTCCTTCGGGCGGACCCTCGGAGCCCCGGGAGCGGACATCGCGCTTCTGCCGAGTGTATCCGCCGCGCTGGCTGCGGTCGCCGGCAGCCTGAACTTCGAGAACCGCCCGAAGGTGGTCTTGACGGAGCTCGACTTTCCCACGGTCGGACACCTGTTTCTCTCGCGGCGGCGGCTGGGCCTGGAGGTGGAGATCGTAGCCAGCCCCGACGGGGTGGAGGTACCGCTGGAGGACATCGAGAAAGCCGTCGATGAACGGACGGCGCTCCTCGTCACGTCACACGTCTTCTTCTCCAGCGGCGCGATCCAGGATGCCAAAGCCCTCACCCGCATCGCGCACTCGGCCGGTGCGTACATTTTATTGGATGCCTACCAGTCAAATGGACAAATGGAGATCGATGTCGGCACGCTCGGCGTCGACTTTCTCGCCTCGGGCGCCCTGAAGTGGCTGTGTGGAGGGCCGGGTCTGGCGTATCTGTACGTTCGACCGGGGCTCGAGCTCGTGCCGACGACGCTCTCCTGGTTCGGCGTCCGGGACCAGTTCGCGTTCGACATGCATGGTGCAGAGCCGCGGAACGATGCCCGGCGGTTCGAAATGGGCACTCCCGCCGTCGGGGCCGCTTACACGGCCGCTGGAGGCCTGGCGGTGATCGAGGAGGTGGGAATCCCTGCCATTCGTGCCCGGAACCGTTTCCTCGCGGACGATCTACGGACCCGGCTGCGAGAGGCAGGCTTCGGCCTGCACGAGCCGGACGAGCCCGAACGGCGCTCGGCCCTCGTCCTGACGCGTCATGCGGATCCGGCTGCCGCCGTACGGAGTCTCGCGGAGCGGGACGTGATCATCGACCGTCGAGGGCCCTTTCTGCGCTTGTCGCCCCACTTCTACAACTCGATCGAGGACAACCTGCGTGCGGTCGAGGCGCTCACGGCCGCAGGACCGTGACGAGGATCCCTCCGCCCTTGATGCGTCAGGCGAAGAGCGTCGCCGGATCGTAGCCGGCGCTCAAGAGAACGCGCTCGATCGTCTCACCGATCTTCGAATCGGGTGTGGACGCGCCGGCAGTGAGTCCGATGGTCACGCCGCCACCCGCGAGCCAGTCCTCGTCCAGCAGGATCTCGTCCTCGAGGATCCTCTTGTGGGAGATCGAACCTGCTTCGGGATCGATGCAGAGGGCATCCTCGATGTGAAACGTCTGCGTGTGCTGAGCGCACAGATGGGCCAGGTGGTTCGTGTTCGAGGAGTTGTAGCCACCGATGACGATCATCACGTCCGGCGGCTCGTTCATCATCTCGAGGATCGCGTCCTGTCGGTCCTGCGTGGCGGAGCAGATCGTGTCGAAGCTCCGAAAGCGGGACACGAGGTCCTCGGGCCCGTATCGGTCGGCCATGGCCTCGCCGATGCGCGCCGCGATCGCCAGTGATTCCGAGGCCAACATCGTGGTCTGGTTCGCCACGCCGACCCGTTTCAGATCGGTTTCCGGGTCGAACCCCTCGGAGCAGCAGTGGCCGAACAGCGCGCGAAACCGCTCTGCGTCGAGCTCGCCACGAATGTACGCGCACACCTCCTCGGTCTCCTGCATGTCGCGCACGATGACGTACTTGCCGCCCGGGTACTTGCGCACTTGGGAGCTCGTGGCCCGGGTCTCTTCGTGCCAGTGCTTGCCGTGAATGATCGCCGTGAAGCCCTCGCGGCTGTAGCTCTCCACCCGCTTCCACACGTTCAGCACCGAGCCGCACGTCGTGTCCACCAGGAGGCAGTCGAGCCCGCGCAGCGTCTCAAAGTCCTGCAGCGTGACCCCGAAGGCCGGAATGATGACGACATCCCGCTTCCGCACCGAAGAAAAGTCGAACGCGCCCTTTTCGTCCGGATACAGGAACGCGATCCCCATCTCCTCCAGCTGACGGTTCACGTGCGGATTGTGGATGATCTCGCCGACCAGGTAGATGGTGCGCTCGGGAAACTTTCGACGCGCCTCGTAGGCGTACTCGACGGCGCGATCCACGCCGTAGCAGAAGCCGAAGCTGCGAGCGAGGCGAAAGCTCAGTCGCCCGACCTGGAGCTGGTAGTCATGCTCCCGCAGGAGACCCACCAGTGCGCTTCCATACTCCGAGGCGAGGACGGGCTGGACTTCTTTTCGGAGCCCGAGACCTCGGCGGAAATACCGATCGTTCGCTTCGGTCGCAGGTCGCGTCGTCAAGAAGGATTCTCCCCGGGTCGGCAGCGCGACGCGGCATCCGGGTCCGAGCCGCCACGACCACCGCCACGACCATTGTAAGGCCGCACCACGAAGTGATCGATCTCCTCACCTCTCTCATCCACGGCCCGGCCGACGATCTGGTCCATCGTCGCCGTCAGCCGGACGAAATGGAATTGGGAAAGCGCCACAGCCGCTCGGCGCGTCTTCGCGACCATGCGCGCGAACTGGCTGGACCCTCCGCCTCCGGTTACCACATACACCGGTCCGCACCCCGCATCGACGGGCAGCCCGTCAGACAACGGCAGCGTCCGCTCGTAGTGGTGATCGTGTCCGGCAAGCACCAGATCCACGCCATAACGCTCGAACAGGGGTCCGAGCACGCGGCGCAGGTCCTTGTCCGATCCGTGCCCCGACAGCCCTGTCGCGCCGCTGAACAGCGGGTGGTGCATCGTGACCACCAGCCACCGCACGTTCGGATCCCTCTGGCCCCTGTCGAGCTGCTCCGTCAACCACGAGAGCTGCTCGCCGCTGCCAGCGCGCAGTTCGTCCCCCTCGCCAGTCTCGCTCGTCGTGTCCAGCACGAGGAACTGAATGTCTGCCCACCGGAAGGAGTAGTAGAGCGCATCCGGAACGGGATTCGGCCACTCGAAAGCTCTTCGGTACGGGCCCTCACCATCCGCGCGCAGATCGTGATTGCCCGGTGTGGGGAAGAAGGGTACCTCGGCCAGCAGGTCCTGATAGGCTCGGAAGTGGCGCAGCGTGAAGTCTTCGTCCGATCCGTTCTCGTAGACGATGTCGCCCGTGTGAACGATGAGATCGGCCGGCTCCTGTGGCATGAGTCTGGCCAGTCGAATCTGGCTCGGGGAGCCCCACCCGGAGTCGCCGAAGGCGAGGATGCGGACAGGCTCGGAGTCGGGCATGGCGGATCCGGATCCATCTCCGAGGGAACCCTCCGCCGAGCCGGTCCGTTCAGGGCCAGATGGACCCGCCCGCCCGCTGTTCGCCGGCGCGATGCGAAACGCGGAGCGCCCCGCACTGCGATCACCGCTCCACACTTCGTACTCCACGAGGGTACCGGGAGGGAAACCCTCTAGCCGCGCTCTTCGGGTCTGGGCCGCACCAGCGCCTCCCTGAGCAGCAACCGCGTCCCGGCGTACTTCGGCCTGACGCCACCTCGTCTCTCCCGACGCTCGATACCGCACTCGATCGTCTGCATCGCCGTACGCCATCCAGACGACCCAACCACCACCCGGATCCACCGCCTGGACGTACGGCAACCGCACGAAGGGTGCTTTGGCTCGGTCCAGGTACTCGAGGTTGCCGAGCGGCGGCAGACACCCCGTCGCGACGGGCGCGAGGAGCATGCCGGCCAGCAGAACGGATCTGGTCCAGACGCTGTTTCGCTGAAGCTGCTTCGACTGTCCGAAGCGTTCGATCGCCATGTATCCGGGTATTGTGTGCCGTGCTGCGACGCCGGCGGGCCGTTGGGGACGCGAAATCTCTGTGTACCCCGCAAGCGCGGATCTGATCGCGCGACCGACATGCCGACTTGGCCGATCGGTCGCCCGGATGGGACGTCAACCGTGCCATAACGGCCGATCGGAGCGCCGATCCGGGCACGAGGCATGGTCCGGAACCTGCACACCCACCACATTTCACGAGAATGCGCTGATGACGCGCGAGCGACCGGAAGTACGAGCCTGCGGTTCTGCCGATGGATCCCGGGGGCGGTGCTTCTGGTTCTAAATACATGACATCTGACGAAAGCGAAGCCATGAGCCAGGAAAACCGCGACCCAGCGGTACTGGACGACGAGATGTTGGACGAGCAACAGGACTCGAAGAGGCAGCGACTCCCCGTGCTGCCTCTGCGGGGCACCGTCGTATTTCCCTCGGTCGCGGCTCCGATCGCGGCAGGGCGCGAAAAAACCCTCAAGGCGATCGAGGAGTCGCTGGCGGGGAATCGCCTCATCTATGCCGTGGCCCAGGTGGACCCGGATCTCGAGGACCCCGTCCCGGAGGTGCTGCATCGCGTGGGCACGATCTGCCGCATCGCCCAGATGCAGAAGGTTCCGGGTGGCGTGCAGATGGTCATCCAAGGCAGCACCCGTGCAGCGGCCCTCGAGTACACGATGCACGAGGACTACCTCGAGGTCGTGGCGCGCCGCATGGACGACATGATCCCGCTGGATGCCGAGGAAGCGGCGTTCGCGGCGCTGTACAAGGAGGTTACCGAGCGAGCGGCCGAAGTCTCGCGCCTGCGGGGCGTACCCAAGGAGATCGTCGACCACCTGCTGGGCGGGGTCTCGACACCGGGAGAGCTGGCCGATCTGGTCGCGTTCTACACCGAGCTCGACGTTGATGAGAAGCAAGAGCTTCTCGAAACGCTTTCCGTGGAGGATCGGCTTCGAAAGCTGCTCATCCACCTGCAGAAGCAGATCGGACTTCTCGAGGCACAGGAGTCGATTCGCAGCAAGGTGCAGGAGGAGCTAGGCGAGCGGCAGCGTGAAATCTATCTGCGCGAGCAGATGAAGACCATTCAGAAGGAGTTGGGCGAGGACGTCGATTCCCAGGAGGTCGAAGAGCTTCGCGAGCGGCTCGAGGCGCTGGAATTGCCCGAGGAGGCGCGCCAGGAAGTCGATCGCGAGCTGCGCCGGCTGGAGCGGATCCCGCGTGAATCGGCGGAGGCGCAGGTGGTCCGCACGTATCTGGAAACCGTCGCGGACCTCCCGTGGAACGAAACCACGCCCGACCGGCTGGACATCAAGCGGGCTGAGGAGATCCTCGACCGCGACCACTACGGCCTGCGCGATGTGAAGGACCGGGTGCTGGAGTTTCTCGCCGTGCGCAAGCTGCAGGAATCACAACGGCCGAGCGACGAGCCGGGTGAAGAGGATCCGGCCGATGCCGGCGAGGCGGCGGCTGACGAGGCGGCGGCTCTTCAAGGCGCTGTGGACAGTGCGGACCCGGAGCCCGCAGGCGGGCCCGTCGAGTCGTCCGGGGACGAGGCAGAGGAGGACGAGGAGGACGAGCTGCCGCAGGGCCAGGAAGACGATCGTACGGGGTCCACGATTCTGTTCGTGGGGCCGCCGGGTGTGGGAAAGACCTCGATCGCCAAGTCCATAGCGGACGCGATGGGGCGCAAGTATGTCCGGGTGTCGCTCGGCGGCGCGCGCGACGAAGCCGATATCCGTGGCCACCGTCGCACCTACGTCGGTGCTCTGCCGGGACGCATCATCGAGGGTCTCAAGCGAGCGGGCACGAACAACCCCGTCTTCCTGCTGGACGAAGTCGACAAGCTCGGTGTGTCCTTCCAGGGCGACCCGTCGGCCGCGCTGATGGAGGTGCTCGATCCGGCTCAGAACGACACCTTCGTGGACCATTATCTCGGAGTCCCCTTCGACCTGTCGGAGGTACTGTTTATCGCGACGGCCAACGTCTTCGCTCAGATTCCCGGCCCTCTGCGTGATCGGATGGAGGCGATCGAATTCCGTGGATACACTGAGGCCGAGAAGCTGGAGATCGCCAGGCGCTTTCTACTGCCCCGTCAGATCCGCCAGAACGGCCTGCAGATCGAGCAGCTGACGGTCACCGACGGTGCCATTCAGGAGATCGTCGCCACGTACACGCGTGAGGCAGGCGTACGCAACCTGGAGCGCGAACTCGGATCGCTGGCTCGCAAGTCGGCGCGGAAGATCGCGTCCGGTGATGCCGAGCAGGTCGAGATCGGAGCCGACGACCTGCGCGACTTCCTGGGCCAGCCGAAGGTCTATCCCGAGAAGAAGATGGAGGAGGACACCGTCGGAGTCGCAACGGGGATGGTCTACACTCCGGCAGGCGGGGACATCATGCTGGTGGAGGTCAGCGTGATGGAGGGCAAGGAAGGCCTCGTTCTCACCGGCCAACTGGGCGATGTGATGAAGGAAAGCGCACAGGCGGCGCTCACCTACGCGCGCAGCCATGCGGGCGTGCTCGGCATCGAGGAGGATCGTCTTCGCAACCACGAGGTGCACGTCCACGTACCTGCCGGAGCAGTTCCGAAAGAAGGTCCGTCGGCGGGCATCGCCATGGCTGTCGCGCTCATCAGCGCATTGGGCGGTCTGCGCGTGCGGAGCGATGTGGCCATGACCGGCGAGATCACGCTCACCGGGCGTGTGCTGCCGATCGGCGGCCTGAAGGAAAAGATCCTCGGTGCCTGCCGGGCCGGCATCCAGCGCATCATCATGCCGGCCGACAACGAGGGCGACCTCGACGAACTGCCGGATCACGTGCGCGAGATGGCGAAGTTCCATCTCGTCGAGACGCTCGACGACGTCATGGCGCTGGCTCTGGAAAACGGGGGACCGCTCGTGGCCGGGGCGCGCGGCGCCAAGACGGCAGGAAAAAGGAAGAAGGGGGCGAAAGGTAAGAAGGGCCCCACCGCTTCGAGCAGCGAATCGCCCGCGGAAGTCCCGGCCGGCACCTAGCCGGCCGACAGGCGTCTAGCCCGACGGAGTCGACCCGCCGACCAGGCGGGTAGCCTCCTCGGCCAGTTGGCTTAGCTCTGTCACGGTCTCTTCGATCGCCCCCTCATCGGGCGCCTTCTCGAGCACTCCCATCTGTAGCAGCTCGAAGTGCAGCGACTCGAGCATCGTGACGGCGGGCTGCAGGATTGACTCGAGTCCAGCGGGTGCTTCGGCGGCGCCTTCGAGACCGCTCAGCGCTTCGCGCCACGCCTCTGCCACCTGGATGGCGCGTTGCGATACCGCCCCGGCCTCCTCCGGAAGAGCGGCGGCGGCGGCGCGCGTCCCCTTTGCCAGCTGCTTCACCCGGCTGAGCGGCGTCTCGGCCATCAGCCGACTACGGCCTCGCGGCGCAATCCCACGCTGGCGGCGTTCTCGAAGCGATCCCTGAACCCCTCGGGCGTCATGTTGGCGGTCGCCGCCAGACGGCTGAGCGTCTGCGGATCGTCGAGGTCCGAGGGGTCCAGCCGGAGCATGTATTGCCGTGCCACCTGGTAGGGCTCGGCATCGATCTCCACCATGCGGACCCGAGTCCGGCCCGTCTCCGGATCCCTGAGGTCCTCGAACGGCAGCACGCGCAGCCGACCCCGTTCCCCGAGACACACCAACCCTCCGATCTGGATCCTCTCGTCCTGCACGTCGGCCAGGAGGAAGCGTGCCGCCCCGTAACCGAGCGTGCGCGTATAGTCGATATCGAACGGGACCGGCGGGGCGCATCGCAACTCGTAGCCGAGCGTGAGGTCCACGATCGCGATCTTCTCGCCCCTTTCGGCAAACCGGCGTTGGATCTCGCGCTTGAGGATCGTCTCCAGAGGGATTTCGGCCAGCCGAATGTGCCCGTACGAGTCGTACTCGACCTCGACGCCCGGGATCTTGGCCAGACTGGCCGGATCGAACTTCTCGCCGACTCCCTCGGCGATCACCGCCAGCCCATCCTTCCGTCCCTGTGCACGGCGCTTGAGGATCGCGCCCTCGAGCACGTCGCAGACGTCGGCCACGTCGATTCTGTCTCCCGGAAACTCCTCTGGAATGATTGTCAGGGTCGCGCCCGCCGAGTTCCCGATACCCAACGCCAAATGTCCCGCCTTCCGACCCATCACGACCGTGAAGAACCAACGATTCGTGGTGCGGGAGTCCTCCATGAGGTTCAGGGCCAAGCGGCTGCCGACCATGCGCGCCGTGGAGTAGCCGAACGTGTTGCGATCGCCGGGCAGCGGAAGATCGTTGTCGATCGTCTTCGGGACGTGTGCGACACGCAAGGCACCGCCGGCGGCCATTGCGACCTCGCGGGCCCCGAACGCCGTGTCGTCTCCCCCGATGGTGACCAGTCGGGTGATCCCCAGCTCTCGTAGCGTGGCAACCGCTTGCGCCAGGGTCTCGGGGCTCGCGGTGGGGTTGCCTCGCGAGGTCCGCAGGACGGAGCCTCCCTGATGGTGAATCCGGGAGACGTCGCCCACCTGCAGGCCAATGACGGCCTCGGTGCAACCGTCCATGAGGCTCTGGAAGCCATCATAGATCCCGAGGACCTCGCACCCTTCGTTCAGTCCCTTGAGCGCGGCGGCGCTGATCGCACTGTTGATCCCGGGCGCCGGGCCACCGCCGACCAGAATCCCCATCCGTTTCACATCGGTGCTCATTCGATTTCTACCTCAGCCGAGTCTCGGCCGTCCTCTCGCTCGTGATCGTTCAGCGGACCGCGGCGAGATTCGACGCCACGACATCCCAGTTCACGACGTTCCACCAGTTCTCCAGGTAATCCGGGCGGCGGTTCTGGTACTTCAGGTAGTACGCGTGCTCCCAGACGTCGACCCCGAGAATCGGCGTATCGCCTTGCAGGTACGGACTGTCCTGGTTCGGTGTCGAGTAGACGGACAGCGCGCCGCCGGCGGTGACGACCAGCCAGCCCCAGCCGCTGCCGAACCGTGTCGCGGCGGCTTTGGACACCTCCGCCTTCAGATCTTCGACCGACCCGAACGCGTCCACGATCGCATCTGCCAGATCACCGCTCGGACTCTCCGGGCCGCCCGGTGACATCAGCGTCCAGAACAGCGAGTGGTTCGCATGCCCGCCTCCGTTGTTTCGGACTGCAGTGCGTATCGCCTCGGGCACGCCATCGAGACCGCGCAGCAGGTCCTCGACGGTCTTCTCCTGAAGATCGGCATAACCCTCCAGCGCACCGTTCAGGTTGTTCACGTACCCCTGATGATGCTTGCCGTGGTGGATCTGCATCGTCTGAGCATCGATGTAGGGCTCCAACGCATTGTGGCTGTATGTCAGATCAGGGAGTGAATGCATGTCTCATCCTCTCGTTCTCGTGGTTCTTACGGCGCCTCGACGACCGTCTGCCGGGAGGCACTTCGTGTGCGGCGAGGAAAGTAGGTACGGGCTGGCTCGCCGACCACTGCTCAGCCCGCTTCGATTCCGGAGATCTCTTTGAGGGCCCGCCGGACGAGTACCGGCACCATGGCGCGCCGCCACTCGGGGTCCACGGTAATGTTGCTGAGCGGCCGGCATTGCCGGAAAGCCTGTTCCGCGATGGCATCGATCACGGCGGGCGTGAGACGATTCCCGACAGCAGCCTCCTCCACGCGCCCGATCTGCCGCGGATACGAGCCGATGGCGGATGACACCATACGAAGACTTTGCACGCATTCGTCCTCGTCCAGTTCGGCCGCGATGGCAAGGTTCAGCAGAGGAAAGTCGATCGCGTCACGAGCCCGCAGCTTCTGATAGGACGTGCGCACCGGTGGCCCGGGGAACGGGACCTGGATCGAGACCAGGAGCTCGTCACGCTCCATGCGCCGGTTCCACACGCCGTCGGAAGAGAAGAAGTCACGGACAGGTACGGTGCGGCGAGCCCCGGGGCCCGCGATCTCCAGGACAGCATCCAGGACGAGCAGCACCGGCGGGCTATCGGCCGAGTGGGCCGCCACGCAGCGCGTCCCCCCCTTTACCACGTGACAGGCATCGCCCTCCTTCTTGAGGCAGTAGCCGAGGGCTTTCCGCCAGAACAGCGACTGATTGTAGTACGTGCAGCGAGTGTCGAGGCAGAGGTTTCCGCCCAGCGTGCCCATTCGGCGCAGCTGTGGGCTCGAGATCAGCTCGCAGGCCCGGGCCAGTGACGGCAATCGACCGCGAACGACCGCGTGAGACGCGACCTCCGCGAGGGTCACGCAGGCTCCGATTCGGACACCATCATCGACCACTTCGACATCTCGAAGCTCCGAGATTCCGCGGAGGGCGACCAGATGACCCGGCGTGTAGAGCCGGTGCTTCATGTTCGGGACGAGATCCGTGCCGCCTGCGATGGGCATCGAGTCATCTCCGTGCGTCGTGAGCAGGGCGATGGCTCCGTCGACCGAGTCGGGCCGATGATATTCGTAGGAGTGCAGACGCAGCATGCGCCCAACATATGGCAGGTCGGGTGGCGCTGAAACTTCCCGCCGGGTCCGGTCGGACTTCGGCTGGCTCCCGAAAGGTGCGGCTGTGATCGCCTAGGTCCCGGCGGCCGGCTTTCTGGACTTCCGCAACGCCACTCGAGCGGCAACCAGGTCCGCCAGCATCGTATCCACGTCGCGGAGCCTCGGCAGAGCACGCTCGAGCAAAGGGTTCGAGTCGGCGACGGTGTCGCGCTCGAATTTGACCAGCTGACCCTTCCGCAAAGGTGCCCGACGCGGAGCGACGCTCTCCAGTCGGTCCAGCAGCCAGCGGATCAGGTTGAGGGACACATGGACGACGCGAGGCTGACCGCCATGCAGCACACCGTGAAGGCGGAGTAAGAACTGGCCCATGGTCACAACCTCACGCCCACCCAGGTCGTAGCTCTCGCGCTGAAAGACCTGCTCGAACACGATGCTGAGCAGCATGTCCACCAGATCATCGACGTGAATCGGTTGAATCCGGGCCTGTCCCGTTCCTGGCACGAGTACGACGGACGGCCGCGTCAGCCTCGCAAATCCTTTCCACAGCGGCGACGCGGGCCCGAGGACCATCGTGGGTCGGACGATGGTCCACGCGAGGTTGCTCTGGCGAACAGCTTCCTCCGCGGCGGCCTTGGAGGCCGCATACGGGTAGTCCGACACCTCGCCGAACGAGGCGGCGATCGAGCTTACGTGCAGGAAACGGCGAACCCCTCGCCTTGCACACGCGTCCAGCAACGCTTCCGTCCCCGCGACGTTCGTCTCATGCAATTCGGCGTCGATCGTCGATCGCGACTTCGCCGCGAGGTGCACGACCGTCGTTTCCGCACGAAGCGCCAGCCCGTACCTGGCTCTTGCCTTCAGGTCGCCTTCGATCACCCGGAGGTTGGAGAGCCTGGCCGCGGCCCGCCCGAGGCTGCGCTTGGTGCGACACAGGCAGATCACCTCGTCGAACTCGTCCGGGTCGAGCCGCATGAGCAGCCGCTGACCGACGAATCCGCTCGCACCCGTGATGAAGAGGGATCCGGCCATTACGTTCGTTCACGGCACGGCCGACAAGCCGTGTCACAGCGTGGGTGTTCCAACGATCGCTCCACTCGGCGCCTCGGTTCCTGACCAGGCCGACAAACTACGCCTGCGCATGCCGTTTGCCATGTTTTCGTGCAGCGCGGTCAGCCTCGCTCAGCCCGACGCTCCGGTGCCCGGGCCTGCCGGACGAGGATCACCGAGCCCACAATGACCACCATACCTACCAACGTTCGGCGGGTGAC
>JBDHLB010000101.1:0-6911 GCA_039586095.1 Gemmatimonadota bacterium
GTACCTGAGAACCAGGAAGAGAATCGATCCACCGAGCAGATAGGAAAACACGGGGTGCAGTCCGTACGCGGTCGGGAGATCTCCGACCAGCAGTCCGATCAGTCCGACCGCGAGCGCATAGGGCAGCTGTGTGCGCACGTGGTCCATGTGATCGCACGCGGACGCCATCGAGCTCAAGACGGTCGTGTCCGAGATGGGGGAGCAGTGATCTCCGAAGATCGCGCCCGCCAGCACGGAGCTGATCGTCCCCACCAGCAGAACCGGCGTCTCACCGTTCTCCAGCCCTGCGGCACCGCCCAGTGCGACGATGAGTGGAATCACGAGCGGGATCAGGATCGACATCGTGGCCCACGAGGTCCCGGTGGCGAACGCGATCGTGCTGGCCGTGACGAACACCAGAGCCGGCAGGAGATTCGGCGACAGCGTCCCTTCCAGAAGCCCGGTCAGATAGGGGGCCGTGCCGAGCTCGGTCGTCACCTCGCCCAGCGACCAGGCGAGCAACAGGATCACGAACGCCATCATCATGGCGCGCATCCCGGCCAGCCAGCCTTCGATGGCCTCGCGCACGTCGAGGATGCGCTGAGCCACCGCGAGCAAGATCGCGACGATGACCCCGGCGAGGGACCCCCAGAGGAGCGCATTGAACGCGTTCGCCGCACCGAACACCTCGCGCAGCGAGCCCCCATCGCCCAGCGCGGCCCGACCGTCGAAGTAGAGACCCAGCAGCACGACCAGAATGACGGTGAGTACGGGAAACGCGGCGTTCTGCCAGCGGTACGGGATATCGGGCTTCGCATCCATTCCGCCACTGGCAGTGTCCACCATCAGCGCCGCCCCGTCGCGGTACAGCCCCTCGCCCCGACTGGCCCGATTCTCCGCCGTCCACATCGGGCCGAAGTCTCGCTGTGTGACGATGATCAGACCGACAGTCAGCAACGCCAGGATGGGATAGAACAGGTACGGTATGCTCTGGACGAAGACGAGGAACGGGCTCGCACTATCCAATGCGGCGGCCAGATCGGGATTCGCTCCCGTCTGAGCGGCCGCAATGCGCAGTCCATCCCCGATCAGGGAGATCTCGAACCCCACCCACGTGGAAACGAACACGATCGCCGCCACCGGCGCCGCCGTGGAGTCGACGATGTAGGCCAGCTTCTCCCGAGAGACGCGGAGCCGGTCCGTAATCGGTCGAAAGGTGTTGCCGACGATGAGGGTGTTCGCGTAGTCGTCGAAGAAGATCGCCAGCCCCCCGAGGTAGGTGGCCAGCTGAGCGCGACGTGGCGTCGTGGCCAGGGGTCGGACGGCCTCGACAATCCCGCGCGTGCCCCCGGAGCGCCCCATGACGCCTACCATTCCGCCCAGCATGAGAGAGAAGACGAGAATCGCCGCGTGGTCCGGGTCGGCAAGCGCCGGGACGATGAAGTGGTCGACCGCGCGCCAGGTTCCACGCAACGGATCGAGCCCGGCAAACAGGAACGCACCCAGCCACACGCCCAGGAACAGCGAGATCACGACCTCGCGAAACACCAGGGCTAGGACGATGGCGACGAGCGGTGGGAGGATGCTGACCCAGCCCGGATACAGGAAGGGGCGGATCGTGTGCACGATGGTGCCGTCCGGGCTCGTTACCTCAAGCTCCAGCGGAAGCTGGTCCCGGCTCGTGAGCTCCACGTCTCGGATCACCGCGGTCTCGATGACCGGTACCCGGCCGGAGGCCACTGCACGGCCCGCTGCGTCGGTCAGCCGGTACTGTCCGTCGGCGCGAGCCTCGAGCGGGACCTCCTCGCCGAACGTGATCCGCACATCGAAGCCCACGCCGAGTAAGGCGACACGCGGCCCATCGATCTCGACCGCTACGGGCTCCTGAGAAGGCACGGAGACAGGGCCCTCGGCCGCGCCCGCCATGAGCGCTAGCGAGAGAGACAGATGCGCCGTTCCAGGAAGGTGCATGGGCAACTGGGGTTGGACGTAGCCGGCGATGCCAACAGGGGCGGGAAGCTAGCGGGGTCGCGCGGGGCCGGTCAACCGGGTCGGACGCAGGGTCGAGCGACGCCTGTCGTCGATTGATCGGGTCTCTGCCCGCCTTTATACTTCGCCGTCGAACGCCGATCGTACCGAGCGACTTCCGCAGGCTGCCAAACGTGGAGAAGCACACGATCATGGACGAGACCGAGATGGGTCGCGTCCTCGACAGGTTGGCGCAGGAGATCCACGACGCGTCGTCGAAGGACGACGGTCTCGTGATCGTGGGGATCCAGCGGCGCGGTGCCGAGCTGGCCGAGCGGATCGCCCACTCCGTCGCTGAGCTTCGCGGCAAGCCCGTTCCCACGGGCTCGCTCGACATCTCTCTGTATCGAGACGACTTCGGACAGATCGGCCCTCGGCCGGTGATCGGGAAGACCGATGTCGCGACGGACATCACGGACCGGCGGGTCGTCATCGTCGATGACGTGTTGTTCACGGGCCGCACCATTCGGGCGGCATTGCACGAGCTCTCCGATTTTGGCCGCTCACGCCGCATCGAGCTGTGCGTCCTGGTCGACAGGGGAGAGCGGCAGCTTCCGATCCAGGCAGATTACGTCGGCAAGCGCATCGAAGTACCGGAGGGCCAACATGTTTCCGTGTGTGTGCCGGAGCTCGATGGGGAGCTGTGCGTCTCCCTCGTGACGGCCGAGTCGCAGAACGCGCAGAGCTTCCGTCCACCCGAGCGCGTGAACGGGAAGGAAGAATGACGGGCACGACAGGTGCGGCGATCGGGCTGGGCAAGGATCTCGTCGGACTCGAGGATCTGACGCGCGAGCAGATCCACGCGATCCTGGACACGGCCGAGCCCTTCAAGGAGATCAGCGAGCGGCAGATCAAGAAGGTGCCCGTGCTCCGGGGCCAGACGATCGTCAACCTGTTCTTCGAACCGTCGACGCGCACCCGCATCTCGTTCGAGTTCGCCGAGAAGCGCCTGAGCGCAGACACGGTGAACATCTCTTCGACAGGCTCGTCCGTACAGAAGGGCGAGACGCTGGTCGACACAGCGCGGAATCTGGAGGCGATGCGGATCGACATGGTGGTCATCCGACACGGCTCCTCCGGCGCGGCCCGCTTCCTGGCCGATAGGATTCCCTCGAACGTGATCAACGCCGGCGACGGGCAGCACGAGCACCCGACCCAGGCCCTGTTGGACATGCTGACGATCCGGGACCGTTTCGGGTCCCTGGAGGGCCGCAAGGTGTGCATCGTCGGCGACATCCTCCATTCGCGGGTCGCCCGTTCGAATATCTGGGCCCTGCTGACCTGTGGGGCGGACGTCGCAGTGTGCGGGCCGAAGAGCCTCATCCCCCACGGCATCGAAGATCTCGGCGTTTCGGTGCTGTCGCGGGTGGAGGACGCGATCGAGTGGTCTGACGTTCTCTACGTCCTGCGTCTGCAGCTGGAGAGGATGGAGTCGGGATTCGTGCCGTCGCTGCGCGAGTACAATCGAGTGTTCGGTGTGAAGCGGAGCCGTCTCGAACATGCGGCCGACGACATGATCGTCTTGCACCCCGGGCCGATGAATCGGGGGGTAGAGATCGACTCGGACGTCGCCGACGGACCCCGTTCGGTCATTCTGCCACAGGTCACCAACGGCGTCGCGGTGCGCATGGCCGTGCTGTACCTGCTGGCCGGTGGGCGACCGGAGGGTGCCGAGGCGGCCAAGGCCGGGGGGGCGTGATGCGGCCGATCGTTCTCACCGGAGGTCGCCTGCTGGATCCCTCTCAGGATCTGGACGAGGTCGGCGACCTGCTCCTTCAGGAGGGCCTGGTCGAGGCGTGCGGCGGGACGATCTCCGGACCGGAGGAAGCCGAGCGCGTCGACGTGTCCGGCCTCGTCGTGGCGCCGGGGTTCATCGACCTCCACGTCCACCTCCGGGAGCCCGGCGGCGAGCACAAGGAGACGATCGCTTCCGGCGCCCAGGCGGCCGTGGCCGGCGGATTCACGACCGTATGGGCGATGCCGAATACCGATCCGCCCGTGGACGACCCGGCAGCCGTCGGTTTCGTCATGGCCGCCGGTCTACGCGCCGGGGGTGCGAGGGTCTCGCCCGTCGGGGCTGCGTCGTGGCGTCTCGAAGGAGAGGTCATGACCGAGGTCGGTGAGCTCCTCGTGGAGGGCGCCGTCGCGGTGACCGACGATGGCCATCCGGTGTGGAGCTCGATGCTGATGCGCCGGCTTCTGGAATACACACAGACCTTCGGCATACCGGTGCTACAGCACGCCGAGGATCGCGAGCTGGCTGCAGGCGGTGTGATGAACGAGGGCCGAGTGGCGACGGTCCTGGGGCTGAGGGGCATCCCGAACGCCGCCGAGGCCTCGATGGTGGCGCGTGACTGCCAGTTGGCTGAGCTCACGGGCGGTCACCTGCACGTCCAGCACGTGTCGGCCCGCGAGAGCGTGGAGCAGATCCGCCTGGCCAAGGCCCGCGGGGCTCACGTGACGGCCGAAGTCACACCGCATCACCTGACACTCACGGAAGAGGCCGTCATCGGCTATCGCACCGAGGCGAAGATGAATCCCCCGTTGCGAACGGAGGCGGACCGCCAGGCCGTGTGTGAAGCGCTGGCCGAGGGCGTGATCGACGTCATCGCGACGGACCATGCCCCCCACCACTACGAAGAAAAGGAGCGCGAGTTCGATGACGCCCCCTTCGGAATCGTGGGCCTGGAAACGGCGCTCGGTGTGTGCCGGACCCACCTCGTGGACGGTGGAGTCTTGACGTTGAGCCAGTTGGTGGACCGTTTGTCGTGCGCACCGGCGCGGATCATGGAACTCGACGGTGGGACGCTGCGCCGGGGGACGCCCGCGGATGTCGTGGTCTTCGATCCGGACGAGCGCTGGGTTGTCGATCCGGCGCGCTTTCAGTCACGCAGCGGCAACACGCCGTACGCCGGCGAGTGGCTGACGGGGCGAGTAAAGCGCACCTTTGTAGGCGGACGAGAGCGGTACCGGGAAGTTTCGAGCGCGGAGACCAGGTCTCGCGAAACCAGCACGCGGGGTGGCTGACCGGTTAGGCGCAGTCAGAACGGCGGATGGGCGACAGGGACGAGGCGAACATGGCGCACAACGTGGAAGAACGGGGGCTGGTGCCCACCGAGGTGTTGGAGCTGCTCGACGAACGCGGGAAGGTCCAGAGCTGGGTCGAGAAGCTCGGCGATCTGGAGAGCGAGGCGAGCCCGGCCGTGTACGACAAGGTGCTGTCGGATTACCGCGAACGTCTCGCTGAACTCAGCGAGCGCTTGGTATCGCACCGGGGGACCGTGCAGACATCGCTGGACGAGGTCAGAGAGCGTCTCGCCCGGCTGGCACAGGATCGCGCGGAGCGGGTGGCTGCGCTCGAAGAGGCCAAGCTGCGCTTCACGGTCGGCGAGTATGCCGACAAGGAGTGGGAGAAGCATCGGGAAACCGATGGTCAGGCCGTCGCGGAGCTGGAGGAAAGCCTCGGGGTGGAGAACGAGGCGCGACAGGAGCTGGAGCGCATCCTCTCCGAGCTTCCGGATCCGTCCGGCCGCCGGCGACCGTCCTGGCTGCCCGCGCACGAACAGGTCGATATCCCGCCACGCTCGCCTGACGAGGACGAGGAGGCCGAAGAAGGGGAGGAGTCGGACAGTGCAGTGGTCGCGGCAGCGACGCCAGCCGCTGCTTACGTGGTCGAGCCCGGGGAGGAAGAGGAGCTCGCCGAGGGCGACGACGAAGCCGTCGAGCTGCCCGAGGCCGCTCCGGAACCGACGGCGAGAGCCGTGACTGAGCCGGATGAGCTCGCCGCACGGTCCGCCGATACGCCGGAGGATGAAGCTTCGCAGCTCGGCGGACCGGCCACCGGTTCGACCGGGATGGCGCAGGAGGAAGCCCGGGCCGGCGAGCTACCTGCCGACGACTCTTCCTACCTCGATGAACTCGCGTTTCTGGAGTCGCTCACGCTGGACGATACGGAGCGCTTCGACGCCGTGTCGGCCATGCTGGAGGAGGGTGAAGAGAAAGGGAAGGACGACGACGAGGAGCGGCCGAACTGACCGCTCCCCGCCTGCCACTCAGGATTCCGTCAGGGCCTGGACGTGGCGCGCAAGGCGCGCCTTCTGGCGGGCGGCAGCCTTCTTCGGAATGATGTTCTTGCGGGCGGCGCGGTCCAGTGTGGAGTAGAGTTCGCTCAGCGCGCCCTGTGCCTCGGCGGGCGACTCCATGGCCAGAATGGCACGCGTGCGCGTGCGGATCTCGGACCGCACGGCTCGGTTGTTCGACCGCCGCAGGCGTGACTGACGCAGGCGCTTCTTGGCACTCGGGTTGTTCGGCATCCCTCTGCTCGCTCGGTGTGGTCTCTGCTTGAAGAACAGCGCAAAAGAATAGGTCAGATGAGAGCAGGGATCAAGTATCCGGAGCGGCCATCGGGGCAGTTGTGCTGACGACGACCCCCCGGTTGCCCAGCCAGGCCCGGATCGAGCCGTTCGTCGTCGAGCTCGAGCGCTTCCAGGGACCCCTGGATCTCCTGCTGCATCTCATCCGCGCGCAGGACATCGACATCTTCGATATTCCGATCGCGCGCATCACCGAGCAGTTCCAGGCGCTTCTGGCGGCCGGGCTTCAAAGAGTGGATCTGGATCGGGCGGGCGAGTTTCTCGAACTGGCCGCGACGCTCGTGCGGATCAAGGACCTCGAGTGGGAGGAGGACCCGCGTGCCGATCTCGTGCGCCGGCTGCTCGAGTACGAGTTCTTCCAGGAGATCTCGCACGTGCTGTCCAATGCCGAAGCGGACCGGAGTCGGCACTTCGACAAGGGCTTCGTGTTGCCACGATCTCTGCCGACGGTCAGCCGTGATTCGCTCGATCTCACCCTGCACGAGTTTCTCGACGTGGCGCTTCTGGTACCCGAGCCCGTGGCGGTGCAGC
>JBDHLB010000102.1:0-6643 GCA_039586095.1 Gemmatimonadota bacterium
GACGTCGGGGTCCCGCCCCACGGGCTCACTGCCGCTCCTCCTCGAACAGCGGCCGGCCATCCATGTAGGCGGGAGGCTCGATGCCGAACATCCACAGGGCACTGGGCGCGATGTCGATCAGGGCCGGGTCATCAGCATCGATCGCCCGGTTGCAGAAGAACACTCCCGGAACGAGTCGCGGGTCGACACAGTGGTCTCCGCTCCACGGCTTCGTGTTGTCCTCGACGACCGGTCCGGCTACGACGCCTGTGGCCCCGTCCCATGACGCCCGATAGCCCCTCTCGTATCCGATGATCAGATCCGGCGCGTTTTCCAGGTACGGTCCGGCATACAGCGTGGCCGTGTCGAACGCTTCGCGAATCGCGACATCACCGGTCTCATCGTCTACCAGGCCGGTGAGCCGTGCCACGAGCTCTGCCTTGAGCGCCTCCGCTTCACCGTCTCGCGCGACGATCCCGCCCGCCTCCCGGTTCTCCAGATTCAGGTAGAGCCCCGTGAGCCCAAGCGCATAGGCTCTGGTGCGCGACCAGTCCACCTCTCGCAGCCACTCCGCCTTTCCGTCCGCTTCGGCTTTCAACACCAGATACCCGTTCGCGTACAGCCACGCGTTCAGGTTCACACCCCGGCGGAACGAGGTAAAGCCGTGGTCGGAGAGGACCATCAACACATCGTCCTCGCGGAGTCTCTCCCGCAGCCGACCGAGCAGCGCGTCGTTGTGGCGATAGAGCACTTCGATCGCGTCGCCGTGCTCGGCGGGGCCACCACTCGCGGCCGGATGCCCCTCCTCGAGATAGCGCCAGAACATGTGCTGGATCCGATCCGTCGCGTCGAACACGCACACCAGGGCTCCGCGCCGGAGCCTCTTCAGCGCTGCCAGGAGCATCTCCTCACGCTCGCGATCGATGTCGTACGTCTGCTGCAGAAACGCCCCGTCGTCGATGACTCCCTCGTTCAACGCCCACGTGTCCTCGGCCAGCCCGAGGGTCGCGTACTTCCCGAGCTTCTTCGCCAGATAGACGGCGTAGTACGAGGGATGCGAGATGGGCATCGCCGGCTTTTCAGGATCGATGTGAAGCGGAGTTACGTACAGCGAGATGTATTCGCCCAGCTCGGTCAGCATCAGGCGACAGGTCCCGCGAACCTTGATCCCGGGTGCCGCACGAAAACTGACTTCGATCCAGTCGCTCAGCTCTTCCAGCCGCGCCGCAATCCGCTCGCCACCGATCTCCACCCTGGCTTCGTCCGCGGTCGGACCCGGCTCGATCACCAGCGGGACGCCCAGCGGGGCCGGGTCCTTCACCAGCTCGTTGACCGGTCCTTCGAGTGTCGCCTCGAACCGGCTGTCCTTGCGCTCCAAACGGACCCGCCTGCCTCCCTCCTTGTAGGCTTCCCCTGCTTCGCGCGTGGTGAAGAGCGTGAAGGTACCCTGTGTCCCCAGCAGATCCGGAACGCACATGGCGCTCAGCTGCGCGCCATAGAAGCGCTCCGGTGGAAAGGTGATCGGTACCCGCAGAACCGTGCTCCACACCTGGTGCTCCCCCAGGATCGACCAGAAAGGCTTCGATCTGCGCAGAAGGCGGAGGTCCGCCTTCCCGATCGGCACGCGATACCGTCCGAGCTTGAGAACCCGCTCCGTTCGTCCGATGCGCGTCGAGGAAAGGACCGGCATGTACGTGCGGCGGTCCCGGTCCAGGAAGTCGTAGATATTGTGCTTCGCTGGGTGCGTGCCGGTGCTGAACGAGGACCACGCCACCGGAGAGATGGAAGGAAAGGTGGACTGGAGGCGGTGGTAGCAGCCGTCCTCGGCCAGTCGCTGGAAGTTGGGCAGCTTGCCTTCCCCCATGAATCGATCGGTGAGCTTGGGGTCCTGCCCGTCGAAGCCCACGATGACGAGACGCCGGATCCGAGGCTTAGCGCGTCTCGCCCGCCGAAGCAGTCGCCACAGCATGCGAAACGGCCACGCCAGCATCGAGACAAAGGCGATAAGCCCGGTAAACAGCACGATCAGGAACGAGCCCAGGAAGACGAACCCGGCCCCCGGGCCCACGTAGGCGGAGGCCGAGTACGGGGAAACCGTCAACAGGAACAGCGCGACGGCGACTGCGACGACGGCCTGCGACCCGATCGCTGCTGCCATGCCCCGCCTGGAACGGCTATTCTTACCCGTATGACGTGCGCGTCGCCTGTTCGTCGGTCGACTCCCTTCGTGCGCTGGCTGCGCCGCCTTCGCTTCGGTCAGCCGGTCGTCGTCGTGTCGGGCCTGCCGCGGTCGGGGACCTCTTTGATGATGCAGATGCTCGAGGTCGGGGGGATAGAGGTCCGTTCCGATGGCCTCCGGACCGCCGATGAGGGCAACCTGCGCGGCTACTACGAGCTCGAACGGGTGAAGACGCTCGAGACGGATGCGGACGCGTCCTGGCTGAGGGACGCCCGCGGCAAGGCCGTAAAGATCATCGCATTTCTGCTGAGGCATCTCCCCGAGAATCTGAACTATAGGGTCATCTTCATGCATAGGAACCTGGACGAGGTGCTCGACTCGCAGGCGAAGCTCCTGGCCCTCCGAGGCGAGACATCGGAGACGGATGACGCCCGCATGCGGGAGCTGTTCGAGCGTCACCTTGCCGGGACCCAGCGCATGCTTGACGCCCGCTCCTGCTTCGAGGTCCTCGACGTCGACTTCAACGAGACGGTGGCTGACGCAACCGGTGCCACGCGGCAAGCCGCCCGCGTGAACCGCTTTCTGGGTGGCCGTCTGGACGTCCAGGGAATGGCCTCCGTTGTCAACCAAGAGCTCTACCGCAGTCGGGTCTGACTCAGCCTCCACACTCCTTGCGCGTCAGCTGCGAGCCGCAGTGCCTGTCTACTGGATGTAGCCCAGCGTCCGCAGCGTCTGGAGCTGCTCGGGCGTGAGCACAACGTCCGTGTCGCGCGTGAAGTACTGCGCGAGCGATCGATGCGCCTCCCACTGCTCTTCCAGGAAGGCTGTGTACTTCTCCACCAGATCGGGTTGCTCCTCGTGAAGGCTGCGCAGGGCAAACGGGTCGTTCCACAGGTCGAACAAGAGCAGCGGCACGGGCCGCTGGAGCGAGATGATAAGGAGGTCCTCGCCCTCCTCCGGCGTGTCGTTGATCATGAGGGACGCGCCCCAGCGCCCGTCGATCACCTCGATCAGGCCACTGAGCTCTCCGGTCTCGGGGTCTACGCGGAACTCGTCGAAGATCACCGGCCGCTTCTCGATGTCTCCCGTTCCCAGAAGCAGCGGGGCAAGGGACTGACCCTGCTTGACCTCCGGCTGCGGAAGACCGACGAGGTCGAGCACGGTCGGCAGCACGTCGATCATCGAGACGGGCTGGCTGAAGCGCTGTCCGCCCTCGATACGTCCCGGCCACACGAAGATCAACGGGACTCTGCTGATCGTGGGCCGGAGAATCGGCTGGCTCCACTCCGGCGGCAGCGAATCGGCGAGCGAGGGACCCATGTCGTCCATGGCCGCCCAGGTGCTGTGATCAGCCCCGATCACGAGCAGCGTGTTCTCCCACTCGCCTTCCGCCTTCAGCCGCTCCACCAGCTGACCGAGCCGGTAGTCGTTGTGGGCCATCGTCTCGTCGTACATGCCCTGGTGAAGGGTGAAAAAATCGACTCGATCGATGCCCGTCTTCTCGTATGCCTCCGAGTAGGTTCCGTGACCCCCTTCCTCGCGCAGCCGCTGGTTCCACTCACGCCACGTCGCGCGCTCGGTTGGGCCCACGAAGCGGCCGGCGAAAGGCGACGCGGCGGGGAAGTCTTCGTGCACGTCAGTGGTCTGAAAGTGCGCCCAGAACGGCCGGCCGGGATACGTCTCGCGCCAGCTCCAGAAGCCCTCGTGCAGGAACCTCGAGGACTGCCTGTGGTTCTCCCCGCCGAAGTAGGTGAAGTCCTCCCAGTCTTCGCGGAAGAGATCGACTGCGCGCTGGAGGTTGCTGAGCGTGCCGGCGTTCGGATTGGCCGTGAACACGGCGGTCTGGTAACCGGCGCGATGGAAGTGCTCCGCCATCGTCGTCGCCTGCTCCGGCACCGGGTCGTTCCAATTGAGGAAGCCGCCCAGGACGCTGTTCTGCAGCGAAGTCATGAAGGAGGCCGTCGAGGTTCTCGTCCATGACGAATTGCTATACGCCCATTCGAAGAGAGCGCCCTCGGCGGCCAGGCGTTCCATGTTGGGAGTCGTACGCCGGTTGTAGCCGTACGCGCTCATGAAGTCGGCCGCTCCGCCGTCGATCACGTAGAAAATGACGTTTGGCTTCTCCGACTCTCCCCCGCCGCTGACCGTGGGCGCGCCCCACAGGGCCACCGTGCCCTCCCGCTCCGCTTCCGTCTCCAGCCCCAGCGCAACGGTCTGCCCACCCAGGCTCGCGAGATCGACGGAGCGCTGTCCCCAGCTCTTGGTCGCGTATGTCTCCTCGAACAGCGTCTGTGCCTCGTCGCTCCCCGCCCGGGCCGTGACGCGGAACGTGACGGGCGCGTCCTCGCGCAGGACGCCGAGCCCGACATCGAGCCGGCCGCGCTCGGGCACGCGCACGCGATACTCGATTCGGCCGGGAGCGTGCGTGTAGAGTGCCCGTCGGTGGACGCGATCCCGGATCTCCTCGCGTGTGCCAGCGGATAGGTCGGCGTAGTTCGCCTCCTTGGGGATCAGACTGATAGACAGGATGTCGATACTCGCGGGCTCCGAGGCACCGACCCACAGGCCCAGCTGCCGCAGCGGGCCCTCCCACCTTCCCCCGGACCAGTCGGCGCGCATCATGTACGTCTGGATCGAGCCATCCGCGATCACGGGCGAGCGGTCGCCTCCGAACTCCCATGGCCAAGCCGAGTCCGTGTCCGACCCGGAGCCCTCCCGCCGGTTGAAAACGACCCCCACTCCCTCGATCGGCTCCGCCGTAAGCGCACGCACGACGACGTACGCCCAGTCCTCACGACTCCAGTCGGGCAGCTCGATATGAATCCCGCCTCGCGCCTCGCCTTCATCGTTGGTGGTGCCGTCGGTCAGCGTGAGCCGGAGCGCGTCCTCCGTTTGCGTGAGCCGGAGGGGCTCGACGGTCGGGTTCCAGGGCCGCGTAGGCAGCCAATCCGTCTGGGGCTCGTCGAAGCGCCACACGAGCGTTTGCGCGACCTCCGCCGGGATCTCGGAGCCCGCCAACCTCGCATCGTCGAGGTGCTCCTCGAGGTGAAGCGGCATGTCGGCGGTGAGAAGGGGGGTGTCGGGCGTCGGGCCCGAGCACGACCACGCAACGAGGAGAACCGTTGTCAGCCTCGGCAGGGAGCAAGCGGTCCGGAGCATTCCTCCACCTCCGAAGAAGCGAAACTCTCACCCGTCCTCGTCCGCCAGCCCCCGAGTGCGACGACTGAACTCTCTGCAGATCGCTCCCGTTTGTAAAGACCTGATTGCCTCCGGTGCGCGGTCTCAGGTCCCCCGGCCCTCGGCTCTCAAGGGGCTGCGTCTTCTCCGGCCGCCGAGTTTCACGCCCTCACTTGATGTAGCCCAACCTCACTGGATATAGCCCAGCGATCGCAGCGTCTCGAGCTGCTCCGGCGTGAGCACGACCTCCCCTTCCTGGGTGAAGTGCCGAGCCAGCGCCTGGTGCGCCTCCCATTGCTTCTCGAGGAACTCCGTGTAGTGCTCGACCAGGTCCGGTTGCTCCTCGTGCACGCTGTTCAAGCAGAAGGGATCGTTCCACCGGTCGTAAAGCAGCAGCGGCACGGGCCGCCTCCACCCGGCCTCCCATTCGTCCTCGTCCTCATCCGGCGGCTCGGGGTTGATCTCGAGCGATGCGCCCCAGCGCCCGTCGATCACCTCGATCGTTCCGCGGAGCTCGTTGGTCTCCTGGTCGACCTGGAACTCGTCGAAGATGACGGGTCGGGGCTCGATATCGCCGGTCCCCAGCAGCAGTGGAGCAAGCGACTGCCCCATCATGATCTCCGGCATCGGAAGGTGGGAGAGATCGAGGATGGTGGGCAGCACGTCGAGCATCGAGACCGGCTGCTCGAATCGCTGGCCACCCTCGATATGGCCAGGCCATATGAACATGAGGGGAACCCGGCTGACCGTCGGTCGGAAGATCGGCCGACTCCAGCGCGGCGGCAGCGAGTCCTGCAGCGCGACGCCCTGGTCGCTGCCCGCCGACCGCACACTGTGATCCGCGGCGATGATCAGCAGCGTGTTCTCCCACTCGCCCTCGGCCTTGAGACGCTCCACGAGGCGGCCGATCTGATAGTCGTTGTTAGCCATCGCCTCGTCATAGAGACCCTGCCAAACCTTGAAGAACGCGACCCGATCGACCCCCGTGTTCTCCCACCTTTCGCCCCAGAGACCGCCTCGTCCCTCCGCCTCGCGCAAGCTGTCACGCCAGGCGAGCCACGTCTCCCGCTGTTCCGGGCTGACGAACAGGCCGGAGAACGGCGCCGGGATCGGAAGATCCTGCGGGGCGTGCACGTCGGTAGTCTGGAAGTGCACCCAGTACGGCTCGGCCGGGTAGGTTTCGCGCCACTGCCAGAAACGCTTGTGCATGATTCGCGACGATTCCTTGTGATTTTCACCGCCGAAGTTGGCGAACTCCTCCCAGCTCTCCTTCATCAGGTCCGCGCCACGCTGGAGGTTGCTCAAGGT
>JBDHLB010000032.1:0-24812 GCA_039586095.1 Gemmatimonadota bacterium
GCGACCTTGATGATCAACAAGGACATCGAGCGATTCATGGTCGCGGCGGAGGGAAAGCTCAGCGGCTTCGTGACCAGGGGGGACATCCTACGACAGCTGTTGCCTCCGTCCGGCGCGAAGGATGAGACGTCCAGAAAGAAGAAGCAGGCGAAGCCTCGAGCACCCGCCGCAGAGAACCTGGAAATCCGGTGGGAGTCCGAGGAGTCAGACGAGACCTGATCCAGAAGGAGCCATAGGCTGTGGATATGACGCTGGCCATCGTGAAGCCCGACGCGTTCGCCGCCGGCTACATCGGCAAGATCATCGGACACCTGGAGGAAAAGGGCTTCGAGCTGCGGGCCAGCCGCGTGGTCCACCTGGATCGAGCGGCGGCCGAGAGCTTCTATGCGGTCCACCGTGAACGGCCGTTCTTCCCGTCACTGGTGGAGTTCATGACGTCGGGCCCCTGCCTGGCGTTGGCCCTCGCACGAACCGATGCGGTGTCGCATCTGCGGGAGGTGATCGGTGCGACCGACCCGGCGGAGGCCGAACCGGGAACGGTTCGCGCCCTGTACGCCGAGAGCAAGGAGCGCAACGCGATCCACGCCTCGGACTCGGACGACAACGCGGGCAAAGAGCTGTCCTTCTTCTTCGGCTCGCTGGACCTGATCCTCTGAACCTACAGGGTCCGCCCGGCACGCTCGGCGGACCTGCTGCGGGCGCGACCATGTTCCGGATCGACTTGAACGAGCTCGAGCGGGGATCGCTGGAGTGGGAGGAACGGGTCGAAGATCCGCTCGACGTGTGGCCCGACCTGTCCGCGGAATTCCGGGGTCCGCTCGTGCTGACGGCACGCGCCGAGATGACGCGTGACGGAAGCGTCCATGTGGCCGGGCTCCTCCAGGCGTCGCTGCAGCAATCCTGCCGCCGGTGTCTGGATCCCGTGTCCGACACGTTGGACCTCCCGCTCGACGTGTCGTTTCGGCGCGAGAGCCTCGGCGAAGAGGAGGGTGTGTGGCCTCTGGCGCTGGACGACGGCCGGCTCGACCTCGGACCGGCGTTACGCGAAGAGCTGCTGCTCGCCCTGCCGGAGTACCCGGTATGCCGGCCGGACTGTCGGGGTATGTGCCCTTCCTGTGGAGCCCGCCTCGGCGAGGAACCCTGCGAGTGCACCCGCGAGGAGCCCGATCCGAGGTGGAACGCGTTGCGGCGACTGTCCGAGCGTTAGCCCGTCACACATCGCCGCCCGCGGATATCGTCGACCGCTTGTTGTTTCCAGGCTGTGCGCCGCTCGAGCGGTAACCTGCGGCGGCGACCCCCGGTTCCTCGTCCCGACGCAGCTGCCTGTCAGCCGACTTCGTCGTAGCGGAAGCATCCGACCACGTGGTCGTTCACCATCCCCACCGCCTGCATGAACGCGTAGCAGATCGTGGGGCCTACGAGGCGGAAACCACGCCGCTTCAGATCTCTGCTCATCGATGGCCGCCCTGATCTTCAGCTTGTTTCGAACGATGCCGGGGTCCGCCAGCAGCTGGCGTACCTTCGCCTCGTCGTAGCCCGCGATCCGCACGGCATCGAATCCGTCGAACGCGAGGCGGTAGCTGTCGCGCTTCTTGAGGATGGTCTCCCGGCTCAGTCCCGCCCGCGCACCTTCGAGGATCAAGAACTCGAGCAGGGTGCGATCGTTCTGCACCGGTACGCCCCATTCCTCGTCGTGGTAGGCGATCGACAGTTCGGTGGTGGCCCATTCGCAACGGTTCATGGCCCGGTCACTCCTTGCGGCGTACGATGCTCGGGGTCGGGCCGCCCTACGTGCCGGGACCCCGGCCAGGCGGACCTGTCCACTCGGTCCGAGGTAGTATGCAGGTCTCGCGCTTGACAGACAGCGTCATATGTCGCTAGTTGTGGCGGTTTCCCGCGGCCTGCCGAGCCGGGGTGCCCATTACGGAGGAAGCTTGAAATGGCGGTTCCAAAGAGAAGGACTTCCAAGCAGCGTAAGCGGAAGCGCCGAACTCACTACAAGGCGCGGAACGTGGAGCATCAGGCGTGTCCGCGGTGCGGTGACCCGCGACGCCCTCACCGCGTATGTCCCACCTGCGGCTTCTATGACGGCAAGGAAGTCGTAGAGACCGAGGAGTTCTAGTCAGGCTCGGGACCGGAACGGAGAGCCGGTCGTGAGCCGCACCTATCGGATCGCCGTGGACGTCATGGGCGGCGATGGAGCGCCGACCGTGCCCCTCGAGGGTGCGCTGTCTGCCGTGCGCGAGATCGAAGGGCTCGAAGTGCTCCTCGTCGGCAAGCCGGCGGTCGTGCGGAAGCTCCTTGCCGATCGCAACGGCGACGACAGGCTCAAAGTCCTCCCGGCCACCCAGACCATCGGCCCGCGGGAGCGACCTGCCCGGGCCGTTCGGCGTAAGACCGACAGCTCCATCGTGGTGGGGCTCGAGGCCCTCCGGAGCGGGGAGGCCGACGCGTTCATCTCGGCGGGCTCGACCGGCGCCGTCATGGCCGCCTCCATGTGGGTGCTCGGCGTGCTCCCGGGGATCGCGCGGCCGCCCGTCGGGGCGCTCGTTCCTACCTCTGAAGGTCCCATAATGGTGGTCGACGCTGGCGCCAACGTGAACGCGAGGGCCTATCACCTCCACCAGTTCGCGCACCTCGGCAACACCTATTGCCGCGACCTGCTCGGCGTGCCGCGCCCTCGCATCGGGTTGCTGAACGTGGGAGAGGAGAAGGAGAAGGGCGACAGCATCGCCCAGGCCGCCCACCGGCTGCTTCAGGAGGACGAGGCGTTGAACTTCATCGGCAACGTAGAGGGGCATCGCATCATCGAGGGCATCTGCGATGTGCTGGTGTGCAACGGTTTCGTGGGCAACGCGCTGCTCAAGTTCTACGAATCGATGGCGGGGTTTCTCCTGGGCCTGCTCGGGGAACGCCTGATGGAACAGGGGGAGTTGGCCGACGTCGCACGGGTCCTCGACTATGCGGAGTACGGTGGGGCACCGCTGCTGGGGGTCAACGGCGTCTCGATCATTTGCCATGGTGCGTCGCCTCCGAGAGCGATCCGGAACGCCATCCGCACGGCCGTTGGGGCCGTCGAATCCGGCATGGTTCAGGACATGGCCCGTGACCTGGCGCAGCTGGACATCCCGTGGTGGAGACGGCGCTGGCGGCCGGTGCGCCGGACATGAGCAAGATCGCGCTTCTGCTACCGGGGCAGGGCTCGCAGTACGTCGGCATGGCCCGGGACCTCGTCCAGGCGTTCCCGGACGTGCGCCATCTGTTCGAGGCGGCGGACGATGTGTTGGGAGTCGGGTTGAGTCGCCTGTGCTGGGAGGGGCCCGAGGACGAACTGGTGGCCACGCAGAACGCCCAGCCGGCCATCCTGCTGCACAGCTACGCGGTGTGGACCCTTCTGCGTCCGCGTCTGGAAGGACGGGTCGTCGTGGCCGCCGGGCATTCGCTGGGCGAGTTCACCGCCCATCTCATCGCGGGGACCCTCCGGTTTGACGACGCTCTGCGTCTGGTACGGCGGCGCGGCGAGTTGATGGGTCGCTCGGGCGAACGTCGTCCGGGCACGATGACCGCGGTGATCGGGCTCGAAGCGGAGGAGATTCAGGCGTTGTGCGGGGAGGTGGGGGACGGGGTCGTGGTGCCGGCCAACTTCAACGCCCCGGGGCAGGTCGTCATATCGGGAGATGTGTCGGCGGTGCAGGAGGCGGGCGAGCTCGCCGGTGCGAGAGGCGCGAAGCGGGTGCTTCCTCTGAACGTGAGTGGCGCGTTTCACTCTCCTCTCATGGAAGAGGCCGTCGACGGTCTGCGAGAGGCACTCTCCGAAACCGATGTGTCGGACCCCGGCTTTCCAGTCGTCGCAAACGCCACCGCCGAGACCGTCGATACGGCGGCGGAAGCGGAGAGCACGCTGTTGGCCCAGCTCACATCCCCCGTGCGCTGGGTCGAATCCATGGCGAGAATGCAAAGCCTGGAACCATCGAACTGGCTGGAGCTCGGGCCCGGACGGGTGCTGACCGGCCTGATGCGGCGCATCGATCGCGGGGTGCCCGTTCAGTCCGTCGGAGATGTCGCGTCGATCGACGACGTGGACGGGATATAGGGTCGCGCAGGGAGAGATCGCATGCAGGAACTGGACGGAAGAGTCGCGATCGTAACGGGAGGGTCCCGCGGCATCGGCCTCGGGATCTGTGCGGAGCTGAGTGCGGCGGGTGCACGACTCGCAGTCGTCGGTCGTGACGAGGCCGCCGCGATCGCGGCGGCGGACGCGCTGGGTGGCGCCGGGGGTCAGGGATATAGCTGTGACGTGGCCGACCCGGACGCATGTGCTCGACTCGTGAAGGACGTGGAATCCGATCTCGGCCCGGTCGACATCCTCGTCAACAACGCAGGTGTGACGCGCGACAACATCCTGGTCCGCATGAAAGACGAGGAGTGGGACGACGTGTTGAAGGTCAACCTCTCCGGAGCCTTCTTCCTCACACGGGCCGTGGCGCGCGGAATGATGAAGAGACGCGAGGGGCGGATCGTCAACGTGACCAGCGTGGTGGGCTTGACGGGAAACCGCGGGCAGGCCAACTATGCGGCCTCGAAAGCGGCACTTATCGCGTTCACGAAGTCCGTCGCCCTGGAACTGGCGAGCCGGGGCGTCCTGTGCAACGCGGTCGCCCCCGGCTTTATCGAGACGGATATGACGGCGGCCTTGACCGACGAGACCCGCGACGCACTGCGAGAGCGGATCCCGCTCGGTCGGCTCGGGAACCCCGCGGATGTGGCCGGGGCCATTCGTTTTCTGGTCGGACCGGCTGCGTCGTACGTGACGGGCCAGGTGTTGGTGGTGGACGGCGGCATGGTCACCTGAAAAGCGGTCAAGCCGCTGACGGTCGAAGCCCGTCGACGGCGGGTCCAAGAAAGGAGTTCGAATGTCGGACATCGCAGCGCGTGTGAAGGAAATCATCGCACAGGAGTTGGGCGTGGAGCAGGAAAAGGTCACCGATGAGGCTTCCTTCGTGGAAGATCTCGGGGCCGATTCGCTGGATACCGTTGAGCTGGTCATGGCCTTCGAGGAGGAGTTCGGGATCGAGATTCCCGACGAGGACGCCGAGAGCATGCAGACGGTGGGAAACGCGATTTCCTATCTCGAACAGAAGCAGGAGTAGCTCCGCGCTCGTGGTTCGGTAGGTCTCGGAAATGAAAGATCGTCGTGTCGTCGTGACGGGGATGGGTCTCGTCACTCCGATCGGTCTCGACGTCGAAACGACCTGGTCGGCGCTGCTGGAGGGAGTGAGCGGCGCGGCGCCGATCTCGCAGTTCGACGCGACCGACTTCCCGGTCCGGTTCGCGTGCGAGGTGGGGGATTTCGACCCTGCTCCGTATATGGACCGCAAGGAAGTCCGGCGGACCGATCGGTTCGTGCAGTTTGCGCTTGCCACCGCTCAGCAGGCGCTCGAACAGGCCGGGGGCGCGGCCCTGACAGACTCGGTGGATTTGGAACGCTTCGGGGTCATCGTAGGCTCGGGGATCGGTGGCCTGGCGACGCTCGAAGGTCAGCACGTTCGCATGCTCGACCGCGGGGCCGAGCGCGTGTCTCCGTTTTTCATCCCCATGTTCATTGCCGACATGGCCGCCGGACTGATTTCCATGCGGTATGGGGCCAAGGGGCCCAACTACGCGACGGTGTCCGCGTGCGCCTCCTCCGCGCACGGCGTCGGACTCGCCTACCGATCCGTGAAGACGGGCGAGTCGGACGTGATGATTACCGGGGGGTCGGAAGCGACGATCACGCCCCTGTGTGTGGCCGGCTTCTCATCCATGAAGGCGCTTTCCGCCCGCAACGAGGATCCCGCTCGTGCATCCCGGCCCTTCGACGCGCTCCGTGATGGCTTCGTGCTCGGGGAGGGCTCCGGCATGATGGTGCTGGAAAGCCTCGAGCATGCGCGGGCGCGCGGGGCCACGATTCTCGCCGAGCTAGCCGGGTTTGGGCAAAGCGCCGATGCGCACCACATGACGGCCCCGGCACCGGAAGGGGCGGGCGCTCAGATCGCGATGCGCGAGGCGCTCGCCGATGCCGGTCTCGAGCCCGAAGACGTCGGCTACATCAACGCGCACGGCACCTCGACGCCCGCGAACGACTCGACGGAGACCGCGGCCGTGAAAGCGGTGTTCGGCGAGCACGCCCGAGAGCTCGTGATGGGCTCGACCAAGTCGATGATCGGGCACACGCTGGGAGCTGCGGGCGCGATCGAGGGCGTGATCTCGGCCCTGGTGTGTCAGCGCGGTGTCATCCCGCCTACCATCAACTTCGAAGTGGCAGATCCGGAGTGCGACTTGGATTACGCGCATGGCGGCCTGGTCGAGAGACCGGTTGCAGTGTCGATATCGAACTCGTTCGGTTTCGGGGGACACAACGTGTGTCTCGCGATCCGGCGCTGGGAGGAGTAGATGTCGGCCCGGCGCGTCCTGATGCTCATGGGCTCCGAGTCGGATCGGCCCGTGATGGAGAAGGGCGCCAGCGTGCTGCGGGAGCACGGCGTAGACGTGGACGTCGAGGTGAGCAGCGCCCATCGCGATCCCGAACGGACGGCCGGGCTCGCGAGCGGGGCCAAGGAGGCGGGATACTCCGTGATCATATGTGGTGCCGGTTTGTCCGCCGCTCTGCCCGGTGTCGTGGCAGCTCACACGTCGTTACCCGTCATCGGCGTGCCGATCTCTGCAGGCACGCTCGGTGGCCTCGATGCGCTCCTGTCGATCGCGCAGATGCCCCCGGGCGTTCCGGTGGCCGCTGTCGGGATCGATAACGCTCGGAACGCGGCTCACCTCGCTCTGCGTATGATCGAGGCGAGGACGCCCGCGCCGACCGACTGACCCCGGGGTCCCGCCATGCGGGTCGGGCTCGGCTACGATTCTCACAAGTTCGATGCCAGTCGTCCTCTGGTGCTGGGCGGCGTTCCGATACCGGATTCTCCCGGCCTGGCAGGACACTCGGACGGCGACGCAGTCGCGCACGCAGTGATCGATGGGCTCCTTGGAGCCGCTGGTCTCGGCAGCATCGGAGGGCTTTTCCCCGACTCCGATCCGCAACACGCGGGGGCTGACTCGATGGAGCTGCTGGCAGACACGCTCAGGCTCATCGAACGTCAGAACTATCAGGTGGTCAACGTCGATGTGACCGTGATCGCCGAGCGACCACGCATCGCCCCGCACGCTGCTGAAATGTCGAGGCGACTCGCGGCCCGGCTCCACACCGCGCCCACGAGTGTATCTGTGAAGGGCAAGTCCAACGAAGGCCTGGGCTGGATCGGACGCGGAGAGGGGATTGCGACGATCGCCGTGGTTATGATCGATCAGATGAGGGACATAGACGCGCTCCTGGCGAGTATGCGATCCGGGGGCGGCTGACGCCTGCGGGTCGTATAGAGCATGCCTCCCGAGTTCGAGAAGTACCTGGCTCTCGTCACCGGCGTCCCGATCGAGCTCGCCTACATGGTGCTCGCGGCCGGAGCTGCCGTGGAGAACCTGTTCCCGCCGATTCCGTCCGACACCTTCGTCATCATTGGAGGGCTACTCACCGAGCGCGGCGTGCTCTCCGGAAGCATCGTGCTGGCGAGCGTCTGGGCGAGCAATGTGATCACGGCAGTGCTTCTCTACCTCATGGCTCGCCGCTACGGTCAGGGGGTGTTTGCCACCAGCTGGGGTCGTTGGCTCCTGCGACCTCATCAGCTCGAGACGGTGGCAGGGTTCTACAGTCGCTACGGCCTCGTCGCCATCTTCGGAAGTCGGTTTCTTCCCATGCTCCGGGTCGTCGTGCCCGCGTTTGCGGGCATCGCACGGCTGGGCTTCTTCAGTGCCACGATCCCACTGGCTCTCGCGTCAGCCGTCTGGTATACGGCGTTGCTCTACGCCGGCATCTTCGCCTCGCGAAACCTGGAACGGCTCTTCGCACTCTTCGGCGCGGTCAGCAACTCGCTGCTCGGCTTCGCGCTGCTGTTCATCGTCTTGGCGGTATTCTGGTGGCTTCGCTCGCGGCGCCATCGACACGAGATCGAAGCTCTCGACGAGCACCTTTCGAAGCGAGGTCACGTCAGAGAACGCGAAGCAGCAGAGGGGCACGCCGAAGGACAGGTGCATGAAGACTGAGCGGGCGGATCGCCGCGAGGTCGGAAGAGGGTTTCAGGTCGAGCCGTTCCGCGATTACCTGGCTCTCGAACGCGGCCTGTCGCGCCGTACGGTGGACGCGTACGTGGGAGATGTCCGACGGTTGGTGGCCTTCGCGCCCCAGCACGGCGCCTCGCGCGCCGAGGACGTCACGTACGAGCTGCTGCGCGATTTCGTCGCTTCCCTTGTCGAAGAGGGACTGGCACCCGCGACCGTTGCCAGGAAGGTGTCATCCCTCCGCACGTACTTCGGCTTCCTGATCGAAGACGGAGTGCTGACGGAGGATCCCACCGAGCGTCTCGAGAGCCCTCGTCTCTCGCGGAGCCTGCCCGACGTGCTCACATACCCGGAGATCGTGCGGCTCCTGCAGGCAATCCGTGTCGATCACCCTTTCGCGTTCCGCGATCGAGCGCTACTCGAGGTGCTCTACGGCTCGGGCCTTCGCGTGTCCGAGGTGCTCGACCTTCGTCTCCAGGACGTGTGGCTGGACGAGGGCCTGCTGCAGGTGACCGGAAAGGGCTCGAAGCAACGTCTGGTGCCGCTCGGCGTTGGTGCGCGTCGGGCGATCGACCGGTACCTTCGTGAGCTGAGACCCCGGCTGGATGTCGGACAATCCGACGGCCGGGTTTTCCTGAACCGTAACGGCCGGCGCCTGAGTCGCATGGGGGCCTGGAAAACCCTTCGCGCGTGCGTCGAGCGAGCGAACCTGTCGAAGCGGGTCACGCCCCACACGCTGCGACACAGTTTCGCCACGCACCTGCTGGAGGGCGGTGCGGACCTCGCGTCCGTTCAGGAGATGCTGGGTCACGCGGACATCTCGACAACGGAGATTTACACGCACGTGGATCGGAGCTACTTGAGGGAGGCGCACCGCTCGTGTCACCCGCGCGGGTGAGCGCGGTGGAAATGGTGAGCGGCGTAGATCCGATCGACTCGCCGCCAGGCACGCGGGTGGGGAGCTCGTGATCCGGGCCTCGCGCGTACTCAGCCTGGCGCGAAATCGTCGGACGATGCAGCGGTTTGCCGATCGGCCCGTACCGCAGGAGTCGCTGGCGAGCGTTCTCGAATCTGCACGGTATGCGGTTTCTGCCAAAGAAGCTCAACCCTGGCGATTCGTCGTCGTCCAGGATGCCGTCGCTCGACATGCGATCGCGTCCGCGGCCTTCAACCACCCGCACGTACAGACGGCACCCGTTCTCGTCGCGTGCTGCGCTCGCATTCATTCCCACGTCAGTGGAAGCGGAAGACCCAGCTATCCGGTCGATCTGGCCGCCGCTACCCAGATGATGCTGCTGGCCGCGGCGGACGTGGGTCTGGCAGCAAGCTGGATCACGGGATTCAAGGAGCCGGAGGTGCGGCACAGCCTCGACATTCCGCGGGATGTTCCGGTCGTCGCGCTTCTCGCGATCGGCTATCCGGATGGCATCGGTTCGCTGCCGGAGCGGGCACCGCGCGAGGACGTGATCTCGTGGGGCCGCTGGCACGACAAGCCCGGACGCCTGCCGTGAGCCGCGGCACCGCGCTGCGTCTCCTCGTCGGGTGGCTGACGATCGCGGTCGGCCCGCTCGCCGCACCCCTGGGGGCGCAGGAGGTACGGTTCTCGGGACAACCTGAAGGTGACGCGCAGCGCGAGCTCGTCCGATTTCTGGAAGAGGAAGCGTACACGGTCTGGACGCGCGACACGGTGCTGGCGCGCGGGGTGAGCGTGCCGGGCAACCTGCTGATCCTCGAGGCCGCGGTCCGAATCGCCGGTGAGGTGCAGGGCGACGTCTGGGTGGTGGATGTCGACTTTTTCCTTCGTCCGGCCGGTCGCATCGCCGGGGATGTCACGGTGCTGGGAGGAGGCTTCTACAGCTCGCAGCTTGCCCAGGTCGAGGGAGAGACGGAGTACCGCTCGCTGGAGCGCCTGCGGGTCATGCCCGAGGACGGAGGATACGTCGTCTTCGCTGCCTTGGAGCTGCCTCCGGCCATCGAGCTGGATGGACAGTACGGCTTCCACCTGCCCATCTACGAACGCGTGAACGCCGTCACGCTGGGTTGGGGCGGGACCGGACGCTTGCTGGACGTGCCCTGGCGACCCGAGCTCTCGGTGACCCTTCGCTACCGCACGGGGCCTGCCAAGTTCGAAGGCTCGCTGGCGCAGTACTGGAACCCTTCCGCCCGGTTCCGTTTCGGGATCGAGGCGGGCAGAACGACGGAGTCGAACGAGGCATGGATCCGTCGCCAGTGGGTGAACAGTCTGTTCTTCTTCATCACGGGGGACGACTTCAGGGATTACTATCGCGCTGATCGAGTCGCGGCGGCGCTGGAGTTCCGCCCCCGGCCGGAGATTCGGGTTCGCTTCGCCGGTCGCTGGGAGGAAGCGCGCAGCCTCGATGCGCGCGACGTCACCGTGCTTTTCGGCCCGGACACGGTGCGTGCGAACCCATCGGTCGAACGGGGCGATACGTACGGCGTGTCGGGCTCGGTCGAGTTCGAGCGGGTCGGCCGGGGCTCGCGGACCGCGGCCTCGGTGACACTCGAGGGTGCGAGCGCCGATGTGGCAGGGGATTTCTCGTTCCTTCACGCCGAGGGCCAGTTTGGCCTGCGGCGTACGTTCGCCCGACGACACGGTCTGGAGCTGTTCGCCATCGGGCGGGGCGATCTGGCAGGTCGGCTGCCGAGTCAGCGGTGGTCCGCGATCGGCGGCATCGGGACCCTGCCGACGTTGCCGATCCTGTCGCGGCGTGGCCCCAGGCTTCTGTTCGCGGAAGCGACTTACGCGTTCTCGGTGTTTGGTGCTGGCGGGTTTGGCTCGGCGGATCTGCTGCTTCGGGGCAGCCTCGGTTCGGCCTGGAGCGAGGGTGCGACGCCGCGATTCGAGGAGAACGTGAGCCTTGCGGCTCGTGTCCTCGGCGTCGAGCTGGGCGTCGCCTTCGGTCCGTCGACGATAGGGGGCGACTGGGAGGGCAGGGCGTTCCTCGATGTCAGGTTTGCGAGGGGCCCGCGGCTGCCGTAGCGGAAGATGTCGCCGTTCTTTGACTTCCAAAATCGTCTCGGCTAGCTTGTGCCGATGCGGATCCGAGCCTACTACCGGGCTGTGCTCTGATGGGCGTTCTCTGCGTCCTGCCTGCCCGTCTCCGCAGTGACCGCCTCCCCTCAAAACTTCTGAAAGTCGTCGCCGGTCGACCGGTCATCGAATGGAGCTGGCGCGCGGCCGAGCGGATCGCGGCGTTCGACGCGGTGTGGGTCGCGACCGACTCGGAGGAGATCCTGGATCGCGTGCGTGCGTTCGGTGCCGAGGCGGTCATGACGGCCCCGAACCATCCGTCGGGCACGGATCGGGTCGCGGAGGCGGCACGGCGGCCGGCGGCACAGGCCTTCGATGTCGTGGTAAACTACCAGGCGGATGAGCCGTTTTCCGATCCCCAGGCAGTCGGAATGGCTGTTCAGGCGGTTAGGGACGGGGCGACGTCGATCGCGACGCTGGCAGCCCCGATTCGGTCCGAAGCGGAGTGGCGGGACGAGGCCGTCGTGAAGGTGGTCGTGGCAAATGATGGCCGTGCCCTGTACTTCAGCAGGGCACCGATCCCGCATCCGCGGGGGGGATTCCCCGGCTTCGACGACGGAGAAAAGGCGAAGTACTTGAGGCACGTGGGCGTCTACGTGTACAGGCGAACGGCTCTGGAGCGCTGGGTGAGCCTCAAACCCTCCAGCCTGGAGTGCATCGAGAAGCTGGAGCAACTGAGGGCGCTGCAGGCGGGGCTGGACATTCATGTGGTGATCGGTCCGCCGACAGAGCCGGGAATCGATGTTCCGGGCGATCTCGAGCGGGTCGAGCGGCTGTTGACGGTGAGCGAGGGGTAAGAAGAGGCCAATGTCAGATCGATCAGAAGCACCGACCAAGTACATCTTCGTCACCGGCGGAGTGCTCTCTGCGCTGGGAAAGGGCATCACGGCCGCTTCGATCGGCCGGCTGCTCAAGCAGCGCGGGCTGCGCGTCACGATACAGAAGTTCGACCCGTACCTGAACGTCGACCCCGGGACGATGTCGCCGTTTCAGCACGGGGAAGTGTTCGTCACCGACGACGGAGCGGAGACGGACCTCGACCTCGGACACTACGAGCGCTTCATCGACGAGTCGCTGTCGCAGGCAAACAACGTCACGACGGGCCGGGTCTACCAAAACATCATTACGAAGGAGCGGCGTGGAGACTTCCTCGGCGCCACCGTGCAGGTGATCCCCCACGTCACGGACGAGATCCAGGCCAACATCCGTCGCCTGGCGCCCAACAACGACGTCGTCATCACGGAGATCGGGGGGACCGTGGGTGACATCGAGTCCCAACCGTTCCTCGAAGCGATTCGGCAGTTTCGACAGGACGTGGGCCGCGAGAACAGCCTGTTCGTGCACCTGACGCTGGTTCCGTATCTGGCGGCCTCCGGCGAGCTGAAGACCAAGCCCACGCAGCACTCGGTGCACGAGCTGATGGAGAGTGGCATCCAGCCGGACATCCTCGTGTGCCGCACCGAGCATCCTCTCGGAGATGCGATTCGACGCAAGATCGCGCGCTTCTGCAACGTGGACGTGCGAAACGTGATCGAATCGCAGGATGCCGAGTCGATCTACGAAGTGCCGCTCAGCTATCGTGAGGAGCGACTGGATGACCGAGTCGTCGAGCTGCTCGGTATCGCTGCGCCCGATCCCGACCTGACCGAGTGGGAGGCGCTAGTCGAGCGAATCAAGCACCCGGGCGGCGGACGAGTCCGAATTGCGGTGGTCGGCAAGTACACGGAGCTGATCGACTCTTACAAGTCCATCGCCGAGGCTCTCGTCCACGGAGGTATCGCACACGACGTCGGAGTGGACGTCGAATGGGTATCGTCCGAGAAGGTCGAAGAGCATGGAGTGGATTGGATTGACCGCTTCGACGCAGTGCTTGTTCCGGGCGGTTTCGGCATGCGAGGGATTCCGGGCATGCTGGACACCGTTCGGCACATTCGGGAGGCCGGCATCCCGTATCTGGGTATCTGTCTCGGCCTGCAATGCGCGATCATCGAGTACGCGCGCAACGTGTGCGGACTCGAGGCCCACTCCGCGGAGTTCGATCGCGATGTTTCCGATCCAGTGATCTCGCTGCTCGACTCTCAGCACAAGGTGACGGACATGGGCGGCACGATGCGTCTCGGCGCGTACCCGTGTCGCCTGCGGCCTGACAGCCTGGCGCACGATATATACAACCAGGATGAGATCTCGGAGCGACATCGTCACCGGTACGAGGTAAACCCGGAGTATTGTGAGACGCTCAGCCGGGCGGGCATGCGCTTCAGCGGGGTGTCACCCGACGGTCAGCTCGTCGAGATCATCGAGCTACCGGATCACCCGTTCTTCATTGCGACCCAGTTTCATCCGGAGCTGAAGTCCCGTCCGAGCCGACCGCACCCGCTGTTCGCGGCATTCATTGGGGCCGCGAACCGACGCCGCAGCGCGAGAGCGGGGCACCCCGACGAGTCCGAAACAACGGAGACGGTGACGGTCAGAGGCTGACGTACGCCACAATAACTCGCCGCTAGCGACTATGCTCTCGCAGACGCTCTTCCCAACGCTCGACCCGGGCGGGCCGCTGTTCCTCATCGCAGGCCCCTGCGCCCTGGAGGACAGCGACCTGAATCTGCGCGTGGCGAGCCATCTCGCGACCCTCGCGCAGGACCTCGGGATTCCAACCATCTTCAAGGCCTCGTACGACAAGGCGAACCGGACGAGCGTCGACTCGCCTCGCGGGCCGGGCATCGAGCGTGGGCTCGAGCTGCTGCATGAGGTACGCGCATCGACGGGACTTCCTGTCCTCACGGACGTGCACAGTACGGAGCAGGTGGAGCGCGCCGCCGACGTGGTGGACGTCTTGCAGATCCCCGCCTTCCTGTCACGCCAGACGGACCTGCTTGTTGCCGCGGGCACGAGCGGGCTTCCCGTCAACGTGAAGAAGGGCCAGTGGATGGCACCGGAGCAGATCGCGTACTCGGTCGAGAAGATCCGTTCCGGGGGTGCGAAGCAAGTGGCCGTGACGGAGCGGGGGACGGCATTCGGCTACGGTCGCTGGGTCGTGGACATGCGCAGTTTTGCGGTGATGCGCGAGTCCTCCGGGTGCCCGGCCCTGTTCGACGGCACGCACGCGATCCAGCTCCCGGGCGGAGGGGGATCGGCAAGCGGTGGCGAACCGAGGTTCATCGAGCCGATGTGTCTGGCCGCGATCGCGGCCGGTGCGGACGGCCTCTACCTCGAGGTTCACCCGACCCCGGAGTCCGCTCCGTCGGACGCTGCCACGATGCTGCGGCTCGACCGCCTCGAGTCGTTGCTGAAGCGAGGTCTTGCCGTTCGTCACGTCGCTGCAGCTGTAGAACGAGGAGTATGAGCCGTGTCCATTCCCCGTGAGATTGCCGCGCGCATCGAGCTGATCGTTTTCGACGCGGATGGGGTACTCACGGACGGCGGGATCTTCGTGGGAGAAGACGCCGATGGCCGCACCTTCGCCCTGCAGCGCTTCGACGTGCAGGACGGCCTCGGCATCGCGATGTTGCGGCGAGCCGGTTTCAAGCTTGCCGTCGTATCGAGCCGACGATCGGCTGCCGTGCGGGCCCGCGCGGAGGAGCTCGGGATTGCGGAGATTCACCAGGTCGATCCGTTCACGAAGGTGGCGGTCGTTGAGGAACTGGCGCTTCGGGAGGGCGTGGACTGGGCCGGGATCGCTTGCCTGGGGGATGATCTCACCGACCTGGCTCTGATGGAGAAGGTCGCGCTGCCGGCAGCCGTGGCGAACGCGGTGCCGGAAGTTCGGCGTGTGGCCAGGTGGGAGGCCACTGTGGAAGGCGGACGCGGTGCGGTGCGCGAGTTCGCAGAGGCCTTGCTGGGAGCGAGAGGAGAATGGGATCTCCGGGTGGAGGAGTACCTTGAAGCGTGTCGCAGAGGCCCCTGAGGAGATGGGCGATCCCGGACAGGAACCGAAGGCGGGCCGGAAGGCGGATCGGAGCTCGAGGGAAGAGGATAGCCTTCGGGAACAAGACATTCTGACGCGCGCGCGCGAAGTGTTCCGAATTGAAGCTGACAGCGTTCTGGCGGTCGCGGAGCGGCTGGATGAACGGTTTGTCGCGGCCGCGCAGCGCATGCTCGACGTTGCGGGTCGGATCGTCGTGAGCGGGGTGGGGAAGTCCGGTCTCGTCGCTCGCAAGATTGCCTCGACGCTGGCTTCGACCGGGACACCTGCCCTGTTCCTGCACCCCGTGGAGGGAGCGCACGGTGACGTGGGCGTACTCCTGCGGGGCGACCTCCTTCTCGCTGTGTCTCGAAGCGGCGACAGCGACGAGCTGGTTGCGCTCCTTCCGGCTGTGCAGAGGCTGGACATTCCCGTGATCGCCCTGACGGGAGAGCTCGAGTCGCCGCTTGCCCGACAGGCAGAGGTCGTGCTCGACGTGAGCGTTCGGGAGGAGGCATGTCCGCACGACCTGTCTCCCACCGCGAGTAGTGCGGCGGCAATGGCGATGGGGGACGCCCTCGCCATGACGCTGGTCCGATTGCGGGACCTCCAGGCGGAGGATCTGGCACGGCTCCATCCCGGCGGCCTCATCGGGCGGCGGCTCCTGTGGCGTGTGGACGACGTGATGGTGCGGGGAGATGAGATGCCGATGCTACATCCCGATGCGGGGCTGGACGAAGCGATGCACGCCATCGCGCACAGGAGAGGAACGGTTCCGATCGTAGACGACGCGGAGCGTGTGATCGGCGTGATGACGGCAGGTGATCTCACTCGCTTCGCCGGTGAGCATCCCGGTTTCCTTTCTCATGCCGTCTCGGAAGCCATGAACCGGTCTCCGAAGACGGTGGCGTCCGGAACCCTCGCGACCGAAGCGCTGGCGCAGATGGAAGCGTTCGGCATCATGGCGATTCCCGTGGTCGAGGACACGGGACGGCTGGTGGGCATCGTGCATCTGCACGACCTGTTGCGGGCGCGGGTGCGATGAAGGCTCGCCTTCTGCTCATGGTCATCGGGCTGCTCGTCATCGTCGCGTGCCGGCCTGACGAAACCGAGGAGGTGGCGGGAGACGAGCTCCTGGGAATGGACGCCGATCAGGTGATGATCGGTATGGACCACTATGTCACGCGCGACGGCCTTTTGCGGGCCAGGCTCCTGGCCGATACGGCCTTCACCTTCGAGGACGCGGCGGAGATTCGTCTGCGCGGCGTCGATGTGAAGTTCTTCGATGAGACGGGGGCGGAGATCTCGGCGCTCAGTGGACGGCGAGGGATCTACCACACGGGCTCGCGCGACATGGAGATGATGGAGAATATCGTCGTTCTCGATCGTCGCGAGAGTCGGCGGCTGGAGACCGAGGAACTGCTCTACGACGCCGCACGCGATCGACTGTCGAGCGACGTCGATTTTGTCCTGTACCGCGGGAATACCGTAGTACGAGGTACGGGCTTCGTATCCGATCCTGGATTGGACACCGTCGAGGTCGTGCAGCCGTCTGGCGTGTCCGAGGGGATGACCGCTCCGGGTGGAGGGCCTTCGCCTGTCGAGAGGGATCGGGAGGGTACAGCCGGCGAGGATGGCGATCTTGGGGCCGACTCCGCACCCGCCACCCCGCCGGACAGCGGGGTCTTCGCGGACACCGCGGCGTCCTCTGCCGCCGACTCCACGGCCCTTCCGGCGGCCGACTCCACGGCCTCTCCGGCGGCCGACTCCACGGCCTCTCCGGCGGCCGACTCCACGGCCGCGCGAGATTCGACGGCCTCGAGACAGAGCGAGCGATGAGCACGGTGACCGCCGGAATCGGGCCGGTCGTCGGACGGCTCGCTGTGAGCCTGCTTGCCCTTGCCGGCCTGCTCGCGGTTCCGACCACGATGTGGGGTCAGGAGCCGGAAGAGCCGGCGCAGGAGGCCCCGGACCAGCAGGCGGCGGGTCGGCGGTGCGATCTCACGTGGCAGCCCGCGACCGATGCCACCGTGGCCAGGATCTTTCGCCAGACCGAGGAAGCCCAGGTTACGTACGTCAGCGGCGGAATGATCTGGACGTGCGGGACGGCGACGATGGAGGCCGACAGCGCCGTGAAGTACGATCTGACGTATCGTGTCGATCTCATCGGCAATGTCCAGTACCGTGACACGATTCGCACGCTCGAGTCCGAAGAGCTTACCTATTTCGAGCTGGCGGATCGCATCGTCGCCACGGGTGACGTGTTCCTGACCCGTCTCGCCTCGGGCTCCACACTCGAGGGGCCCAAGGTCGAGTTTCTCAGAGCCGTCAGCGGTATCGACGAGGTCACGCTGGCGACCGGACGGCCGCACATGGTGCTGCGGCCCGAGAACGATCCGGCCGCGGAGCCGTTCGAGGTGGACGCGGACGAAACCGAGTTCTTGGGAGAGGAAGAGGCTCGAGCGCGCGGAAACGTGGAGATCGTGCGTCCGGATCTCACAGCCGCCGCGGACAGTGCGCGGTTCAGACTCGGGGATGGAAGCGGCGTGTTGTTCGGCGACCCCTGGATCGAGGGAGAGGCCTTTCGGCTCGAAGGGGATACGATCCGAACGACGTTCGAGGACAACGAGCTGCGGTCCGTGCGGGCCAGTGGCACCGGCCACGCCACCGGAGAGTCATTCGAAGTGGTGTCCGAAGAGATCCTGGTAGGGATCGCGGACGAGGCGGTCGACGCGGTGTGGGCGTACGGACCCGGGCGTTCTCTGGCCGTTTCGGCTGGCCACAAAGTGTACGGCGATTCTTTGCGCTTCGTGATGCTCGAGGGTCGCATCGACTCCGTTCTGGCCATCCGGGAGGCGGCAGCGGTCCAGGCGGTCGCCGAGGAGGTGGAAGCCGAGAACCTCCCTCCGCTGTCGGAGTCGGCGCCGGGAGACCCCCTGGAGGCAGGCGCGGAACCGGACAGCCTCGTGAGAGGACGGGATACGCTCTCGGTGCCGGCCGACACGGTCTCCCTCCCGCCAGACACGGTGGTGGCGCGCGTGGACTCAACGGCGATGCTCGCGGACTCCCTCGCCGCGCCGGCCGACACGGCCTCCTCCGTTCGTGCCGATTCGATCGGGGTCGAGGTGGACTCCATCGCCATGCCGCCGACCGAGCCGCCCGTGCAGACCGTCGTTGTCGAGGAGGCAGAATCGGACACGCTGGCGGTTCCGTCGGATACGCTGGCCGCACAGGGGGACACGGCCGCGGCACCCGCGGAAGCGGCGGCTGGGCCGCAGACGGATCGTGTTCCGGCGCCGCGTCTCACGGTGGATGCTACGACGAACTGGGTCACGGGCGACACGCTCTACGCGACGTTCGAGCGACTGACGGCGGCCGATTCGACCGCCGCGGTGTCGGCCGACTCGACCCCAGCGGTGCCGGCCGACTCCGCGACCGTGGAGACGGGAGCCGCATCTCAGACCGCGGCCGATACCGCCGAAGCGCAGCTCGAGAGACTCCGCGTGGTCGGTGACGCGCGATCCTTCTACGCGGCGGTCCGTGACACCACGCGCACGGAGCGACCGTCGCGCAGCTATCTCATGGGCCGGGCCATCGTCGTGTTCTTCCGGGACGGGGAGGCGCGGCGTGTGATCGGCGAGGACGCGATCGGTCTCTATCTGGATCCGGCGGACTTCGAAGCCCCCCCGGCCGCGCGCCCTGAGACCGGGCCGATGCTACCGGAGGGCACCGACCGGATCCCGGTGCCGAGCTCCGACTCTCTATCGCCCGCTGCGCCCGCCCCCGATACCGTAACTGCCGATTCCGTCGCCTTCTCGATGGGCCCCCGTGTCTTTCGGTCGGAGGTACGAACGGAGGGGGCGGTAGGCGAACGGACACGGCCGCGAAGCGGAACGGCCCGCAGGGTACGGAGACGCGAGTGAGCGCTGAACAGGTGAACGGGCGCGATATGCCACCGGGTGGGGACGAGGTCGCGAGGGAGGCGGCGGTGTTGCGGGCGAAGGGCCTGGTCAAGGCCTTCAAACGGCGCCGAGTCGTCGACGACGTCGACCTGGAGGTCCGGCAGGGTGAGGTGGTCGGACTGTTGGGACCCAATGGCGCGGGCAAGACGACGACGTTCTACATGATGGTCGGTCTGCTGAAAGCGGATCGTGGCCGAGTGTTCCTCGACGAGGATGAACTGACCGAATGGCCCATGTATCGTCGAGCTCGAGCCGGAATCGGGTATCTTCCGCAGGAGGCCTCCGTCTTCCGAAAGCTGTCCGTCGAGCAAAACGTCATGGCGATTCTTGAGACGCGCCGCTTGAGCCGGGAGGAACGTCTGGCGCGGCTGGATCAACTGCTCGACGAGCTCTCGATCAAGCATCTGCGAAAGAGCAAGGCGTTCGCGCTCTCCGGAGGGGAAAGACGCCGACTGGAGATCACGCGAGCGCTTGTCACCGAACCGAAGTTCATGCTCCTGGATGAACCCTTTACGGGGGTGGACCCGATCGCCATAGACGACATTCAGCGCATCGTCGGCGATCTGCGCGACCGGGGACTGGGAGTGCTGATCACCGATCACAACGTACGCGAGACGCTGTCGATCACGGATCGGGCGTACCTAATGTTCAACGGCAGAATCCACATCGAGGGACCCGCCGAGCGACTCGTGGGTGATCCTGAGGCCCGCAAACTTTACCTGGGTCAGGATTTCCGCCTGTAGGCATTGCGGCCCGCCCCCGTACGGGCGTCGGGTCGGGGGTGCCAACCTTGCGGCACCCGTGTATCTTGGGGTGGTACGATTCTTGTGCAGAATGGGCGGGGAGTGAAGGGAATGAACGTACGATTCCGCATCGCGAGTGGCCGTCGTCCGGCGGGCACAGACACAGGACCGGCTCTATGAGCGCCATGCGACCCGGACTGTCGCAGGGCCTGCGCCTGCGCCAGGAGCTGAAGGTCAATCCACGCCTCTACCAGGCGATGGATCTCCTCTACATGCCACTGCTCGATCTCCAGCAGCACCTCAAGCAGGAACTCGTCAACAACCCGTTTCTCGATCTCGAGGAACCGGCTGAGGACGAAGAGGAGCTCAAAGACGAGCGAGAGGAGCAGGAGGACACGGAGGACGATGAGGTCGATTGGGAGGAAATCCTTCTCAATGGCTTCGATGCGGGAGGCCGCCGCGCCGAGTACGAGGAGAAGGAGTACTTCCGACCCACACCTGTGGCGACCCGGGATCTGTGGGACCACCTGGCCGAGCAGCTGAAGCTACTGACCCTCGATACTCGGGCCGTGCTCATCGGCGAAGAGATCATCGGCAACATCAGCCGCGAAGGCTTCCTGACCTGCTCGCTCGACCAGGTCGTGGAATCGGTCAACAACTTTCTGGCGAGCGCGGAGAGTGAGCCGCTGCGCAACGGCGGGCCCGATGGCGGAGCCGAGGTCTGGGAAGCCGTCACCCTCGAGGAGGCTGAGGCGTTGTTGGCCATCATCCAGGGGTTCGATCCGAGCGGCATCGCGGCGCGTGACCTGAGAGAGACGCTCCTGATTCAGCTGCGGGATCGGGGGGAAGAGGACACGCTGGCCTTCCGGATCGTCCACGAACACTTCGAAGAGCTCGTGAACCATCGCTGGAGCGAGCTGTCGAAAGAGCACGGCATCCCGGCCCGGGAGGTTCAGGACGCGGCAGACGAGATCGCGAAGCTCGATCCAAAGCCGGGTTTGAAGTACTCCGATACCTCGGATGCATACGTGATTCCGGACCTCGTGGTCGAGACGGTTGACGGCCAGTACTACGTCTTCCACAACGACACGACGCTTCCACGCCTCAAGCTGTCGCGGGCCTACCGCGAGGTCGCCCAGGACAAGAGCAAGTTCCAGGGCGAGAACAAGTCATTTATTTCGAAGAAGCTCAACAGCGCGCAATGGATGATCCAGGCGATCGAGCAGCGGCGGCAGACGATGCTCAAGGTGATGCACTTCATCGTCGACCGGCAGCAAGAGTTCTTCGAGAAGGGTGTCGAGCACCTCCGACCGCTCACCCTGCGTGAGGTCGCCGATCACATCGATATGCACGAGTCGACCGTATCGCGCGTCACGAACGAGAAGTACGTGCAGACGCCGCGCGGCGTGTATCCGCTCAAGTATTTCTTCTCGAGTGGTCTTTCCACGGACTATGGGGAAGATGTCTCGGCCCGCGGAGTGCGTGCTCAGATCAAGAAGCTCGTCGCCGATGAGGATCCCAAGCGGCCGCTCACCGACCAGGCGATCGTCGACATCCTGAAGAGGGAAGGTGTCCAGATCGCTCGGCGAACGGTGGCGAAGTACAGGGACCAGCTCGGCATCCTGTCGGCCCGCATGCGCAAGCGCGTATGAACGGAGCGGCCCCGGACGACCCTTCACCCGCGGCCCAGCTTCCCGTACCCGACCCGGTGGCGGAAGCGTCCCTGACGGCTGCCGCCCCCTCGCGCCAACTCTCTGTCGTCGTCCCGGCATACAACGAATCCGAGAACATGCCGGAGCTCTTCGCCGAGCTTGCGGAGACCTTTGCCCGCCATGAACTGGACGCCCAGGTCGTGCTGGTCGACGATGGCTCCGACGATGGAACCTACGAAGCGGCAGAGAAGGCAGCGGCCGAGGCGGGTCTGAGCGATGTGAAGCTGCTGCGGCATCGGCACAATCGAGGGAAGACGGAAGCGCTCCTGTCGGCGGCGGCGGCGGCCGATGGCCGTTACCTGGTTCTCTTCGATGCGGATCTGCAGCACGCGACCGAAGAGATCCCCCGCTTCGTAGATCGGCTCGACGACGGGTTCGACGTCGTGACGGGCAACAAGGTCGGCCGCTACGAGAAGCGCTTCGTGTCTCGTACCTACAACTGGCTCGCGCGGCGGATCTTCAAGGTGCCGGTTCGGGATCTGAACGCGATGAAGGCGCTGCGGAGCGCGGTGCTCGACGATCTGCAGCTTCGAAAGGACTGGCACCGCTATCTGGTGGTTCTCGCCCACGCGGAAGGATACCGGATCGACGAGATCGACATCCAGCTCCACGCGCGACGCCACGGCACTTCGAAGTACGCGGGTCGGGGACGCATCCTCGTCGGAATGCTGGATCTGCTCGCCGTATGGTTCCAGCTGGTATTCAGCCGGAAGCCGATGCTGTTTTTCGGCGTCACGGGTCTCGGGCTCCTGACGCTGGGCGGGCTCGTGGGACTCGTGGCTCTGTACCTCCGTTTTGTCCTCGAACAGGGTTATCGGCCGCTACTCACCCTCGTGGTGCTCCTGGTGGTCGTCGGGCTTCTGCTTTTCGTGGTCGGGTTCCTGGCCGAGCTCATGGCCTCGTTGCGCTCGGAGGTGGAGGCACTGCGACGCGAACTGCGTGGGCGACGTTCTGAGTGAACCAGGGGGGCGACGGGCCGAGCGAGGGCGTACGGTCGGCTGACCGGGAGCGCTTCTTCTCCTTCTCCTCCTTCGGCGCTTGGGCGCTCGCTCTGACGGCGCTGCACATCGTCTTGGGCTTGCTGCTGTACGAACCGGCCCTTTTCCCGGGCGGTGACAACGCCGACTACATGATTCTCGGTGAGGCCCTCCGGACCGGGGAGGGGTATCGCGACCTCCACCTTCCGGGCGCGCCGCTCCACGCCAAGTATCCGCCGGGATATCCGGCGCTGCTGGCCGTGCGGGGCCTTGTCGGTGGCGTGCAGTGGTTCAAGATCTCGTCGCTCCTTCTCGGCGCCCTGAGTGTTTGGACACTCGCGCACTTGGGTCGGACGGCTACGAAGGAAGGCGTCGCATTGGGAGCCGGGGCTCTTCTCGCGGTGAGCCCGGTGCTGCTCGAGTACTCCCATTACGTGCTCTCCGAAGCCTCTTTTACCGCGCTGGTTCTGTTGAGCCTGTACTTCGCGAGCTGCCGACGCGAATCGGAGTCACCACGCGATTTCATCTGGGCTCTGGTCTTCGGGGTCGCCGCGTTTCTCACACGAACGGCGGGCCTGGCGCTGCTGGTCGCACTTCCGTTGGCGGAGCTGGGGCAGCGTCGCGGGCGGAGAGCGGCAATCGCGGCGGTGGTCGGCGTCTCGGTCGCCGCCCTGTGGGGCGTCTTTCAGCGGGCCGCGGCGCCGGGTCGACCGGGCTACCTGTCCGAGCTCCTGCTCGTCAATCCGTACGACCCGGCAGCCGGGCGCACCGGCGTGGCGGAGCTGGCGACGCGCACGGCCTCCAATGCCTGGACGTATGTGAGCCGGGTGTTGCCGGAGTCTCTGACGGGAAGCACCGGACCCGATGCGAGTGCGCTGGCCACGGTTCTGGGGATCGTCGTCTCAGGGATCGCGCTGAGTGGCTGGGTGGCGAGAGCGCGCGAGGAGGTGCGGACGCCCGAGATCTTCGCGGTGACCTATAGTGCCCTGATCGTCGTGTGGCCGACTGTATGGACGGACCGTCGATTCCTGCTGCCGCTTCTGCCGCTCGTGCTGCTGTATGCCGTCCAGGGAGCGGATCGGCTGGGCGCGCGGCTCTCCGAGCGACGAGCCTGGCTCGCCACAACCGGTCTGGTGGCCCTTCTCGCCGTGATCGGGATGCGCTCGATCTTCGGGCTCGTTCCGCAGCGCAGGGACTGTCTGGCCTCGTTTCGTGCGGGCTCCCCGTGCGATCCGCCCGCCCTGGCGAGCTTCTACGCTGCCGCTCGCTGGACGGGAGAAAACACACCGCCCGATGCGGTGGTCGCGAATCGGAAGCCGAGTCTCTTCTTCTGGTTTTCACGACGTCGGGGTGATCTGTATCCTTATTCGTCCGAACCGGAGCTCGTGCTGGGGGGTCTCGAGGAAATGAGAGCCGACTATGTGGTGGTCGATCAGGTGAGCGCGACGACGCTGCGCTATCTGGTGCCTGCCGTGCAGCAGCATCCGGACCGATTCACAGTGGTCTACCAGGCCGGAGATCCGGCGACGCTCGTGCTGCGATTCGATCGACGACCCCGGACCGCGTTGCGCTTCGAGCCGTGAGAGCCCTGCACGTGGTCACGGCCTTTCCGCGTCACGAGGGGGACGTGATCACGCCCTGGCTCGTGGAGCTTCTGCTGGCCCTGCGCGAGCGCGGCGTGCAGCCGGAGGTGCTGGCGCCCTCGTACCGTGCAGAGCCGAGCCAGCGCATGCACGGGATTCCGGTCCGGCGCTTCCGGTACGCCCCACGGACCCTCGAGACCCTGACGCACGACGAGACCGTACCGGAGCGCCTGGGTCGGAAGCCGCTGTACGCGGCGTTGCTGCCCGGGTACGTCGCCGGCGGCACCGCCGCCGCCAGCCGCGCCGGCCGCGGCGCGCCGGACATCATTCACGTGCATTGGCCCATGCCGCACGCGCTGTTCGGGGCGGCAGCCCGACGAGCATCCGGGGGGCGGTCCGCGCTGGTCTGCAGCTACTACTCCGTGGAGCTCAATTGGGTGGAGAAGCGAGAGCCGTGGCTGATGCCGCTGCTGCGCTGGTCGATACGCACGGCTGATGCCGTCACCGCGATATCCAGCGCTACGGCCGCACGGGTGCACCGCGTGTGGGAGCGACCCGTGTCCGTCGTGCCTTTCGGAGCGGCCGTGGAGCCGAACGCCGATGAGGCGGTGCGTCCGCCCTTCTCGGAAGAGGGTCCGATTCGACTCCTGTTCGTGGGACGATTGGTGGAGCGCAAGGGCGTCGAATACCTCGTGCGCGCGCTCGCGCGTGTCACGCACGTGCGGCCGGCTACTCTCACG
>JBDHLB010000033.1:0-32874 GCA_039586095.1 Gemmatimonadota bacterium
AGTGCACCCTCGCGCCCGGTGCCACTCCGCGCCCCGGTGAGAACTGATCCACGCGCACGAAGCGACCTCCAGCCTCGGGCGACGCCCGGACCTTTTCGAACAACGCCGGCGGGTAGACGTTGACATGGCACTCCAGCACCATGTCGAAGCCCTCGGGGAGCGCATCACAGAAGAAGTCCGCGGCATGGAAGGTGATCCTGCCTTCGAGCGAGTTCTCGGCCACGATCTCCCGGCCGGCGATACACACGTTGGGGATGTCGACAACGGTCGCTGCCAGGCTCGGATACCGCCTTGCCAGAGCCATCGAGATGACGCCGGAGCCGCCCCCGAGATCCATGAGACGCTCAACTCCTCGGAGGTCCAGAAAACCGGCAAGTCGATCCGCCAGCGGCCCGTGAAGCTCGTACAGCATGCGAGTGAAACGACGCGCTCTGCCGGCGTCCTTCCTCATCTGGTCCAGATACATCGGCGGTTCAAGACCCGCGGCCCGCCAGGCGGAGCCGGCAACCTGGAGCCGGCCCGGCAAATCGAGCAGCCCCGGCAGCCGATCCCGTGCCTCTTCGGCGAGAAGGGCCCAGGACTCCTGGCTGTAGGTCCCGAGAACCGCTGCCCGTGTGACCGGAGAAGATCGATAGGACCCCTCGACCCGCTCGATCAAACCGGCCGCATGGAGCAACTGCAGCCAGTAAGAACACCGATTCAGCGGAATCCCGAACGCTTCCGCCACTTCCGCTTCGTCCAGAGGTCGGGCGTCCAGAAACCAGAAGAGCCCCAGCTCTAGAGCCGCGCCGAGGGCGGCCGCCGTGGACGGCGCGTCCAGGAGATCGAGGACATCGTCGGTGGTGGCCGGCTTTTTCGTCATGCCGACAGGGATTCCTCCGTTCTCACGCGGCACGGCAAGGCGTGTCAGGCTTCCAGCCGCGGCTCGCAGGGCACCGCCTCCGGATGACCGCTTCGTCCACCCGCGGTCCAGACCGCGCGGGTCGTTCACAGCCTTCGGGGAGCGCCCGGATCACGAAATTGTGAAAGATGTCTGCGACGTCTGGTCTCCTATCTGTCGAGGGGGTCGGCCAAACAAGAGTTTCAAGCCCGGACCATGGATAGCAGCATTTTGAATCTGTCGATCGCGGCGAGCGCATGCGGTTCGTTCGCGGGCATCGCGATGGCCTCACCTGCGCTGACGCGATGCATAGAGGCTCCAACTCGAATCTCGGCCTCGCCGTCAAGCACGCAAACGAGGGCATCGAACGGCACGGTATGCTCGCTGAGTTCCTGCCCCCGGTCGAACGCGAAGATCGTCACCGATCCGTTCTTCCGCTTGATCAGGCTTCGGCTGACGATCGCGCCTGGCTGGTAGCTCACCAGCCCTGCCAGGTCGGCCGGCGCTGAGGGATACGAATCACTCATCAAAGGGCCTGCACATTGCTGCACCCCGTGCGAAAGCGTGGCTTCATCGAGAGGCGTCCAGTCCGTGCCTGCGAGCCATCAGATAGTGGTGCCACAGGATCCGCGCCGCGACCGAACGCCAGGGTCTCCAGGCCGACGCCAACCGCCGCAGCCGATCGCGGCCCGGAGTATGCCGAAGGCCCTTGATCTGGCGCGCTGCCCGCATGAGAGCCAGATCGCCATCCGGCCACACATCGGGTCGCCCCAGAGCGATCAAGAGGTAGATGTCGGCCGTCCACGGACCGATTCCACGAATCTCGAGAAGCGTGCGCCGCGCGGCCGCATCGTCAGCCCGTCGGATGCTCCAGAGATCAAGCTGGCCAGATTCCACGAGCCTGGCCAGATCGTGGCAGTACGCTGCCTTCTGGCGCGTAAGGCCGTGCTTACGCAGGTGGCGGGGCGATTGTGCAGCGACGCGCTTGGCCGTCACCCGCCCCACGCCGGCCTGCAGCCGAGAGTAGGCCGCAGCGGCCGACGCCAGGGAAACCTGTTGCTCGAGTATGATGCGGACGAGCGTCGAGAAGCCGGGTCGCCTGCGCCACAGCGGAGGTGGACCGCAGCGGTTCACTGCCGCGGCGAGATCCACGTCACGTGCGCTCAGCTCGAAGACACCGCGCAGAAGGGTGTCCCTCGTGAGTTGCCCTGTTTGCCCACTCACAGATTCACCAGGGGGTATCTGTCGCTATGGCCGACGGCCGAGCCCGCTGCTGGAACCGACTACCCGAGCTGGCTCCAGCCTTTTGGCAGCGTAAGCGTCTCGCCGCCGACGAACGAGCGGAGGCTGTCCAGCGCTTCCGCCAGCCCACGCTCGAGACCCGAATCTCGTCGTACACCCGGCTCGAGATGAAGGGCTTTCACCTCGAGCTCGCCACGGTCGCGATGGAGCTTCGGATCCAGCCGCCCCACCAGGCGTCCGTCGTGCAGAATCGGGAGTACGTAGTAACCGAACTCGCGCTTCGCGCGTGAAACGTAGATCTCGATCCGGTACCGGAACCCGAGCAGCTCTTCCGCTCGCTTGCGCTGCCAGAGAAGCGAGTCGAAGGGGCAGATGAGCGTCGTGCCCTCGGGCTCGGGAAGTACATCGAGAGCGTCGAGGTGCTCCGGCAGCGCGTAGAACGGCTGGCGGTGTCCGTCGACGCGCACCTCGAGGATGCGGCCGCTCTTGAGGTTGCGTGCGATGACCCGTTTGCGCGTTTCCGCACTCAGGGAAGGCGCGGTCATGTAGTTCGCCAGGTGTTGCTCGGAGGCGATGCCGTTCCCGGACAGTCCGATGAACAGCCAGCTGTCCTCGAACTCGGCCGGTGAAACCGGAGCACATTCGGGGTAGACCCGCTCGGCGAGGTCGTACACGCAGCGGAAGTGGCGACGCGAATGGACCGCGACCCTGCCGGCGTGCCACAGCAGCTTGAGGGAGCGACGGTCCTCCTTGCCGAGCGGCATGGCACCTCCCGGTGGCCCATCCGGACCGAACTCCTCCGGGGTGTGCTCGAAATCGGCGCTCTCCAGCGGACCTTCCTCCTTCAGTCGCCTCAGCACCCGTCGTTTTGACGCGGGCGACGTCCGATAAACGCTCCACCACGATTTCCCGCTCCAGCTCTTGGGAGGGAAACGGCGCATCCGACGCCGACCGATCGGCAGATGTGATATCGGGAGAATCGAGGCCTCGTGGCCCCAGTACTCGTAAGCGATTCGGTCGCCGTACACCCAGCGATCGAAACGCTTCCGATCGTAGGGCCCGAAGCGACTCCACAGGGCCAGGTGGTGCGCCCGCTCGATCACGTTGATGGTGTCGAGTTGCAGGGCTCCGGTGCGCTCCAGGTGGTCGGTCAGCGTGTCTCTGGAGAGTCTGCGGGTGCCGCGGGGCGCCGTCAGACCCTGACGCTGGAACCACAGCCGAACGACCTGATCGAGGCCGATTCGCGCCACGGCAAGCTAAGCCTCCTCCGTGCGTGCACAGAAGTATCTTGTCGCCGGTCGATTCAGGACCGCGAGCTGAGCAACATCAGCACGATGACGGCCCGCCGTCGGTAAGGCCCCCAGATCCTACTCCATCGGAATCCGGCTCGCGTTCGCGGCCAGCCATTCGTCAAACGTCTGAAGCGACGGGTTGAGCGAGCGACTCACATCGAGGTCACGGGCGCCGCAGAAGTACTCGTTGAAGTCCCGCTTGAACTGGAACATGTTGCCCAGGTCCTCGGCCCCGGGAAAGTCAAAGCCGCGGTACACCTCCGGGGACACGGCGTTGTAGTCGATATCTCTGCCAAGCGCCCTCGACAGGCTGGCCGCCATCTCGGCACCGGTCAGATGCTCGCCGGCGATGCCGACCTTCTGCCCGATCCATTTGCTTCCCTCGCGGAAGACTCCGAGCGCACAGCGTCCAATGTCCTCGACGGCGATGCCGGGAAGCCTGGCATCGGCCACGGGAATGGTGATGGCGAGGCGGCCATCCGGTCCCGCCGTCGGACCCATCCCGAAGTGGATCAGGTTGTCCCAGTAGAACGAAGTCAGCAGAAACGTCGTCGGCACGCCCAGCTCGCTGAAAATCGCGTCGGCTTCACCCTTCGCGTCGAAGTGTGGCACCTTGTACCGGCCCATCAGGGTGGGCATCCGGTCATCGTCCAGCGGCACCCATTTCCGCGTGTCTTCCAGCGTGGACCAGATGACGTGCTGGAGGCCGGCGTCGGCCGCCGCCTCAGCGAGAGCTCTGGCTTGCGCGATCTCCGTCTCCGGGGAGAAGTGCTCCCAGAAGTTGGTGACGCAGAACGCGCCATACGCCCCCGCGAAGGCCCGCTTCAGGCTCTCCAGGTCGCTCAAATCGGCTTCGACAACCTCCGCGCCCGCGGCTTCGAGCGCCCGAGCGTTATCCGAGCTCGCATTTCTCGTCAGCGCCCGTACGGCGAACTCACTGTCGGGATCGTCGAGTATCGCCCTCGCAAGTCCTCCTCCCTGTGCACCCGTCGCACCCACGACCGCAATGATCTTCTTGCCGTTCACCTTTCCTCCTCTTCGACCGTATTCAAGAGTTCGTCGTCATCATTCGGACGTGTAACCCCGAAGACGATCGTAGGTGGCGATCTGCTCTTCGGTCAGCAGCTCTTGGGTCGCCAGGTGAGCCGCCAGATGAGTGTAGCGGAGCTTGCCGTAGAGCGCCGCGATTTCGCCGGTCATCTCGGCGAGAGCTTCGGCATCGATGTGCCCGTGCTCGAACCGTCGATTGAGTGTCCGCTCGGCCTCGATGATCTTCTCGCCCAGGGGAATCGCCTTCTCCAGCATCGAGGCCCGGATCGCACCGACGGCCTCATGCTGTTCCTCGGTGAGCGCGAGATCCTCCGCATGCTCGAGGACGTGCTTGGGCCCGGGGTAGTGGTTGAGCTCTGCGGGCTCGCCGAAGCCCATCCCCGCACCGGTCTCGAGGTTCTGGATGTCCTGTTGGGTCAGGGCCGGAATGTCGCTCGCTTGGCCTGTGTCCGCCTCATGCTCGTGTTCGTGCTCCTGAGCACGCAGGGGAAGCGTGGTGGCCCCTGTCACCAGGGCCAGGACCGCTATCGAAGACCTGAATCGCATTGGATCCTCCTTCTTGGTATCACATACCCAGTCGATCGGGGTGTGGGTGGCAACAAGCTTCTCCTGTGGGAGCCGTCGGGGTAGACTCGTGGCCATCAGCTCCCGACCGCCGCCATGCACTCGATCTCGACTCGAGCCCCGAGGGCCAGAGCGCTGGCCGCCGCCGCCGCGCGGGCCGGTGGGCGGCCGGGGAAGTAGGCAACGTAGACTTCATTGAGCGCCGGCCACTGGGCCATATCCACCAAATAGACGGTGCACTTCACGACGCGATCGAGGCTCGAGCCGTTCCTCTCCAGGATCGCCTTGATGTTCTCCATGGTCTGCCGGGTCTCCGGCCCGATGCCTCCGGACACCAGCTCCAGCGTGCCGGGTCGGTTCCCGATCTGGCCGGACAGGTACAGCATGCCTTCGTAGCGAACCGCCTCGACGAATGGCAGCGACAGAGATTCGGTGGCGGGCGAGCTGAGAAACTCCGGTTCGGCACGCGCGACCCCGGTCGCCGCGGGCTCGGCCGAGGCGGACTGCGGCGCGGATGCTTCGGGCACGGGCTGTGGCGTCGTATCGCACGCGAGAAAGACGAGCGCGAGCCCTGCAGCCAGCGAGAATCCAGTGCGAGTCACGATTCCTCCTCGAGCTGCTCACCCCCTTCGTACAGAGCGATTTGCCACACAAACGACTTGATCGTCCGGATCCTCCGGAACGCAGCGGCGGCGAACGTGGCGTCGATCCGAGCCACCGGATGCACGAAAGCGCGAAAGGGGTTCCTGATGAGCGCCCGGCTCACGTTCCCCAGCCACCAGATCAGCTTGATATACCACTGATCATTCGGGTAACTGGCAGCCACGTAACGCTTGCTCTTCGTCGCCACACCGCTGACCAGGGTCTCCAAGTCGGGATCGCAGCACAGGACCCGGTCGAGCGTAACGAGATCGGCGGGCCACACATCGTCGGCCACGTCCTGAAACTCACCTTTCTTGAGCACGGTGCGCGAGGTCAAACCCCGTCGTTCCGCTTCGGCTCGCGCAACGTCGACGTACGCTTGCGACGGCTCGATCGCCGTTGCCGTTCTCACGCTCCCGTTGGACAGGAGCTCGTGGTGGAGCACTCCGATGCCGCTACCGATATCCAGCAAGGTCGCGCCCTCGAGGTCCAACGCGGAGACCAGAGCCAGGATGGCGCGGGTCGTCGCGTCCGGCCCGTCCCGCAGATACCGGTCGAGGTCGGCCTGCGCTTTCTTCGGAGAGAACTGACGGTCGAGCGCCGTCTCGCAGCAGTTCATGTGTCGCCGGCGGTTGGCGAGACGCCTGCCTCTCGTGTTCGCCCTGTGAACCAGATCAGGTTCGCGGCCACGGTCGCGCCGAAGAGATTGGCGACCAGGTCCCAGCCGGTGTTCCGGTAGCCTCCGACGTTCGTCTCCGGCACGAGAAGCGTGGCCACGAACTCGACCACCTCGTTCAGCGCCCCGAATCCGAGTCCCGCCGCAACAGAGAGCACCATGAGGTCGTCATCCCGAACCCGTAGGCGTGCACGACGTGATCGTATTTCAGGCGCCCGGGAATCAGCCACAGGGTATAGAAGACACGACTCTCCGAGCTCACGGGCCACCCCGCAGGAACCGTCAACAGTCCGCCCACCATATGTGCGAGGCCCCACAGGCTGAGTCCCCACAGCACACCGGAGCTCAGCTCCACATGGCGATGTACGGCGTACACGCATGCGATCAGGACGAGCATGACCGCAATGTAGAAGAGGAACTCCGCGTTGCCGCGGGTGAGAGCCATGACGAGCGCGGCGGCCAGATAGGCGAAGGTGAAGGAAGCGACCGGCCACAGCCGGGTCCGGCGCGAGTTCAACTCTCCTCCCGACTCTTGTCAGATTCCGGCTTGAGCGCCGTCATCATGACTGCCTTCACGCCGAACTCTTCCGCCGCGTTCTGTGTCGCCTCCTTGCGAAAGCGGAAGTTCGGCACGACGGCGGAGCGCACGCGGCTGAAGCCGGACTCCTCGAGCAGCCTGAACATCTCTCCTTCCAGGAGAGCACCTCCGATTCAGCTGGCCCACAGCTTGGGATCGTTGACGATCGATTGAGAGAGCTGCTTGGCACTCACGATGTCGGTGATCGAGATCCGACCGCCGGGCCTGAGTACCCGAAACATCTCCTCCACTACCTTGCGCTTGCGGAAGGAGAGGTTGATGACGCCGTTCGAGATGATCACGTCCACGGAGTCGTCGGGGAGCGGGATCTCCTCCATGCGGCCCTCGTGACACTCCATCGACGTTCCGGTCGCCGCCGCGTGCGTCTGGGCCTTCAGACACATGGAAGGGTTCAGGTCCACGCCGATCACCTTCCCCGTCGGGCCGACCTGGCGGGACGCGATGATCGCGTCCAGACCGGCGCCACTCCCCAGATCGAGCACCGTCTCGCCCGATTGTAGATCGCTTCGCTCGTGGGGGTTGCCGACCCCGGCAAATGATTCGACCGCGCCGGCGGGCGCCCAATCCAGCCACTCGGGCAGATAGCCGAACCGCTCCGCCGCGTCGCGACCGTGGTAGAAGTGGAATTCGTGGTCGGGGTTGTCGGCCACTTCCTCGTACATCCGGATGATCTCGTCCTTGAGGACGGCCTCCAGCGATCCCTGTGCTTCCGCAGCGTCGATCACGTCCGTCTCCTCATTCTTTAACCCTGGCGGCGTGTGCCTGGTATGATGCGAGTCTCCCATTTTCTTAGACTCTCAGCTGTGCCGCCACCGCGTCGAGGGTCGGCGGAATCGCCTCGGGGCGCTCGACGGCGCGCAGGGCCGCGGGCACGTCTTTCAGACCCGTACCCGTCACCAGAAGAACGATCCGTTCGTCGGCGTCCAGAAGCCTCTGGGCTAGCGCCTCGTGCAGCCCGGCCAACGCCGCCGCCGCCGCGGGCTCGGCGAACACCCCCGTGTGGCGTGCGAGCTCCGGGATCGCTGCGAGGATCGCCTCGTCAGACACGGCCACGCCCCCACCACCCGACTCCCGGATGCGCTTCAGACACAGGAGCGCGTTACGCGGAGCCCGCACGACCAGGCTGTCGGCGACGCTTGCCGCTTCGGGCACCGCAATAATCGTGTCCGCGCCTTCCTCCAGCGCCTGGACGATGGCCGACGAGCCCGCAGGCTGAACGGCGATCAGTCGGGGAGGCCGCTCGATCAGGCCGGCCCGCGCAAGATCCGCGAAGCCCTTGGCCACGCCAGCCAGAATCACCCCGTCCCCGGTCGGCACGATGACGACGTCGGGCGTCTCCGGCGCCATCGCAGCGGCGGTCTCGAGCGCGACCGTCTTCTTCCCCTCGACCGTGAACGGGTTGAGCCCGGTGTTGCGATTGTACCAGCCGAATTCGTCGCACGCTTCGAGACACAGCTCGAACGCGTCATCGTACGATCCTTCGATCGGCACGACGTCCGCACCGTAACTGAGCATCTGTGCGAGCTTGCCCTCGGGTGCCGAGGCGGGGACGAACACGACCGATCGCACGCCGGCCGCCGCTCCGACGGCAGCCAGGGCAGTAGCTGCGTTCCCTGTCGAGGCCGTGGCCACCGTCTCGTAGCCGTACTCGAGCGCCTTCGCCACCACGAGGAGCGACGCCCGATCCTTGGTCGAACCGCTCGGATTGCGAGTGTCGTCTTTGAGACTCAGATGGGACAGGCCCAGCGATTCCCTCAGCCGTGGGGCATCCAGGAGCGGCGTGCCTCCGACGGCGAGCGGGGGCAGCAGGTCTGGCGAGGTCAGAGGCAGGAAGCCCGTCAAGAAGGCGGGGTCGTCCGGCTGGGCGGAGGGCCAGGCGCGGGGCAGATCGTCCAGCTCGACCTCCAGCACACCCCGGATCGGCGAGCCCGGCTCCTGGTGTGCAGAGCAGTCGTCGCACACAAGCCGGTCGCGCGCACTCGCGTACTCTCGCCCGCACTCGCTGCAGCGAAGGTGGAACGCGCTCACAGGATTCGCCTTATCGCGGTCGAAGTCAACTTACATCGTGAGGGCCATGAGGGCCTTCTGAACGTGTAGACGATTCTCCGCCTCGTCGTACACGACGGACTGCGGGCCGTCGATCACCTCGTCGGTCACCTCGCGGCCTCGGTCGGCGGGGAGCGGGTGCATGTAGATGAGGTGGCTCTTGCCCAGTGCCATTCGCTCCGCGTCGCACGTCCACTCCGGATACGCCTCGATCAACCGCAACCCTTCGTCCGGGTGGCGGGTGGTGACGTGCGGCCCCCATGACTTGGGGATCACTATGTCGGCGTCCTCGAACGCGTCCTCGAACCGATCGCTGATCTCGATCCGGGTCCCCGCGGCCTCGGCGTTCGCCTTCGCCTGCTCTTCGATCTCCGGCATCAGGCGAAACTCCGGTGGATAGGCGAGTGTCACGTCCAGACCGAATCGTGGCATCATCAGGATGAGGCTCTGGGGCACCGAGATCGGGCGTAGGTAGTTGGGCGCGCAGGTCCACGCGACACCCAGCTTCAGCCCGCGCGTCTCGCCGAACTTCTCTCGAATCGTCAGGTAATCGGCCAGGATCTGGCACGGATGATATACATCGCACTGCATGCTGAGAACCGGAATGTCCGCGTTCTCGGCCACCTCCCGCAGGTACGCGTTGCCCTCGCCGTAGATGCAGTGCCGGATGGCGATTCCATCGCCGTACCGTGACAAGACCTTCGCCGTGTCGCGGGTGCTCTCCCCGTGGCTGATCTGAATGTGCTCGGGGAACAGGGCGATCGCGTGTCCCCCCAGCTGCGTCATGCCGGTCTCGAACGAGTTCCGCGTGCGAGTCGAGGCCTCGAAGAAGATCATGTACAGCGTCTTGGCCGGGAGATGCGGGGTCGCCTCTCCGGCTGCCTTCGCCCGCTTGAGTCGCGTGGCCAGCTCGAAGAGCGTCTCGAGCTCCTCGAGAGTCCACTCCTGTGTGGTAATGAAGTCGCGCCCCTTCAAAGCCGGGCTCACGCTCAGGGCTTCGCCGACGCTGTCGTTCCGCGACTCGTTCACGGCGTCGTTCACCGAACCAGCTCTCCTTTGCGTACTGCCAGGTACTCGGGGATCAGACTGTAAACCGCCGTAGCGCGTACCAGATCCTCGATCGCGACCCACTCTCCTGTGGTGTGGGACAACTCTTCGAGCCCGGGCGCAAAGCCCGCGGTGGGGATCCCGTGCCGTCCCATCGTTGCCACCGCGTTGGTTGAGAACGACCAACGCGAAATCCGGGGTGGCGAACCGAGCACCGACTCGACGGCGGCCGCGACACCCTCGACCAGCGGGTGCGTCTCGGGCAGCACCCAGGTGGGGAAGAACTTCTCCTGACGGGCAGGCTCGCCGCGCCAGCTCACCCCGTCGTATTCCAGCAGCTCGACCTTGCCGTCGCCGAGGTGCGGAAGCGCGCGGAGCTGCACGAGTGCTTCCTCCACCGTCTCGCCGGCCGTGAGACGCCGATCGATGTAGATGCGCCCGCTGTCGGGCACGGCGTTCAGGGAGGGCGAGGTGCACTCGACGAAGGAGACGACCACCGTCCCCTTCCCCAGAAAGTCGTCGGAAGGGAGACGCTCGTTCAGCGCCTCGATATCGCTGATGATGGGGGCGAGCTTGTAAAGCGCGTTGTCCCCGTGCTCCGGAAAGGCCGCGTGCGATGACTTACCGGCCGTCGAGATCGTGGCCTCGACGCGTCCGCGGTGGCCCCGATAGACGCCCAGGTCGGTCGGCTCTCCGATCACCACCACGTCGGGCCGGACCCCTTCGTTGTCGATCAGGTGCAGAAGACAGTACCCGTCACAGTCCTCCTCCATCACGGAAGCCGTGAGATAGAGGCTCACCTCGGAGGAAAGGCCCCGCTCGGCGGCGAGAAGCGCGCCGTAGGCCATGCAGGCGATCGCGGGCAGCTCATCCACTGCACCGCGACCCCACACCTTGCCTGCCTCCAGCTTGCCTTCGAACGGATCGTGTTCCCATGCCGCAGGATCGCCCACCCCGACGCAGTCGATGTGCCCATCCATGAGAATCTTGAACGGTCCGGTGCCGAGCCGGGCGACGACGTTGCCGAGTCGATCGAAGAACACCTCGTCGAAACCGAGGCGCTCGTACTCACGCTTGACCCGCTCGCAGCGCTCACCCTCGTGACCGCTCTCCGCGGGAATGGCGATCATCTCGCGCAGGAAGTTCACGATGTCTGATTCGTGTCGTCGTGCCGCTTCGAGCGCGGCGGCACCGCGCTCGCTCATCCGGGCCTGATCGCCCATGGCCGCTCTCCGTTCACTCCGCCCCGGTCGTGGGCCCGGGATGCGCTCGCAGGTCATCCAGCACGCCGCTGTCCCGATTGAAGGTTTCGATCGCCCCATCCCACATCGGTAGCTGGTCGGCCAGATCGTCCCAGAACGCGGGGCTCCACAGCGCGTGCAGCTCCTCCACGCTCTTGCCCTGCTGTTCCACCCACGTGAAGTACTTGAGGTTGTGGATCGCTTTGCGGTCGGTGTAGCGAAGCTCGCGCAGGTGATCCGTGGTGACCCCCAGCAGGTAGCGCTCGAAGTGGACCTCGGCCCTCCGATCGTCGTAGCGACCTCTTTCCTGTTCGAGCTCCGCCAGGCGGCTCCGGTACAGCCCCATCGAGTCCGTGAACACCGTGCACACGATGTCGTGCTCATCGAACTCGTAGTACCGGGCCGTCTTGATCGCGGCGAGCAGGTTGCAGATGCTGGAGATGCCGAGCCGCGGGAGTTGTTCGACGACCGTAGCCGGTACGCCCCGCCGTACGAGAACAGCGTGCCCGGCCGGCTCGTTGAACAGCCGGAACAGACTCATGGCCGCCTCGTCGTCGATCGCCGTCACGACGTCCGTGTTCCGCACGTTGTGGATCCAGGGGACGTGCTTGTCCCCGATCCCTTCGATGCGGTGCTCGCCGTACCCCGTGGCGAGAAGCGTGGGGCACTGGAGGGCCTCGGCGGCGGTGAGGCGGGCCCCCGGAAAGCCTCGCTTCAGGTAGTCACCCGCGGCGAGCGTCCCGGCGGACCCCGTGGCAGACACCCAGGCGGCGAGGCGATCGCCCGCGGCTGCCAGCCGGTGGAAGACCGACTCGACTGCCGGTCCGCTCACGCCGTAGTGCCAGAGATAGTTCCCGAACTCGTCGAACTGGTTGAAGATCACCACCTCCGGCCGGGTCTCTCGAAGCTCCCAGCACTTGTCGAATATCTCCTTCACGTTGCTCTCGCTGCCGGGTGTGGCGATGACCTCGGCACCGATCTGCTCCAGCCAGCGAAAGCGCTCCCGGCTCATCTCTTCAGGCAGGATCGCCACCGCCTGACAACCCAGCAGCGCGCTGTCGAACGCACCGCCGCGGCAGTAGTTGCCCGTCGAGGGCCACACCGCGCGATTCGCGGTCGGGTCGAAGCCGCCGCTCACCAGACGGGGCACGAGACACCCGAAGGCGGCTCCGACCTTGTGCGCACCGGTCGGAAAGTGCTCGCCTACCAGGCCGACGATGCGGGCCGGTATCCCGGTCAGCTCAGAGGGCAGCTCCAGCGCGTTGACCTCGCCGAACCCACCCGAATCCGGGGCGTTGCGCCACGTGATGCGAAACAGGGTGAGCGGGTCGAGCGCCTGCATGTCGACCGCGCCGAGGGCCTCGAGGATGGTTGTATCCAGACCGTCGGGCTCGCGCATTTGAGCGAAGGTCGGGATCAGGATCCCTCGCTCCCGACACCTTTCAACCGCGCGATCGCGAACCTGTAGATCGACTACTCGGATCAAGCGTGCAACTCCTCACGTTCGTCGTGGCCGCGCCGCGGCACGGGCGCGAGGACCCTCGAGGCGGCGGGGGCGCGCGTTCTACCCGTCCGTGTCTCCTCCGAGGAAACTGCTACCCCAGCTCAGCGAGTGGAAGCGCTCCCACAGATCCGGAGCCAGCTCGCGGGCGTGCGCCGCGATCTCCTCGGGATCGAGCGTCGTATGGTGGAAGTCCTCGAGCACGATGCGTCCGCGGGCAACGGTGTGTCTGACCGGCGATTCGCTGATGCCATACGCGAGATGCGCGAACGCGTTCTCCCTGGACACCGGGGTGGGCGCAGGCGAGTCCACGACTGCCACATCGGCCGGAGCGCCTGCGACCAGCTTTCCGAGACGTGGCTCCGGGAAAAAACGTCTGGCCGCGGTCGCGTTGTTGTGCAGCAGCTCGGGCAGAGCCTCGAAGCCGGTCGAGGGATCCCGCCGGGCGCCACGGTGCGTCAGAAACGCGAAGCGCAACGCACGCAGCATGGCAGAGGACATGCCGTCTGTCCCCAGACCGACCAGGCACCCCCGACCCGCCGCCTCGGGCACATCGAGTCGTCCGACCCCGTTGTTCGCGTTCGACTCGGGGTTGTGGATAAGGATGGCGCCGGCGCTCGCCAACTTCTCGTAGTCTTCGGCGTCCAGATGAATGGTGTGCGCTAGAAGCGCGCGCTCTCCGAGCAGGCCAAACTTCCCGAGGCGTTCCACCGGCGCGACGCCGAAGGCTTGCCTGGAGGCTTCGACATCGATCGGATCTTCTGCCAGATGAATATGACACCCGGAGCTCGCGGGCCGGCGCTCCGCCACAGTGTGGAGCGTCTGGTCGTTCAGCGTGAAGCTGGCGTGGAGCCCGAACACACCGCGGATCCGCGGGTCTTCGGCTCGCTCGTTTAGAAACCGTAGGTTCTCCTCTATCCCTGCCGCGGCGCCTTCGAGCCCGTTCCGGTCCGTGACCTCGTAGCACAGAGCGGCAGAGATGCCAGCCATCTCGACCGCCTCGGCGATCGCGTCCAGCGACCCGGCGATGCAGGAGGGCGAAGCGTGGTGGTCGAACACGGTCGTGCAGCCGTGTCGTACGCATTCGGCGACGGATAGCAGGGCTGAGATCCGCACGGTGTCGAGGTCCAGGGCACGGTCCAGCCTCCACCACAACCGGTCCAGCACCTCACCGAAGTTCTGCATGCCGGTTCTGGGGTCGAGACCGCGTGCCAGTGCCGAATAGAAGTGGTGGTGGAGGTTGATGAAGCCGGGCAGGATGGTCCCCCCGTGCGCGTCCAGGAACAGCGTGTCGGGATACTCGCGGCGCAGCTTCGCCTCCTCGCCGACGGACAGAATCCGTTCGCCCTCCCACACGACCGCCCCACCCGGGATCACGCGCGACTGGGAGCCACCGGTCACGACGACTCCGTTTCCGATCATGACTTTCTTGCTCATGCCGTTTGATTCAGGGCACTGTTGTGCCGAACACCGAGTCTGTTCTCGCGGCTCACGTGGTCGCCTTCGTCTCGCGGCGCACCCACGCACCGTAGCCGGCTGGACCGAAAGTCTCCACGCCGTCGGCCTCTCTCTGATAGACAGGCTCGCCCCGCAAGAACGTGGCCTGCACGCGACCCGTCAGCTCTCGACCGTCGAGCGGCGTGTAACGGTTCAGGTTGTGCAGCATCTCGGAGCGGACCGTCCAGGTTTCGCCGAGTTCCAGCACCGTGAGATCCGCGTCGAAGCCGGCCGCGATTCGTCCCTTGCGCCGCTCGACTCCGAAGAAGCGCGCGGGGGCCGAGGATACGATTTCCGTCAGACGCTCCAGTGTGATGTGGCCCTTTCCCACTCCTTCCGAGAACAGGTAGGGAAGCAGCAGCTCCACACCGGGCACTCCACCGTAGTCCGTCCAGATGGAGCCGGTGCGCTTCTCCTCCGGCCACTGCCCTGCCGCATGGTCCGTAGCCACATGCTGGATCTCCCCGGTTGCCACGCCCTGCCAGAGGCGGTCGCGGTCAGCCGGTGACTTCACGACCGGCGCGGTCTTGAGCAAGGCACCCTGCGTCGCCAGGTCCTCCACGGTGAACTCGAGATACTGCGGGCAGGTCTCCGCCGTCATCGGCAGCCCTTCGGCGTGGGCCGCGCCCAACACATCGACGCCTCTGCCGCTTGCGAGGTGGACGATGTGGACGGCCGCCCCGGTCTCCCGGCATAGATCACGCATCGTCTCGACGGCCGCGACCTCCTGCTCCTCGGGCCGTGAGGCGGCGTAATCCAGCGGATCGTTTCGACCCTCGGCCTGGAGACGTCGCGTCAGGTCGTGTACCACCTCCCGTGTCTCGGCGTGGACCCCGACGGGCACACCGAGGCGCCGTGTCTCCCTCAGCACGCCCACGATCTGGCCCTGCCCGAGGTCGCGGAACGTCTCCATGCCGGACAGCATGTAAACCTTGATGGACGAGACGCCCTCGCTCGCGATCTCTTCCAGATGGCGGCGCCACTCGGGATCGTCCATCGCATTCTCGGAGACGCCGCCCCACAGCATGAAGTCGACGTGCGCCTTCGACCTGATCACATCGAGCTTCTGGCGCAGATGGTCGCCCGAGGTGACGGGAGGCAGCGACGTGCACGGCATGTCGACGATGCAGGTCACACCGCCTGCCGCCGCAGCGCGCGTGCCCGTGCCGAAGTCTTCGCGGTGCGTGAAGCCCGGATCGTCGAAGTGGACGTGGCCGTCGATCGCACCCGGCAGGACAAGCCGCCCTTCAAGATCGAGGACCTCTTCGTCGGCTTCGGCCGGAGCGGACCCGCTCGGCGCGACCCCCATAATCTTGCCGTCCGCTACGACGATGTCGGCGGGTTCGGTGTCGTTGCCGCCGCTCGGGATCCGCAGATTCGTGAACCGCTTCCGCGTTGTGCTCATCTTGTCACGCTCACGCGGGTGGCGGGTCGGGAGCGACCGGGTTGGGACTCGGCGAGCCGTACACCGAGTTCCACACCGTTTTCATGCGGCGGATCAGCATGGTGTCGATAGGGGATGCGCCCGTGGCACCGGGCTCTCCCGTCCGGCTCTCAGGTGGTCGACCTTCCAGCACCTCGAGCTCCTCCCAAACCAAGTCGAGCACCACGTCGTCCGTAGTGAGCGTCGCCCGGTCGCCTGCCGAATCGACCTCCAAACGGAACTCCTGTCCGTCCAGACGGGCTTGCAGCACTCCGTCGCTGCGGTGAAAGCCGTCCAGCTGCGAGGCGACGAAGTGCTCCAGCTCGAGGAAAAGCAGCTCCTTCACCTTGAAGGGCGCTCCTTCTTCCGGGCAGTAGACCTCGCAGTTCGAGCACTCGTTGCACGCCTCTGCGAGCACCGCCAACTGGTGACTTTCCCGGACGACGAAGCCTTCTCCGGGCGTGCGCTCGAGCACTCCGCGGTCGGTCAGCTGCAGGACTTCGGTGTCGACCTCGATCGGCTGCGCCTCGTACGCGAAGATCGCGTCGTTCGGGCAGGCCTGAATACATAGATCGCAGTTGATGCAATCGTACAACTCGAGCACGCTGTCGATGCGACGCGGCGCCTGGGCATTCGAGGCGGCTTGGTAGCGCCTGTCGTCCACCAGTCCCGGGACGACGTCCCGTCCGTTCAGACGTCCGGCCACGCGCGTCGCGTGGAGCACGAGGGCCTCGCCGTCGAGGCCGGCGGCCTCCGCAGCCTCCCTCAGTGCGAACGGAAGGTCCGCGGGGACGCTCCGTGCGACGTCGTCCAGCCGGCGGCCGGTCTCGTCCCCGATCGCGGCCGCGCCCGGAAAGGCTGTGAGCGTCTCCTCGACGGCCTCCGCCGCATGCGCCCTCGCGGCCAGAACGTAAGCCTCACGAGTCGGCACTTCGGCACGCTCCATCTCACGGCCCAAGGCGCGTAGATACCCGGACAGTCGCCCGAAGCCGCCCTGCCGCAGGAGGTCGGTGCAGGTCGTTACCGGCACCATCCCACAGGCTACGGCCGCCGCGAAGTTCTTCACGTTGATGCCGGCCGAGAATGAGACCGGAAACTCGAACCCCAGATCCTCCCGGAATCGCTGCATGAGGTTCATCGAGATCACGTGCAGCGGCGGGCCCGAGACGTACATGTAGGGGTCCGTCTGAGTCGGAAAGATCGACGGCTCGTTCGCCACCACCAGCGTGTTCGTGAACTTCGCACCAATGATGGAGCCAAGACGTTCGGCCACTTCGCGGAGACGACGGACGATGTCCAGCCCGTCTTCGTACTGGAGGTCCACGTCGAACGCCTCGCGCCGAAGCTGGACGCCCGTGTAGCCGAGCCGATCGACCAGGATCTCGCGCACGCGGTCGAACCCGAGCAACGTGGGGTTCAGCTTGATGATCGTGTGCAGCTCGAGATCTTCCAGCAGGTAGCGGGCGATGGACTCGATCTGATCCGCCGGACACCCGTGGAAGGTCGACAGCGTCACGCAATCGGAGATCGACTCAGGCAGCTCGATGTCGCGATACTCTGCCAGATCACCGGTCAGCTGCTCACACAGCTCGTCGAACGCCGGGCCCGGGTTCTTCAAGACCTCGATGAAACCGGTCACGGACTCGCTCCGGATCCCATCCAGATCGTAGCCGACGCTGATGTCGAACACCGTGTCGAAGCCGACGTCGGTCGGGAAAACACCGAACCCGCGCGTCTGCTTCAGGATCTCGATCAAGTAGGCCGCCTTCGCGTACTCCATCAGCGACTCGTGCACCCGGAGCTCCTGCGACCACTCGACGTTGTAGCCGATGTTGGGCGCGTGGATGCACGGGCGCGGGATCTCGAGCCGATCGTTCACCTGCACCGTCTTGAGCTCGATGATCCGTCCTCCCGCCAGCCAGGCGAGCACGATGTTCTGCGCCAGTTGAGTATGCGGACCGGCAGCGGGGCCGACGGGAGTGGAGGCACGTCGCGAGAAGTGCAGGGCCGAGAAGTCGAGCGTCCCGTCTGGGACCCACCATTTGCGGATAGGCAGGTCGAAGATCGCCCCTGCCGTCTCGACTTCCCGACGCATGCGTCGGAGCAGGTTCGGAAACGGAATGGGGGCGAGCTCGGCCATCAGATCGCCCGTCTCACGAAGCCACGGCCAGTGTGCATCATCCGTCGGCCGACTCTCCCGAATCGGGTCGGCGTGACTTGGGCACGGAGGGCGCCGCGGCCGGCGCGTCGGTCATCGGAAGCCGGAAACGTCGCTTGCCGTCGTACGCGTGCAGCGCCCCGGCTACCGCCCCGGCAGTCGGGACCAGCCCGATCTCACCCACACCCTTCGAGCCGTATCCGCCCACTTCGTCGGGTACCTCGACTAGGATCACGTCGATGGGTGGAGTCTCTTTCGCCTTCAGAATGCCCAGGTCGCGGAGCAGCAGGGAGTCGGGTACCGCATCGGTACAGGGGAAGTCCTCGGATAGCGCATAGCCCAGACCCATGTGCACCGACCCCTCGACCTGGCTGGCACACAGTAGCGGATTGATGGCGCGGCCGACGTCGTGGGCGGCCACCACCCGCTCCAGCCGGCCTTCGTCATCCAGGATCACCACCTGGGTGGCATAGCTGAACGTCATGTGGGTGACCGGGTCGTCGGTCTCTTCGCCCGGCTTCGTGGTGAAGTCGCACACGTACTCGCCGTGGTACTCCCGGCCGGTCAGTTGCCCGAGTGAAGCCGTCTCGAGGTCTGTCGCCAGCTTGCGGGCGGCGATCTGCGTGGCTGCCGTGAGAAGCGCGGTAGCCCGTGATGCGGTCGTCATCCCGCACAGGACGCGCGGATCGCTGGCCGTGCGAACGCTCATGAGCTCGGGCTCCAGCCCTGCCTCCTCTGTGACGACCTGGCGCAGCACCGTGTATAGACCCTGCCCCATCTCGGTGTAACCGGTGAGGATCTCGAGGCGGCCGTCCTCGACGACGCGCAGCAGCACACGCCCGCTGTCGTCCATCCCGTTTCCGATGCCGGTATTCTTGATGCCACAGCCGATCCCCGCGTAACGAGCGTCCTTGTAGACATCGCGCACCGCGTCGAGCGTCTCACGGATGCCGCAGCTCTCGGTCAGGCGCTGACCCGTGGCGAACCGATCGCCCGGACGCAGGACGTTGCGCTCTCGAATGTCGAACCCGTCGACCCCCACCTTCTCCGCCAGCAGGTCCATCATGCCCTCGATCGCGAACGCGGCCTGATTGGCGCCGAAGCCCCTCATGGCACCGCAGGGCGGATTGTTCGTGTAGACCGTCTTCGCTTCGACGTCGACCGCCGGCACCCGGTAGGGCCCACAGGAGTGGCCGGCCGCCCGCTCGAGCACCTTCATGCCCACCGAGGCGTAAGCTCCCGTATCGCCGACGATGCGGGCCCTGACCGCTTTGAGGTGTCCCGCTTCGTCCGCACCCATCGTGTAGTGCAGCGTGATCGGATGCCGCTTCGGATGGAGGCGCATCGACTGATCGCGGGTGAGTACGGTCCGCACCGGTCGACCCGTGAGCTGTGCCGCGAGGGCCGTCTGCGCCTGGATCGAGAGATCCTCCTTGCCGCCGAACGCACCGCCGTTCGTGACCAGCTCGACCGCGATCGTCTCGGGCGCCACGCACAGCACGCGCGCAATCTGAAGCTGGTCGTCGTGCACGCCCTGCCCCTGCGAGAACACCTTGAGGGATGCTGCATCGAGTCCACCATCGCCCGCCGGCATCGCGAGGCAGGCCTCGGGCTCGAGAAAGGCATGCTCCACGCGCTGCGTGACGAACGTCTGCTCCAGCACGTGAGCGGATGTCGCCAGCGCCTCGTCCACGTCCCCGCGCGAGAAGGCACACACCTCGAGCAGGTTGCCGCCCTCGTGAACCCGGGGAGAGTCGGGCGCCAGCGCGGCGATCGGATCGGTGACCGGCGCGAGCACCTCGAACTCGACCGCCGCCTCGAGCGCGTCGGCCGCCCGGTGTGCGTGCCAGCGCGTGTCGGCCAGGACCAGAGCCAAAACATCCCCTACGCAGCGGGTGATCTCACCCTCGGCCACGAAGACGGGCCAGTCGTTGCGTATCAGGCCGACGTAACGCTCACCCGACACATCATCGGCGGTCACGACTCGTTCCACACCCGGCATGCCGATCGCCGTGGAGACGTCGATCGACAGCACCCGGGCCCGCGGATGACGGCTGAGCGCCACGGCGCCGTGCAGCATGCCGTCCACGTTCATGTCCGCCACGTAGGCCTTCTCGCCCATCGTGTGATGCTCACCCATGAAGCGGGGGCTGGAGCTCCCCACCCCGCGATCGGTGTGTGGCGTGGTGCGCGACAGGCCGAACTCTTCCCCGAAGAACAGGGGCCGTCTCGGCTGGCTGCTCGGTAGTTGCCCGTTCGCCTGGAGCGCCTGGCCGGCTGTCATGATCGCATCGACGACGCGGTTGTAGCCCGTGCAGCGGCACAGGTGACCGGAGAGGGCGCGTTTGACCTTGTCGCGATCCTGCACACCTCCGTGGTCCATGAGCGAGACCGCGCGCATCACGATACCGGGCGTGCAGTATCCGCACTGCAGACCGCCCTCGTGCACGAACGCTTGCGCCAGGGCTTGGCGCTGTTCCTCCGGGACGCCATCGAGGGTCGTGACCTGCTTGCCCTCGACAGACTCGGCTTTACGCAGACACGCCAGGACTGCCCGCCCGTCCACCATGATCGTGCAGCAGCCACAGAACCCCTGGGGAGCACAGCCGTCCTTGGGCGAAGTGAGGCCACACGCATCCCGCAGCAGCTCGAGGAGGTTCATACCCTCCTCGCATTCTGCCGTGGTCTCACGACCGTTTAGAGTGAAGCGAATCTGCGGCATTCGAGCCCTGTTTACCTCTCGTTACTTCTTCGCTCCATGGAAGCGTGGCTCCGAGGCACCTCTACTCGAAACCTGGACACACGTCCCGCAGGTCGTAGTAGAGCAGCCTCGCCAGTACGCGCTCCCGGTATTCGGCGGTGGAGCGAATGTCGTCGATCGCCGATACATCTTTGTGAATGGCCGTCATCAGATCGTCCGGGCCGCGGACCGGCTCTCCCTCCATTAACACCGCCTCGATAGAGGGACAGCGCCGGACCGTGGGGGCCACGCTGTTGGCCACCACCCGCCATTCGCCGTCGAACGCGGTGACGGCACAGCCCACCTTCGTGATCGCCTGCGCCTGCCTGGATCCGACCTTCTCGAACACCTGGAACGCATACGGCCGGCGGGGCACGCGAATCGCCGTGATCAGCTGGTCGGGTCTGCGTCGCATCCGCTTGTACCCCAGATAGAAGTCGGACAGGGGCAGTTCCTCGTCTCCCTCGATGGAAGTCAGCACCAGGGAGGCATCGTACGCCATCAAAACCGGAACCCCGTCCGCCGCAGGTGAGGCGTTGGCGATGTTGCCAGCCCAGGTCCCGCGGGTCTGGATCTGCACGGCTCCTACCTGTCGGGCGGCATCGACCAGTAGCGGGAGTTCTTCCCCCGCGCGCGAGTCGGAGATCACATCCCAGTAGGTGGTCAGACCGCCGAGGATGAGCTCGCTGTCCGTCCAGCGGAGGGGCTTGAGCTCTTCCAAACCCGAGAGGTCGATGAAGGTCTCGTGCTGGAGATCGTGCGCTTCGGGCCAATGGACTAGCAGGTCGGTGCCTCCTGCAATCGGGATCGCCCCTGCACAGGCAGCCAGCATCTCGCACGCTTCGGAGACGGACGAGGGGAGGATGACGTTCATATCAGTCGCCGCTGGCTGCTTGCGTGGACCCGGTGGACGAGTCGGCAACCGGGTCACGAGCAGCTCCGCGCGTTCTTTCCGCGAGCGCCCGCTCGATGCCTTCCACGATCCCGTCATAGCCGGTGCACCGGCAGAGATTACCAGCCATCAGCTCGCGAACGGTGTGGGCTTCGAGGGTTTCCGGGTGATCCAGGATCCACACGGCGGTCATCACGACACCCGGTGTACAGGCGCCGCACTGTGTCGCCCCCGAGCGGAGGAGCGGATCGAGACGGCCGGGATCGATCGACTCGATCGTTTCGACGTGACGGTTGCGGACTTGATAGATGGGGACGAGGCAGGAGACGGCCGGAAGGCCGTCAACGTAGACGGTACACGCACCGCACTCGCCTTCCGCGCAGCCCTCCTTGCTCCCCGGGAGTCCGAGTTGGTAGCGCAGTGCGTCGAGCAGCCGCTGGGACGGGTCTGTCTCGATGGTGACCGGCTCCCCGTTCAGGACGAACGAGATCGAGAGCGTGGAGGCGTCCGACTTCGGATGGTCAGACATCGTTCAGGAGCTCCATGAGGCGCTCGGGCGTCAGCGGCACGACAGTCGGCTCGACTCCGAGGGCGTCGGCCACGGCGTTGAGCACGGCCGGCGCAGGCCCGTTGAACGGGAGTTCGCCGAGTCCCTTGGCACCTTGTGCACCGTGTGGGTACGGCGTCTGCATGAAAGCGACGCGGATGGGCGGCAGGTCTCCGCTCGTGGGGATGACGTAGTCGGTGAGCTGCGTGTTTTGCATCGCCCCGTCCCGGAGCACGCAGTCCTCCATCAGGGCCCACCCCAGACCCTGGGCGACACCACCCTGGATCTGTCCGCGAGCCAACGTGTCGTTCAGCACCCGCCCCACATCCTGCACCGCCACGTAGTCCCGCACACGAATCCCGTAGGTGCGGAGATCGACCTCTACCTCGGCAACGTGTGTCGACCAGGCGAAGGCGCCATACGCGTCGCCCTTGTACGTGTCGTCGTCCCATTCGATGCCGGGCGGGGCTTGATAGCGGGCCTCGCCGATAAGCTCTCGGCGCCCGTTTTCGTCCGCGTCTTGACCGGCGTTTCGGTACCAGGCGACGATCGCATCTTTGACCTCCTGACCTTTCGCCCCGTCCCGCAGGCCCAGGCGCCGCCGCAGATCGTCGCATGCGCCTTCCACGAGCCCGCCCACGATCATCGCTGTACGCGACGCCACGGTTGGCCCGCTGTCGGGCACGACGTGCGTGTCCGGAGCCGGCACCGCGACATCGCTCGCGTCCAGACCGAGCCGACCGGCGGCAAGCTGCGTGAAGACGGTGGTGGTACCCTGTCCCATCTCCACACACGATGTGCGCACCTCCAGGCAGCCATCGGGAAGGCCCGCCACGTGGACGACGGAGTCGAGATGGACCTCTCCGGCGCCGGTGAAGCCCGCCCCGTGATAGATGGTCGCGACGCCAATGCCGCGACGAAGCACCGGGTCGGGCTCGAGTGAACGCTCCTCTCGCTTCTCCCGATAACCACTCAATTCCAGCGCCCTCTCCAGCACGGCGATCCGATCCGCACCGTCGGAGATCAGTTGGCCCGTGGATGTGGTCTGGCCGTCCCGGATCAGGTTCCTGCGGCGCAGTTCGACAGGATCCATCCCGAGTCGGTGAGCGATTACGTCCATGTGCCGCTCGACCCCGAAAGCGCCCTGTGGGTTGCCAAACCCTCGGAAAGCCCCGTACGGGACCGAGTTCGTGAACATGCAGCGGCCCATGATTCGCACGTTGTCGCACGCGTACGGGCCGGCCGCGTGGATCACGGAGCGACTCAGGACGACGGGCGACAGCGTGATATAGGCACCGCCATCCAGCACGACCTCGATGTCCTGGGCCAGCAGGCGGCCTGCCTCGTCCAAACCCGTGCGATGGCTGACGATGGACGGGTGCCGCTTGGTGGTCGCCGCCATGTCCTCCGAGCGGTCGTAGACCATCTTGACCGGTCGGCCGGACTCCAGCGCGAGGAGGGCGGCGTGAGCCGCGAGCATCGACGGGTACTCCTCTTTGCCGCCGAACCCGCCTCCGGTGGCTCGCTGCACCACGCGCAGGGCCTCTCTCGAACGATCGAGCAGCGGCAGCAGCGCCTTTTCTATGTAGAAAGGGCACTGCATGGAGCCTTCGATCACCAGGACGTCGGCATCCGTGTAGGCGAGCATTCCCTGGGGCTCGATGTAGACGTGCTCCTGCGCGCCGGTCCGATAGACGCCCTCGACGACGATCGGCGCCTCCGCCAGCGCCCGTTCCACGTCGCCCTTGTCGATCTCCAGACGCTTGAAGACGTTGTCCGTGCCGTACTGGATCTGCTCGGGTGTCGGTGCTGCGAGAGGGTCGAAGATCGGAGGATCGGGCTCCACCACGATCTCGACCAGGCTCGCCGCGCGGCGCGCTGCGGCCCTCGAGGAGTGAGCCAACAGGAGAACCGGCTCGTGCCGGTGACGCACGTAGCCTGGTGCCAGCGCGGGCTGGTCCTCTTCCATAAGGAGGATACAGTTCCTGCCGGGAATTCCTTGGTGATCGACGATGACGAACTGCGACCAGTCGATCGAGGGATCGAAGCGGATTTCTGCGATCCGCCCACGCGGTGCGGGACTGCGCACCGTGACGCCCCACAGGCAGTTGTCGACGGGCAGATCGTCGACGTACTGCTCGCGGCCTGTGAGCTTGGCGAGCCCTTCACGACGCTTCATCGATCCCCTCCGGGCCGATGTCTCGGGGTGGCCCTCCAGGAGCAGCGGCTGGAGACAACCGCCCAGTTGGGTCTTATTTTGCGCCGGTTCCGCATAGCGGGCAATGCGACAACGGCTTAGACGGATTGGGCTGTTGGGGGTGAAGGAGCGTGGTGGCAGGCAGGGATCGAGAGATGAACGAACCCGAGGGCGTCGAATTCCTGAGAGAGGCGATCCGACTCGCCGTCGAGAGTGTCGAGTCGGGCAATGGCGGTCCGTTTGGAGCCGTTGTGGTCAAGAACGGCACCGTCATTGGCCGGGGCTCGAATCGGGTCACCTCCGACAACGACCCCACCGCGCATGCCGAGATCGAAGCCATACGCGAGGCATGTCGGAGCCTCGGCTCCTTTCAACTCACGGGCTGCGACATCTACTGCAGCAGCGAGCCGTGTCCGATGTGCATGGCGGCGATCTACTGGGCCCGGCCGCAGCGGGTAGTATATGCGGCCGACAAGCATTCGGCCGCGCTGGCGGGCTTCGACGACGAGTTCATCTACGAAGAGCTAGCGAAGCCGATCGAGGCACGGTCCATCCGGATGCGGCAGCTCGACGTGAAAGAGGCGGGTCAGGCCCTCGCCCTGTGGGAAAGCCTGGACGATAAGGTGGAGTACTGAGGCGCTATTCGCCGTCACCCTGCCTGCTGAGCAGCACGATCGCTCCCAACACCACGATACCCAGAACCACCAATAGCAGAACGAGCACGATCCGCTCCCTTCCGCCTCCGCGCGCCGGCGTCTCGGTGCACGTCCTTCTGAGCGTGCGCCCGACTCAGTGCGCGTCGCGGAGCCCGTAGAAGAAGTCCACTTCCCCCGTTTCCAGAGAGTACTCCGCGCCGACGACGTGTAGCCCTTCATCGCGGATCAGCCGTTCGAGAATGTCCGAGCCGTGCCTGAGGTGGGTGACCGAGGCACGGACGTTACCCCGAACGGCGTTCTTGATCAGCGCCTCATCGTCGTGGCGCAACTCGGTCTCCAGCAGCCCCTCGACCGACGGACGCACCCGATCGACGATCGAGCGGAGGTTGGGGGAGCGGGTCTCCCCGGGCCGGCGAAGCTCCTCCAGCGTCGCCTGAATCGCTCCGCAACGCGTGTGACCGAGCACGACGACCAATCGAGTGCCGAACTTCGCCGCCGCGAACTCCACGCTTCCGACCTGAGAGGGTGCGACGATGTTGGCGGCGACACGGATCACGAACAGGTCCCCGAGCCCCTGGTCGAACACCAGCTCTACGGGAACGCGTGAATCGGAACAACCGAGGACGATCGCGATTGGAGCTTGTCCCTCGACAAGCTCGGATCGCCGTGTCGAACCCGCCAAAGCGGTCGCCTGCCCCGCATTTTGCACGAACCGGCGGTTGCCCTCGCGAAGGCGATTCAGCGCTTCTCGAGCCGTCAGCATGTGCGCCCCAGATCGTTCGCGGCCTGCGCGTTCTTTGCTTCGACGCCACACATCGTGGCGGATGCTGTGTGGCCCCGCTCGGCCAGGGCCAGAGAGGCGTCGCAGCCGAAACCGCTGGTCGCCCCGGCGATGAAGATCGTGCGACTGTCGCTCATGGTGTTTGTCCTGTCCGATGATGGTTCTCAAGAGGCGGTTGGTGGAGAAGCCGGTGCTCGGAGTCCATGTCGGACTCAGGTACAGGCCGGCAAGCCTGAAGAGCCCCTCATGCCCTGTTCGTCAGCCTCCCGGTGAGGCCTATGAACCCTCAGCGGGCGGCGGCGGGAAGAGTCCCAGCTGAGTGAGCATCGCCAAGTTGTCCCATTCGACCCACAGCTCGGCAATCCTTCCGTCCTCGATACGGAAGATCGACAGGAATTGGCTCTCCATCGGCCGCCCGGTGGCCGGAAGGTCGCCCATGGGCCCGGTCTGCGTCCCTGAATACGTCGCCAGTGCGGCGACTTTGTCGTCCTCCGCCACCAGCATGTGGACCGTGAGCCGCTGATCCGGAGCTGTAGCCAGGAAGGACTCCTGGAGCCGGATCATCTGCTCTCTCGAGCGGACCGGGGGTCCAGCCGTAGCCTGGCTGTACCGGGCAAAGTCTTCGGTCAACAGCTCGCCCATGGCGGCCCAATCGGCAGCGTTGATCGTCTCGGCGAACCGGCGCACGAGATCTTTGTTCGCTTCAAGCTGCTCGTTTCGCTCGGTGGCGCACCCCGCTGTCAGGGTGAGCAGGCCAGCGAAAAGCAGCGTCGATGTGTTACGCATGTCGAGTCATCCTTTCCGCAGAGATCTTCATTGCCCTCCTCGTCGAGCGAAACAGCTTTCTCAGAAGCGCGAGCACGGCTCCCTCGCTGCGGCTCAGGCCGACCCGAGCACTTCTTCCAGCATCGTGACGACCATATCGATGGCGACCTCGTTCTCGCCACCGATCGGGACGATGACATCCGCGTATCGCTTGCTCGGTTCGACGAACTCGAGATGCATCGGCCTCACCGTCTCATGGTACTGGCGCACCACGGACTCGAGCGTGCGGCCTCGGTGCTCGATGTCGCGCATCAAGCGGCGAATGAAGCGAACGTCTGCGTCCGCGTCGACGAAGATCCTTACGTCCAGCCGACGCCGGATCTCTGGCTCGGCCAGAATGAGGATTCCATCCACGATCACGACAGGCGTCGGAACCGCGGGGCTCGTCTCGATCTCACGGGAGTGCGTCGTGAAGTCGTAGATCGGGACCTCCACGATCTCACCGGCCCGCAACCGATCGAGATGCTCGATAAACAGCTCGGTCTCGAGCGAATCGGGGTGATCGAAGTTGATTCGGGCCCGCTCTTCGAGTGACCGGTCGCTGTAGTCTCGATAGTATGCGTCGTGGTGAATCAGGGTGATCGTTCGGGGGGCGAGCGCCTGCATGATGCGGCTCACGACCGTCGTCTTGCCGGACCCGCTTCCGCCGGCGACCCCGACGAAGAAAGGCCGTCCGTCGGTCCAGTGTCTCTTGCCGGTTCTGGTACGACCCTTCTTTTCGCTCACTCTGTCTTCCCGTCTCGGCTGTGCGATCGCTCACGCCGTTGTCTCTCCTCGGCGGCGCCGCACGTCCTTGATCACGTTGCGCCGGAGCACCGCCGATGCCGCGACCACGCCGCCGAGCAGCGCGCCCACGACCCCGTGTGCCACGGCGTCCTGGCCTGTCATGTACAGCCCCCGAATCGGAGTGTGAGGTCCGAGCCATCTGAGGCCGAAGCGATCCGGTGTGGGCGCCAGCCCGTAAATCTCCCCGTGCGGGTGGCCGCTGAAATGCCGGGTCGAGAGCGGTGTCGACAGTTCAGAATAGTCCACTTTCCCCCTCGTTTGGGGAACGTGCTCGTACAGCATGGCCAGCAGCCGCTGCGCGAAGCGCGCCTTGAGCGCCTCGTATTCTTCCCCGCGCTTCCTCCAACGTTCGTCCTCCCACGGCTCGAACCACTCGTAGGGCGTGAATGTCATGATCTCAAGCGTGGCCGTTTGTCCCTGGCGCTCCGCCCAGGCAGGGTCCTTGGCGGAGGGAAACGAGATGTACGCTGCAGGGAGCGGAGCGTCCGGGTCCGCCTTGAAAGCCTCTACGTTTCGGTCGTGATCGTAGCTCGGGTAAACCCAGAGGTTGGTGGCCTCGAGCCCCACATCGCTCGTTGACCGGTTGAACCCGACGTACAGACAGAGATGGCTGACGGAAGGCTCGGTCTGACGAAGGCGGTCCTCCAGGTCGAAACGGGTCCGCGTCTCCCCGTTCAGCAGCCAGCCGAACGTGTTCGCGACTCCGGCATCGCTCAATACCACCGGCGCCTCCAGCTCCTGGCCATCCGCCATGCGCACGCCGACACAACGGCTACCCCGGACCAGAATCTCCTCCACCTCCGCATGAACGAGCAACCGGCCACGTGACGCCTCGATCGTAGGGAGAATGCTGCGCGCGATCGCGCTCGACCCTCCGACCGGGTACGCAGCGCCGTCCAGATAGTGGCTCGCGACCAGCCCGTGGATTCCGAAGCTGGACTCTGCCGGCGGCAGGCCGTAGGTGCCCCACGTCCCGGTGAGCACGCCGATCAGGCGAGGATCGTCGGTCAACTCGCGCAGAACGGAGAGTGTCGTCCGACGAGCGAGCTTCAAGAAGCGACGGCAGAGCATCGGGCGCGTGAGGGGCGCAAGCACCGGGGGCAGGGCTTTCTGCTGAAAGAAGGGCATGGCCGCTGCGTACGCCTCGTCACACAGCTCCACGTAGCGAGCGATGGCCTTGCGCTCGGACGGAAAGGCCCGGGCGAGCTCGTCGACGAAGTGTTCGCGACCGGCCACGTACTCGTAGGTCGCATCCGGGAACACGAACCGATCGGACCTGGCAGGCATCGGCGCCCACTCAAGCCGCCCCCCGCTGATATCGTCGATGAGCAGGCTCGGAAGCGTGCCCTGTCGGTGAAACTCGCCCACGAAGTGCACACCCACATCCCACTCGTACTGCTTGCGCCGGAACGAGTGTGTGAAGCCGCCCATCGTGTAGTGGCGCTCGAGCACCAGGACTCGCTTCCCGGCCTGCGACAGGAGCGCCGCGGTCGACAGTCCGCCCATGCCCGAGCCGATGACGATGGCGTCGAACACGCCTTCCGCTCGCTCCGGACGGTAGACAGCAGGACGGCGGATCTCGGTACTCATTGTGCCTCCTGGCCCCGGCGATCCAATCCGCACCCCTCGTGCGGCTGCCGTCGAAGGACCGCTGCGGTGCAGCCTCCGAATCAGGATCTGTCCGCAGGTTCAGGGCGCGTCGGCCAGCCTCTCCGGCATGTCCGCGAGCACGTAGCCCATCACGGCCAGCATCGCGACCGCTTTGCGAAAGTCCGCGGGGTCCACCTTGTCGATCGTGTCCGCCTCTGTGTGGTGCCAGTCGAAGTAGTGCTCGCCGACGGTTCGAAGCGCGAGACCCGGCACGCCGTCTCGCATGAGCGGCGAGATGTCGGCGCCGCCACCGCCAGAGGTGACCCGGTCTGCCTCGATTCCCTCGAAGAATCTGCCGATCTGCCGGACGATGCCCAGCGCGCGCTCCTGTGCCGGGCTCGTCTCGGCATCGCTACCGGGTGGACGTCTCGCGGGCGGCACCAGTTCGTCTAAGGCCTCGTCGACCGGCACCGTCACGCCAAAGCCGACTGGACGCTCCGCACCGCCGTCCATCTCGATCGCGGCGACGTGGTTGTGGACCGCATCTCCAAGCGAATCCCGATAGGCCCGTCCACCGCGTAGCCCGTTCTCTTCGTTCGTCCACAACACGACGCGAAGCGTGCGCCGTGGGCGGAGGCCCAACCGCTTGATCAACGTGAGCGCATGCCACGCCGCCATGCAGGCGACCCCATCGTCATGCGCGCCCTGGCCGACATCCCAGGAGTCGTAGTGGCCGCCCATCACGACCACCTCTTCCGGCCGCTCGCTCCCGGCGATCTCGGCGATCACGTTGGCGGACCCGACGTCCGGGAGCATCTTGGCCTCCATGTAGAGACGGACCCTGACTTCTTCGCCGGCGTCCGCCATACGCCGCATCCACTCCGCGTCTTCGACCGTGACCGCCGCGGCCGGGATTCGCGGCGCGTCGTCATCGTAGCGGAGGGCTCCCGTGTGCGGCGAGTAGATGCTCCGGCCGGTCGCCGAGCGGACCAGCGCCGCCACCGCGCCCAACCGCGCAGCGGCTGACGCACCCCCGCCACGGTAGCGTACGGTGCGGCCATATCCCTCCCACGGAACCGCGAACAGGACGATCCGTCCCTCGACGCGCTCGCGCCGGAGCGCCTCCAGTTCCTCGAAGGAGCCGACCACGACCACCGGTGCCTCGATCCCATCGGGCGGCGTGCCGACGCTGTTGCCCAGACCGAGAATCGAGATTTCGCGTTCCACGGGGGCGAGGAGCCGTGCGCTTTCCGCCCCGCGCACCCAATGCGGCACCATCACGGGCTGGAGCCGTACGTTGTTTAACCCTTCCGCACGCATACCCTCGGCCGCCCACCGGACCGCCTCCTCCAGTTGCGGCGAGCCGCTCAGTCGGTGGCCGATTCGCGTGGTCAGGTGGACCGCTTTTCGCCAGCCGTCCGCATCGGTGAGCGCCGCACCGATCAATCGGCCGGCGACCTCGCGATACGTTTCGGTGAGGTCCTGAGCGGCGAGCGATGGGGGGTGGACGGCCAGAGCAAAGAGGGCGCCCAACAGCACGCCACGTGGGCGAATCATGCGCCCGGCCCTCTGGCCACTCTAGTCTTCCAGCGTGAAGCCGACCGTCAGACTCACCTGCCAATGCTCGACGGCTCCGCCGTCGATCGTGCCGCGAACCTCGGTGACCTTGAACCACCGGAGATTTCGCACGGTGTGCGACGCCTTCTCGAGCGCTCGGTTGACGGCCTCTTCGATGCTCTCGGTGGAGGACCCGACGAGGTCGATCGTCTTATAGATGTGTTCGGGCATGACCTCTCCTGACGCGTTGTGGGTCGGCATGTGCGAGGCTGTGCCAGCCCGGTGCGTGCTCGCTCCCATCGAAGCGGATCTCCCGGTGCAAAATACGTTCGGAGCGGTGAATCGGGCACCTCCGTGCCATGCATCATTCCCCTCTCGCTCCGTCCGCTTCCCCCGTCGATTCGCTACGGAGTGTGGTCCGAGCCGGAATCTTAGCCGCGTCGGAGGCGAAGGGCGTGGCGAAGCGAGGAAACGTCGGCTTGCCACTGAGGCAGAACGAAACCGATCGCCACCGCCTCCAGGTTCGTGAGCGTGACGAACGCGAGCACCCAGGGCACGGCGGCCGCCTGCCCGAACATCACCCAGATCACGGTCCCGGTCCCGGCGACGAGCCAAGCCGCTTTGGCGAACCACACGATTCGCTCCCGAACCACGGCTTCCTCGAGCCACCAGACCGACAGACCCAGCGCCGCGTATAACAACCAGTCGGCCACGCTGTCGAGGCGAGCCCCCAGGACCGAGCGCTGATCGAGAAGCGAGGCGAGTCTTCCGTCCACCCAATCGCTGAACAGCAGGATCAGCAGGATGATCAGAAACGCCGTGCGGTGCCCTGCGTGGGCGGTCCACACGAGCGGTACCAGCCCGAGGATTCGCAGGCTACTGATGGCGTTGGGGACGTTAAGCGGCGAGGCTCGTCCCGGCGAGTCGCTCACGTCATGTTCGTCTCGATACGCGCGGACCGCGATGCCCCTCCGCCCGCCGGAACGTGCAGAGTTCTCAGGCGGGACAGGCCATGTCCTGACCGCAACACATGGGCGACTTGACCATGCCGTGGCCCTCGGGGCACTTGGAGACGTGTACGGTCGTGCCGTCTTCCGTAGTCAGCGTGTCGTGCACCAGCTCCGCACCACACTGACCGCATGTCATGGTGCCGATGCTCATTCCACATTTGTCGCACGTATAGGTCGCCATCGTTCGGAGTTCTCCTCTCCCTTCGGATCGAGATCGCCGGTACGCGATCCGACCGGCCTCGAGTTTGGCGAATCGGACGAGGAGAAGGTATCGTCTCAGGCGGCTTCGGATCTACATCTGGGCACGCCGTGGATCCGGGGATTGCCGGAACGTTTGTCCATTCAGGATATGAACGAGTACTCGAAAACAGACGGTCATCATCGATCGCGACCCTGGCGGATCGTCCTCGCCGGTGTCGGGCTGGTGAGTGTCGGACTCGCGACGCTGGGTGCGATTCTCCCGGGAATGCCGACTACGGTGTTTCTCCTTGTCGCATCCTACTGCTTCGCCAAGAGCTGTCCGAGCCTCGAGGAGCGGCTTCTCAAGCGGAACCCTATCTTCCGGCCCTATCTGGCGTTGGTCGAAGAGGGTCGGCCGATGCCACGCCACGCCAAGATCGTGGCGATCGTCGCCATGTGGGCCTTCATAGGGGCCAGCATGGTCGCGTTTCAGGGCATGGGGACCGTCGGGACGGCCTTCACCGCCGGCATCGTCGCGGCTGGGCTCGTAGGCACTGTCGCGATCGCGCGATTCCGGCGCGGGAGTGTGCGCACTGAGGCGGCGGAAGGCGGCAATCGCGCAGGATTCGGGCGAAAGGTCGGGGCGCGCGTGGACGCGCGTTCTCACTCGTCCTTCTGAGATCCCACTCCAATCCCCCTGGAGTCCCTCGAATCCCCCTGGAGTCCCTCGAGTCACCTCTGTCGCGAGAACACGGCTCCGTGGGGTCGGGCCGGACCTGCCTCGCCGTGTGGCCAGAAGCTCCGGTCGAAGGAAACGCCCGGCTGCTCCGAACCGGGGTCCCGAAAGCCTGAGTCCAGCTCGAGCTGTCCCGTTTCCGGGTCGAGATGGACTACGAGCACCCTGTACTGGGTGGTGCCGGCTCCGGATGTCACGACGATTCGATTGCCCTCCGGCTCCATAGAGATCCAGTGCGGCCACCATGGGCCCTCCAGCGTCAGCTTGTCCAGAACCAGCGGGTGGGACGGATCGGAGACGGACGGATCGGAGACGTCGATGGAGATCAATGAGGATCCATCGGAGTGCGCGTATGTCTGCACCCAGAACCGGCCGCGGGTGAGCGGGATCCCGCATTCGTCCGTCTCGTAGGTCTCCCATGGCAGGACGTTCACCAGCTCCGCCCGCGGCTCCTCCCCGTCCAGGTCATGGAGCAGGTACATGGCGCAGTTGAACGTGGTCATGATGGCCGTGGAGCTGT
>JBDHLB010000034.1:0-69714 GCA_039586095.1 Gemmatimonadota bacterium
AGGAGCCCGCCAGCTGTGGGGTGTAGGGGTCCGACAGGTCGATCAGGAAGCTGGCTCCGGCCCGAAAGGAGTTCACGAACAGGGTGTCCCCCTTCGGCATCACGTGCTCGGAGTGATGGGCCGGTCCGCGCAGGCCGACCGAGACACTGGCCACGATCTGCCCGTACTGCTCGGAGTCGGGGTCGGCGTCGATCACCGCCAGGAAGTCGCTGTCCTCTTCTCTCTCCGCGCCTGCCCACACGTACAGGAAGGGACTGGCGGTCGACGCTTGAGTCTGTTCGGCGGGCAGCTCGGGTTCGCCCGGTGCACACGAGAGGCTCGCGGCAATGAGGGAAACCAGAACTGAGAGCCGGATAGGGTGGCACGCTGAGAACATTTCGCTCCGTCCTTATCTGTGTTCCCGTTTGTCTTCGACATCGACAACCTGGCCGGCCCTATTGATGGCCGACATCCGGTCTCGCGGACAAGGGCTCGCGTTGGTCGGGGCCGTGTCCGCTTGCGAGCAGGAAGAGGGCCTCGTCAAAATGGGCTACCCGATCGACGTCAGGGACGGCGTGGGGCGAAGGGCAGGCAGGGACCAGTTCGTAAGACCGGGAAATCCAGGAGGGTGTCCGTTGATTCAACCTCGACAGGTCGCCGAGCGTGCCGTGTCGCGAAAGACAAAGACTCGATCGCTGCTCTGTGTGGTCCTCGTCGCGGGGGTGGGCTGCGGGCCCTCTGACCGCGGCGCGCGGCATGTGAGGAATTCGGGCGGCGAGACTGCGTCAACCGCCGCAGTCCCGTCTTTTGTGCTCGGGTCGATCGAGTTTTTGGGAGCGCCCTCCAGCGGAATGCCTCACCTGATTGAAGATCGGCAGCGAAGCCGGGTCCTCATGAGCTGGCACGAACAGACGGCGCCGGACCGCTGGGCCCTCCAAATGGCGGAGCGAATTGACGACCGGTGGACGGAACCGCGGACCGTCGCCCGGCGCGACGCCTTCTTCGTGAACTGGGCCGATTTTCCCTCCATCACCGCCCTGAAAGACGGCTCCCTGCTCGTGCACTGGCTCGAAAAGGTGGCCGAGGGCCCTTACGCCTACCACGTACACCTCTCTCTGTCGCGCGATGGAGGCGAGACGTGGAGCGAGCCGTTTGTGGCGCACGAGAACGAGAAGCCGACGGAGCACGGCTTCGTCTCGGTCGTGCCGTGGGAGGACGGTGCCGCGCTCGTGTGGCTCGACGGCCGGGATATGCGGCTGGAGGCTCTCGGGTCGCATGGTTCGGAAGAGGCGGAGGGTCCGGCGGATTACGGAGCCATGACCCTGCGCGCCCGCACCGTATCCGCCGACGGGACGCTGGGGGAGGAGTGGCTCCTCGACGACCGGACGTGCGAATGCTGCACTACGACGCTGGCTCGCACGGCGCACGGCATTGTCGCGGCCTATAGGGATCGGAGCCTGGAGGAGATCCGGGACATCTACAGTACGCGCTTCCATGACGGCAGCTGGAGCGAGCCACAACCCGTTCACACAGATCGGTGGTATCTGCCGGGTTGCCCGGTGAACGGGCCGCAGCTGGCCGCCGACGGCGATCGCGTCGCGGTGAGCTGGTTCACGGCCGCCGACGAGCAGCCGGGGGTCTATGTCGTGGTCTCGGACGACGATGGAGCCTCGTGGGGCGACCCGATCCGGGTGGACGAGGGTCAGCCTCTCGGGCGCGTGGATGTCGAGCTGCTGGCTGACGGGGCCGTCGCGGTGTCATGGATCGAGACGTCGGGTGACCTCCCGCGCGTGCTCCTGCGCGGAGTCGGCTCAGATGGTGCGGTCGGCCCGGCCGTTGTCGTCACCGAGATCAGCGCGTCCCGCTCGAGCGGCTTCCCTCGGATGACACGGGCGGGCGACGACTTGCTGGTGGCCTGGACCGCTGCAGGCCCCGAGGGTGGCGTGCGCGTGCGGGCGGTGGGGGTGGAGTAAGAGGCCTTTCTCTAGTACTACCTCGCAACTCTCCAACACCGACGAGACTTCACTCGCTCACGCCACCTCCACGTCGCGCTGCGTCTCCGCCCCCGCCGCCCCAGCCTCCCGTATCGCCTTCCACACCCTCGGCGGGGTGAACGGCAACGAGTCGATGCGCACGCCAACGGCGTCATAGATCGCGTTCGCGATCGCCGGTAGCGAGGGGTGGAGCGGCCCTTCTCCCGCCTCCTTCGCCCCGTACGGCCCCTCGGGATCGACCGACTCGACGATGAGCGCCACGAACTCCGGGCAGTCCAGCGAGGTGGGGATTCGGTAGTCGAGCAGCGACGGGGCGTCGTGGAGTCCACCCTCCGGCGTGCCTTCCTTGAAGAGATGTTCCTCGAAGATCGCCTCGGCGAACCCCATGTAAGCGGAGCCCTCCATCTGGCCCTCGACGAGCGCGGGATTAAGGGCTCGACCGCAGTCGTGGGCCACCCAGATCGTCTTCACGTCGACGAAGCCGGTGTCCGGATCCACTTCCACTTCCGCCACATGGGCCGTGAAGCTGTAAGCGGGAGAGGAGCCGATCGTCCCGCCCCTATATTCACCGTGGATGTCCTTGGGCGTGTTGTACGAGCCCATTGCCCCCAACGCCCCGAACTTCGCCTCGGCGAGCTGGAATGCGGCCGCGATCGGCAGACGACGCTCGTCGTTCGACGGGTCGGCCGCGTCGAAGGCCCACCCGCGGGCGAGCTTCACCCTCTCGGCCGTCAGCCCGTGGCCCGCCACAGAATCGTCCGAATCGACCCCCCATGCTTCGGCCACCGCATCCTGCACCATCGTGCGAATCTTCCGGCATGCTTCCACGCAGGCGTTCCCCACCATTAGCGTCTCGCGCGACGAGTAGGCACCCAAGTCCACGGGGACGAGGTCGGTGTCGGCGCTCAACACCCGCACGTAGTCGAGCGGCACACCCAGCTCCTCGCAGGCGATATAGGCCATGGTGGAATCGGAGCCCTGGCCGATCTCCGACGCCCCGTGCAGCACGCTCACCCGGCCCGAGCGCTCCACCTGCACCTGTACGGCCGCCTGCGGCATCGGGTTCGGGTAGATGGGATAGTTGGTGCCGGAGATGTAGGAGGAGGCGGCCGCTCCGATCCCACGCCCGTACCCCATCCTCCTGTGCTTCTTCTTCCAGTCGCTCGCCCGCTCCACCGACTCCAGGCACTCGAGGAAGCCGTTCGACTTCACGGTGAACTCGTTCACCGTCTTGCCGATTCCCATGAAGTTCTTCCGGCGCAGATCGAGCGGATCCATCCCGATTCGCTCAGCTACCTTGTCGAGCGAGATCTCGTAGGCGAAGCGGGGCTGGACGGAGCCGTGCCCGCGCTTGGGACCGCACGGCGCCTTGTTCGTGTAGACGCGGGTCGAGTCGAAGCGATAGGACTCGATGTGGCACGGGGCGGTCAGCAGCTGGCCGCTGTAGTAGGTCGTGACGAGCCCGAAGGAGGCGTACGCCCCGCCGTCCAGGATCGTCTTCGCGTCCAGCGCCTTGAGGGTCCCGTCCGACGATGCCCCCAGCCTGTAGCGCATCTTCATCGGGTGGCGGCCGCGGTGCGCGTAGAACACCTCCTCGCGCGTGTAGAGCAGTTTGACCGGGCGGCCCGTTATGAGCGCCAGCTTGGCGACGCAGAACTCGAGGTCGAACGGCTCCGACTTGCCGCCGAACGCCCCGCCCACGGCGGGCTGCACCACCCGCACCTTGGCCACGTCCAGCTCCAGCACGCGGGCGATCTCCCGCTGCAGGTAGTGCGGCACCTGGGTGGCCGACCACACCTCAAGCACTCCGTTCTGGTTGAGGCGGGCGATCGCGCAGTGGGGCTCGATCGGCGCGTGGGTGGTGCCGTGGAAGAAGTAGTCGCCCTCCACGACCACATCCGACTCGGCTATCCGCTCTTCCACGTTGCCGAACTCGAGGTGGACGTGCTTGAGGACGTTCCCGTTGCGCCCCTCCTTCCGGGCCTCGTGGATCGGCGTCGCCGCGGCCTCGTCGGAGAGGGCTTCCGCGGGATCGAGGTAGCAGGGCAGCTCTTCGTACTCGACCTCGATCAACTCGAGGGCCCGGTTCGCCGTCTCTTCGTTCACGGCCGCCACGCAGGCCACCCCATCGCCGATGTAGCGCACCTTGTCGAGCGCCAGCGCGTGCTCGTCCCGCGTCCAGGGGATAATCCCGTAGGCCGTCGGCATGTCCCGCCCGGTGATCACCGCGTGGACACCTTCCAGCGACTCGGCGTTGGACGTGTCGATCGCGACGATGTTCGCGTGCGGGACGGTGCTGCGGAGGAGCTTCGCGTGAAGCATACCGGGGAGCACGAGATCGTCCGTGTAGATCTCCTTCCCAGTCGACTTCGCCAGCCCCTCGACCCGCCGGTTGCGGCGGCCGAGTTGGGTGAACTCGGCCTCGGCGAGGTTTTTCAGGGCCGCCGGATTTTCGGCAGCGTCCTTCTGTTTGGGGAACAGCTCGTCGGGGTGCATGGGCGTGAATCTAGGACGGGTCAGCGGCCCTGCGCACGCGCTAGTCAGGCAGAGCGAACGCGATCAGGTGGTCGCTCACGTTGAGCGGCGCGCGTCCGTGCCCGCCGGCCGCCACGACGACGTACTGCTTGCCTTCGGGGCGCAGCCGATACGTCATCGGCGTGGCCATCGCGGGGGCCGGAAGTCGCGAGCTCCAGAGCTCTTCTCCCGTCTCCAGGTCGAATGCCCGAAAAGCCTTCTCCACGACCGCGCCGATGAACACGAGCCCGCTCGCGGTGATGACAGGTCCGCCCAGGGTGATCGACCCGAAGCGGAAGTTGAGCGGCACGGGAGCCAGGTCGCGGATGCTTCCCAGCGGGATCTCCCAGAGCGGCTCGCCGGCTTGCAGGTCCACGGCCATCAGCGTGGACCATGGAGGCTTGGTGCACGGCAACCCCCACGGGGAGAGAAGAATCGCCTCGCGGATCATCACGTAGGGCGTGCCTTCCTGCATCCCTACCTCGCCGCGGTAGCCGGGTGTTCCTCGCATCTCCGGCCACACCTCGCGCGGCACCAGGCGAACCCAGCTTACGGTCCGTGTCTGGTTCAGAACCATCACGCCGCGGTCCTCGTCGACCGCCGCGCCACCCCAGTTGGCGCCCCCGACGATGCTCGGGAACTGAAGCGTTCCCTCCAGCGATGGAGGCGTGAAGATCCCCTCGTTTCGCAAGCCGCTCATGGCTTCCCGGCAGCGGCTCCGGTCCCACGGGGTCAGGCCCCACACCTGATCCGGGGTGAACTCGAGCGGGTGAAGCGGCGGCGGATGCGTGGGAAACGGCTGGGTTGGCCAGGTTTCCTCGCCGGGAACGTCGCTTTGCGGCACCGGGCGTTCTTCCACGGGCCACACGGGCTCGCCGGTGTCCCGATTCAGAATGAACACGAAGCCCATCTTGGTTGGCTGGATCACCGCGTCGACCGCCTGGCCATCTTTCCGCACCGTGGCCAGGGTCGGTTGCGATCCGATGTCGTAGTCCCACAGGTCGTGGTGCACGACCTGAAAGTGCCACACCCGCTCGCCGGTCGACGCGCGCAGCGCCACCACCGAGTTGGCGTAGATGCCAGTGCCCGGACGCTGACCGCCGAAGTAGTCGGGTGCGACGCTACCCGTAGGGGCGAAGACGAGATCACGCTCCGGGTCGGCGGAGAGCGGGGCCCATGCGTTTCCGGCGCCGGTGCGCTCCGCCCCTTCCGCGCTCCATTCCTCCCACCCGGGATCGGCGGAAGACCGCGGCACGGGATCCCAGCTCCACAGCGTTTCTCCCGTTCGAACGTCGAAGCCGCGGATCACGCCCCGCTCGACGTCGACGCGACGGTTGTCGCCGACCGCCGAGCCCACAACCACGACTTCGTTCACGACGACCGGCGGAGAGGTGACCTCGTACCGTCCCGGGTCCACGGTGCCCACACCCATCGTCAGGTCTACCTCGCCGGCCACGCCGAAGTCGGGGCAGAGCTCCCCCGTGTCCGCGTCGAGCGCCAGGAGACGGGCATCCAGCGTTCCGAACACGATGCGGCGCGGGCAGGAGTCCGGCGTGTCCTCGGCGGGCGCTTCCCAGCTTGCGACCCCTCGGGACGTCATGTTCTCGGAGTACGAGAGCGATTTGTCGATCCCCGGATCGTAGGCCCAGAGCTCCTTGCCGGTTTCCGGGTCCAGCGCGATGACTCGACTGAACGGCGTGCTGAAATAGAGCCGCTCGCGGAACAGAATCGGCGTGGCCTGGAAGGAGGTGCGGGTGGGATACTGGCTTCCGTCCGAGATGTCCCCGGAGCGGTAGGTCCAAGCGACCTCGAGGGCGCGCACGTTGTCGGGGGTGATCTGCGTAAGCGGAGAGTAGCGGTGGCCCCCCTGGTTGCCGCCGTAATACGGCCAGCTCGCGGTGGGTCCCGAGTAGTCGACCGTCACCTTCAGCGGTCGAGAATTCCAGGCGATCCGGAGGGACAGCAGGACCACCACCGCCGCGGTGGCCAAAAGGATCGCTCGTCGCGGGCCTCGCGGGCGTCCACCTTCGCGTTCTGGCGCGCCTTCCGCACGGTGCTTTTCAGGCTGCCCCGACTCGGCTCTCTTCACCGGATTCAACCTCCTCCTTCGGTCAAGGGTGCAACCCGTATTGTCCTCGCGCAAACCCGTCCCGCCTGGCGGGTTTCCAAATGCAACGGATGGCACCGTCTTCCATGATCCCCCGACGATGGATCCAGCCGACCGGAAGTCGCCAGCTGCGTGGATATGACGTCAGGTTCCACGGAGAAAAAAGGTTCCAACGGAGATAAAGATGTCAAATGCGAAATCGAGCCCCGGCTGGGTGGACATCGTGGCGCGAGAGTTCAGATCGGCAAACACGAGAAACAGCGGACCGAACGCCGAAAAGGTCGGATAGCTCGCAAGGCGCGGAAGTTGCGGAAACACGGCCCGCGTGTGCGCGATCGAGGCTGTCGCTCTACACAGGATCCCGCGGTCGAGCCATTGGGCCTTACACTGCCCCGTTGGTCCACGAGCCATACTCAAGCGCGTTCAGGAGGTTCGAATGAAGATGCTCCGCGTCATCGACGGACTGCTCGTTCTCGTCGTGCTGTCGGCCGCTTGCGGCCGGGCCGAGGATCCGGAGCGCGCCGGGGAAGAGGCGGTGGAGACCGCGGACGAAGCGACGACCACAGTCGGCGAAGAGCCCGATCCGGCTTCCGTGCGACAGCAGATCTTGGACCTGTCGGACGAATGGACCGCGCAGCTGAGGACGTCCGCGGTCGAAGGCGTGGTGGGTCTCTATACAGCCAACGGCGTTGCCATGCCGCCCTATCAGCAGGCGGTGGCCGGCCAGGAGAATCTGGTCGGCTACTTCGAATCGTTCTTCGGCCGAGGTGTGGACCAATTTCAGATGAACACCGATGCCGTGACGGTTGCGGGGGATTACGCCTTCGTGCGCGGTACGTACTCGCTCCGCGCCCCGTTGGAAGAAGGCGGAGAAGCCGTTCTGCAAACGGGCAAGTGGGCGTCGATCGATCAGCGGCAGGAGAACGGGGCCTGGAAGATCGTGGGCAATCTGTGGAACACGGATGCTCCTCCGCCGGGCGTGTCTGCCATGCAGATCCCGCGGTACGGTGCCACTCCGACCAAGGCGGATCCGCTGTGCGTGGAGAGCCTGGAAGGGCTGGACGTCGCGTTCGATGAAACATTCTCGGACGGCGATCTGGCGGACCTCCTGGCGATTCACGCCGACGACGCGATTCGCATGCCGCCCGAGATGGGCCCGATCGCGGGCAAGAAAGAACTGGCGGGGTACTTCGGATTCTACCTGACCTCGTTTCCGACGCGCGACCTCACGCTCTCGCAGGCGGGCAGGGTCGTGTCCGCGGATGTCGGCTCGACGTGGGGTCAGTACCAGCTGACGTACACGCCGCCGTCGGGCGAAGCGGTGTCGGACCGGGGCAAGTACATGGGCGTAGGCCACCGGACCGCGGATGGCTGCTGGGTGCTCGACTGGGCGATCTGGAACAGCGACGCACCACCCGCGGTGGCCACCGACGCCTGAGGCCCCGCAGGGTTTACAGCGGCCAGTCGCGCAGGATGCGCTCGGTTTCCTCGGCGTGCCCGCTCTCGTCGCGCACCATGTCCTCCAGCTGAACCTGGAGACCCTTGTCGCCGTAGGCCTCGGCCTCTTCGGCTCGCGCGGAGTAATCGGCAATCGCCTGTCGCTCGGCCGCGAGGACGGCCGCCACCATCTCCTTGTTGGTCGTGGCCTCCGGAACCGGACGCGAGACGGTCGTCGGCTCGCCGCCCAGCGCAACGATCTTGTTGGCCAGGAATTGCGCATGGCCCTGCTCGTCGGGCACCTCCGCAAGGAAGAACTGGGCGAGCTGGGGTCGATACGGTCCCGTCACTTTCGCGGCATACGTGATGTATTGCGTGATGGCGCTCAGCTCGCCGGCCAGATCCTCGTTCAAGTTCGCGATGAGCGTGTCCTTGTCCACTGTCTGATCCTTCCCTCAAGGTGTCGTATCCGGCTACGGAGAAGATAGCTTGCGTCCTGAAGGCGGACACGCGCAACGGGACACCGTGGGCGAGGGAAACGAGCTGGGGAGCCAGGGCAGGATCGAGACCGGATCGTCCAAAGTACACCGGATCGTCACGTCGCTGATCGAACTCCTCGGAGTGCTCGCTCATCAGTTTGAGGAAGTCGGGCTGCGTGTCCAGGATCTCCGGCCATGCCTGCTCCAGCTCATCGGCGGATCGCACTACGAAGTAGGCGTCACCATCGAGCTCTTCGACCGTCGCCTCGATACCTCCCGGCTGGGTCACCAGGCTGTCGAAAGACTGTCGGTAACGAGCCAGGCTGCCATGGTTCATCACCTAGAACACGCCGTCGCCGAGCAACTCGGCCGAGGCTTCCGCTGTCCTGTGGGGCGACCTGGGGCGGTGCATGTGCGCCTCACCGAACGGGGGCACGACGTATCCACCCTGGAGATCGATCAGTGAATCGACCCGGCTTGGCCGCTCCGAACGCAGCACTTCGTCGACCGCATACATCTTCGCTGCCTCGAATCCCGATCCGGTATACCACACCCCGTTGGCCACCTCGTAAGCGACGCCGGGCTCCGGAACAGGGGGACCGGCACAGGCGCCCAGCAGGAGGGCCGCTGCTACAATTCGCACGTCTCACCCGAGTCGTTCGCGGGGAACAGCCTCCACCGGATTCAGAAGATTCAGAATAGGATTGTCACGGGCGGGTAAATGGCTGGCTCAGCCCATGCCCTTGCACGCCTCGGTCAGGTGCTGTAAATGAGGGGCCGTCCGGGTCGATGAGACCATGCGCTCACGCCGGCTCACACCGGTGGGCGTCGAACAGGCGTCGAAACGGAGGTTTGATGGCCTCACCGCAGACTGATCCCGCTCCACCCCAGCGTGGTATAGCAAGCACGAAATTGCTGGGCCTCATGACCCTGTTCGTGATCATCGGGGTTCCGATGGTCTTCTTTATCTGGCGTTTCGTCAACGATCTGCTGATGGGCCGGGTGGTCGCGAGCCACGCGCTCGTGGCGCTCGTGCTTCTGGTCGTCTTCGTGCTCTACATGCGCATCGTCGCTCGACACGTGCGCAAGTGGGAGACGGAGCCCGATACATCTACCTGACGGCAGGCGATCGCTGCGATCCCGAATGTTCGCAGCGGAGCAGCCGCCGTCGCTCTCTCGATCATCGCAAGCCAGAGGTTTGACAGCAGGAGGTCTCGATGACGGAAGAAGTCACCGGAGCCGGCTCGGCGCATACCGAGGATGAGCCTCGAGAGGCTCGACTGGCGCCGGAAGAGGAGCCCGTCACGGCGGGCACTCTGTTCATAATGATGCTCTTCCTCATGGCGCTCGGCGCCATGTGGGGCCTCATGTACCTGACCCTCCTCGAACGGTAGTGGAATGAAGGTCGAAAAGTACGAGAAGGCGTTTCTGTGGCTGGGTGGTCTGATGCTGATCGTGTTCATGATCGCGCTGACCATCTCTTCGGTCGCGATGGGCATCCACCTGCCGGGGCGTGGCGGCGAGATCGACCCCGCAACGGCGGCTACCACGCCTCCCTTCGACGAGCCCGGGGTCCGCGAGATCGGGCCCGGCCAGTACGAAGTGGTGCTGATAGGGCAGGCGTGGTTCTTCAACCCGGCGGAGATCCGGGTGCCGGTCGGCTCAGAGGTGACGTTCGTCGCCACGACGGTGGATGTGATCCACGGCATCGCCGTCGAGGGGACTCGGGTGAATATGATGCTCATCCCCGGCCAAGTTGCCCGAAACACTTACCGCTTCAACAGGCGGGGTGAATTCAACCTGGTCTGCCATGAGTACTGCGGCGCCGGCCACCACCTCATGTCCGGAAAGGTGATCGTAGAATGAACACGACCGTCGTTTCCGATCCGACCGGCTTCGAGTTACCGCAGTCTCAGCGGCGTTTCCTCCGCTGGACGATCTACATCGGGTATTTCGCGCTCGTGGCGGGTGTGGCGCACGGGCTGGCGCAGGCCCTGTCGTACGCCAACATCAACATCCTCGAGAACTTCCCGCGACTGCGCAGCTACTATCAGGGCCTGAGCGTGCACGGCGTGATGAACGCGCTCGTCCTCACGTTCGCCTTTTCCAACGCGTTCCTTCCCCTGATGACGGCGCGCTCACTGGGCCGTCAGCTGATCGGCTGGTTGACCCAAACCACGTTCTGGACGTTGCTGATCGGGGTGATCCTGACCGGGTACGCGCTGGTCACCGACCAGGCCAGCGTGTTGTACACCTCGTACTCGCCGCTTCAGGCGCACTGGACGTACTACCTCGGATTGGCGCTTGTCGTGGTCAGCACCTACCTGGCGTCCGCCAACATGTACGTGATCCTCGCACGCTGGCGTCGGGACAACCGGGGGGAGCGGATTCCGCTGCTCGCGTTCATCTCGGTGCTCACGTACGCCATGTGGAACCTGGCCTCGCTGGGGATCGTCGTGCTGTTCCTCGGCTTCCTGCTGCCCTGGTCGGTGGGCCTGATCGAGAAGATCGACCCGCTGCTCAACCGGACGCTGTTCTGGTTCACGGGACACGCGATCGTCTACGCCTGGCTGCTCCCGGCCTATGTGTCCTGGTACGCGATCGTTCCACGACAGGCGGGCGGCAAGCTGGTGAGCGATCCGCTCGCCCGGCTCGTGTTCGTGATGTTCCTGCTCCTCTCGATTCCGACCGGCTTCCACCACCAGTACACGGATCCGGGGATTCCCGAGGGAATGAAGGCGTTGCACGGCGTGCTCACGTTCGGCGTGTTTTACCCGAGCCTGGCGACGGCCTTCACAGTGGTCGCGGCGCTCGAGATGGGTGGACGGAAGGCGGGAGGCCGCGGCCTGCTGGGCTGGCTGCGCAAGCTGCCGTGGGGCGATCCGTCGCTGGTCGCGCAGATCCTCGCCATGTTCGGCTTCGTGTTCGGCGGGATCACAGGCCTGATCAACGCCAGCTTCACGGTCAACCAGGTCGTCCACAACACGGCATGGATTCCGGGGCATTTCCACCTCACCGTGGGCACGGCTGTCGCGCTCACGTTGATGGGCGTGGCCTATTGGATCATCCCGTACCTCACGGATCGCAAGCTGTGGGGTCGCCGGATCGCGCTCGCTCAGGCGTGGCTCTGGATCATCGGCGTCATGATCATGGCGCGCGGGTTGATCTCCGGCGGACTGGAGGGCATGCCGCGTCGCATCTTCCGGGTGGCCGCCAACTACACCAACGAGTCGTGGGAGCTGGCCGGGATCCTGAGCGGTATAGGCGGAACGATCATGACGGTGAGCGGAATTCTGTTCTTCATCGTCATCGTGATGACCGTGTTCTTCGGAAAGAAGGGCGAGGGTCCAAAAGATATCCCGATCACCGAGACGCTCTTGCCCCCGACACGCTCGGGCTGGGACGTGAAGCTGGACAAGATCGGGTTTTGGATGGTCATGGCGATCGTGCTGGTGGTGATCGCGTACGGCCCGTTCTTCGTGCTCTACCTGCCGCCAAACATGGTGTCGCCGGGCTTCCTGTTCTACTGAGCCGGGCTCTCACTGCGGGCCGGGTGCGTACCAGTACCGGGCGCCCGGCACGCATCCAGGATGTCGGCGGGCTTCACGCCGGTGCGGATCGACTCGGCCGCGAGCTCGACCGCCTCGAAGATCTTCGTGTAGCCCGTGCAGCGGCACAGGTTGCCGGATAGCGCGTGCATGATCTCGGGTCGTGTGGGCGCCTCGTTATCGAGCAACAATCCGTAGGCGCTGCACAGGATTCCCGGCGTGCAAAAGCCGCACTGGGCACCCCCGCACAGATCGAACGCGTCCTGCAGCGGGTGGGGACTCGGACCGTCTGACAGGCCTTCGATCGTGAGAATCTCACGGCCCTCGGCCTCCTGGACCGGCAGGATGCAGGACAGGTGCGCCTCCCCGTCCAGCAGAACGGTACAGGCGCCGCAGTCGCCCTTGTCGCACCCCTGCTTCGAGCCCGTGAGGCCGAGGACGTACCTCAGCGTCTCGAGGAGTGTATAGTGCGTCGGTACCGCCACTTCGTGGGTGTCGCCGTTGACGCGCAGGGTCAGGGTTTCTCGCATGATGGCTGGCGGGTCACCGGCGGATCGTTGTCGTGTCGCTCAGGCTGCCGAATGTTGAGAAGGAGACTAGCTGTGGGCCGCGTGACGGGTCAAGCGAGCCGGTGCCCTGCCGGAAGTACGACGCGAAGTGGTGGGAAAGGTAATCGGTAGAATGGGAGCGCATCGGTGGCTGCAGAAGGAAGGGCAGGTCCGGTTATGCTGAAGACCTCGGATGTCCGCTGCCGGGTATCTCGGCTGGCCGCGGCGGCGTGCTTGTGTGCAGGCCTGCTCGGAGCGTCGGGGTCTGGAGCCGGAGGGCAGGAATACGGATCGGAGGGCGTACTGCTCGACCGCTGGCTGGTCACTCCCTTCGAGTCTGGCGCCGCCCTCGAGTCCGGCGCGGCAGATCCTTTGGCAGGCGAAGCCGGGCAACCGATCTTGCCGGACAGGGACGCCGTCGCGGGGCCCGGGTACTGGACCCTCGTACGAGCCGCTCCGGCAACGGGTCCGGCCCCGGGAGCGTGGATCGACCTCGAGCAAGATCTCGTGGACCGGCCGGCCGGCGGGACGGGACGGGAGATCGCCGGCCCGGGGCTCGCGCACGCGTACCTGCGCTCGCCGACGGACCGAACGCTTCTTCTGTCGATTGCCCACTCATCGTGTCGCCGCATCACGGGCTGGCTGAACGGTCAGCCGATCGCCGACCTCGAGTCCGATGGCGTGCCGCCAGAGGGTGACGGGGGAGATGCGGCGGACCAGGCGGAGGTGCGGCTCGGCGTCGGATGGAACACGCTGCTGCTCCTCATCTCGGACGGTGACTGCCCGAACCGTCTCGGCGGCTGGCTGCGGCCGAGCAGTCTTCCTCTCGGTAAGGACGAGGACCCGGTGGGCACCAGCGGTGTTCGGGTGCAGGCTTCGCGTCCGCCCGGAGTGAGAGGATCTCTGCCCGCGGGCTTTCTCGAGGTCTCCGCGCTCGGGCTGGCGGAAGGACTGGTGTGGGACGCGGGTGCCGAGGATCTCACCGGCAGCCTGAGCGTGCCTATGACCGCCTGGGGCCGGAGCGCGGGCGCGCCGCCGCCTCTTCCTGTGTCGACGGAAGCTCGGCGCCCCTCGGCGCCGCCTGAGGTAGACCTTTCCGGCGAATGGAGCCTCCAGGTCTTCGCTCCGCAGGGCCTGGCCAACGCCACCGCCGAGTTGGAGATGACGGAGGATGGATCGCTCACCGGAGAGGTTCGGGGGATGAGGCTGGGCGGAGATCTCGAGGATGGCTGGGTGAGCGGACGTGACTTTCGCTTCACGATCGACACGGGCCGCCGATCCGTTCGACTGACGTACACGGGCAGCGTGACGCCGGCCGGCGATTCGATTCGAGGTACGATCGCGGTCGGCGAGGCGGCCGACTTCGCGTCCAGCTTCCGGGGAACCCGTGCCGATGCCCCCGATGCCCCGGAGGAAGGCGAGCCCAATGAGACTCCGGCCGAGCCGTCGGCACCCGATGCAGGACGTGGCGGTCGTCAGCCGGACGCTGGACGACCCGGCGGCGGGCCGCCCGGCGGCTTTCCCGGCCAGCAGAACGACCCTCGGGACGCGCTCATTCGACAACGGCTGTTGCCCCCACCCGAGATTCGATCCCCGGCCCCCGAGGAGGCGGAGCTGCGGATCGAGGTGGGCGGAGACAGACGCGACACGACGGTCAGCAGCCTCCAGACGGCACGTGCCACAGATCTCACGGTTGCCGTCTCGTTCGATGACCTGCGCGAGGCAAGCCTTTCTTCGACGCAGGTGAAGCTTCGACTCGAATGGGGCAGAGAGCGAAGGGAGCTGGCGAGAGACCTCCCGCCCGAGCTTCTTCTCACCCGACTCCACGCGCCGATCCTTCTGGGCGGCTGGAGCGAGGTCGAAGGGGTCCTCGATGAAGAAGAGCCCACGAGTCGGGTTCTGGTCGGTACGTGGCGGATTCCAGACGCTCTCTCGGGCTTCACCCTCGAGCTGCGGACGCAGGAACCGAGCGAGTATCGCCTGGATGGGGAGCCGTTGGCCGGCGAACGGAAGGTTCTGTGCTCCCCCTGCCGAGAGGGGGATCGGCTCCACCCGCCAGGGAATGGCTGGACGCGCTGGGGGGTCGAGGGAACCGGCGTTACCTGGAGCTGAACGCCCGCCACTCGGAGGGGCGAGAAGGGTCCTAAGCGGAGCTGTCTCGCTCGGGCGCCGGTGGCTCGCCCTCGGCTTCGGCGCGTTTTGCGTCGGCCCCGTCGGCTTCCGCGTCCCCCGGCGTGCTCTCGGACATTCCGCTTTCGGACGACTCCGGCTCGTTCTCAGCCTCCGGCTGCGTGGGCTCCAACCGCGTCGGCTCCCCTCCGACGTCGACCTGCGTGCCATCGTACAGCCCACTCTCGGCCGCCGGGTCCACCTTCTCTTCAGCGGGCCGCGCCGTCACGCCGGAAGCGGCGGCTGCCGCGCCCGCAAACGTGGGGATCGGTGGCTGGATCGAAGGCGTCGTCGTGTCGGGAGAGGCCGCTGGTGATGTCGCCGGCGAAGCGTCCGGTGTGGTCGAGGCGGCGCGCCCGGCAGGAGGGGTCGCCTTTCTGTCCTCACGCTCGGCGATCTCCAGCTCCCGCTGGATCTCGTTCATGCCGCGTTTGAACTCACGCATCGCCTTGCCGGCCGAGCGCGCGATCTCCGGCAGCCGTCGGGGACCGAAGAAGATCAGCACGATGAGCCCGACGACGAGCATCTCCCACATTCCGAAATTGCCGATGCCCATCTCCTGTTCCCGGTCAGCTCTTGTTCCCGGTCAGTCGGCTAGCGCCCGGAGCGCCTCCTCACCGTAGAACATACCGATATAGCGTGCCTGAGCGGGAGTGACCCGGCGTACGGCCCAGATCAGCTCGACATGGTTCGGCTCACTAGGCTCCGTCGGGAGCCGGAATCCGCACTCGGCCGGAAGGGCGTTGCCTTTGCGCAGATTGCAGCGGCTGCAGGCCGTCACGACGTTGTCCCAGCCGTTGTCCCCACCCCGTGACAGCGGAATGACATGGTCTCGTGTGAGCGACTCGCGGTGGCCGAGCTGCCGGCGGTGTCTTCCGCAGTACTGACAGGTGTAGCCGTCGCGAGCAAACAGGAAGGTGTTGGTGACCTGGCGACGGAAGCGCTTCGGCACGTGGATGAAGCGCACGAGTCGGATGACGACGGGGGCTGGCAGCTCGATCTTCTCGGAGCGAAAGCGACGATCCCCATCGACCTCGAGCACCTCGGCCTTCTTGTCTATGACAAGCCTGAGCGCCCGGTGAATCGGTATCAGCGTGAGGGGCTCAAACGATGCGTTGAGAGCCAAACAAGCCATCCGGATCCTCCTCGACCTCCTCCCTGATTACCCCGGCCGGTGGAGATGTTGCGCTGTTTCGACCCGAAGTCAAGCGGGCGGCGGTGCTCGTTGCCACCCCCCGGCCGGCGGAGTACGCTGGGGCCAATGAAGAGAGAGTCGAATCCGCTGCTGTGCAAGGTCGCCATCCCACGGCCGATGTGGGAGTCGCTCACCTATCGCCTGCCCCCGGGGCTGGCAGAGGTGGCGAGACCGGGCGCGCGTGTGCGGGTGCCGCTCGGCCGCCGCTCCATGATCGGGTTCATCGATCGGGTCGGCGGCCAGACAGCGCTTCCGGAGGTACGGCCCGTTACGGAGGTTCTCGATCAGCAGCCTTTGTTCTCGGAAGAGTTGTTGTCCCTGTGTCGCTGGATATCGGACTATTACGCGGCCCCGCTCGGGCTTGTCTTCCGTACCGCTCTTCCACCCGGCCTCGCGAGCGCCGACGGCCCGAGCTCCCCCCCGGTCCGGACGCCACAAGTCATCCGTCTTACCGTGGAACTCCCGACTCTTACGGAGCGCGAGAAAGTCTTCGGCCGTGCGGTCCGCCAGCGCGAGGCGTTCGAGGTGCTGGAGTCGATGGGGCGGCGTTCGACCGTGGCGCATCTGACCTCGCAGCTGGGCTTCAGTCGTTCCGTGGCGCAGGGGCTGGTAGAGCGCGGGGTCGCCGAGATCCACATGGAGCGGGAACGGCGCGATCCCTTCGCATCACTGCCTGTGGCACGAGAAACGGTCGAGCGCCCGCATCCCACCGACGATCAGACAGCCGTGATCTCAGGTCTGATGGAGCAGAGCTCGCTCGATCAGTCCGGAGTCGCTCTGCTGCGAGGGGTGACCGGGTCCGGCAAGACGCTCGTCTACCTGGAGCTGCTCGAGGAGCTGGTGGCTCGACAGGGACGGTCGGCCATCGTGTTGGTGCCGGAGATCGCCCTCACCCCTCAGACCCTGAGCCGCTTTCGCGATCGCTTCGGCGAGCGAGTGGCCGTGCTCCACTCGGGCCTCTCGGCCGGTGAACGTTTCGATGAATGGCGCGCGCTCAAGGAAGGGGAGAAGCGGATCGCCATCGGCGCCCGCTCGGCCGTGTTCGCGCCCCTTTCCGACCTGGGTGTGATCATCCTGGATGAGGAGCACGAGAGCAGTTACAAGCAGTCGGATACGCCCCGCTATCATGCGCGATCCGTGGCCACGGTAAGAGCACGACTCGCGGGTTGTCTGTGTCTGCTCGGCTCCGCGACGCCGGCGCTGGAGAGCTGGGCGAACGCGAAGACGGGCAAGTACCGGTTGTATGAACTCCCCGAGCGGGTGACAGGACACCCGCTCCCCTCGGTGGAGTTGATCGATCTGCGAGGCGCCCACGAAGCCGGAAACGACGACGGCCCCGGGTCGGGCAGCGGCCGACCACCCGACGACGGTCCCGTCATTTTCTCCTCACAGCTCGGAGCGGCGATCGATCGACGGCTGCAACGGGGCGAACAAGTGATACTTCTGCTGAACCGGCGTGGCTACGCCACGTTCGTGCAGTGTCTCGAGTGCGGTAACGTGTGGAGCTGTGAGAGCTGCAACGTGTCGCTCACGTATCACCGGGGCCGGCGACGACTTGTCTGCCACCACTGTGCCTACGAGGCGTCCCCCCCCACCCGGTGCAACGAGTGCGGGGCGGCGGATCCCTCGTTTACCGGGCTCGGCACGGAGCAGGTCGAGCGACGGCTCGGAGAGCTGTTCCCGGCCGCGCGGGTGGCGCGCATGGACCTAGACACGACCGGGACGAAGTGGGCGCACTTCGAGATCCTGGAGTCGGTTCGGACGGGGCAGGTGGACATACTCCTGGGCACTCAGATGATCGCCAAGGGGCTCGACTTCCCGTCGGTGACGCTGGTCGGCGTCGTGAACGCGGACGTCAGCCTCAACCTGCCGGATTTCCGCGCGAGCGAGCGAACGTTTCAGCTCCTCGCGCAGGTGGCCGGACGGGCCGGACGCGGGCCGGAGCCCGGGGAGGTGCTCGTTCAGACCGCGCGCCCGACCCACTTCGCGCTGCGAGCGGCAACCGGTCACGACTACCTGGGATTCGCCACCCAGGAGCTGACGGATCGAGCGGAGCCCGGCTATCCGCCACATGTCCGGTTGGCCAACGTGGTGGTCTCGGGACCCGATGAGCGTCAGGTCGTAGATTCGATCGAGCGTCTGTCGACCGCCACTCTCGCCCTGTTCCGGGGAAGCCGACTGACCGACGTGTCTTTGCTCGGCCCCGCTCCCTGCCCGCTGGACAGACTGCGGGGGAGGTGGCGCTGGCACTTTCTGTTGAAGGCAGATCGGGCGTCGAGCCTGGGAGCCGTGCTCCGACACCTCGCTGAGCGACATACGCTCACGGGGAAACTGCGACTGGAACTCGATCGCGACCCGGAATCGCTGTTGTGATGCCGACCGCGCAGGTCCTGTCGCCGAGCCAGAAGCCTATTCGCAGCTGGATCCTGATCAGCGGCGGCATGTTCGGCCTCGCGCTGGCCGTGCGGCTCCTGCACGTATGGAGCATCGCGGAGGCCCCGTTCTTCGCGCTTCACATGGGCGACGCGGCCGACCACCACCGCCTGGGCCAGGAGATGGCCGCCGGCGACTGGCTCGGACGGGGCGTGTTCTTCCACGCCCCGCTGTACCCGTATTTCCTCGGTGTGGTGTACTCCGTCCTCGGCAGCGGACCCCTGGCGGTGAGGGTGTTACAGGCGCTCCTGGGCGCGCTTTCGGCCGTCTTCGTCGCCCAGGCGGGGAATCGGCTGTTCGGGTGGCGAGCCGGCCTTACGGCGGGCGTCCTCCTCGCCCTGTACGCACCGGCCGTCTACTACGACACGGTATTCCAGGACTCGGTCCTCGACCTCTTCTTCGGCTCACTGACGCTCTGGATGCTGGCCGAGGCCGTCGTTCGCCGCCGTATTGCATACCTGTTCGCGACGGGACTGGCGCTGGGCGCGTTCCAGCTTTCGCGTGAGAACGCGACGATCCTCCTCTTCCCGATCCTCGCCTGGGTGGCCGTTCGTCCGGACCTGAAGCTCAGAGGACGCACCGCTGGCGCGGCACTCCTGCTGCTGGGGTTCGTGACGGCCCTCGCACCCCTGGTCGTGCGCAACGCTTTGACAAGTGGTGATCTTCTGCCGGGGCGTCGTCTGCAGCTCGGAATCAACCTCTATATCGGCAACGGCCCCGGGGCCGACGGCTACTACAGACCTCTCCGCGCCGGGCGAGGCAATCCACAGTTCGAGATGGAGGATGCGATCGCGCTCGCCGAACAGGCCGAGGGTCGTCAGCTGACGCTCGCGGAGGTTTCGGATCACTGGATCGAGCGCACGATCGATCATGTTGTCGAGGCGCCGCTGGACTGGTCGAGGCTGATGGCTCGAAAGGCCGGTCTGGCGCTGAACTACGTCGAGGCGTCCGACACAGAGGATCTGTACACCTACGCCGATCACTCCCCGATCCTCCAGGTCACCCGCCGGCTTCTCGACTTCGGGGTGCTCTTCGCGCTTGCGGTGATGGGACTCTGCGTGACCTGGCCCCGCAGACGCGAGCTCGCCGTGTTTTACGCGCTGCCGGCCCTCTATCTGCTCGGGGTCGTGGCGTTTTTCGTCTTTGGTCGATACCGGCACCCGGCGACGCCGTTTCTGGTTTTGCTGGCTGGCGCGGGCCTGGCAGGCCTACCGCAGTTCGTACGGGCACATACGCGGCGGCGGGTGAGCGCTGTGCTGGGCCTGACGGCCGGCTTGCTGGTGTTGAGCCATGTGCCGCTGGGTATGTCCGTGGACATGCTCCGGGCTCACACATACACGAACGTGGGCGCCGTGCTCGAAGAAGAGGGCGATCTCGAGGCGGCGGGAGCCCAATACGCCCGGGCGCTGGACATCGCCCCGGGCAGCGCCAGGGCCAACCAGTTCCTGGGCAGTCTGCTGCACCGTCTCGGCCGCTCCGAAGCGGCGCTCCCGTACCTGAAACGGGGCGTGGAGGAAGACCCCACCGACCCGCGCATCCGGAACGACTACGGGACGGCTCTGGCGGGTGTCGGTCTCAACAGCGAGGCCCTGCAACAGTTCCGCAGAGCCGCGGAGCTGGATCCGTTCTACGCCGAAGCCTACGCCAACGCCGGCACGGTAGTCTTCCGGGCAGGGTCTGACCCGAGCGAGGCCGCGGTGTATTTCCGGCTGGCCGTCGAGCAGGCACCGGGGAACGTCGAAATGCGTCGATCCCTGGTCGCGGCTCTACTCCTGGGGGGAAAGGTCGAGGAGGGGATCGAACAGGCGGCCGTATTGGCCTCCCTCGCCGGAGCGGACCGCGCGAGCGAGGTGCTGCTCACCGCCGCGTGGGAGCTGGCAGCCGGGCGCATGCCCGAGGCACGGGTGCCGCACGTGGCGCGACAGATACTCGCCATGGCCCCGACATTCGTGCCGCGTGAGGTCCGGTATCACCGCGTGCTCGGTGCGGCACTCGCGGGCGTCGGTGACTTCGAGGGTGCCGCGGCGGCGGTGGAGCGCGCCCTGACAGCGCTCGAGGCCGAGGGAGAGCAGAGCGCGGCCGAGTCGCGGAGAACGCTCGAGCGAGAGCTGGCTCGGTACAGGAGTGGCCTGCCTCCGCCCGGCCCCGACGATACTTGACCCCGTCCGGGCCGTGAACCAAGCTTCTGACCGGCCGCCCAGGTGCCATCCGCGGCCGATTCCAGCGTGCTAGCAGAGGGAGAGGCAAGATCGATGACCCACACGGACACCCCCGAACCCCGAGGATTCGTCACGAGCTCCGGACCGGCGGGACGGCGAACGTCGGCGTCGCTCTGCGGGCCGGCAGTTCTGATGGGCATCCTGGTAGCGGCGGGTTGTAACGGCAACGGGGCCCTCGCCAGGCTTCCGGACGACGCCCCCACGCACGTCCGGGAGGCGGTGCTCCGGTGCTCGGCCCAGATGTGGCAGGAGAAGCGATCGTGCTACGAGAGCGCGCTGCTCGACCGGCTCACGATCGAAGGCGTGGCGGACGCGCTATCGACGCTCGAAACGATCGCGGCCGCTGACACGGATGTGCAGCGCGACGGCCACGTCTACACGCACGCGATCGGTATCGAGGCATATCGAGAGAATCCGAGTATGCCGGACGTCTTTCCCGAGTGCACGACTCTGTTCCAGTCGGGCTGTTATCACGGCGTGATCCAGGCGCATTTCATGGCAGCCGGAGACATCGGTGCGGAGGACGTCAACACGCTGTGCGAACGCTACAAGGGAGAGTCCGGCGATCGCTGGGTTCTGTTTCAGTGCCTGCACGGCCTCGGCCATGGCCTGACGATGTTCTACTCCCACCATCTGCCGCGGGCGCTGGAAAGCTGCGACCTGCTGACTGAATGGTGGGATCGCCAATCGTGCTACGGCGGCGCCTTCATGGAGAACATTACGAACGCGACGACTCCTCACCATCCGGCCAGCGAGCTCGCGGCGTCGGATGGTACGGACGAGGCGGACGCTGTCCAGGTAACCGAGGCGACCGAGTTCGGCCACGTGGAGGAGGAAGGGGACGCGGGCGCGCACGAGCACGGCGAGATGGCTGATATTGCGGCCTTCGGCCTCGAGCCATGGAAGGCGCTCGATGCCGACGATCCGCTGTATCCGTGCTCGATCCTGGAGGAGCGCTATCTGCACCAGTGCTACCTGATGCAGACGTCGGCCATCTTGTACCACAACGGCTGGGACATCGCGGCGGCTGCGAAGACGTGTGATGGCGCCCCGGAGTCGATGCGACCGATCTGCTACCAGAGTCTGGGTCGCGATATCAGCGCCCTCACCCTGCAAGACATCGACGAATCGATCGACATGTGCCAGCTGGGTAGCGACGAGTTCGAGTCCAGGTGCTACATCGGCCTGGTCAAGAACTTCATCGACCTCACAGCCAGCACGGATAGCGGTTTCGAGTTCTGCCGGGCCGTCGAAGGGGTCGGCCACAAAATGACCTGTTACGAGGCAGTCGGTGAGGAGATCGCCGTGCTCCACCGTGAGGAGGCCGCACGGGCGGCAGCGTGCCGATCGTCCGAAGGGATGGAGTTCGAGCGCGCCTGCCTGTATGGGGCGCGCGTGATCCGATCCAAACCTGCGGGGCTCTAGCGGGCGGAATCGGCACGTGCGAGGCGGCTCACGAACGCCTGACGCCCAAACCCGGCGCCTCGCTCAGCACGATACGACCGGCCTCCAGTGCAGGCCCCTCGAAGGGGTCGTCCCTGAGTAAGGCCGCTCCATCCAGATCGGCGTAGTCCAGGAGTGGGGCCAGGTGGGCGGCCGGGGCGATTCCGAGCGTCGTCTCCAGCATGCAGCCCATCATCACCCGCAGGCCGCACGCGCGGGCCACGTGAATCATCCGCAGCGCCTCTCTGGGACCGCCGCACTTGGCCAGCTTGATGTTGATCCCGTGGCCCAGCCCGACCAGACCCGGCACATCCGAGGCGACGATGCAAGACTCATCCAGGATGATCGGAAGAGACGATCGCTCGTATACGATGCGCAGCCCGTCCCGATCTTCCGGCGGCAGCGGCTGCTCGACAAACTCGACGCCGTGATCGACCAGCATCGGGATCGCCTGGAGCGCCTCCTCCGCCGTCCAGGCCGCGTTGGCATCCACCCGGAGGGTAGCGTCCGGAGCCTCACCGCGCACGGCGGCCAGCAACTCTTCGTCGCGGTCCGTCCCCACCTTGATCTTGAGACACGGATAGTCGCGGGCGCGACGCACCTTGGCCGCGACCTCCTCCGGCTCGTCGATCCCGATCGTGAACGAGCTGACCGGTGCGGCGTCACGGTCGAGACCCCACACCCGCCATAAAGGCTGACCGAGCCGTTTACCGATCAGGTCGTGCAGTGCGGCGCTGATCGCTGCCCGGGCCGAACCGTCCTTGGCCAGCGGCGCGCGGAGATCTTCATCGAGTCGCTCGAGCGACCAGACATCGGTCGTCCGCTCGAGGAGCGGCCGCGCCTCCTCGAAGGCCGTCTCTACGCTGTCCGCGGTTTCGCCGTAGTAGGCCGATGGATCCGCCTCGCCCCAGCCCTCCAACCCGTCGGCTTCGATGCGGAGCCAGACCCGCTCCTCCTCGGTCCGTACGCCTCGACTGATGCGGAAGGGATCCTTCGTGTGAATCGTGAAGCGCTCCCAGGCGACGTTCATCCCAGGAGCCAGGGCTTTGCCTGATGGTCGGGCGGGGTGACCTCGGGTCCGTCCGTTCCCATATGCACGTTGATTTCAGAACGCACACCGAACCGACCGTCGAAGTAGAGGCCCGGCTCGACCGAGAATCCCACGCCGGGTACCAGCGGCCGCTCATCCCGCGTCTCGACGCAATCCAGGTTCGGGCCGAAACCGTGGTTCACCCGGTCCATGCCGTGTCCGGTGCGGTGAAAGATCGCCTCGCCGAAGCCCTTCCCTTCCAGCACCGATCGCACCTGTCGATCCACATCCGCTCCCGTCGGCAGAGCGCCGCTGGAGGCCCGGATGAAGGCCACGCCTGCGTCTCGTGCTTCCCTGACCGCTTCCCAGACCTCGGCGACGTCTGCCGGGAGCTCGCTACCCAGGAATCCCATCCAGGTCTGGTCCGCGAAGACGGCCGCAGGATCGCCAGCCATGCGACCCCACAGATCGATCAACAGAACCTGGTCAGGTACGAGAGCGGCAGTGCTTTCCGCCTGCGGCCAATAGTGAGGTTTCGCGCTGTTCGGACCGATCGCCACGATCGTCTCGCCCTCGGTCAGGCCTTCGTCCTCCAGGCGACGGACGATCCACTCCGCCAGATCGTACTCGGTCATGGGTAGCTCGACCTTTCCACATGCCCCTTCCACCCCAGTGGAAACATCGACCGCGTCAGACTCCCCTGTCTCGGCCCCGCCGTCGGCGTCAGCGAGACCCACGGCTCGACCCGCCAGCTCGAACGCCGCCCGTGCCGTACGCGCTAGGATCTCCGACGCCTCCCGGTGCAGGTCGCGGCCTCGCTCGCCCCACTGCGCGTAGGTGCCCGAGATCAGGTCGGCCGAGCTCACGACCTCCACATCACACGAAGCGACGAGCTCGACGACGCCTGCGGGAACGTTGTCCATAAACGGCACGGCATCGCGCGGCGACACTTCCATGGCCACCGTGCGGCACCCGGCCACCAGGCGGCAGATTTCTCGCTCCAGCTCCTCCCAGCCCACGTACGCATCCAGCTCATGGTTCCAGTTCTCCCACTCGCCGAGCTCGATGCGGTGGGCCAGGGCGTGGGGCGGGTGGTCAGGGCGCAGGAGCACGAACCAGCGTCGTGTCTGACCTTGCGGAAGATTCACCAGCTCTGCCGCGACGCGATTCCTCGCTTCGAGGTCGTAGAGAAGCCACGCATCGATTCCCGCACGACGCAGCTCTGCCGCCGCACTGGCCACGAACGTTTCGTCGAGTCTCGCGCTCATCCTCGCCTCTCGGTCAGTGTTCCCTGTTTCTCTTATCGGTGTCCGTCGCTCGCCCCCGACGGCTCGCGTGCGCGTCGCGGTCTGCCCGCACCTCCGCGCCCGGCCTGTGTGTCCGCACCCGAGGGTGAAACATGTCAGGCGAGCTCGGCCTCGGCATCGCGGAGCGCGATGAGGTGGGTGACGACGCTGCGCCCGAGCTCGTCGACGTTGTAGCCGCCCTCGAGAACGGATACCAGCCGGCCCTGTGCGGTCGCCGCCGTCCGACGCACGAGCTCGAGCGTCAGCTCGCGGAAATGCTCGCTCTCGAGAGTGAATCCTCCCATCGGGTCGGCCAGGGCCGCATCGAAGCCGCTCGACACGATGACGAGCTGCGGTGCGAACGCATCCTGGACGTCATCGACGGCTTGCAGTAGTGCGCCCACGTACTCGTCGGCCGGGAGACCCGGCGGCATCGGAAGATTGCGAATCGTACCTGTTCCCTCTCCTCGGCCTTGCTCGGCGACCGAGCCTGTGCCCGGATAGTGCGGGCTCTGATGGAGAGAGAGGTAAAAGACCCCGGGGTCCTCGTAGAGGATCTCCTGGGTGCCGTTTCCATGATGTACGTCCCAGTCGACGACGAGTACGCGGTCCGCCAACTCTCGATCCACTGCGTGTCGTGCGGCGAGCGCCACGTTGTTGAACAGGCAGAAACCCATCGCGCGATCGACAGTGGCGTGGTGCCCCGGTGGCCGAACTGGACAGAACGCGGCCCCGTACTCGCCTGCCATCACAGCCTCGACCGCGCTCACGGCGCAGCCTGCCGCGGCCAGCGCGGCGTCCCACGACGCCGCGGACACGACGGTGTCCCAATCGAGCCGCACGGGGTTGTCTCTCGCCGCGGCTTGCTCGGCGGCCGCGGCGACACGATCCACGTGTGAGCCGCTGTGCACGAGCGTCAGGCGATCTGGATCGACAGGCTCGCCCTGCAGGGAAGTAACGTACGGTGCGAGTTCGGGAAGCGATCGGTCGATGGCGCGCATGATCTCGCGGAGTCGGCCCTGGTGCTCGGGGTGATGCCACCCCGTGTCGTGTCGACTGCATGCGGCGTGACTGAATACCGCGATCCCGGCCACGTTGCACCTTCCTTGCGCTGACTGCTTCCGGCTGCCCGTGCGTTGCTCGGTGAGAACCCGAATCCTAGCTTGCCCCAAAGCCGCGGCAAGGGCCTCCGATCCGCGTATGTCGGACCTCTCGCGGTGCCGTCAGGCAGGTCGGAGCACGATCGAGGAGTGGATGTGAGTCAAGGGCGGTCGATGAGGCGGGGTGCGGGGTTGCTGGTGATGGTTGTTGCCTGCATCATCGCGGCTTGCGATGTGCAGTGGGGCGGTGGCCGCCTCACGCTCGAAGACCCGGCCCCTCCACCCGACACCACGGCCGTCGAGGAGACAGATGAGCCGGCCCCCGAACCCCTCCCGGACGGGCCCTTGCTGTATCTCGCCTCGCTCGAGCCGTCGGGCGCCGCCCGACTCGTTCCGGTCGCGATGCTCGGGGATACGCTTCGGTCGTTCGGGTTGCCGGCGGCGTTGGACGCGGACTACCGGAACCGGTTCGACTCCGCGTTTCTGGCTCCGGGCACGGAGCTCGAGCTGCACGCCGGCGGTGTGCGCATCGGCTCGATCCTCCTCGGAGAAGAGCGGTCCATCCCCGATCCGGCGTGTCTCAGCGTACGGGCGGCCACGGCGCTCACGCTGCCCGGACAATCCCTGCCTTCAGTGGCCTTCGCCGTCCCCCGCCAGGTTCCGGGTGCGACGCCCGAGAGGCCGCGTGCGCCCGTTCAGTCGCGCAGCATGTCCGTCGCGGGCCCCGTTCTGGCCGAGCGCCTCATCAACGACGCGCGCGCCTTTCTGGCCCGCCGGGTGGCTCTGACACCTGTCTGGCTGCCTCCTGACACGGCAGCGGCCATGGCATCCACGTATCTGGTCGAGGACCAACTGGCCCCCGGGCCGCCCACGGGCGATGCGATCTCTCTCTTCTTCCTGGCGCGCTGGGAACCGACGCGCGGTTTCATTCCGGTATGGCAGGAGGTCCGACGCTATTCGGACGCGCGCAACAAGGAAGCCTTCGAGCACCTCGATTGGATCACGACCGAGCACGGTCGCATAGACTTCCTGCGCCGGTACGACGGGGTCGGCGTGGGACTCGCGGCGAGCACCGAGAGGATACCGGGCGACCCGTCGGCCAGAGCGATCGAGTGGATCGAGGGGCCCGCCTGCAGCGGACTGGCCCTGCTGGGCGAGGCGGGTGGGGAAGCCGGCGGAGAGCTACCCGCGGGCGACAGCGGGTCGTAGAAGCCGTCTCAGGCCGCGAAGCTGCCGAGGATCCTGCCCGCTTCGCCCGTCCGCAGGTCGCGTAGCGCGCGATCGCGCAGCTGTCTCACCCTCTCGCGCGTCACTCCAAGCAGACCGCCGATCTCCTCGAGCGTGTGGGACTCCTCTCCCTGGAGACCGTAGTACAGCCGGACGACTCTCGCGTCGCGGGGTCGCAGCGTCCGGAGCGCGTCATCGATATGCTCCTTCAGCATCTCCGTCTCGACGGACTCCTCGAGCCCGGTTTCATCGATCAGGAAGCGATCGCCCAGCTGGTTGTCCTCCGACATCCCGATCGGAGCATCGAGCCGCACCTCGGCGACGTTGAGACTCTGCAACATGTCCACCGTGGCCACGTCGAGCTCCGCCTTCTCCGCAATCTCTGCCAGACTCGGCTCGCGCCTGAGGCTCTGCCTCAGCTCCTCGCGCACACGAACGACTCTGGACAGCTCGGTTGCGCGGTTGAGGGGAAGACGTACGGAGCGGCTTTGTTTGGCCAAAGCCGCAAGGATCGCCTGCCGGATCCACCACACGGCGTAGCTGATGAACTTCACGCCCTGGTCAGGATCGAATTTGGTGGCCGCCGTGACCAGCCCGACATTGCCTTCCTGTATGAGATCGAGAAAGGACATGCCGCGGTTCTGGTACTTCTTGGCGACCGAGATCACGAATCGGAGGTTCGAGCGGACGAGAATCTCCAGGGCGGCCGGGTCTCCTGCCTGCGCGAGACGGGCGATCCGGTCCTCCTCGGCAGGCGTGAGAAGCGCGTGCCTGCTCACTTCCTGCAGGTACAGATCCAGGGCGCTCGGCATCTCGTGGGGAGCGCCGTTCTGCGGAATTGAGCCCTGTCGCGACATCGTCAGTCGGAAACGTGGTCCCGTGCTGGAAGCCCTGCTGGATGCGGTCACGAGGCCGCTTCGTGTCTCGCGGGCATGAAGGTAGAGAGGGCTATTCGTGGCGTCAACGCGAAGTCGCTGAATCCACAGGGCTTCCAGCACCGCCAGCCGGACGCTCCGCGCTCGACCCTGCCGGCCCGTGACGAGAGCATCTTCCGCAGTCTTGTCCGATTCGGCCGCTGCACGAAGGTTGTCGAGCGTGGACACGTTGAGGTGGAATTGGGCAGCCGCCACGGATGTCGGACGGGTTCGGGCCAAGAATGAGGACTCCTATCTGGCCGACGGCGAGGCAGGCGTATTCGCTGTCGCGGACGGCATGGGTGGACATGCCGCCGGAGAAGTGGCGAGCCAGCTGGCCGTTCGCGTGACGGACAGGCGATTGCTCGAGTGCCCGGAGGGAGCCGACGAGGCCGAGAAAGCCGAGTGCCTGCGATCCGCTCTTCTCGAGGCGAACCGCGCCATCCGGGAGGCCAGCCACGCCCACCCGGCCAGGGCCGGCATGGGCACCACCGCGACCACGTTGCTGGTCGAAGCCACCGGTTACTACGCGATCGGCCACGTGGGCGACAGTCGTGCCTATCGGCTGCGCAACGGACAGCTCGAACGCCTGACCGAAGACCACACGTACGTCCAGCAGCTCGTGAATCGTGGCCGGCTGACCGATGAGCAGGCCCGTCTGCATCCACGCTCCAGCCTTCTGACGCGCGCCCTCGGTACCGACGACCACGTCGATATCGATCTTTACCGGGGAAGCCTGAGCCCGGGGGACCGACTGCTCCTCTGCTCTGATGGACTGACCGGCATGTTGTCGGACCAGAGGCTCGCGGAGCTGATGGGCGCGGTTTCCGACCCCGAGGTTCTGGTCGAAAGATTGATCGAGGTGGCCAACGACGCGGGCGGAAGCGACAACATCACCGTCGTCGTCGTCGACGCGTTGGCCGAGGGAGCTGAGCCCGCTCAGTAGAGCGGGCGATCGTCCTTCAACCGCTCGTCGACCTGCTCGGGCGGGGCTTCGAGCAACTCGAGCAGCGGTGTCGGATCCTTCGGCTCGACCCTGTCCAGCGTGAACACCCGAAACACACGGGCGGCGTGGTGCAGCGAACGACCCAACCGGGGGAGATCGATGATTCCCTCCGCACCCGCCGGCGTGAGCCGCTGTACGCGTCCATCTCTTCGTACGAGGAGGAGGTCGAGCTGCAGCATCCCGGGATAGCCGGGATAGTCGACCATGGCAGAGCGAGGTTCGATTCCCCACTCACGGGCCAGTCGCTTCTCCAGCCTGCGAACCAGATCCGGTCGCTCCGAGATCCACTCTCCGATTCCGGCCGGTAGCGCGTCTCCGAAGATCTCCAGCGCCCGCTTCGGAAGGCGACGGTGGATCAGTGCGCCCAGGAGCTCGCGGATGAGGCGGTCGCTCCCGCCGCCCGGACCTTCCGGGTCGCCCGAGCCCTCCCGCTCGGCGGAACCCTCCCTGGCGGGCCGGTCTCCCCCACGGGCGGCGAGCAGGTTCAACAGCTCCTGGTCCGTCGCCGAAGCACTCCGATGGTCAGCGCACGTTCGATCAGACGTCGAAACGTGCAGGTCGCGGCGCGGACGCCGTGGTGCCAGTAGACATTGCGGAACATCTCGTACTTGGAGAAGAGCAGCGATTCGAGCGCGCTAACGCCTTTTTCGGTGACTCCTATCTCCGGGTGGTCCGCACCCTCCTCCTGCACCACCGTCAGTGCGTCGAGCAAGCGCTCGACGTCGACCGCTCCGTACGGCACACCGCAGAACAGACTGTCGCGGCGTAAGTAGTCGATCTTGTCGAGGTCGAGCGATCCCGCCACGAGACCCTGCAGCGGATGAGCCGAGGCCCCCCGAATGAGCTCGGCGATAAAGGTGGCGGAGCCCGAACCGATCGTCGACAGGATTGAGTGGATCGGCTCGGCGCCCAGAAACCGATCCGCCACTTCCTCGTGATGACCGGGCAGCGCCTCGGCGCCCAGCTCCTCCATCGCATGCGAGAACGCGTAATGGCCGACGTCGTGCAGAAGAGCGGCCAAACGGACGAGCGGCACGGCATCCCGCTCCGCGGCGCTCAGTCGTTCGAGATCGCCGCTCTCACGCAGTCGCTCGATGGCGCGGGTGGTGAGGTGGTACACGCCCAGCGCGTGGAGGAACCGGGTATGAACCGCCCCGGGATATACGAGGTGCGCAAACCCCAGCTGCTTCACGCGCCGAAGACGTTGAAACTCGGGTGTGTCGACGATGCCGGCCGCCGCCGGCTCGAGCCGGATGTTCTGCCACACGGGATCTCGAACGGTTCTGGACCGCTCGGTGGCCTGGCTCGAGGGGTCGGTCACGCGATGGCCCCTGCTCGAGTGTACGAGGGGACCCCGGTGAGGCCCTTGGAGGCGGTGTGGGTCATACGCCGATAATAGGCGGACCCGTGACTGCGGCAATCCGCTTGACACGTTCCTTCATGCCGGGGAGTATGAGTCATCAACGCTCTTTGCGGGAGATGGCACGGTGGAGATCAAGCGCGAACAGATGGTACACCTCGGATACGCCAAGTACTGGCGATCCGATGAGATCGTCGGACTGTTGCCTATCGAGGAGGGACGCGGGCCGGGCCGCCGCACCGAGGTGTACGTGGCCACGCGGGAGGATCCGATCGTCGCCTCACGGTCCGAGAACTCGATCCTGCAGGACATGGCCTCCTTGCCCGCCGATGCCGTACGCGTGGCCGAATTCGCGGCGATCGCGGATGACCTGCAGGACTCGCTCAACGATCTCTCGCCGGTGCTGCGCCGCATGCTCATGTCCGAAGGTCGATTCGACGTGGACTACTGGATCCGTCGACTGCGAGAGGTGACCGTGGCGATGGAAGAGTCGGACGACCAGGAAGACCTGTTCAGCGGCTGAGGCCGACCTCTCTCACACCCTCCCTGCCCCCGGTGCACGGGAACGCGGCCCCCGGCGGTCGGTACTGCGCTAGGTGCACCCCATTCGATGGTTCTCACGAAAAGCCCGCCTCGGGCGTTCGCTGCCGTTGGCCTTCCTCTGTGTGGCGAGCGGCGTCGGGTCGGCCGTCGCTCAGGTCACGAGCGCCGTCGTCCCGGCCGATTCGGGTTGGAACGGCGCGCGAGCAACGGACATCGCCCGGCGCGCGGTAGCGGCCCGTCGACACGCCTATTCAGACAGCTCGCTGCGGAGTTTTCGGGCCGAGGTTCAGGGGCACGTCTACTTCTTCGGCGAATTCCGAGACGAGCGTGAGCTGGTTCGGGCCGATCAGGTCGCGCTCGAGGTCCTGTGGCAAGCACCCGACCGGGCGTACCAGACGATTGTAGGTCGGCGGCACGAGAAGCGCCTGCCTACGAACATCAGCTATCACATCGATCACCTGAGCCTCGTGCTCGACAATTTCGGGGACCGGATTCGGCTCGGCGAAGGCCAGGAGGTGCGGGACGTTCCGCACCCGGCTGGCCGGGGCGCTCTCGAGCATTACGAGTATCGTCTCGTCGACTCGCTCGAGATCCGCATTCAGGATGAAGTCACGCGCGTCTATCGGCTTCAGGTACGACCGATCGACCCTTCCCTTCCGGGAGTGGTGGGCACGCTGTTCGTGGACCGTGAGACGGGGGCCCTGGCCCGGCTCGCCGCCACGTTCACCGGTGCCTCCTATCTGGATGAAGACCTGGACTACATCAGCGTCGACCTGAAGTCGGGCCGCTGGCAGGGGCGGTTCTGGCTGCCCGTCGAGCAGGAGGTGGAGATCCGGCGGGAAGTCTCGTGGCTCAGCTTTCCGGTGGGCGGGGTGATCCGTACGCGGCTCAAGGTCCACGAATACCGGATCAACGAACCGGGACAGGTTCGATTGGCCCGCGGAGCCCGGGTCGGAACCGTTCCCCCCGAGGCGCTGGCCGCCTTCGGCGATTGGCGGGCGCCGTTGTTCGCCGGCCCGATCTCCCCCGGGGAGCGCACCGACGAATCGCTGGACAAGCTGCGAGAACGCGCTCGAGAGCTCGTCTCGCCTGGAGCCCTGCTGGGTACCTCGCCCGTTCAGTTGCATCTGCCAGACGCTTCCAGCGGGCTGCGGGCGCGTCGGGCCGAGGGCCTGCTGATCGGTGGCGGGATCGCCTTCCGACCGGACGAGCAAACCGGCCTTCGGTTTTGGGCCGGCTATCCTTTCGCGCGCGAGCAGCCGCAACTGGCGGCCGGCGTCTCGCGAACCGCTGGCCCGGTCGATCTCTCGCTCGACCTGTTTCTGGACCGCTTCGCTGACATCGGACCCGTTCCTGCGGCGGCGGGAGTGATCTCCACGCTCGGTCATGGTTTCGAAGGCGAAGACTACACAGACCCGTACTTCGAGCGTGGCGGAGCCGTCGAGGCCGCCTTGTCGGCAGGAGCTGGCCGCTGGTCCGTCGGGATCGCCGTCGCGAGCCATCGCTCGGCCAATCTCGCCGTCGATCCTCGATCCGCCATTGGCGGCACGTTTCGATCCGTTCGTCCGATTTCGGAAGGGACGTTGACCGCCGTGAACGCCGGTCTCGTGCAGGGCGTCGGGCAAGGTGTGGGAGCGACCTGGACCCTCGATGTTCGAGCGGAGCTCGGCCTGGCGGGACCCGGTGATTTCGGATTCAGCCGGCTCCTCGTCGGACTGGAGGCCGACGGTGAGCGACCGGACACGCCGTGGGGTTGGACCGTCGTCGGAAAAGGCGGAGTGGGCGGCGGCACACTGCCGGCTCAACGCCTCTTCCTGCTCGGGGGCCGGGGTACCATGCCCGGTTATTCGTTCCGCGCGTGGGGCGGTGACCGCATGGCGTACGGCGCCGCCACCGTCTCCCGCGAAGTGCTCGAGCCCTGGCTCCGCGTGCGCCTGCTGGGGGCCTGGGGTACGACGGGCCTGAGTCGCGCGGGCGAGGAAGCAGCCGCGATCCTCGGGGTGACAGAGTCCGGCGCCGGACGCTTCTCGGCGGGCGCCGGACTCGGGATCTTCTACGACATCGTTCGTCTCGACCTCGTGCGAGGTCTGCGGGGGGGCGACTGGGTCTTGATGCTGTCGCTCAAGCGGGCTTTGTGGCCGGTGCTGTAGGCCGGCTCGCCGTCAGCCTGCTGCCTGCGCCTCCTTCCACGCCGTAAGCACTTCCACTTCCCGCTCGGCATCGATGCCGAAGCGTAGCGAGGACTGTCGTTCCTCCGGCAGTGTCTGGAACCACTCCAGGGTGTCGCTCGCGATCTCGTCCAGCGGCCGGAACTCGAGTCCCTTCTCCAGTGCCGCGGCAATGCTGACGCTGCCGAAACCCACCATGTCCTCGGCCGGCGGTACCCAGATGGGCATGTCCACCCAGGGGCGCACTTCCTGCTCCTCCAGGAAGGGGGTCGGCACGAAGGTGAAGGTCGCGTCAGATCCCACACCGGTTCGGACCTCGTCCAGCACGTCGCCGATCCCCGTGGGGTTTCCGGTGGCGTTGTAGGTGCCGCTCTCGCCGCCTTCGAGCATGCGAATCATCCAGCCGGTGAGATCCCGCGCGTCGATCACCTGGACGGGGTCTGCCGGCGTTCCCGGCGCGAGCACCTCGCCACCTCGATGCACCCGAACCGGCCAGTACGTGAAGCGATCGGTGGGGTCTCCGGGGCCGATGATGAGCCCGGGTCGCACGATCAGCGCCCGATCGCCGAATGCGGCCCGCGCCTCCTCCTCGCACAGCGCCTTCAGCGCCCCGTAGGTCTCGCCCGTCACCTCTTCGATCGTCGGGTCGTCGATCGTAGCGACGGGGGCCGTCTCGTCCATTCCAGGCTGACTGAAGTCGGCGAAGGCGGAGATGGACGAGACGAACAGATACCGGTCTGCCGCGTCCTTGAGGAGCTGGGCGGATTGACGCACCCAGCGGGGGATCGAGGCCGAGTTGTCGATCACCACATCCCACTCGCGGCCCTCCAGCGACGCCAGATCGTCGTCGCGGTCGCCACGCAGCTGTTCGATGTCCGGAAACAGCTCCGGGTTCGTGCGGCCGCGGTTGAACAGGGTCAGCGTATGACCTCGCTCCCGCGCGTAGCGAACCTGGTGCGGACCGATGAATCCGGTCCCACCGAGGATCAGGATGCGCATGGGGTCGGGTGTCGGCTCGGCTCCGGCCTCCGATTCCGAACCCGACTCCGCCGGGGCACACGCTCCCAACCAGGGAACCACGGTCGCCAGACCGAGGGCGCCGGCCGCTCCCGCCGATGTATGGATGAACTCTCGCCGTGAGGTCGTCATTCGTCTCTCCTTGCACCCGCACACGGCTCCACGCCGAGCGCTAGGCAGGCTTGCAGTCGTACCAGCTGGCTCCCACCCCGAGGTCCACGCGGAGCGGAACATCCAGCACGATCGCCCCCTCCATCTCTTCCCGCACGATCGACGTCACTTCGTCCACCTCGTTCTCGGGCACTTCGAACAGCAGCTCGTCGTGCACCTGGAGCACCATCTCGGCCTCCCGACGGGCCAGGCTCGATTGCAGACGAATCATCGCGATCTTGATCAGATCGGCCGCCGAGCCCTGGATCGGCGAGTTGGTGGCCGTCCGTTCACCGAATCCGCGGATGCCGGGGTTTCGAGAACGGATCTCCGGAATATAGCGCCGACGACCGCTGAGGGTCTCCACGTATCCCTGTTCGCGGGCCTGTTCCTTCATCGTTTCCAGATATTCGCCGACCCCGCTGAACCGCTCGAAGTACTGATCGATGAACTCCCGCGCCTCGGATCGCGAAATCCCGAGTTGTGCCGCGAGCGCGACGGGCCCCTGTCCGTAGATCGTGGCAAAGTTGATGGTCTTCGCCCGATCACGCATGCCGGACGTCACGCGCTCGGATTCTACTCCGAAGATGCGGGCCGCCGTTTCCCGATGGATATCCCGGTCCGCGCGAAACGCTTCGACAAAGGCGGGATCGCCAGACAGATGCGCCATCACGCGCAGCTCGATCTGGGAGTAGTCGGCCCCGACGAACAGACGACCCGGGCCGGGCACGAACCCCTTTCGAATCTCCCTGCCCAGCGACGACCGGATCGGAATGTTCTGAAGATTCGGATCCGACGACGAGAGGCGCCCCGTCGCCGCGACCGTCTGGTTGAAATTCGTGTGAATCCGACCGGTCTCGGGGTGTACGAGCTGGGGGAGCTTGGACACGTACGTGGAATTCAGCTTGTCCAGCTCCCGGTACTCCAGGATCAGACGCGGCACGTCGTGCCCCTGCGCCGCGAGAGAGGCCAGCACGCTTTCGTCCGTCGACGGACCCGTCTTGGTCTTCTTCACGACCGGAAGTTCGAGCTTCTCGAACAGCAGCTCGCGCATCTGCGGGACCGAGCGGAGGTTGACCTCCTCGCCGGCCAGCTTGTGGATCTCCTCTCGAACGAGCGTGAGCTCGCGCTCCAGGCGCTCGCGCAAGCGATCGAAAAACACCAGGTCGATCGCGATGCCGGCGCGTTCCATGGCCGCCAGCACCGGAACCAGCGGCATTTCGATACGCTCGAACAGATCTAGGCTCTCCTGCTCCCGCAGCTCTTCCTCGAGTGACGCGGCGAGCTGTAACGCGACGTCCGCCCGCTCGCTGGCATAGGCGAACACGCTTTCCTGCGGAGCCTCGTCGAAGCCGGCGGCCGAGCGTCCGGTCCCCACGACCTGGTCGGCGGGTGTCAGTTGTCGGCCGAGACGGTCCAGCCCGAGCAAGTCCAGGGTGTGCTCGCGACGGCTCGGGTCCAGGCAATAGGAGGAGATCGAGGTATCGAACCGTATCGCGCCCAGCGTGACTCCCGCCCGCTCCAGCAGCAGAAGATCGTATTTGGAGTCATGCGCGACCTTCGGGAGATCGGACTCCAGAAGTCGGCGCAGAGGCGCGAGGTCGGGCGCATCGAGCGGGGGCAGGTTGGCAACCTCGCTTTGCTCGAGCGCGAGGGTCGGGTTCCCGGCCTCGTCCCGTGCGACCTGTACCGGTCGATGACCGAACGGGAAGTAGAAGGCGTGTTCCGGTACCCCGGCGATCGCCAGCCCGACCAGCTCGGCGCGCATGGGGTCGGGCGAGGACCCCAGCGTGTGAATCGCCAATCGCTCGACCGCCTCCAGCTCTTCGACCACCTCGGCCACTCGACCGGGGGTGAGCACGAGCTCATAGGTCGCGTCGCCGGCTGACGGTTCCTCGCTCACCGCCAGCTCGCGGAGCAGATTGCTGAACTCCAGCTCGAGGAACAGGCCGCGCAGCCTCTGCGCATCCATTGGCTCGCGTCGAAGTCGGTCGAGTTTGAGCGCGACGGGTGCGTCTGTGCGGATCGTCACCAGCTGCTTGGACAGCCGAGCGGACTGATCGCCCTCTTCGAGACAGCGGCGGACCCGCTTGCTGTCGATCGCATCCAGGTTGCCCAGGATGTCCTCCACCGACCCGAAGCGCTCGATCAATCCCGGCGCCGTCTTGCGCCCCACGCCCCTGACGCCGGGAACGTTGTCCGAGCTGTCGCCCAGCAGAGCGAGCAAATCGGTCACATGCGCCGGATCCACGCCGAGCCTTTCCCGGGCGTTGTCGACGGTCACCCATTCCTGGTCCACGCCGGCTGGGCCACCACGACCCGGGTTCAGCAACACGGTGTGCGAGTCGATCAGCTGGTAGAAGTCCTTGTCGCCCGACACGATGACGGTCTGGAGCCCCGCCTGTTCCGCCTGGGTCGACAGTGTGCCGATCACATCGTCCGCCTCCCAGCCGATGGCTTCGATGACGGGCACGCGGAAACCTTCGATGATCGCCCGACAGCGAGGGAGCGAGGCCTCCAGCTCGTCGGGCATCTTCTCGCGGGTCGCCTTGTACTCTTCGAGAAGTTCGGTACGGAAACTGTCACCCGCATCGAAGACCACCCCGATGAAGTCCGGTGCGTAGTCTTCGAGAACCCTCAGGAGAAAGCGGGCGATCCCGTAGGGCGCGGAGGTGTTCTCGCCGCTGGAGGTCGTCAGCGGCCGGCTGATCATGGCGAAGAACGCGCGATAGATCAGCGCGTACCCGTCGAGGAGAAAGAGCGTTTTGCGATCCGGGTCCAGCGGAGTTTCCTCGGGCACGTCTCTTCCGAATTCGGGGATGACCGGCCGACGAGAGAAAAAAGTAGCGCCCCGACCGTGTGGGCGGGGCGCCTATGATCTACCGTGTCAGCCGGTTCGCCCGCCAGGGCTCACTCGGCTGCGCGGGTAACGCGCGTGGCATGGAGGCCCTTCTCACCCTGGGTAAACTCGTAGGTCACTTCCATCCCTTCGGCCAGGGTCTTGTAGCCGTCCATCTCGATGGAGCTGTAATGCACGAACACGTCGTCGCCGCCCTCGGGCTGCTCGATAAAACCGTAGCCCTTCGAATCGTTGAACCACTTTACCCTACCTACTGGCATCCTGCGGCCTCCTGCTGCCAAAACCTGCGTCCAACTGGTTGGGGGGGGCGGTGCCGCCCCTACGACAAAAACGCGAATATGCTACCGGCTGCATCCCGCCCCGTCAACGGTCGGCAGCCCTTTTTCACGCACGCGCCGGCGTGCGCAACCTCACAGGCCATAGAGCTGTCGGTAGATGTACGCGTGGGCCCGTACCGCCTTCACGTAATCGCGCGTTTCACGAAACGGGATTCTCTCGATGAACAGCTCGGGGTCGGTTCGTTCCGCGAGATCCCGCCAGCGAAGGTAGCGGTGGGGGCCCGCGTTGTAAGAGATGAGCGCACCGACGGTTGAACCGTCGAATCGCTCCAGCATGTCCGCCAGATACGTCGTGCCGAGCCGTAGATTGACCTCCGGGATGACCAGCTGATCACGTCGATACTCCGACAGCCCGGCCCTGCGCGAGACGTCCTGCGCGGTGGTTGGAAGCAGCTGCATGAGTCCCACGGCGTTCGCGGCCGACACGGCGGCCGGATCGAACAGAGACTCCCGGCGGATGAGGCCGGCGACGAAAGCCGGGTCGAGGTCGCGCGCACGGGCGACGTCCTCGAGCAGGACGCGATAGGGCAGAGGGTAAATGGCTTCGAGAAGTGGCCTGCTCCAGCGCTGTCTCATGCCGCGGACCCGCCAGGCCAACCGCACTCCGGCCCAGGTCCAGCCACTCTCATTGAGGGCGCGGGCCAGAGCCAGACGGCGGTCGGCCGTCTGAGGACCCTCTTCGAGGGCCGTCCTGAGCTCGACCCGGGCTCGATCGTCCCAGCCGAGTCGGCGAAGACGGTCCATGCGCATCAGCAACAGCGAGTCGGCGGGGGTCAGTGCCACCGGCATCGAAGGTCCGACGTTCAGCCGATCCCAGGGCTCCACGCCGGCGCGTGGGCCGGCGAGGGTCGCGTAGTACCCGAGCGGATCGCGGCCGACCGCCTCCCTGTACAGGGCAAGCGCGGCGGCGGAATCCCCGGCCGCCTCCAGGGCACGGCCGGTCCAGTAGATGGCGCCCTGGTACCAGCGCCCCCGTGGAAAGCGGCGCCGATAGGTCTCGAACTCTCCGGCCGCCTCGGCGTACCGTCCTTCCCTGAACTCCAGCAGGCCCAGCCGCATGAGGGCGAGCCCACCGAAGTTCGTGCGTGGGAAGCGGGATGCCGTGAGGCGATACGCGGCGCGGGCGGCTTCGATATCGTCAGCGTCATGCTCCAGATCGGCCAGCAGATACGCCGCATAGGCGGCATCATCGTACGGCCCGGCAGCGGCGGCGTTGGCGAACGCCTCCCTGGCCGCGCGCCCCTGGCCGAGGGACAGAAGCGACCGACCCGCCAGCAACCAGATCGAAGCGCGACTCCGACCCGTCAGGCCATCGTGCAGCCACGGGCCCAGGGTCGTGACGGCGCGTGTGTGCTGGCCGTCGGCCCGCTCCGCGGCAGCCAACGCGGCTGCAAGAGCCGGCTGTTCGGCCACAGGGGCCCGCTCGAGCGCGTTCCGCAGATACCGCTTTCCGCTCGAGCGCCTTCCCGTTCGCCGTTCCCCGTTTCCGGCTTCGGCCAGCACCTGCCAGCTCGAGTCGAGGGCGGTGAGTGATGCCGCCGTGGAAGCCGTCCCATGCCCGGCTCGCAGCCCGTTTCGATACGCCTCGATGGCCGCCGCCGTGTCACCGGTCGCCAGGAGCGAGGGTGCGATCCATTCGGCTGCCAGCTCGTCCTGCAGCCGCTGGCTCCCTTCCGCAGCGAGTCTGAGTCCCTCGGGCCTGTTGCCGGCCCGAAAGGCGGCCAGCGCCAGCGCCCGGTGGATCGAGTCCGGGGGAAGCGTCGAGTCGGAGCGCACCTGCTCCCCGACGCGGCGCACCGAAGCGGTGTCGTCCGTGAGCGACCACTGCTGGAGGGCCGAGAGGCGCACCCACCCCCGGATGTCGCCAAGATCCGCCGCGGCGCGCTCGTACTCGGTGGCTGCCTCGGCGTGACGTCCGACCGCGGCGAGCGCGGTGGCGTGGTGGATGCGGGGCTCCGCCACCGGGTCGCCCGTATTGCCTGCCTCGACCGTCCTCAGGTACTCCTCGAACGTCGTGAGCGCGGCAGGCACATCGTCCATCTCGAGGTAGGCGCGCGCCAGCATCCCGAGCCCCGCGCCTCCTCCCGCGCTCTCGAGCCATGGTTGCCCGAGGAGCAGCCTCCGGACGGACGGCCAGGCACGATACGCCGCGTAGGTCCGTGCACTCAGAAGAATGAGAGACGGTGCGGCAGGTTTGCCGCTCGACAGGCGACGCTCCAGAACTCGGCTGGCCGACAGGACCCGGTCCTGCTCGAGAAGGGCGATGACCTCCTCGGTGACCGCGGAGTCGGCGACGGACATCTGGGGTGCCCGGATGTCCTGCGCCGCAAGGGGCCGATTCGCGGGTACCAGCGAGCCGACCAGCGTCGCAGTCAGGACCGCGCGCGTCACTGCGCTGGCCCGACCACCGAAAGTCAGGGCCCGCCGCACTGGCGGGCCCCCGGAGGAGATCCCCGTCCGCCCCACCTGCCCCTTCCCTACATGTCCTAACTGCTCGTCAAGCGCTACAACGGTCGAGCGCTACAACGGATTGAAGTCGTACCGAACGCGCCCGAGGATCACCCGCCCGAGCGACGGCGTCCCGACGAACGACTGATAGTCGTTGTCGAAGATGTTCTGGACGTCGAGCTGCAGCCAGAAGTCGGTACCCGGGATCCGATACCCGAGACCGGCGTCCAGCACGGCAAAGCCGTCGACCCTGCCGACGTACACGCCCGAGTTCGCATCGAACCCGCTCTGTGCCCGGAAGCGGAGCGCACCGTTCAAGCCGACGCTCTCGCTGTCATACCGCAACGTGGCGGTGCCCTTCGTCTTCGGGGCGTTGAGCGGCACCTCCTCGGTGCCTCGCCCGGGGCGTTCGGCTTCGAACGTGTCCCGGTTCACGAGCGAGAAGGTACCCTCCAGCTCGAAGTCGTCGCTGAGCACGAAAGTGGCGGCGACCTCGCCGCCGAACAGGTTGAAGCTGCCCAGGTTCTGGTAGGCGAGGGCCAGCGTCGATGCGCTGCCGCCGACCCCCTCGGGCGTGACCACCCCGAGCGGAATGGCGGCCACGAACGGGGCAACCTGCGCGGCGATCGCCTGAGCGACCTCGGGAGGCTGACCCAGCTTCACGAGCTCCGTCGCCAAATATGCACCGACGTCCTGGCCGTTAAGAAAGATGTTCGGGGTCGATACGCGCAGCGCCGAGATCCAATCGTTGATCCGGCTCCACCACCCGTTCAGCCCGATCAGGACGCGCTCTCCGATCAGGCCGCGGTACCCGACCTCGATGGTGTTGGTGATCGTGGCGTCCAGCGCCGGGATGTCGTCCAGCGTCGTGAGATCCGCAACCTCGCAAAACGGCGCCGTCGGACAATTGAGGCTCTGCGACGGATCGAGGAACAACGACACGATGCCGACATCCTCATCGCCGGGAAGCGGGACGGCCAGCAGGAGCGGGAGTATCGCCTCGAATTCCGGTGGCAGAGCCCCCGACGCGGCGGCGGCCGACGCGACGGCGAGGCCGGACGCCCACAGCTGCGCCGCGGAGGTTTCGAGCAACTCGTGTTGCCCCCGGCCGAGCAGCGGCGCGAAGGGCGACATGTGCATGGGCAGGCCGTTCTGGCCCGCCCTGAACTGGAGACCGTTCTGGGTGGCGCCCTGGGCGCGCACGTCATAGCCGAACGGACCGAAGATGGGCACCGTTCCCGAGGAAATGTCCAGGAAATAGTTCAGGCTGGTGGGTGTGGAGTACGCACGGTTGAACGCCAACCGAAAGCTGTTCTCCTGGTCGGGTTTGTACACCAGGGCCGCTCGCGGTGAGAAGATGAGGTCCTCGAAGAACGAGTTGTCCTCTTCGGTCAGCAGCGAGTGGCGGTCCAGGCGGACCGCGCCGATGAAATCCAGTTTCGGGTCGAGCGCCCACTCCCACTGCGCGTAGCCACCGACCTCGGTGATGGTGTCATCGTCCTCGTTTTGCCCGTTGATCGTACCCTCGGTCTTGGGGTTTGTGTAGAGCAGATCGGCCCCGTACACGAGCCGGTGCTTGTCCCCGAGGCGCGATGTGTTCTGAAGCTGACCGACCCAGAGCTGCGACTTATCGATCAGGGGTCGGCCGGAGCGGAACAGGAACGTGTCCTCGTTGTCGCTCCAGTTCACGAAGAACTGAGCAAAGAGATCCTTGTAGCGGAAGCGACTCTGGAGGTAGGTGTACGCCCAATCGTCCACCTGACCGGCCCCGATGCCCGTCAGATCGACGCTGCTGATGGCGTTCGTGCGCCCACCCGCCAGAATGATGCTGGACTCGGGGCTCGGGCGGATGTCCACGCGGGCGTCGAACGTCCAGCGCTCGAGGTTGTTGTCCCGTCCTCCCGCCACGTTCCGGACGCTCTGGACGAGGAGGTCCTGATCCGCGGGGAGATCGAGTCCCTCGGAGAAGTTGAGACACGCCGGGCTGGTGAGGTCGAAGTCGCTCGCGATGCACGCCTGAGCGATCTGCTGCTGCGAGACCTCCACCTCATCCCTGAACACGAACTCCGTCGCGCTGAAGTACTGCCCGGACAGCTTGAACCCGAACTTGTCGCTGGCCCGGACCGCCACCCGTCCCTCGCCGTGGAACAGGCCCTTGTCATCCGATGTGAACGGCAGGCCACCGGACGGCGCGTCGTCGGGACTGGTGATGTCGCCCTGCTGGCGAAGCCCCCCGCCCAGGGAGAAGCTCGCGCCCGGAAAATCGATCGGCGACTTGGTGATCGAGTGGATCACGCCGTTCGCCGCGTTGGGGCCATACAGGGCGGATCCAGGACCGAGCACCACTTCCATGCGAGCGAGGTCCAGGTTCGTGGTCGGGTTGAGATGGGAGATGTTCGTGCGCAGCGACGGCACGCGGGCAATTCGGTTGTCGGTCAGCGTGAGGGTGGCGCCCGAGAATATGTTGTTGAAGCCTCGAACGACCACGTAGTTGCTCTGCACGCCCGTCGTGATGATGTCCACACCCGCCTTGTTCTTGATGTGCTCCATCGGGGTCGTGGCGGGCTGGGCCTCGATCTGGCTGATCGGTGCCACCTGAACCATCGCCGGGGCGTCGAGCACCTTCTCCTGCGTCTTGGAGGCGGTCACGGTGATGGGGTTGAGGCTGTACCGCTGTTCCTCCATCTCCATCGCGAGAGTGGTCGTCCGCCCTGCTGCGACCTCGACACCCTCCACCGTGAGCGTGCCCCATCCAGGCGACGTGAAGGTCACGGAATAGATGCCCGGTGGAATCTCCACGATCCGAAACGTGCCGCCGGGTCCGGAATAGCCGCTCGCGACGCTCGCACCCTCGGCAGTCGTCACCTCGACGAACACCGCCGACAGCGGGGCCTGTGAAGCAGCATCTCGCACCGTGCCGGCGATGGCACCGTTCTGGGCAACGGCGAAGCCGGACGACGCAATCAGTAGCAGAAGGGCGAGAAGGGGGAGTGAGCTGCGACGACAGAAGGTCTTCATGGGCCGCCTCGAAGCTGTGAGCGGGAACCGCTCCGTTTCTGTCACGAGCCTCGCCGCCGGGTCTCCGAAACCAGGGATCCGCACCCTAAAACGGCGTCCTCAAAGCTTGAAAAGCACTCCAACGAACGCAAGAGCACCGCTACATGGCGGCAATCGGCGAAAAAAAGGCCCGGGCAGCGGCCCGGGCCTCGTTCGCGAACTTCGTCGCGGAGTCAGCCGATAAGCGAGCCGTCAGCTCGCCGCGGCCTTCCGCGCCTCGCGCTCGTGCAGCGCGTCGATCATGCGCTGTGCGCTCTCCTCCATGTCGATCACGAGGCGATCGACCCTCGTCACGAAATAGTTGTGCATGATGTTGATCGGGATCGCGATCGTCAGACCGGTCGCCGTCGTGATGAGGGCCACCTTGATGCCGCCGGCGACCAGCGTGGCCTCCACCTCGCCGGCGATCTCGATCGCCTGGAAGGCCATGATCATGCCGATCACTGTCCCGAGGAAGCCGAGGAGCGGAGCGACGTTGGCCAGGGTCGCCAGCCACACCAGTCCGCGCTCGAGGGAGGCGACCTGGATCGCACCGGCGTTCTCGATGGCCTGCAGAACGCGCTCGATGCCCTCTTCCCGGCGTCTCAGACCGGCTTTCAGGACCTCGGCGGCCGGGGCGTGCGAGTCCTCGCACACGGCCAACGCCTCTTCAAGTCGGCCTTCCGAGATCAGTCCATCCGCCTCGCGGAGCAGGCTGCGATTCCGGGCCGACTTCATCTGCAAGTCGATGAATTTCCAGAGGATGATCAAGATGCCGATCGCGAGACAGGCGCCGAGCGGCCACATCATGAATCCGCCCGCTTCCCAGATCTCGCCGAGCCTCAACTCCTGGCCTTCGCCGAGCCTGGGCGTCGTCTCCTGAATCGCCCACAGTGTCCACGCGATCAAGGGTACCTCCAAGAAATAGTTTTCCGTGCGCTGTTCCGGTTCCTGTTGCGCGCCAAAAGGTAGGCCCGAAAAGCTATTCTGACCCTTGAAGAGATGTCAAGTAGGCAGGCTCGGAAGAACGGGCGGGCGGACGATGCGATGTCAGGTCATGCGGGGCCTGGAGGTGGTTCCTTCACAAGTCGCGGGACCGCCGCCAGGAGCCTGCGGGTGTATTCGTGAGCGGGTCGAACGAAGAGCTTCTCCACCGTCGCCTCCTCGACGAGTCGACCCTCGCGCATCACGACCACTCGATCGCTTACCTGCCGAACGACGGCCAAATCGTGCGATATGAACAGGTACGCCAGCCCGAGCTCGTCCTGCAGGTCTTGAAGCAGCGTGAGGATCTGAGCCTGTACCGAGACATCGAGCGCCGACACCGGCTCGTCGGCCACGATGAGTCGCGGGCCGGTCGACAGCGCCCGCGCAATCCCGATCCGTTGACGTTGTCCACCGGAGAACTCGTGCGGATACCTCCGCGCGTCGCCCGGGTCGAGCCCCACCATCTCCAGCAACTCCGCCAGTCTACTCTCCGTATCGCGCCCCGTCGCGAGATCGTGTACGCGCAGCACCTCTCGTATCGCACCGCCCACGGTCAGCCGGGGATTCAACGAGCCGAACGGGTCCTGGAAGACGACCTGCACGTCTCGCCGGAAGCGTAGCCGCGCTTCACCCCGCAGCTTCCACACGTCCTGACCCTCGTATCGGACCTCGCCCGTGCTCGGCCTCTCGAGGGCCAGCAGCAGACGAGCGAGCGTGCTCTTCCCGCATCCCGATTCACCCACGAGGCCGACGGTCTCCCCCGGACGGATCGACAGCGATACGCCATCCACGGCAAGCACCGGGTGGGCAGCCCGTCGGCGGCCCGTGAGCCGATACGTCTTTCGAAGAGCGAGGCCTTCGAGCAGCGCCCCGGCCGCCTCCAGCCGGGCGTGGGGCGAGTCCGTTCGCGGGCCCGAATCGCCAGGTCGCGAACTGCTCATGCGCGCCTCGAGGGTTCATCGACGAGCCAACAGCGAGCGGCCGATGTATCCGTCTCCTCTGCGCGCAGCAGCGGCGGCTCTTCGTCGCAGCGCTTCCAGCGGTATTCGCAGCGGGGGCGGTACCGGCATCCGCTCGGCCAGCGAGTGGCGTGTGGCACGCGACCCGGGATGACGTCCAGGCGATCCCGCGGCGCGTCCAGGTCGGGCACGGCCCGCAGCAGTCCCCGGGTGTAGGGGTGGACCGGTCGGCGGAACAGGGGCTGAACGGGGCCTTGCTCCACGATTCGTCCCCCGTACATCACGGCCACCCGGTCCGCCACCTGCGCGACAACGGTCAGATCGTGTGATATGAAGAGCATGGCCGTCCCGAACTCGTCGCGTAAGGAGGCCAGCAGATCGAGGATCTGTGCCTGCACGGTCACGTCCAGCGCGGTCGTCGGTTCGTCGGCGATCAACACGGACGGTCGACACGAGATCGCCATCGCGATCATCACGCGCTGTCGCATCCCTCCGGACAGCTGGTGGGGGTACGCCCGACCGCTGCGGGTCGGGTCCGGCAGTCCGACACGCTCCAGCAGCTCGATCGCTTCCAGCCGTGCGTCGTACCTCGACATCCCCCTGTGCTCGCGGAGCGCTTCACCGACCTGCTCGCTGACCTGGAGGACCGGATTGAGGCTGGTCATCGGTTCCTGGAACACCATCGCGATCTCGCCACCCCGAACCGCCCTCAGGCGAGCGCGATCCGCGCCGACCAGCTCTTCGCCGTTCAGCCGGATGCTGGAGCCGGGCATGATCCGGGATCGACAGAGCCGTGACCGATTTGCCACACCCCGACTCACCCACGAGCCCGAGTGTCTCACCCGCATCGAGGTCCAGATCGACGCCGTCCACCGCGCGGGCGAACCGGTCGCGGCCCGTGCCACGATCGGTGCCCTGGAAGTAGGTGCGAAGCTCCCGCACGGCGAGCAGCCCGCTCATCCCTGCGGTCTCTCCCAGGCGGGCGAGCGCGGGTCGAGCGCATCCCGCAACCCGTCGCCCATGAGGTTGAAGCTCATGACGGTCACCACGATCGCCAGACCGGGGAACGCGGTGATCCACCACGCCTCGAGCATCACGTCGCGCCCTGCGGCCACCATGCTTCCCCAGCTGGCCGTGGGCGGCTGGACGCCCAGTCCGAGGAAGCTGAGCGAAGCTTCCGTGAGAATCGTGTTTCCGATCCCCAGCGTGGCGGCGACGATGACCGGACTCAGGACGTTGGGCAGGATGTGCCGCAGCAGGATGCGGCGCCCTCCGTAGCCCAGCGCGCGGGCGGCCAGCACGAATTCGCGCTCGCGGACCGACAGCACCTCGCCCCGCACGATGCGGGAGGTGCCCATCCAGCCGGTAAAGCCGAGGATCAGCGTGATCAGCAGGATGGAGGGCTGGAACAGCGCGGCGATCGCCACCAGAAGCACGAGTCTCGGGAAGCTGAGGAGCAAGTCCACGAAGCGCATCGACAGGACGTCGAGCCAGCCGCGCACGTAGCCGGCCAGCGCCCCCAGCAGCGTGCCGATGGTCACCGCGATGGCCACGGCGAGAAAACCGATCGACAGGCTGATCCTGGCCCCGTACAACACACGGCTGAATACGTCGCGTCCGAAGCGGTCGGTTCCCATGAGGTGGGCCGCGGAGGGCGCCTGGAATCGGGTTGCCACGATGTCGGCTCCCTGGGCGTCGGGATCGTAAGGAGCCAGGTACGGCGTCAGGAGCGCTGCCAGGGCAAGCGCCACGACGAGACCGAGGCCGAGCATCGCCGTCCGGTGACGCCGGAACGTTCCCCACGCGAGCCGCCACTGGGAAGCCGAGACATCCGCCTCCGACCGTGCGTGTGGCCTGCGTCCAGTCGCCCATGCGAGCGCCAGGCCGCCGAGTAGCGCGGCGAGCGCCAGCCACTCGGAGAAGGCCCCGCCGCGGAGCGTGTCCACGATTCGCCCCCAGCGCACAACGACGAGCACCCAGAGCGCGACCCACAAACCGAGTGGGGCCAGGCCTCGGAGCCTCCCCCGCATGAGGTCGGCGGCTCCCGGGAGGACCATGCCCATCCATCCGGCCCGGCGCCCGCCGCTCACGACGATTCCTCCCGTCCCACGCGAATCCTCGGATCGATGGCCGCATAGAGAAGATCCGCCAGCAGGTTGCCGGCTACGACCAGCGCCCCGAACAGGAAGGTGGCGGCCAGCACGACCGGATAGTCTCGGGCGAGGATCGCGTCGTACAGCAAGCGTCCCATCCCCGGCCACGAGAACACGACCTCGATCACGACCGCCCCGCCGAACAGGATCGGGAGAAACAGCCCCATCAGGCTCACGATCGGTATGAGGGCGTTGCGCAGGGCGTGCTTCATCAACACGCGGGCTTCCGAGAGTCCCTTGGACCGTGCGGTGCGTATGTAGTCCTGCCGGATCACCTCCAGCATCGCGCCTCGCATGTACCGCGCGATGGCCGCGGCCGAGGCGATCCCCAGGGCGAAGGAAGGAAGCACCAGGTGCCGGATCCGGTCCAGGAATCGGCCGCCGGCGCTCAGCATCTCGTGATCCAGGCTCTTCGTCCCGGATATCGGCAACCCGAGCGCGTCGGGGACAAATGCGGCCGAGAACAGCAGGATCAGCATCAGACCCAGCCAGAAGCTCGGCATGGAGTAGACGAACAGCGCAACGAACGTGAGCGCGTTGTCGAGGGTCGAGTATTGCCGGGCCGCCTGCACGATCCCGAGCGCGCACCCGACCACGAAGATCAGCACGAGTGAAACGCCGCCCAGAAGGAGGGTGTTCGGGAGCGCGTCCCGGATGACTGCCGCCACCGGCCGGAACTGGCTGAAGCTGTACCCGAAATCACCCCGGATGAAGCTGAACAGCCAGCGTCCGTACTGCTCGTGGAGCGGTCGGTCGAGCCCGAAGTTGCGTCGCATCTGCTCCATGACCTCGGGGCTGACGTTGGGGTTGAAGAACGCCGTCGTCGGATCGCCGGGCGCCAGGTGGAGAATGACGAACAGCAGGGTGAGGATTCCCAGCAGGAGCGGAATCGCCTGCAGAAACCGGCGGATCGCGAAGCGGAGCAGGGCCTACAGCCTCCTCAGCGGCGGTCGGGGTGGAGCCACCACTCCCGCACGCTCGCCAGCTCGCCGCGGGCGTCGAGCTCCACACCGCCCAACTCGCGCCGTACGCCGTCGGCCACCGTCTCGAAGAACAGGAACGTGAAGGGCTGATCCCGGCGCATGATCTCGTCGTACCTTCGGTACAGGCGCCGACGTTCGCCCCGGTCCAGCGCCCGCGGCAACGAGTCGAGCACCTCATCGAGATCGGGGTCGCAGTAACTCGTGAACTGCCACGGCTGGCCGATTCGATCGCAGGCCCACAGGTCGCGGTCGTCCAGCACCCAGTCCTGCTCGAACCCGAGGATCGCCGCGTCGTACCGTCGCTCCGGACTCGTCACGGCGGCACCCAGGGCCGCGCTCTCCATCGTACGAGGCTCAGCGACGACGCCCACGGCCGCCAGCTGGCTCTGCACGATCACCGCGATGTCCTGTCGCACCGGGTTGGGGTTGGTGACCAGCTCGAAGCGCAACTCCTCGCCGTCACGCTCCCGAACCCCGTCCGCGTCCGCGTCGCGCCAGCCCGCTCGATCCAGAAGCCCGGCCGCGGAGTCGGAAGCGAACGGCAGCGCCGGCGTGGGCGGATCGTATGCCCAGTGCCACGGTCCCAGGGGTCCGGATGTCACCGTCCCGAGCCCGTTCCGGACAGCGGCCACGAGCTGATCCCGATCGATCGCCAGTGTCAGGGCGGAGCGCACCAGGGGATCGCCGAAGGGTGCGCGGCGCGAGTTCCAGGCGATGAACGTGTAGCTGCGCGAGGGACGCTTGATCAATTCGATATCCGGGTCGGCGCTCGCGGTCTCGATCTGCGACGGGGGCAGGTCCAGGTACAGATGCACGGCACCGGTCCGTAGCTCGGCCAGCAGGGTCGTCGGGTCCGGAACGACCCGGTACACGAGGCGTCCCAGGTACGGCTGTCCTCCCAGCTCGGGCGGAAACCGGGGGTTCGCCGCGAAGCTCCAGGTATCGGCCGTGCGCTCCGAAAACCGGAAGGGACCGTTCCCCACCAACGCGTCGGTTCCGAACGGATGGCGCGCCAGGTCATCGGCCGGCGCATCCTGCAGTACGTGCTCAGGCACGATCGGCAGCTGGCTCCAGCCGAACAGGAAATCGGCATGTGGCCGGAGCACGAAGCGGATCGTGTACGGATCGACGATCTCGGCGGCCTCCCACAGATCAAACCAGCTGCGATTCGGGAAAGCGACGTTCGGATCCTTGACGCGCGCAAAGGTAAACGCGACGTCGCGAGCCGTCGTCGCAGTCCCGTCGTGCCAGGAGACATCACGGCGCAGCCGGAAGACGATCTGCGTGCTGTCCCGGTTCAGCTCCCACGACTCGGCCAGGTACGACGTCAGCTCCCCGGCGCCGTTGTAACGGACGAGCGTCATGAACAGGACGTGTTTCTGGACCTGGGCCGCCTCGAAATCGGTGGACACGAGAGGGTTGAGCGTGCTGATGCTCGCTCGGCCGCCCACCACCGCCGTGCCTCCGTATCGCTCCGCCTCCTGGACCGGTCGCAACGCCGCTTCGTCGACCGATCCTTCGTCCGATCCGCAGCCGAAGAGGACACCCAGGCTGCACATCGCGATGGCTCCGAGCGTGCGAATCCCGAGCGCACGAATCCCGAGCGCCTTGCGGCTGTCGATCATTCTTCCTCTCCGTCTCCCACCTCACCGAGCCAGCGCCAGCGGGGCAGTGTAACCAGCTCTCCGCGGGCGTCCATACGAACGCTCTGCAGCTCGCGGCGCACGCCCGCCAGCTCGTCGTTCCAGAACAGGAGCGTGAGGGGCTGGTCGCGTTGCAGCGTTTCGGCAAACGCCTGCCACACGGCCGCCGCCCGCTCGTCATCGAGCGTGCGCACACCGAGGTCCATCAGGCTGTCGGCCACGGGATTGGCGTACGAACTCCGATTCGCGCTGCCCTCGACTTCCAACTGGCGGCTGTGGAACAACGGTCTGGGGTCGATGCGGAAGTTGTCGAGCACCCAGTTGGTCAGCACGGCGTCGAAGTCCCGTGCGCGGTGAAGCCCGAGGACTGTCTGCCACTCGAGCAGCCGCGGCTCGACCCGCACGCCGACTCGAGCCAGCTGAGCCTGAATGATCTGGACCAGCTCCCCGAACACCGGGTTCCGCTGGCTTGCCAGCAGGACGAATTCGAGCCGGCGGCCCGCGCGCTCGCGCACCCCGTCGCTATCCCGGTCCACCCAGCCGGCCTCCGTCAGGAGCGCTGCCGCCGAATCGGGCTCGTAGGGCAGAGGGTCGAGCCGTGGAGCATACGGGTGCCACGGCGGAATCACGCTGCTCGCGACCTGGCCATAGCCCCGTAGCACCGCCGCGAGCAGTTCATCCCGATCGAGCGCCATCGCGAGAGCCCGTCGGACCGGCGCTTCGGTAAACGGTTCGCGTCGCGTGTTCCAGCCCAGGTAGGTGAACTGCCGCCACGGAAAGTGGAGCAGGCGTGTATCCTCCTCAGCTTCGACGCGTCGGGCATCGGCAGGGCTCAGCGGACCGTTCAGGTGGACATCTCCGCGGAAGAGCTCCGCGAGCAACGTCGTGCGCTCGGGAACGATCCGATACACGACCCGACGGATGGGCGGCGTGCCGCCCAGGCCTGTCGGGAATCCCTCGCGCGCCTCGAACACGAGCTGCTGGTTCACCTCCCAGCTCACGAAACGATACGGCCCGCTGCCCACCGGATCCCGGCCGAACGCATGCCGGGCGATGTCGGGCGGCGGCACGCCCTCCAGCAGGTGCCGGGGGACGGGTGGCCAGAAAAAGTCCTCGAGCGGCTGTGCATGGACGGTTCCGAAGTGGAAGCGAATGCGGTGGGAGTCGAGAACCTCGGCGCGGTCGACGTTCGTCAGATAGGCGGCATCCAGCGGCGATGCGACCTGGGGATTCTTCGCCAGATCGAACGTGAACTTCACGTCCTCGGCCGTGAGCGCCGCTCCATCGTGCCAGGTGACGTCGTCTCTCAGCTCGAACACCACCGTGGAGTCGGTCAGCTCCCAGCGCTTCGCCAGCCACGGCCGGACGCGGAACGTGGAGTCGTACACGACGAGCGGCGTGTAGAGAAGGTAATAAATGAGCTCGTTGGCGTTCTGGTCGGTGCTGACGACAGGGTTCAGCGTCTGCAGCTCCGCCGCATAGCCCAGAACGAGCGGCCGATCCGATCCGATCCGGTTCGTGTCGGGATTCGAACACGCGAGCGCACCGGAGCCGGCGACCGCCGCCGAGCAGGCGAGAAGGAGTACGAGGTACCCGGCCGGTCGCTCCCCACGCAGCCTCATCACGCGCTGAAACTAGGAAGCCGGTCTGTCGGAAGGAAGCCGCCGCCTGCTCCAGGTCCACTCGGGGCTGCCATACACGGGCTCCAGCTCCGAGGCGGCCAGCCGTTCCGGTCGAGACAGCTCCATGCGCCGCGCCGGTGCGCCTACCTCCATCTCGAAGCCGCGACGGACCGCTTCCACAAGCTCCTCGAAGCTCGGGAGAGCGGGGAGCAGCTCGGCCAAACCGATGGCGGGCGAGGCCTCCTCGCCGGCCTCCGCGCCCTCTGTCCCGATGCCGACCGCGTCTTCATCCGCTGTGCGATCCGGCGCGGCCCGACGCTGGTCTCCCTCCAGAAGCAGCGAACCGTGCTGGAGGAGAGCACCCTCGTGCCGCCACTGCGCGCTCCCTACCAGCTTGCGCCCTCGCGCGACCAGCTCTCCGGCGGCCGGGTCGCCGAAGCAGGCGCGCGGCGCGGTTGGAGAGGTGTCGCTGCCGCTCGCCGCGAGGACGGCCGGCACGCCGAGTCGCTCGAGCCCACGGGCGAGCGCGCGATTGATGAGCGCGTAGGTGGCCCGCGGCCCGCCCCAGGTTCGGTCGGGCAGCGTGACGCTGTAGGTCAGCTCCCTGTGGTGGTAGACGGCGCGCCCTCCCGTGGGGCGGCGCACGACGTCCAGGCCCGGTCGTCCGTGTGCGGCGAACTCCCCGGATTGGTTACGGCCCAGAGACAGACACGGAGGATCCCAGCGGTACAGCCGCACCGTAATGGGCCCGGATCGGGCGGTGGCCATGAGTGCCTCATCGACGGCCATGTTCCAGGCCCCGGTGGCGGGGGCCTCGACAAGCAGACGGATCGGGTCCCTATCCGTCCTCGTCAAAGGTCCAGCGCAGATCGAGGTCGCGAGCGGCCCCCGCCTCGTCCAGCCTCCGGACCGGCGTCACATGCGGCGCCGAAGTCACGAGCTCGGGGTCGTCGGCCGCCTCGCGTGCGATCTCGAGCATGGCATCCGCGTAGCGGTCCAGCTCTTCCTTGGTCTCGGTCTCGGTCGGCTCGGTCATGAGGGCCTCCGCTACGTTCAGCGGAAAGTAGACGGTCGGCGCATGGAAGCCGTAGTCGAGCAGCCGTTTCGCGACGTCCATCGTCTTGACCCCGTGTGCCTTCTTGAGCTCGGAGCCGGAGTAGACGGACTCGTGCATCCCGCGGCCGTAGGGGAGCGGGTATGTATCGGCGAGACGCGCGCTCAGATAGGCGTTGTTCAACACGGCGGCGTCGGCGGTCTCGCGCAGGCCTTCGCGGCCCAGCATCCGGATGTACGTGTAGGCTCGCACCATCACGCCGAAGTTGCCGTAGAAGCTGTGCAGCTTGCCGATCGACTCCGGCGTGTCCCACTCGAGGTAGAAGCCTTCGTCGCCCCTTTCCACACGGGGATAGGGCAGGTACGGCTCGAGAAGCGCCTTCACGGCCACGGGCCCCGAGCCGGGTCCGCCCCCACCATGCGGCGTGCTGAACGTCTTGTGCAGGTTCAAATGGACGACGTCGTACCCCATGTCTCCCGGGCGAGCCACGCCCACGAGCGCGTTGAGGTTGGCACCGTCCATGTACATGAGCCCGCCTGCCTCGTGCACGAGGTTCGCGATCTCCTCGACCTCCGACTCGAACACGCCGAGGGTGTTCGGGTTCGTCAGCATCATCCCCGCTACGTGCGGGCCCAGCGCCTCTCGCAGGGCATTCATGTCCACACGTCCGGTCTTGTCGGACGGGAGCTCGACCAGTTCGTAGCCCGCGAGCGCCACCGTCGCCGGATTCGTCCCGTGGGCCGAGTCCGGGGTCAGGACGACCCTCCGAGCGGCGTCCTGTCTGGCTCGATGATAGGCGCGCATGAGAAACACACCGGTCATCTCGCCCTGCGCGCCCGCCGCCGGCTGTAGCGTGATCGCGTCCATGCCCGTGATCTCGCGCAGGATCTCGCCGAGGTCGTACATGAGATGCAGCGCGCCCTGCGCGCTTTCCTGCGGGGTGAAGGGGTGGAGGCCTCCGAAGCCCGCGAGGCGCGCCGTGGCCTCGTTGACCTTCGGGTTGTACTTCATCGTGCACGAGCCCAGCGGATAGAGCGCCCGGTCCACGTGATGGTTCTTGAGCGACAGCTCCGTGTAGTGCCGCACGACCTCGTGCTCCGGCACCTCGGGCAGTCGAGGCGCCTGCTCGCGCAGCGCTTCGGCCGGCAGAAGCTCGTCCAGGCCGCCCCCGGGCACATCCGCCCGGGGCACGGCCGGTCCGCGGCGCCCGGGCCGGGACTTCTCGAAGATCGTCGGCGTCGACTCGTCCTTGAACGGGAAGTGGCTCATATCAGAACTCGTACGTCCCACCGGGCGGGAGGATGACGACCTGCGCCAGCTCGCCCACCCGCGCCGCGAACGCCTCCGGATCCTGCTCGATCATTTCGAACGTGTTGTAGTGAATCGGGATGACCGTGTCGGGCCGGATCATCTCCACCGCGCGGGCCGCGTCCTCCGGTCCCATGGTGAAGTTGTCCCCGATCGGAAGCAGGGCGAGGTCCACCTGTCCGGCCAGCAGCTGCATGTCCGTGATCAGCGCGGTATCCCCCGCGTGGTAGACCGTCGTGCCGTCCAGCGTGAGCAGGATCCCGGCGGGCAACGTCGTATAGCCTTCCGCCCCCTCGCCGGCCACCTGCCCCCCGTGGAGGGCCGGTGTCAGCTTCACACGACCGAACGGAAACTCGAAGCCCCCGCCGATGTGCAGCGGGTGGACCGCTTGAATCCCCAGCTTCTCTTGCGCATAGCTGACGATCTCGAAGGTCGCGATCAGCGTCGCGCCCGTTCGCTCGAGCAGGTCCCACGCGTCGGCCACGTGGTCGAAATGACCATGCGTGAGCAGCAGATAGTCCAGCCGCTCGAAATCCTCGGGCTTCGCGTCGGCCAGCGGGTTGTCGGTCAGGAACGGGTCGATCAGCAGCCGGGTCCCGTCGTCGGTGACAATCTCCACGCAGGCGTGGCCGTGAAACGTCAATGTACTCATCGTTCACTCACCGCTTTATTCACAGCTTTATTCACACAGAAGGTCGACCAGGGCGTCGATCTCCTCTTTGGTGTGCTTCTCCGTAAACGCGATCAGCAGGCCGTCCTCCACGTCCAGGTCGGGAAAACGCTCGAGCGACACGCCCGGCAGCACACCCCGCTCGACTCCGCGGCGGATCGCCTCGCGGGACCCCGACGGAAGACGCACGGCGAACTCCCGAAAGAAGGGCGCGTCGGGATACAGGGCTTCGACCCCGCGCTCGGTCAACGTCCGTAGCGCATAGTGCGCGTTGCGAACCGACGCCTCCGCGACCTCTCTCAGCCCCTCCCGACCCAGCAGAGCGAGGTGAATCGTGGCCGCCAGCGCGAAGAGCCCCTGGTTCGTGCAGATGTTGCTGGTGGCTTTGCCGCGCCGGATCTGCTGCTCTCGCGTCTGGAGCGTCAGCACGTAGCCACGGCGACCTTCCTCATCCTTCGTGGCCCCCACGATGCGACCGGGCATGCGCCGCACGTACTTGTCACGCGAAGCGAACAGCCCCAGCAGCGGCCCGCCAAAGCTGGGAGCGATCCCGAACGTCTGCCCCTCGGCCACCACGATGTCCGCGCCGAAGTCGCCGGGTGGACGCAGGACCGCCAGCGAGAGTGCATCCGCCACCGCGACGATGGCGAGCGCTCCCACGGCATGCGCCGCCTCGATGAGCGGCTCCAGGTCCTCGATCAATCCGAGGAAATTGGGACTTTGAACGAGGATCGCCGCGACATCATCGTCGAGCTGCGCTTCTACCGCCTCTCGCGTGAGCCGGCCGTCCCGTGCAGGCGGGACCACGCGGAGGTCGCCTTCCTTGCCCGCGACGTAGGATTCCACCACCTGGCGGTAGTGCGGGTGCAGGCTGCCCGCGAGTACCAGACCGGAGCGTCGCTTGATGGCCATCGCCATGAGCGCCGCTTCCGCGGCCGAGGATGCGCCGTCGTACATCGAGGCGTTCGCCACCTCCATGCCGGTCAGCTCGCAGACCGCCGTCTGAAACTCGTAGATGGCCTGAAGCGTCCCCTGTGCCACCTCGGGCTGGTAGGGCGTATAGGCGGTGTAGAACTCGCTACGCCGAATCAGGTGGTCGACGGCCGCCGGTACATGATGGTCGTAGATGCCGGCACCCGCGAAGCTCGTGAGAGCACGGTTCTCTTCGGATATATCCTGGAGCAGGCGGACCGCTTCCCATTCGGACAGAGCGGCCGGAACGTCCAGCTCGCCCTCGACAAGAAGGTGCGAGGGAATGTCGGCATACAGCTGGGACACGTCGGAGATGCCGACAGACCGCAGCATCTCCGCCCGATCGGCGTCGCTGTGAGGCACGAATGACATGTTGTATCCTGAACGCGTGGCAGCCTCCGGGGCCGCGGCCGCGTCTATCCCTGTTTATCCAGAAAATCCTTGTACCCGGCAGCGTCCAGAAGCTCCGTAAGCTGGCCTGGCTCGGTCACGCGCAGGCGGATCATCCATCCGTCACCGTACGGATCGGAGTTGACCAGGCCCGGATCGTCCTCGAGAGACCCGTTCACTTCGACCACCTCGCCCGCCACCGGACTGAAGAGGTCCGACACGGCCTTCACCGCCTCGATCGTTCCGAACGCATCCATGCGCTCGAAGCTGTCACCCACCTCGGGCAACTCGACGTACACCACATCGCCCAATTCGCCCTGCGCGTAGTCTGTGATCCCGACGAGCACCTCGCCCTCCACGTCGGTATCACGCACGTATTCGTGTTCTTCCGTATATCTCAACGTGTCCGGAGTCTGCGACATCCTGTGCCTCCGCGTTTCTTGCGGTTCGAAGGGGTGGTCAAGAGCCGGCAGCCCACAATATTCGGCCGCTCGGTCGGGCGTCAATCGGATCCGGTGGAGCCCCGTTGCAGCTGCCGAGCCTTCCGCTCGGCGCGCAGTCGCTTGCGGGCATCCTTCTCGCTCTCTCCGGGCAGCCGCACTTTCACCTCGAGTCCACCCATCAGAGCCAGACCTCGTATCCGGATGGTCGGCGCTCCCGGGGGAAGGCCGGCAGAGGGAGCGCTACTTCCGAACCCGCCCATGATCGGCAGCCCCTTTACCTCCGTCCGAACGCCCGGCGGTACGATAATCTCCACACCGCCCATGATCGTGACGACCCACACGTCCGTAAGCTCCGCTCCGAACGTCGCATCCCGGAAGTCGAGCTCGGCTCCTCCCATAACCGTGGCCACCGTCATGCGGCGGGGCGGAATCCAGGCCCCCTTGCGCTCCACGCCTCCCATGACCGCCAGCATGAAGTCGCTATCCGGCACCCGCGCGGTCGGGTCGAGGTTGACGCCCGTTTCGACCACAGCCGACGAATCGACCTGTGCCGGCGGTTCCCGGGTTCGGGTGAGCGCGGGCAGGTCCGAGGTGAGTGCGTCCAGCTGCGCCGTCGTGGAGGCGGCGTAGACAAGATCCAGCCGGCGCTCCAACTCGTCGAGACTGATGTTGTCCTCGGCAAAATGAGCGCTCAGCAGCCGAACGGCCCGTTCCCGGGTGCGTGCCGGGACGACGGCTCGATGTTCGGGCGGGTCGGTTGGGTGCGAGGGAAGATCGGGTGCCATGCCGGGATCTTCTCTGTGCGGGCGTCGCGGGGCAAGCGACAGGGGTTGATCCGTGAACGCTGGCCCCGGCTTCACGACGCCCGGGAATCGGAAACGACGCCCGAGCGTCAGACGATCTCGACGAGCTCGATCTCGAAGTTCAGGTCGCGGCCGGCCAGCGGATGATTCGCGTCCACGGTGAGGTTTCCGTCATCGATCGCCACCACCTCGACCTCGACGACCTGACCGCTTTCGGTCCGCATGCTCAGCCTCTGACCGATGTGCGGCTCGAACCCTTCAGGAAGCACGCCAATCTCGATCGGGATCAGCAGGTCCTCGCGGCGGTCCCCGTACGCCTCTTCCGCCGGGATCTGAGCGTTCACCTGATCGCCGGGGCTCAAACCGACTACGGCAGCTTCGAAGCCCGGGATCAGGGAACCGTCGCCGATCGTGAACTCCAGCGGGTCCCGCTCGCGGGAGGAATCGAAGACGGTCTCGTCCTCGAGCGTTCCGGTATAGTGGACTCGGACCGTGTCTCCGTGTTTTGCGCCTGGCACGTCGTTCTCCATCGTTCAGGTTGTCGAGTAGGCGGTTCCAGGTTGCCGCGAAACGCTCATCGCATGCAGTTTGTGGGCCGTGGTATGAGCGCCCGATCGATGAACCCTTTGAAAGGAGGTGATCCAGTGTCTGCAGGGAGTAGATCGAGGTCCGACTCGACAAGGGCAAGCGATCGCCTCAACGCCGGGCTCTAGATACCCCTTTCGGGGGTTGGCGTTGATGCTGTCGGACTGACCGATAGGAGCCCGCGAGGGCGTCGCGTCGAGTCGGATCCGAACGAACCCCAAAGCCGCGAGCTCCCGGAGCTCGCGGCTTTCTTTTGTCCGCACGCACGGGACGGCAGGACACGGATGGCCCGGAGAGACCGCGGCTCCACTGTGGGTACCCGAGCTCAGTGGATATGGCGGCTCTTCCGCCGCATGTAGTCCAGCAGCAGGTACTGGCCCAGGGTGTACGGGGTCGTGAAGTACGCCTTGCCCCGGCAGATGCTCGTCACCTTGCGTACGAAACCGACGAGCGCCGGATCCCGAGCGAGCATGAACGTATTGATCGGAATCCTTTCCCGGCGGCAGGCTGCCACCTCGCGAAACGCGTCCCGCAACACCTGCTGATCCAGACCCATCGAGTTCGTGTAGATCCGACCGTCGGGAAGGGTCATCGCGCTCGGCTTGCCATCCGTGATCATCACGATTTGCTGCATTTCCTTGCGCTCCGCGCGAAGCACGCGGCGAGCGACCCTCAAACCCTCACCGGTGTTCGTGTGGTACGGACCCACGCGAGCCCGGGCGAGCTCGGCAAGCGGGATCTCCTCGGCCGAGTCATGGAACAACACGCAGCGCAGCGTATCGCCGGGAAACTGGACCCGGAGGAGATGGGACAGTGCGAGCGCGACTTTCTTCGCGGGAGTGAACCGGTCTTCGCCGTACAGTACCATCGAGTGACTGCAGTCCAGCATGAGCACCGTCGCGCAGCTGGATCGCTTCGTCGACCGATGCACCATCAGGTCCTCGTAGCCGACGTCGAGTGGAAAGCGAAGCCCGGCGCGCACGATGGACCGCAGCAGCGTTCCCGGCGCATCGATGTTCAGCGTGTCGCCGAACCGGTAGGCGCGTGAGCTCCCTTCCACCTCGACCCCGGTAGACATCGCCCGGGTCTCGTGCATCCCGGCTCCGGCCTCCCCGTGAGCACCGAGCAGATCGCGCAGGGCGGCATAGCTCAGGAAATCGAGACCTTTCCGAGTCAGCTCGAATTTCACGGAGCGAGCGGCCCGGTGGCCGACGCTCCCGGGACCCGTGAGCGGTGCCGGTGACGACTCGTCCTGCGACGCACCCTCGACCTGCAGGTAGCTTTCCTGCACGAGCGCCTCGATGATCTCGTCCAGAAGACCTGCTATGTCCTCCAGCGCCCGGGGATCTCCTTCGCCCCGCAGCGCCTCCATCATCTCCGGAGTCAGCTTGCCACTTTCCATGAGCTGGCGGAGGATCGCATCGCGCAGGCCGTCCACACTGTCACGCTCGGAGCCGTCGGGGTCCTCGAACGGCGAGCCCCACCAGGAACCGCCCGCGAAGCCGCTGTTTAGCAGGAAGTCGGACAGCCTGTCGAGCAGTTCCTGGAGATTCAGGGCGTCGAGCAGACTCCCTCTGTACTGTTCGTACGTGACGTAGCGCATCGCCTTCCTGGTGCCGTGCCGTCTGTCTCTGTACATCTGCGCGACGGCTTCCGTGCGGGCCGAGGCTGGTATGGGCCGGTCGATCCCTGCCGTGGTCGTATAATATGGGGGGAGGCACCGGACGTGCCGTGGCGCTCTCCACCTGAACGAGTGATCGCCAATGAGTCGCTTCAGCAAATACAGCGGTGCGGGAAACGACTTCCTCATCCTGCGAGCCGAGGAAGTGGGTCTCGACGACGTGGGACAGCTGGCCCGCCGCATGTGCGCGCGATCCACGGGTGTCGGTGTGGACGGGCTGATTCTGGTGCGCAGCCTGTCACCCGCTGCCGTCCGGGTTCGGTTCTTCAACCCCGACGGTTCCGAGTTCGGGACGTGCGGCAACGGATCCCGGTGCGCGGTCCGATACGCGGCCGACCGGGGCCTTGTCGAGGAGGACGAATTCACGCTGGTCACGGACGATGGAGAGGTCGGCGCGGCATTGCTCGAGCGTGCCGTGGCGCTCTATTACCGGCTGGACGCGCGCGTGGACCGCTCACTGAAGGTGAGTCTCGGGAACGAGCGTCGGAAAGGTTGGCTGATCCAGATCGGTACGCCTCACTTCGTGATTCCTCTCGATACGCTGCCGGAGGGCGAGATCGAGTCGCTCTGTCGGTCGGTCCGGCACGAGCCGGAGCTCGGTCCGGCTGGCGCGAATGTCGACCTCGTGTCCCTGGCGGGCACCGACAGCGCCGTGATCCGCACCTTCGAGCGGGGCGTCGAGGCCGAGACGAGGGCATGTGGCAGCGGAGCGATGGCTGCGCTGCTGGCGCTCCGTAAGGCGGGGCTGGCCGGCAGGTCGCTGTCTCTCGAGACGCGCAGCGGCGCAGTCCTGACTGTCGAGCTGCTGGACGACGAGGAGGGCCGGGTCATCCGCCTCTCGGGCCCTGCAGATCACATCTTCGACGGCGTGTTTCCAGACCGAACCGGGTGACTTCTCGAGCCTTGCTGCGGTGGTTTCGTAGCCGACAGCGCGATGTCCCCTGGCGTGGCGCCACCGACCCCTACCGCATCTGGGTCGCCGAGGTCATGGCGCAGCAGACGCGCATGGAGACGGTGCGTGGCTACTACGAGCGTTTTCTGAGCCGTTTCCCGGATGTTCATTCGCTCGCCGCCTCGAACCTGGACGACGTGCTGAAGTGTTGGGAAGGGCTCGGGTACTATGCCCGCGCTCGCAACCTTCACCGGGCGGCGCGTCGGCTGGTGACCGATCATGCCGGGGAGTTCCCGGCCGACCCGAGCGCGCTCCGAGCCCTGCCGGGTATCGGCGCCTACACGGCGGGGGCGATCGCGAGCATCGCGTTCGGTCTCCCCGAGCCCGCCGTGGACGGAAACGCGCGCCGCGTGCTGTCGAGGTTGTTCGACATCGAGCGCCCGACCTCCGCGAGCCTCGAGGACGTCGCACGGGGTCTTCTGTCTGAAGAGCCACAGCGAGCCGCCGAGATCAATCAGGCCCTCATGGACCTGGGTGGAGCGGTTTGCACGCCCAGGAATCCCGACTGCTCGGCCTGTCCGGTTTCCGGTTCGTGCGCGGCGCTCGCGCACGGCACGGTCGACCAACGGCCGCCCCGCCGACAACGAGGCCCCATACCCCACCACGAGGTCGCGGTCGGGGTCGTGCAGCGGAACGGACGAGTGCTGATCGCCCGTCGGCCGGAAGAGGGGCTGTTGGGGGGTTTGTGGGAGTTCCCCGGTGGCAAGATCGAGCCCGACGAGACCCGCGCGGAGGCGATGGTGCGCGAGCTGCGAGAGGAGATGGCGATCGTGGTGGCGGCGGGTAAGCTGATCGAGCGGGTCGAGCACGCTTACAGCCACTTCCGTATCACGCTGTACGCGTTCGACGCCCGTCTGCTGCGCGGTACGCCGCGTCCGCGCCATGCGACGGCCTGGACGTGGGCGACGCTCGCCGAGCTGTCGGAGTACGCGTTTCCGGCCGCGAACCAGCGCGTTCTGGATGCCGTGCGAGCGAACCGGGTCTAGTCAGACGGCCAGACCGCCCGACAGCAGGGGTCCACCACCGGGCCCGCCCCGGCGTCCGGGCCGACGACGCATGTAACCGCCCGCCTCCGTTCGGCTGGTTCTCTGCTTGGCGTGCAAACCTTCCAGCACCAGCTCACACCCAGCCACGCGTTCGCCGACCGAGCTCGAGTCGGCCACCCCGGCGGCGTCTACGAGTGAAAGCAGGCCCGAGACGGTGCCGAAGCCCTCCAGGAGTGCGGCTTCCCTGGCACCCTCCGAGATCTGGAGCGCGCCGCCCGTGTCGAAGTACTCGACGACGGGCTGCGCGTCCTCCTCGTCGAAATGCTCGTCGAACGTGTGCGCGCTCGCAGCGGCGATCAGATCGCGGGCCACACGATCCGATCCCTGTAGCTCTCCTTCGTATTCGAGCTCGAGCTTTCCGGTGATAGACGTGAGCGCGGCGTAGACGTCCGCTATCCGAACGGTGGACTCCGCTTCGCCGTTTCGCAGCGCGCGCTGCTCCGCGTTCGACACCGCATTCTCCATCACCGTAATCGGCATGCGCTGGCTCACGCCCGAACGCTGATCGACACGGTTGTCTTCGCGAGCCGCGAACGCGATCCGCTCCACCAGCTCCGCGATGAAGCCGGGTTGCCGCACCTCGACGTCCCTGTCCAGGCTCGTTTCCTGGCGGGTGATCGCCACCGCTTCGGTCACCCGGCGCGGATAATGGGTGGCGATCTCGGACCCGATCCTGTCCTTGAGGGGACTGATGATCTTGCCGCGAGCCGTGTAATCCTCCGGGTTCGCCGAGAAGACGAGCAGCACGTCCAGCGGCAAGCGAACCGGATACCCTTTGATCTGTACGTCGCCTTCCTGCATCACGTTGAACAGGGCGACCTGGATCTTGCCGGCCAGATCGGGAAGCTCGTTCATGGCAAAGATCCCGCGATTGGCGCGTGGGAGAAGGCCGTAGTGGATCGTGAGCTCGTCGGAGAGCAGGTGGCCCCCACGAGCCGCCTTGATCGGATCGAGGTCCCCGATGATGTCCGCGATCGTTACGTCGGGCGTCGCCAGCTTCTCGACGTAGCGACTGTCACGGTCGATCCACGCGATCGGCGTGTCGTCTCCCTGCCGCTCCAAGAGCTCACGGGCGCTCTTGCTGATCGGGTGGAAGGGGTCGTCGTTCACCTCGGAGCCCGCCACGACGGGAACGGCGTCATCCAACAGCTCGGGCAGAGCTCTCAGAATTCGGCTCTTGGCCTGCCCGCGCAGTCCGAGCAGGATGAAGTTGTGGCGTGAGAGAATGGCGTTCACGATCCCGGGAATCACGCTTTCTTCGTAACCCACCACGCCGGGGAACAACACGTCCCCGCCTCGCAGGCGGCGAATCACGTTCTCGCGCAACTCTTCCTTGACGGATCGCGGGCGGTATCCCGCGGCTTTCAATTCGCCGAGCGTGGCGGGTCGGGTCGCTGTTTCCGAGATCGACATAGCAGATCTCTACTGCCTGTCGGCCGCTCCCGTTCCCTCTGGGAGAGAGTGCCCGCGCTCTCGCAGGTGTTCGAGGTGGGCAAGAACCGAGAGTTCTGCGGCGTGGATCACGCCAGACGGTATGTCGCCGTAGACCTCTTCCCGTATTTCTCCGGGAGATCGGGCGCCGGCGGCGATCGCATCCAGAATCTGGCGTTCGCGTTCCAGACGGTGCGTCCGATACTCCTCGAGCTTGGCCACCGCGTCGGCGACCCTGTCGCCGTGCCCCGGGAGGATGGCCGTGGGTCGGAGCGCCGCGAGCCGCGCAAGGCTCACCAGATACGCGCCCACATGGCCGTCCGGGTGCAGCACCACGCTGCTGCCACGGCCAAGCACCAGATCCCCTGTGAAGAGGGCGCGAGACGGCGTCCACAGGAAGCACAGGTGATCGGACGCGTGGCCTGGCGTCTCCAACGCTTCCAGTTGGCTGCCGCCGCCATCGACCGGGATGACGTCGCCATCCTTTAGTTCCCGTCCCGCTGTCCCGAGTCGACGCAGGGTCTCGGCCGATCCGGCGAGGGGTGCCCTCAGGACCTCGGCCGCACGTGCCGCCAGGGCCGCGTGGTCCGCGTGTGAGTGCGTGACGCATACGGCTTCCACCGTCCGATCTCCGAGCAGGCCGGACAGACGTTCGAGATGGACCGGATCGTCCGGACCGGGATCGATCACGACGGGTCGTGAGCGGCCGACCACGTACGTCCGCGTCCCGTCGAGGGTCAACGGGCCCGGGTTGTCGGCCTTCAGGGTCTGGAGATCGGGCGGGGTCACGGCGTCATTCGGCCGTATCGTATTCCGGGTCCCCCGGCATGACCGGCCAGATCTTGTCACCGCGGATGAGCAGGCGCGCGTGGATCGGCTCGACGTCTCGATCCGACAGCTCCTCGATGGCCTCCTCCAGCGTCCGGAACCCGGCCAGCTCCTCCAGCGTCTTCAGGGTCGGAAACAGCATCCGCAGCGCCCCTTCGTGAAACCGCTCCAGGGCGTGTTGCGGAGAGATCCACAGAAAGCCCGTGTGCTCGCGGGTCAATTCGGGATCGCTCTCGGACCGCGTCTGGACCGTGAGGAAGAAGCGTGTGTCGTAGCGCCGCGAAAGCCGGGCCGGCGTGATCCAGCGCGCGAAATAGTGGGCGTCCAGCGTGGTAAAGCCGACCTCTAGCTGCGCCACCAGGCTGGCGAAATCGATTCGGTCCGCCAGAAGCCCCGCTCGCGCCTCGCGCAGCCGGGCCGGTTCCACCGACGTGTCCGCCGGCAAGATGCCGGTCTCTTCGAACAGCTCCCGGAGGGCCGCCGTCAGGGCCGCGGGTTCCGCCGTCCCCGCAGGAAGGACGGGGAGAAGACGAGGGTCTGCGTCCGCCGGATCGATTACGCCTCCGGGAAACACGTAGGCGCCTGCCGCGAAACGAGAGGTGTCGGGTCGTCGCAGCAGCAGCACCTCGTACGGGTTCCCGGCGCTCGCGTGGGCGAGCACGATGGTCGCCGCCGGTCGAGGCTCGACCGGCGGTTCGCCGGGCGCGATGTGGCCTCTGGAGAATTCGTCGCGCTCGACACGCTCGAGCGGACTCAATTCACGATCCGTCATTCGATCAGACTGATGCCCAGGGTCGCCACGAAGAGAAAGAGGACAAACCCCACCATGAACCCGGCGATCAGCAGCGGCAGCAGCACGATCGCCACTCCGCGGCCCGTCGATGTCCTGTGTGCCTCACGGATCCCCACAATGGTCAGCACCAGGCCCCACACCCCACCGACCAGGGCTCCGAGGAAGGGAACGACGGCGAACAGGGTCGGTCCCACCGAATAGCACAAGACCCGCAGGGTCGCGCCGAGCGGCTGTCGATCGGGCGCGAGCATCAGCACGAACAGATGCACCACGAGGGACGACACGAAGAGCGCACCCAGACCCACGAACGGGCTCAGAAAGAACCCCAGAAGGGCCGACGATTCGGACCACACGGCCTCTTCGTACAGACCGGCGAGCGGGTACCTCGCCGCGACACCCAGGCTCTCCCACCAGAAGTCGAAGAACGCGCTGAGTACAGTGATGATCAGGAAGTAGAGAAGCGGGCGAGCGAGCGGTGCTCGGTACGGCAGCCGGCTGAAGAAGGTCGCCGGATCGAACAGGCTTTGTAGCCACGTCGCGAACAGGTTGGCCGGGAACCGGGCCTGTGGGTCTTCCCAGGCCGGTGCATCGCCGGGGGAAGGGTCGTCCGAGGCGGCCTCCGTCGCGAGCGCGGTCCCACACAGCGGACAGACGGTCCCCCTTCCCGATTCGAATCCGCAGTGTGGACAGAGTGGCATGGATCCAACCTACCGCGCCGGCGACCTCACGGGCGAGTCAACCGAATGCGGGCATCGACGGCAACGCAGCGATCGGGTTCGGGGAACGCGAGAAACGGATTGATGTCCAGCTCCACGATCTCCTCGTGCGTCCCGATCAACTGGCTGGTACGCTGGATTACCTCGCTCAGCGTCCGCAGGTCTACGCCGGGCTCGCCGCGCACGCCCTCCAGGAGGGGAAGACCTCGGACCGACCGGACCATGTCCGAGGCATCCACATCGCTCACCGGATGGGCGCGAAACACGATATCTCCAATGGCCTCCACATAAATCCCACCCAGCCCGAACATGAGCAGCGGACCGAAGTTGGGCTCGAGGCTCATCCCGACGATCACCTCTTTGCCGCCGGGCAACATCTCCTGCACGAGGTACCGCGGTCGGGTGCCGTCCCCCTCGCCCACATCGCTCTCCATGCGCTCGAACGCGGCGCGCAGCCCCTCTTCCGTCTCGATATCGACAGCCACGCCACCCTGTTCCGTCTTGTGCAACAGGGCGGGCGAGATCGCCTTCAGCACCACGGGATACTCCAGTTCTCCCGCGGCTTGGACCGCTTCATCGACCGTCTTCACGACCCTGTGCGCGGCCACTGGAATGCCGTACGCGTTCAGTACCTCCAGCGCGACATCGAGGGGCACCATCTCGTGGCCGGCCAGGCGGGTCGCCGACAGGAGCTCGCCGGCCTTTTCGACATCGACGTCAAACGAGACGACCTCGCCGGCGGGGCGATCCAGCCAGCGTCGGTACCGATAGGTCGCCGCAAGGGCGCGCGCCGCCGACTCCGGAAAGATGTACGCTGGGATCTTGGCCTCGCGAAGCTCCGCCATCCCTTGTGGCAGGCCCTCACGTCCCATCAGGACAGCCATGACCGGCTTGCTCCGCTCTGCGGCTACGTCGCGGATGGCACGGGTGATCTCTACCTGGTCGATGCCCAGCGGAGGGACAAAGGCCGCGATCACGGCATCCACCTTCGGATCTTCCAGCACGACCTCCAGCGCCTTTCGATAATCCTCGGCTCTGGCGCTCGCGATCATGTCGACCGGGTTCACGACGCTCGCCTCCGCCGGAAGACCGGACCGGAGGCGGGCCTGAGACTCCTCCGACAGGGGAGCCACCTCGAGACCCGTCGCTTCGCACGCATCGGCGATGATGATGCCCGGCCCGCCCGCGTTGGTGACGATTGCCACGTTCGGACCCGACGGCAGGGGGCCGCTGCTGAACGCCATGGCCGCATCGAACAGACCGGCGACCGTGTCCATCCGAATCACTCCGCACTGGGCGAACAAGGCATCGGTCGCGACGTCCACAGCCGCAAGAGCTCCCGTGTGGCTGGTGGCGGCCCGGGCTCCGGCCCGACTCCGGCCTGCCTTCACGGCGATGACCGGCTTCGTTCGTGTTGTCTCGCGGGCGATCAACGGGAAATGCCGCGGGTTCCCGAAATTCTCCAGGTACATCAAGATCACGCCCACATCAGGATCTTCGCGCCAGTACTCGAGGAGGTCGTTGCTCGACACATCGGCCTTGTTCCCCATGGACACGAAGGAGCTCACACCGATACCGAACTCGGCCGCGTAGTCGAGGATCGTCACGCCCATGGCACCCGACTGACTCATGAACGCGATCGTGCCTCGTGGGGGCGTGGAGGGAGCGAAAGTCCCATTGAGCGAGATGTCGGGTGCCAGGTTCAGAAGACCCATGCAGTTCGGGCCGACCATCCGCATCCCGTACCGTCGGACGAGAGCCAGTAGCTCGCGTTCACGCTCCACCCCGGCTCCCCCTACCTCCTTGAAGCCGGCGGTAATGACCACCAGCCCCCGCACGCCCACCTCTCCACACTCCTTCACCACGGCAGCGACGTGTTCCTTCGGAACGACGACGATGGCCAGCTCGGGGGCCTCGGGGAGGTCGGAAACGGAGGGATACGCGCGAACGGAGTGGATGGAAGCGGCGTGCGGGTTCACGGGGTAGACCGCGCCCGTAAAGCCACCCAGCAGCAGGTTGTGAAGTGTCTCGTAGCCGATCGTCCCTGGCGTGCGACTCGCCCCGATCACTGCCACGGAGCTGGGCTTCAAAAGACTGTCTAGCATGGTTCTGCCACGACCCTCAACAGCCCGGCTGTACGCCGCTGATCCTGTCCCAGCCGGTCCCCGTGACTGGCCGCCCCGTCAATCCAGCAGGCGAAGCGGCATTACGAGGCACAGGTACTTCGGCTCGCCGCTGGCCGGGGTGAAGGTCGCGGCCCGCTCCGGGGCCTTGAAGCTGAGCTTCACGTCGTCCTCCGGCATGTGCCGCAGGATCTCCAGCAGGTATGTGGCGTTGAAGCCGATCTCCAGAGGCTCGCCCAGATAATCGAGGGAGAGCTCATCCTCTGCCTCGCCCAGGTCCGGCGTCTGGACCTTGAACCTGAGCACCCCACTGTCGAAGCTGAGCCGTACGCGGTGGGTTTGGTCGCTGGCCACCACTGCCATGCGCCGTATCGCCGCCTCCAGCGCGGATCTGTCGGCGATGGCCTCCTTGTCGTTGTCTGTGGGGATGACCTGTTCATAGTTCGGATACGGGCCTTCGATCAAACGCGTATACACGATTCGGCCGCCGGACCGGAACGCGAGGTGGTTCTCGGAGCGCGCCAGCTCGACCTCGTCAGCCTTGTCGAACAGGCGCTCGACCTGCTGGAGAGCCTTAGGCGGCACGATCATGTCCGCCTCCGGCGCGCCACCCCCCGTCAACTCACGTTCCATCTTGGCGAGGCGGTGACCGTTCGTGGCCACCATGACCGTGTGGTCTGGCCGAAGCTGCCACAGGACCCCGTTGAGGATGGGGCGACTTTCCTCCGACGAGACGGCGAAACTCGTCGCGGAGATCAGATCCTGCACATCGCCGGCTGCCATGCCCCAGCTGGCCGCGAAGTCGACGTCGGGAAAACTCGGGAATTCATCCTCCGGCAGACCGTAGAGCCGGAAACGGCTCTTGCCGCACTCGAGCTCGACCTTCGACCCGTCCGCCGTGAAATGGACCGGGGCGTCCTCCAGTTCCCGGGCGATCTCGACCAATTTCTTGGCGGGTAGCGTGACCGCACCACCTTCCTGTACCTCGGCCGGCACCGTGAGCGACACCGAGATATCGAGGTCCGTACCGCTCAGGCGTAGTGCGTCTTCCTCGGCGCGCATGAGAATGTTCGAGAGGACCGGCAGAGTCGTCCGGGTTGGAATAGCAGCCGCGACGGCTCCCAGACCGCTTTGCAGGTTCTCGCGCGTAATCGAGAATCTCATATGTACTCCGCTGCTCGGATGGCCATCCAGACAGGTTTTCCAGCCCCTCTATTGAAGGACTCTATCATATATCTGTCATCGTCGAAGTAGTAGGGGCCGTGGAAAAGTGGGCAATCGATGTGAAGCCGCAGCCAGCCGTGCGTTTTCGGTCTTCCGCGGTCGTGGACGGAGTATGGGTTCACCGTGTGGCGATCGTGGACGAGCCAGCGATCGTGGGCGGACGCCGGATAGAGTCCACATCCTCAACGGAGTATCAACGACCGGTCCCGCGGCTGCCCACGGCCGTTTACTCGCCGTAGAGGTCTTCGTGCAGCCGCCGCACGCGCGACCGGAACACCGGATCGGCGGCCATCTCGGCCTCGACCTTGTTGACGGCATGGATGACGGTGGAATGATCTCGGCCGCCGAACAGCTGTCCGATGTCGGAGTACGGCATGTCGAGCAAGTTCTTGATCAGATACATGGCGACCTGACGCGGTACGACAACGGCACGCGTGCGGCGCTTGGAGACCAGGGCATCGATGGTTACTCCCCACGATTCCGCCACGCGCTCGCGGATCGTCTCCGGGCTGACATGTGTCAGACCGAAGTCGTCCGCGTCGCGGGTCGTGCCTAGCGCATCCCTCGCCATCTCGAGAGTGATTTCCCTTCGGGTGAGCGAGCTGTAGGCCAGAAGCTTGATCAATGCGCCCTCGAGCTGACGTACCGAGGTCCGTCGGTTTCGGGCGACGTACTCGATCACATCGTCACCGATCTCGAGCGCATCTTCAACGGCTTTCTGGCGAAGAATCGCGGCTCGGGTCTCCAAGTCGGGCGCCTTGATGTCCGTGACGAGGCCCCACTCGAAGCGGGATACGAGCCTCTCCTGGAGCCCCGGGATCTCCGGCGGCGGCCGATCGCTCGTGACGACAATCTGCTTGTGGGCGTCGTACAGCGAATTGAAAGTGTGAAAGAACTCCTCCTGCGTGCCCTCCTTGTTGCCGATGAAATGAACGTCGTCCACCAACAGCACGTCGATCTGGCGATAGCGCTGACGAAACAGAGCCGTATGGCCGCCCTGGATGGCTGCGATCATCTCGTTTGTGAACTGTTCCGAGGGGACGTAGGCGATCTCTTTCTCGGGATACGCATCCCGGATTGCGTGCCCGATCGCTTGCATGAGGTGGGTCTTTCCCAACCCGGTGTCACCCCAAATAAAGAGCGGGTTGTACGCCTTGGCCGGCGCGCTCGCGACCCTCTTGCACGCCGCCGCCGCCAGCTCGCTGTTTCCACCGACCACGAAGCGATCGAACGTGTAGCGCTCGTTCAGGGACTTGGCAGGGGAGGGCCGCGGGGCTTGCGCCGCCGCCGCCGGGATGGTCGGAGGTGGCTCGCTCGCGCGAATCTCCGGAAACTCCAGTCGCTCGTCCGTGCCCTGGTACTCGAAGCGGAGGTGGAGAGCTCGACCGATCTGTCGCTGACAGAGGTCGCGGAGCAGACCACCGTACTTATCCTCGATCCACTCGACGGCGAACTTCGTCGGGGCGGCCACGACCAGCGTGTCCTCTGACAGAGACACAGCCTCGGTGGACGACAGCCACGTGCGATACGTCTGCTCAGGCAGGACGCTGCGGGCGTCGGTAGTGATTCGCGACCAGATCTCGCGTGCCGTCAGATCCATCCTTGTCGACGCTATCCGAGAAGCCGCAAGAGAAATTTTGGGTCGCTGATTGTAGACGTCCGGTTCTGAGGTGTCAACGCGTCAGGCACTCCTTTAAGCCCGCTTGTGGAGGATGGCGACAAACTCGCCCGGGCGCAGCCCTGGATTGACACCATGGCTCTGCGTTTCTACCCTTAACGGCTAGTTTCAGCAAGGTTCGA
>JBDHLB010000103.1:0-6351 GCA_039586095.1 Gemmatimonadota bacterium
CAAACCGCTTCGTTCCCCTCGGGGTCGCGCCTTATGTAATAGACCAGCGAACCGTCCAGGGAAAACTCAGGCTGCAACGTTCGACCGCCTAGCCTCGGTCCAGGGTGAAGCGTATGGAGCATGTCGCCGGTCTTGGACAGCAGGGCGATCCAGTCTTGCGTTTCATCCCCTGCCGGGACAAGCCAGCACGCCAACATCTCGCCATCCGGCGACCACTCCTGAAACCAGCACCGGCGGTCGGTGAGCTGCACCGGGTCACTCCACGGTTCCCCGACTGCATTCCGGGACACAGTCCAGATGGTTGAATGCCAGGAACCCTCATTGCCGAACGTCTCGAACGCAACCGTCAGGCCATCGGGCGACCAGTCTGGGGACTCGGTTAGGCCGGAGAAGGCGGCGAGCACGAGTGCTGGTCCGCCGCCTACCGGTACGAGGTTCAATTGGTGGATACCTTCTTCCGCCAGGAAGGTACGGAAGACGATCTCCGTGCCGTCGGGTGACAGCTGGGGGTGGAAGGTATCGTTCGGACGATCGATCAACGGCTCAGGAGTTCCGCCGTCCAACGGGACCCTGTAGATGTCCGTGTTACCGCCGCGGCGGTTACTGTCGAAGAGCAACCACCGTCCGTCCGGGGACAGGCTGTGGAATTCGACCGCCTGGCTGCCCGTCGTGACGCGTCTCGCGTCGGCGAGCGAAGCCACGCGTCCTTCGGTGATGGGAACAGCCCAGATGTTCTGGGACAGGTTGAACTTCGAGAAGGCCAGCTTCCGGCCGTCCTCGGAGATCGATATGGAGTGAGCGTCGGAGGCGCTCAACACACGCTGCGGCTCCCCTGTGGCTCCGCTCGGTCCCACCTCCGTCATGTAGATCCCCCGCGCGCCGTCGCGGTTGGACACGAAGAGCAGGTGACGACTGTCCGGCATCCACTGCGGACTGCTGTTCATGGACAACTCGTCCGTGATCTGGACGGGGGTTCCATCATCGGCGTCAACGACCCAGATCGACGTATTCTCCTGGTTGGCCGATCTCCACCCGACGTACCGGTTCACAAATGCGATCCATCGCCCATCGGGTGACCAGACAAGAGAGGTGGGGTCGAAGGCCTTGTCACCGAGCGCCACGAGAAACCTGGGGACCGGATTGTCCGCGGCAAAGGTGAAGAGGCTGTCGTGCCCGATGGCGAAGGCCACGCGCGCCCCGTCGCGCGTCCAGGCAAACCTGGCCAGCCCATCCCAAAGCTCGAAAGCCGCGTTTGTGATTGCCCCCCCGTGCCTCCCGATCTGCCGCACCGTACACTTGTTGCGTCCGCGCTCACAAGCTGTGAACCGTACCGCTTCTCCGTCCGGGCTCCAGGTCGGGAACCAGTGATAACCATCGAGCTCGTCGGTCAGACGCAGTTCCCCGCCATCGACGATCCTCACCGCACTGCGGATCACGATTCGAGATCTCGAGATCGGCCCAGTCACGTAGGCGACGTCCTTCCCATCCGGGGAAAGTGCCGGCTGGAACTCGAGACCAGGCTGGTTGGTGACCTGGACGATGGCGCCGACCCCGACGCTGAGGGATCCGCCTGCGAACGGCGAGGAAACGGCCAAGACAACGGCCACCGCGACCCCCAACGTCACGAGAGCGGAGACCGCCCACCGTGCATAGCGGCGCCGGTGCTCGGGCGACGGCCTCGCAGAGATCCCTTGTCCCTCCTCGGTACCCAGTGAATGGGCAAAACCGGTCACCGTGGCAAAGCGGTCAGCGGGGGCCTTGCCCAGCGCCTTCGCTACGGCCCGTGCGACTTGCACCGGCACGCCGGGCCGCACGACCTCGAGCGCCGTGGGCGTGTCCGCGATATGACGCGCGATGACGACGTTCGCGTTCCTCCCCGTGAACGGTGGATCGCCAGCGAGCATCTCGTACACGACGCACGCCAACGCATAGGTGTCGCTTCGGCCGTCCACCTCCTCCGTACCACTGGCCTGCTCGGGACTCATGTAGAGCGGCGTGCCGATGGCCATGCCCGTCTTGGTGAGCCGCTCACCGCCCGCCACCGTCACGGCCCGAGCGATCCCGAAGTCCGCCACCATCGCCTCATCGTGATGCAGCAGAATGTTCTCGGGCTTGATGTCGCGATGGACGACCTCGAGCGAGTGCGCGTAGCTCAGGGCTGACGCGACTTCCCGAGCGATCCGCAGGGACTCTCCGACGGGCATGGGCCCCACGCGGTCCATGCGCTGCCGCAGCGACTCTCCTACCACGAGGGGCATGACGTAGTAGAGGGAGCCAGCCGCCTCGCCAGAGTCGTGGACAGCAAGGATGTGTGGGTGATTCAGCTTGGCGGCGATCTGGATTTCGCGCAGGAATCGCTCCGCGCCGATGGAGGCGGACATCTCGCGCCGCAGCACCTTGAGCGCCACCGGGCGATTATGCTTGAGATCGTGGGCCAAGAACACGACGGCCATGCCGCCGCGCCCAAGCTCATTCTCGATGCGGTAGCGATCTCGGAGTGCAGCGGTCAGGCGCTCTTGGAAGCCCTCACCAAACTCGACATTGAGATCTGTCGGGGTCGCCGTACCGCAAGTCGGACAAAACGCGGCGCGGTCGGGGACCTGCGTGTTGCAGGACAAGCAGCAATACGCCACGGCACCTCCTGGTGATCAGCAGAAAGTGCGGCGCGGACGGGCAGGCTGCAATGTCAGGTCCCGAACCTCACTCCCGAAAGACCGATTTGAACTGAAGGTTTCCCGAACGACTTCATCGCGTTTCTAGAGCGGACGTGCTTGACGCCCACTCGCTGATGGTGGCTGTCTAACAGCTTTGGGGTTCTGCTGCGCGAACACGATACCGACCCGAGGCCGCGAGCTGCATGGCGCACGGGCTCGGACATCGGCTCAGCCGAAGGTCTACCCGTCATGTCGATCCTGGCGCACCAGACGGGTGGAGTCACGAACGGCCATGATGACGTCCTGCACTGCAGTCACGACCGATTCGGGGTTGGCCAACTGAATGTAGTGGTGGGCATGCTCGACCGTCCGTTGCACTGAGTTCGTGGAGAGGGCCGTTAGTTCATTCTGTAGCTGCAGCCAAATGATGGCATACCTGGCGGCGGTGGCCTGGCTCATGCTCGGTCGACGGACATGTCCCGCCGTAAGAACGACGAGTGGTCGATCGCCCAGCGTTCCGGCCTCTCGAGCCTGTTGAAAGATGTCGTCAATGACCGACAACTCACTGGCCAAGGCAGCTACCGTCTTCGGCTGCAGCCGCCTTATCGGCTCCTCGAACTCGTCGGCCAGTCCAAGCCTGAGGAGTTTGGCCGTTAGACGATAGTACCCGGTGGCAGTCTGGATCATCACCAGAGAGGACCACGGGAGCTCGTAAGGGTGCTCAGGCAACTCCGCACGGAAGCGCGCCTCTTGGTCGGGGTGCGATGAATCGACAAAGACGAAACCCACCACTTCTTCGTCGAAGCGCCCGGCGAACACCCTCACGAGCGGACCCCCGAGCGAATGTCCCACCATTACGTACGGCGGCGTCTCAGAGGCCGCATCCAGAAGGTCGTGCAGTTCCGCGGCGATCCGATCGGCGTCTCGCGGTCCGCGTCTCCGGTCGCTCCAGAGGACTCCCGCCCGATCGTAGGAGCAAACTCGAGAGAGGCGGGCAATCGACGGCTGCACCAACATCCAGTCCAGCGAGCCGCCAACGCTAGCACCCGACTCAAGGATCACGGTCGGCTGACCCCTTCCCGTGCAGTGCAAATGACTCCGTTTGCCGTTGCTCTCGACCAGTTCGCCGACCGGTGGGTAGGCACGCAGGGCACTCCAACGCGATCCCTGCTCGTAGGCCACGCCCGCGCCGACGGTCAGGATGACCAGCGCCACCCCGGCCAGCACAGCGCGTGTCGTCCACCTCAGCACGGCCGTTCCAAACTGGCCCAACCAAAGCCCTTCATTGCTGCACTTGCCCGCGTTTTACCCGTGTTCGCACGAGACACCCGCGAGCTCGTCGCCGGTTGGGACGGAGGCCGCCAAAGAACTCGTAGGTCGGACCCTCACCCGCTTGGGCCAGGTCGACAAGCGGTGAAGCGGCCACCACCCACCCGTCTCCGTCAGCCCACGCCGGCTCGAACGACTCCACGATGACGACCCCAGCGCTGTCCTGGACCACCACCCCCGGTTGGCTCTCCTCAGCCGCACAGGACGCCATGCCCAATGCCCAGCATGAGGCGACTACACTCATCACCCTGATCACTCTTCCCCCCTCTCTTCTTCCATTACGCGTCCCATCAGGGCTTGCGGATAACGTTCTGGGTCGCCGCACCGGCCCGAACCGGAGGCCCAGCTTAACGGGCGGCACCTCCGAGTCCGACACACACCGACGGCACACCGTCATCCGCCGGCTCGAGAAGTCAGTGTTGCATCGATGCGATCGATCAACGCCGCGGCAGCCTCACGCGCGTCACGGGCGAACACGAGATGGATGGCGGCCGCCGAGCTCAGCGACGCCGTCGCCGACAGGAGTCGCACACGATCGGGATGGTCGGCGGGGAGATCCCAGAGGCGGCCCTTGAACGTCGCACCGACAGGAAGATACTCCGACCGGACTGCATCGGCTTCGCGCTGCAGGTCCAGCGAGAACTCGTTTCGACCTCCGGGCACGTTGACGAGCAGTCCTTCGCCGATCACCAGCCGACCCAGGAGGCCGTCCGTGAAGGTCTCGTTGTTTCGCAGGATTATCTCCTCGGTCCGCCCCAGCTCCTCGTAGAAACGAACGAGTGTCGCGCGCAGATCCGGGTCGGCCAACGCCCTGAGGTTCCCTGTCGCGACGAGCTCCTCGTACGCCGCCCTCGGGAACCGCACCGTCCGCCGCTCCACCATCACCGCCAACGCCAAGAAAGTCGCAGGATCCTTCTCGATCAGGCCCGGCCTGACAGTTGCCTCCCACACTGTGGCTATGGCCCCCAGAACCCCTTGGTTGTACTCCTCGAGCTCGCGGGCCTGCTCGGTCAGCTGCACGAGATCGTTGCGCACCAACTCCAGCGACTGCGCCGCAATGGCCGCTTCCCGCCGACGCTCGAGCCAGCCATCGACCCCCAGGGCGAGCAGAATCCCCACCACGAGAAGGGTCAGCTCGACGAAGAGTACGCCGATGGATCGGTTCCGAAGCCCGTCCGCGACACCCCGGACCATGCTCACGCCTTTGTTCCCGAGCAGATCTGATCGAGTCGATTCATCACCATTCCTCATCCGTTCATCTCTCCAAGGCAGCTTCCGCCCAATGCCTCCTAAGGACAAGGTTCGAGGTCACCGCAGCCACCAGTCCCCAGGAAGCCACTTTCAAGAATCCGTCCCCCTCCGCGGAGATCAAGCTCGTGCCGGCAGCCCCGTCCCCGGGCTGCCCGATCACGTTCCAGAGCCTCCGAAGCCGGCAACGTCACTTCCGTTGCCAGATCGTGCACCGCTCTAACCTGCATCCGTGGTACCCAGCTCAGGCCTGGTTCGCCGGTTGGGCCGAGGGTGCTCGTCGAAGTGAGCGTAGCGAACAGAGCCGGCAGCTGTCTGCTACACGGCGTTGTCTACTTCGCGCCCACTCCATCGAATCCCTTTCTGCCGAGGCAAACAGGAACGTCAGTGGACTGGCCAATGCCAATACGGTGGAGCCAACGACCTTGGAATTCCTCTGCGCGACTACAGTGCTGACCCCGAGCTGCGAGGTGCGAGCCGAGTAGCTCGGGCCGGTGAGCCAGCCCGCGTCAACGCCAGTTCCTTGTTAGGCGCCGCCGCCCTCAGTCCGGTAGGCCACCTGCTCGAGAGCCTGCTCGATCTCGTCTGCCCACAGATCCAACAGCCTGCCATAGGAGTCGTTCCAGATCTCCAGGTGAACGAGCTGAGCGTCCAGGTGCAGCTTCGAGGCGTGGTCCGTGCGTAGAAAGCCACCAGTACGTCGATCCCAAACCAAGGGAACGCTCTCGCGTGTCACGATCCAAATCGCTTCGTCGTACGCTTCGCCGTTGTAGACGATGCGATCACTCCAGTGTTCGTAGAGTTCGGCAAGCCGGGCAACCAGCTCCGGGGCATCCAAGTGCTCCAGCTGACCTTGGTTCACCATCGTCGTCCACGCTGCTCTTCGTGGAAAGACAGTGTAGTTCCCCGTAAGCACCCCTTCGAGTCTCACAGCGAATGAGTCGGTCGGGTCGTCACGTCCGAGCGAAGCCACCGTGAGAGGTCCGAGAAGAGGGAACTGCGGTCCCGCTTCTGCTGGGCATAAGCGCGCGCCTCGTTGAGATCCCTCTCGAGTTCAGCCTGGACTGTGCGAAGGGACTCAAGCGCCGAAGCCCGCGCAGCTCGCTCGCCTGAGGCTCCC
>JBDHLB010000104.1:0-6341 GCA_039586095.1 Gemmatimonadota bacterium
CGCGGGTCGGTCACTCCCGTCACGTTCTCGTAGCCTGCCCATTCGAGCACGTCCTGCAGGTAGCGGACGTTCTGGGGCTCGTCGTCGACCACCAGGATGCGGGCGCTCGTCACCTCACCCGCTTCGGTCAAGAGACTCTCCTTCCCTCACCTGTCCCCATGCCTCCGATCTGCGAAGCCGCAAAACGCACTCGCCCCTAACATCCACGCTTCCTGCAAGATGCAGACTCGACGACCTTCCCTGTCACCGGTTCACGTTACGGCCGCAGCTCGAAGGAGTTGTCGAACCCCGCGTGGCCCGTGCGCGACCCGCCTGCACACGCCTCGTCGTTGCGCTAGCGCAACACTCTCCCCTTCAGCTGCCCTCCTCCACGACGCGGGCCTCGATCACATAGTCCAGCTGGGGAAACTCCGCTTCCAGGTATGCGTTGCCGTCTGCCTGGATTCGACCCTGGGCCGGACCCGGTCCAGAGGGAGCCCCCTCCCCGTAGTCGGCGTAGAGCTGGTCCACGACCTCCATGCCCTCAACCACTTCGCCAAATGGGGAGAAGCCGCGGCTGTCCAGAGAGGAGTTGTCCTGGAAGTTGATGAAGAGCTGGGTAGTCCGCGTATTCGGGCCGCCCGTCGCGTAGGTGATCCGGCCCCGCGTGTTGCTCTCCACCACCGGGTCATCCGGAATCGCCGCCGTCCGCCACACTGCGGATACCGCCGGGTCGCCGTGAATGCCGAACTGAGCGACGAACCCCTCGAGCACTCGAAAGAAGCGCGTCTCGTCGAAGAAGCCCGCCCGCACCAGGCTGTAGAAGCGGTCCGCGCCCCGCGGAGCCCACTCCCGGTGGACCTGCACGACAAAATCGCCCCGGCTCGTCCGAAAACGGACCTGAAAGCGCTCCGGCGCCGTTTCGTTCATTTCGGGGCTGGAGGGATCGAGAAGCGGCGACACAGGCGCGTCCGACGCCGTCTCCTCACCCACCTGTTCGGCGCCCTGCGGGGCCGCTTCTGGACGTTCCGTCGCCTCGGCCGCCGCATCTGCCGCACGGTCAGATGCTTCCTCCGAGGCACAACCGACCCACGCGGCGGTCATCATCATCGAGATCATCGAGACTCCCATCAGCTTACGTATCGCTCTCATCTCCCTCTCCGGTCTTCGTGGCGCGAGCCGGCAGCTTCTGGACGGCCGGTGAACCGGCCGACAGGTGGACAGACGTGCCCCGCGCATGTCGGTCGGTTGGCGCAGAAACTAGCGAGCAGGCAGGCGGGGAAAAAAGGGGCACGTCTCTCCCCGGAGCGGAGACATCGGAATGACCCGCAGAAACCTGCGAGCGCGATCGGGCCGAACCTCGCCCTCGACTACGGGCTACGGAGCGTGTCCGCCTCCGAGGCGGCACCATGTGGAAGCGCCCCCTTCACTTCCGCAATCGCGCGGTCGAGCAGGGAGTCCATTACGATGGCGAAACTCTGTCCACCGAGCTCCACGACCGCCTTTAGTGGCTTCTGGTACTCGGGCGGCAGCTTCGCGAGCTCCTTACGGGCCAACCGCATGTAGCGGAGGGCCTCGTCGGCCTCCAGCGCCTCGCTCTCCGCCAGCTTCAGCATGGCGAGTGCGAAGGATGAATCGAGCTCCACTGCCTTCTCGAACCTTTTCCGCGCCTCTGCGGACCGGTCGAGACGCTCTGCCCGAACCCCTTCGTGAAACTCCCGGTACGCAGCGAGCTTCGGCGTGGTCACCGCTGCGATGGGAGCGAGCGGAGGCAGCTCGAGGGCCTCGGGACCCAGCACCTCCCCGCACAGCCGTGTGGACAGCGAGTCCACGATCGCGAAGAAATCGGTGCCCCGGATCCGCTCGGCCGCCACGACCGTGCCGCCGTCGAGCTCTATCAACTGAGCATCGATCGCGAGGTCGTCAGCGGTTCCCAGGATCGACCCCCGGACCATGAGACGCGCTCCGGACCGGGCCGCGATCTCGCCGGCCAGGCTGCGGGGAATCTCATCGGTCTCGCTCTGGCCCGTGTCGCGCAGGAGTCCCAGCAGTCGCTCCCGGCTCACGACCCTCACGTCCGAGAGTTGCGCGAGGTTCGTCGTCAGCATGTCGGCGATGGCCGGGCCGAGCCAGGTGAGCGAGTCGTCGGATGTCTCGTTCCGGAATGGAAACACGGCCACGGAATGAACACCGAGGTCGGCGGCCGGGTTGGACGCCAGACGGGCATCGGACGTCGCGGGATTCGCCACCTCAAGGTCGGGACGCACGGTTTCCTCGGCGGTGGCGATGCGGTACGTACCCACCGCCGCCATCACGAAGAGCGTAAGAAGGAGCGACAGCTCGGACCGGACGACCTGCTGGTGGCCCTTCTCCCCGTGGTACCAGCCGATGATAAGCACGGCCGGCAGGCCGAGGACCAGGAGAAACAGGCACCCGTCCAGAAGCTTCCTGGACAGGTCGTAGTTGGCGATCGCGAAATCGGTCATCTCGAGAATGGCCCACGCCACACCCAGGTACACCAGCGCGATCTGGAACAGCCGTTTTCGGTTCAGCGCCGCGAACATGTCTCCGGCTCGGCTCATCGTATTCCTGTTCTCGTCGTCCGCCCGTTCCCCGATGGGAACTCGCCTCTTCAGCCACTACGCACCGAGCGTCGAGCTGGTTTCTAGATCGTTGGACACGTCACGCCGCAAAAGGGTTGACCCGGATCCGCCGCGGCCTGTCATGAGATGGCCGGAGGCAGGGTGAGGGCCGGCGAACTGACGCCCTCAGATGTCCAGTCTCAGGCCAAGCCCCCAGAAGTTCTCCTCGATCTGCCGGAACTGACCCATCGTCGAAGGCCCGAACTGGGCCCGACCTTCCAACATCAGACGGATGGCTCCGACCGGGATGCCGACGCCCCCGACGACCTGGGCGAAGGGGCCGCCGGTCACGTCGGTGAACCGCAGCTCCACCCCTCCGTACGGATGCGGTCCGTTCCACGAGTCCGGAGGTGGGTTGTACTCGAGTCCGAAGCGTCCCGCGGTGCGCTCCATGGTAGGGCTCGTGGAGTGGTTCCACTCACCCGCTGCATACGCCCGCCATCCGAGGCCCACGCGTCGGGCCAGCACGAGCTCGAAGCCTTCCATGGAGATGGTTCGAGCCTGGAGATCGAAGCGCTTCGAGAAGTCGTCGCCCAGGTGCGAGGAGATGTGACGCCATTCGACCCGCCCCTCCCAACCGTCCCTCACGACCGAGAACGGGAATCCGACGCGGTAGTCGACGCTGATGAGGTCCTTCTCGCTCGTCTCCATGTAGAACCGGGTGAAGACTCCGACCTCGAATCCCAGCTGCAGACCGGCCGATGTAGCGGATTCCTCGCTGAACCGGATGGCCGGAAGCTGGAAACCGAGCTCCACGACGGCCTCGATGCCGCGGCCTTCGAAGTCCTGTGGGCTCTCCGACTCATCGTCCAGGTCCGGTCGATCGGCAAGCACCAAATAGCCGCGGTTTCCGGGTTCCAGGAAGCCGGCAAGGAGCTCGGAAAAATCCTGCTCTCCGGGGAAGAAAGCGAAACCGGACGTCTCCTCCTGGCCGGCGGTCGGCCGTGCCAGCAGGCACACCGTAAGGAGGGCCATGCACGCGGGCCGGCCAACCCTGGAGCTCGAGCGGCGGGTTCGGATATTCATGGGCGCCCCAAGAGTATCGAGGCGCCTTGCCGGGCACCAGTCGGTGGGCCGCTCGAGGTATCGGGCGGCAGCGGGTGGTCTGCGGTCACCGCGTGACCGCCCGGGCGTCAAAGCAGGGCGCGGATCCAGCCGCCGTCCACAGGGATGGACGTGCCCGTGATGTAGGAAGCACGCTCGGAAGCCAGGAAGGCCACGAGCGCAGCGAATTCTCGTGGCTCCGCAAGGCGACCCAACGGGATGTCGGCCTCCCACGCGGCGACCACCTCGTCACGGGTGGATCCGTGTGCTTCCGCGCTCCGCTCTGCCAGCTCCTCGACCCGATCTGTCCAGGTGAAGCCTGGCATCACGTTGTTCACAGTCACTCCGGTTCCACCGACCTCGTTGGCGAGGGTCCGGGCAAATCCGGTGACGGCCGCGCGAACCGAGTTGGACAGGATCAAGCCGTCCACGGGCTGCTTCACCGCGATCGAGGTGATGTTGATGATGCGGCCCCAGCCCCGCTCCTTCATGCCGGGCAGCACCGCGCGGGCGAAGTTGACCGCACCACCCAACGTCTCGCGCACCGCCTTCGCCCAGGCATCGGGACCGTGCTGTTCGAAGGGACCGGCCGGAGGGCCTCCACAGTTCGTGACCAGGATGTCGATGCGACCGAAAGCTTCGAGGCCGGCGCTCACCACGCGGTCGACGTCCTGCGGCTCACCGACGTCGGCCGGCAGTGCGACGACGTCGCCGCCATACTCGGCGAGGGCCGCGCGCGTGGCCTCCAATCCGTCTTGACCGCGGGCACAGATCACCAGGCGAGCACCCTCCGCTGCCAGTTCCTCGGCCACGGCACGCCCCAGGCCTTTGCTGGCGGCCGCCACGAGCGCCACTCTGCCACGCAGTCCGAGGTCCACGGTTCAGCCTTCGTCGTGGAAGTAGCTGTCGGTCCCGTCCAGCCAGTCCTGGCGAGGAGGAGAGAATACGTCGACGTCCAACGTATCCACGAGCGCCTCCGCCTTGTGCGGAACGTTGGAGGGAATGTGGAGCACCTCGCCCGCACGGAGGTCGAGCGGTTCGGCGTTCTCGTCGCCGATCCAAAACCGGAGAGCGCCAGCCAGAATGTACGTGAGCTGCTCGTTCTCATGCGAGTGCGTCGGCACGATCGCACCCCTCTCCAGATAGACCTGTGCCAGCATCATGCGTTCGCCCGTCAGGACGCGTCGGGAGATCGCGTCGGTGACCGGCTCCTTGGGCATGTCCTCCCAGCGATACAGCGTCACGGTATCGGCCATCGGTCGTCTCTCCATCTTCTCGGACAGCGCTCGGGCGGGTGTCTCAGCCGCAACAGGTCGTGGACGTCAGATCGCTCGCGGTGCCCGACTCGACGTCCCGGGTCCTTCCTTCGAGAGGAGGTAGCCGGAGCCCACGGTGAAGAACGCATAAACGAGCACGATGCCCCAACCGAGGGCGTTCAAGACACCGGTGAGCACTGCTGTAACCGTAATGATCACCCCGATGCCGTCGTACACGAATAGGGCGAGCAGGATGGCGGCGCGAGCATCTCTCGCCTGCAGGTCCTTCGCGAACCACGTGAGCATGAGGATGCCGATCATCGCCGCACCATACTCTCGCGCGGTGAACTGACCGCCGGCGCCGAGCGTCGCGCCCAGGAGTCCCAGCAGAGACGCCGGGGCGAGGAGGAGATAGACGCCGAAGACTAGGCAAACAGCGGCTTTCATCAGGAGCAAGGTTCGGAAGGTCACGGTGGCCTCTCCTGTGGCGGTTGTTCGATGCGCCGGCACGCGTTCCGACGGCCGGCGAGTCCGCTGCGCGACGAGTCGGCCGAGCGAGCGCCAAAGACGCCAGCCACCGGCGGAACGCGGCGGCAGCCATCACTTGTTGGATGGTGTTTTGGGGACCGTCACCACGATGCCGGAGGAGGGACTCGAACCCTCAAGGGATTGCTCCCACCGGATTTTGAGTCCGGCGCGTCTGCCAGTTCCGCCACTCCGGCGCGAGTGAGCCGTAATCTATCAGCCCCAGCGCACGCTTTCAGCCCCTGGGCTCGTAACTTTCCTCACGTCCGATCCGGAGGAACCGCTTGGAGTTCAGGCAAAGTAGGACGGCAGAACGGACCCGTATGCAGCCTGGGGGATGATCCTCTTCTTCGTCATGGTGCTCAGCGTGGGCGGCTTCGTAGTCACCTGTCGCGTTGTGCGGCGCCTCGGAAACCTGATCGAGGAGTGGATCCGCGAGAGGCAGGGAGTGCGCCGCTATGCAGGCCGGACGGGAGGGCTCGCGACCGGAGACGGGGCACTCGAAGAGTGATCCGACGGGATGAGAAGGCGCCGGGGCAATGCGGCGATGTCCGGCGGCGTGCCGCCGTAATCAGTCCCAGCCACAGGAGGGTACCGCACGCACCCGGCGCTTCCCGTTGTCCGCTACGTAAGACACCGCCCGCCCTTCCAGGGTTGCACCGGAACACCATGCCAACCTCATAGCTCGACTCCCGCGCGACGCCGTATGTAGGTTACAGGACGCGTATCCAGCAGACGCGACACTGCTTTCAAGGACCGGAAGGAGAACCATGAGCAGAAGCCGAGTAGGTGTAGCTCTGTGGATGCTGTTGGTGGCAGCTCCGTTGGTCACTCGACCGGCGGCGGCACAGGAACCTCCGCACAGCGAACGCCCTCCCCGATTGGTGCTTATCGA